>NZ_JBTZBT010000002.1:0-1035089 GCF_054880955.1 Stappia sp. ICDLI1TA098
AGGCCTGGAGGAACGACTACAACCTCAACCGCCCACATTCCCGGCTCGGTTGGCTGACCCCGACCGAATATGCCGACACCTTGAACCCGAAACGGGATCTGCCGCTCCGCTCGCTCGCGGGCTCCGCGTCAGACCCCGTCAATAGCCCCGGCCATATCGGCCAAACCCACCGCCAGATTCTCCGTCAAACTGGATAAAACTTGGGGGCAACGTCACTACGAAAACAAAATCGAGAAGCTAGAGGCACAGAAGCTGGTGTTGCGCGAAAAGGCACAAAATGGAGGGCGCCCGCGACATAGCTTTGAGATAATGTTTGAACTCGCCATGTCCTTTCTCGCAAACCCATGGAAAGTATGGGATTCGGGCGACTACAAGCTACGCAGGACGTTGCTCAGATTGGCGTTTTTAGAGAGGGTCAGCTACTGCCGGAAGCAAGGCTGTTTGAACGTCAAAAAATCTATGCCGTTCAATATGTTAGGGGATAAAAATATGTCGCATGGGAAAATGGTGCTGCCGCGGGGATTTGAACCCCGGACCTCTCCCTTACCAAGGGAGTGCTCTACCCCTGAGCTACGGCAGCGATGAGCGCGGGTGTAAGGCGTAAAACCCAGGCAGTCAAGCCGGTTTGGGGAACTCCTTGTGGGAAAATTTCACCCGTTCTCGATGCCTGCCACCAACAGAACTTCGCATGAACGTTCAGGGAACACGCCGGATATCTCGTACAAAACTCGAACAGTTTTGTTCGGACAATGTTCCTCCGACCATTGTCCGTCGTCGGAACATTTGGCAGCTTTCGCGATGTAGATTGCCCCCCCCCGTCAGCGCTCATGGCCGCATAATTTAAAACAAATGGCCTCCGGCAATCCCGGGGCGGTTCAAAAGCCACTACGAGACGTTACAAACAAGCTATAAATCATGATAAAATTGCCACTTATGATACAGGTTCACTTCAAGTAAAAAACGACGGATATTACAGACATGCAATCATCTTATAAAATAAGAATAACCGTACTAATAACAATCTTCTCCATTTTTGCAGTTACAAACACCAAAAAAGCCGATTCGGCGTCCCCACCCCGGCTTTGGCAACGTCCTATATCACATGTATATGTATGCTCTGACAATGAGAGCGTATCTGCGAAGAGCTTAGACGCATTCTACAATGAAGTTGCAAAGATATCAGCGCAATTTCATGATGACTGGAGTGAGACTAATGATAATAAAACGCATTATGGCAATTTTGTTATCGTAGTCATCTCGTCACAAGAAATTAGTTCTGACTTGGCAGACTGCCTAAAAAGAATTCCTCTATTTCAAATGCAATGGCTCGAAGGCATGAATAAGAAAGCCGGTGAAATCGGGACCGTTCCAGCGTATTTAGCCAATCTGCCCCTTGGGGATTATTATGAACCGCTGACTGCTTCTTGGACGTACAGTTATAACGACAGCGCCGTTCTCTCCTCGTATATTTATCAAGATATAGAGCATTTTTCTTACGAAGACGCCGTGCGTGGAGCTTTGCAATTCCAAGGCTCGTCTGAAGTCGATATCAGAAATAGTGAGGACGACTAGGATTCAGACTCATAACCAGTAACAGACGGTTGCCGCGAGGCAGAGTTCTGAGAGGAAATTCCTGGCGCTGCGGTCATAGCGCGTTGCGATTCTGCGAAACGCCTTGAGCCTGCAGAACATCTGCTCGATGACCAGCCTGCCCTTGTAAAGGTATGGCGAGAAACAATTTTTCCATTTCCGTGATTTGTGAGGCGGGATGTTGGGGAGAGACCCACGTGCCTCCACGGTCCGGCGGATACGGTCACTGTCGTAACCTTTGTCGCCATGCAGTACGCCGTTTTCCGGAACGAGCGGCAAGAGTGCCTCTGCTCCAGTGAAATCCGAGACATTGGCTCCAGTCAGGTGGAAAGCGATGGGTCTGCCCTTGTTGTCGCTCAGGGCGTGAATTTTGGTTCCCGGACCACCACGAGCTCGGCCCAGGGCATGGGCTTGCCCCCCCCTTTGCCGCCATGGGCCACCCGGTGCGCCCGAACGGCCATGCTATCGATCATCCCTTCCAGGACAGGGCCGCCGATTTGGGAGAGCGTGTCGAAGATCCCCGTCCAGATACCTTTCTTCGACCAGCGGACAAAGCGGTTGTGTAGGGTTTTCGTCGGCCCGTAGGCATCTGGCGCATCGATCCAGCGGCCATCCGACTTCAAGACATGAATGATGCGGCTGATCACCCGTCGGTCATCGACACGGGCCTTGCGGCGCGTGTCGGTTGGCAATAGCCGTTGCAGCTTCGAAAGCTGCTCGTCGGTGAGCCAGAAAACCCATCAGACATCGCCAAACTCCTGTTCAGGAGCGTGACTCAGAATTCAACTGATTTGATAGTCGTTTTACGGGGCTGAAGCCTGGCGGAGCGCGGGCCCCGTCTTGGGGTTGATATTAGGCGGCGAGCTTGCGGTTCTCCAAGCCTTGCACCCCGGCGTGACGGGACTTGCCTTCGGCGTGCGAGCCTCGGCATATCAACGTCAGAACCGAAGACGACAGCAAGGCAGGAGACGCGACGGTGGCTGACGGCAAGGATGCGAAGAGCAAGGGCGCGGGCGGCGCGGGGCAAGACGCGGCCAAGGGCATCAGCCCTGCTGCGCGGGCCCGCGAGGAGCGGCTCGCGGCCGCCCTGCGCGCCAACCTGCGCCGAAGGAAGGCGGCAGGCGCGGCGCAGCCTGCGGCCGGCGACAAAGGCGACGACGACGGCACCGCGCAGACATGAGGATGACAACCGCGCGCGCCGCGACATCAGATGATAGGCACAGGCGATAGATACGGGGCGCAAGCGCTGGAACGATAGGCAGTCGGGCAAGGCGGGCGCGAACCACGAAGCCGGGTTCGTCGGCTGGCAGATGTCGGGACAGGCGTCAGGCGGCCTGACCGCCCTCACCGCCCGCGTCGGCGGCCTGCCAGATCTTCTGACGGTTGCGGATCTCGCGCGGTGCCGGGCCGAAGTAGCTCGGCGTCTTGACGAAATCGCGCGGGTGCATGATCACCGAGCTGACCCGCTGGTAGAGCGCCTTCGCCGAGATCGGCTTCGACAGAAGCTCGTGGACGCCGAGCCGGCGCGCCTCGATGATACGGCTGCGCTCGGTATGGCCCGTGACCATGATGATCGGGATATAGGCAAAGGGATTGTGCGGATTGCGGATCATCCGCACCATGTCCGCCCCGTCGAGGATCGGCATCACCCAGTCGAGAATGAGGATGTCCGGATTGGCGCGCTCCATCGCCTCGAGTCCGGACGCACCATCCTCGGCCTCGACAATGCGACGCGCGCCGAACCCCTGCAGCATGGTGCGCAGGATCGTGCGCATGTACGCGCTGTCCTCGACAAGAAGAAACGTCAGCGATGCCAGATCAAGCGACACATGAACCTCCAGCTTCCGGCACTTATGCACGGAAATTCTGAAGCAAGGGTTAGTCCTCCCGACTTTCCCCGCGCTTTTTGCGCGCATCCGCCGGATCGGGGAGGTCGTCATCGTAAAGAATGCGGTACTTCTCCCCTTCCAGGTCGTCGTATTGTCCGCTTTTCAGCGACCAGAGGAACCCGGCGAGCCCGACCAGCCCGAGAAACAGGGCGATGGGAATGAGGAAAATCAGGACATCCATCAGCCCGTCTCCTGCCCGCCGAGCCGGAGCCGCAGCGCATTCAGTGTCACCACCACCGACGACAGCGACATGGCAACGGCGGCCAGAAGGGGCGTGACGAAGCCGGCGACGGCAAAGGGCACGGCGACGGCGTTGTAGAGCGTGGAGAACCACAGGTTCTGCACCATGGCGCCGCGGGCGCGGCGCGACAGCGACAAGGCGGCGTCGACCGCGCCGAGGCGGTCACCAAGGAAGACCGCATCGGCCGCCGCCTGGGCAACATGAACGGCCGTCACCGGCGACAGCGACACATGAGCGGCAGCCAGTGCCGGCGCGTCGTTGAGGCCATCGCCGACCATCAGCACCCGCGCGCCCTCCCCCTTGAGCGCCTCGAGACGGGCAATCTTGTCGGCCGGCTTCTGCCCGGCACGCCAGTCGGCGATGCCAAGCGCGCCGGCGATGGCGGCGACCGGTGCGCTGCGGTCGCCGGACAGGATTTCCATCCGGTAGCCGGCAGCCTTCAGCCGCGCCACGGTCGCGACCGCATCGGGCCGCAGGCACTGGGCCAGCAGGAAAGGCACCGGAGCCTGCTCGCCATCCCGGAAGACGATCAGCGAAGCGCCCGGCACGTCGGCCACGGCAATGGCCGCCGCCTCCTCG
Organism: Stappia sp. ICDLI1TA098; assembly: GCF_054880955.1. Lineage (NCBI taxonomy): Bacteria > Pseudomonadati > Pseudomonadota > Alphaproteobacteria > Hyphomicrobiales > Stappiaceae > Stappia > Stappia sp. ICDLI1TA098. The sequence continues at coordinate 4,300 of NZ_JBTZBT010000002.1, forward strand.
CTCAGGCCACAGAAGGCGGCGCTGCCGAGGCGCAACTCGCGCCCCTCGTGGACGACGCGGACGCCGGCGCCAGCCTCCTCGACGACACCGTCGAGCGGCACCTGCGCCCTGGTTGCACGGGCAAGCGCGGTGGCCAGCGGATGGCGGCTGGACAGGGCAAGCCTGCCGGCAAGAGCGCTCTGCGGCCCTTCGCCGGCGGCACCGCCGACGAGTTCCGGCACGGCGAGCGTCAGCGTGCCGGTCTTGTCGAAGACGATGGTGTCAACCTCGGCGAGCCGCTCGATGGCATCGCCCGAGTGCAACAGGACGCCGGCGCGAAAGAGCAGACCGGAGGTCACCACCTGGACGGCGGGAATGGCGAGCCCGAGCGCGCAGGGACAGGTGATGATCAGCACCGAGATGGCAATGACGAGGGCCTGTTGCCAGTCGTCGCCGGCGACAAGCCAACCAATGAACGTCAACGCGGCGGCCAGATGTACGAAAGGCGAATAGAGCGCGGCCGCCCGGTCGGCGAGCCGGACATAGGCGGATTTCGCCTGCGCGGCCGTCTCGATCAGCCGTGTCACCTCGTCGAGCAGCGTCGCGCCGGAGGCGACCGTCACCGCGACGGTGAGATTGGCCGAAGCGTTGAGCGTGCCGGCATAGACCGCATCCCCCTCGCCGACCCGCGCAAGCGCCGTCTCTCCGGTGACGAGGCTCTGATCGATCTCGGAGGCGCCGCGCTCGACGATGCCGTCGAGCGGCACGCGCTCGCCCGCGCGCACGAAGATCCGCTGGCCCGGCTCGACCTTGGACAGCGGCACCTCGCGCAGCGACCCGTCCGGCCGGATGACGACCGCCGTCTCCGCCTTGAGCGCGGCGATGTTCTCCGCGAAGGCCCGCGTGCGCCGGCGCATCATGTGATCGAGGTAGCGGCCGATAAGCAGGAAGAACAGCAGCATCACCGCCGATTCAAAATAGGCGTGATGGGCCGAATGCAGCGTCTGCATGATCGACAGAAACAGCGCCAGCGACACGCCGATGACGATCGGCACATCCATGTTGAGCCGGCGCGCCGACAGGGCAGAGATCGCCGAGCGCAGGAACGGCCGGCCGGCGTAGGCGGCGGCTGGCAGCGCGATCAGCGCGGAAAGCCAGTGGAAGAAGTCGCGTGTCTCCGGCTCCATGCCGGAAACGTTGCCCGACCAGACCGAGACCGAGAGCAGCATGACGTTCATCATGGCGAAGCCCGCCACCGCCATCGCGCGCAGCAGTTCCTTGCCCGTTGCGTCGGCATGGGCACGCACGGTCGCCGGATCGAAGGGATGCGCACGATAGCCAAGGCGCGACAGCGTCTCGACAATATGCTCGGCCGAGGTCTCTCCGGGCTTCCAGTCGACGGCAAGCCGATGGCTGGTCAGGTTGAGACGCGCCTTTTCCACCCCCGACTGACCGGAGAGGCCGCGTTCGATCTCGACCATACAGGCAGCACAGGTCACGCCTTCGACCGCAAGGTCCATATGCGCGCCGCCCTCCGGCGACAGCGTCACGAAAGCGTCCCAATCGCGCTCATGCGCCGTCATGGCAACTGTCTCTCCTGTTGGCCAGCACCCTGGCGCGAGACGCCGGCACCGGAGGTGGAGGCGTCGCGCGGCAACCTAGCGAAGGTAGATGCGGTTGTCGGAGCGGAAGTCCTCCTGCCTGTCGCCTTCGCCACGCGAGGCGCTCAGGTTCAACAGCCAGTTCCCGGTTTCGACATTGGCCAGATCCGCCGTGTAGAGGCCAAGCTCGCCCTCCTGCAGCACCACAATGTGGGCCGCCTCCGGCGAGGCGGTGCGCTGCAGGCGCGCGGTGACGAGCAGGCCGGCAAGTGGCGCGCCGTCCTTGTCATGAGCGGAAACGGCGATGCGCGCGGCCCCGTCGTCGCCTCGGTTCACCGTGCCCTCGACCTTCCAACCGAGTTCGGCCTGGGCCCGGGCGGCGGCAATCGTGTCGTTGTAGGCGAGCCCGTCCTCATAGGCGGTTTCGGTGACGAGACCGGGGAAGGATTCGAGCGCCAGCCGGATGAGGATCGCGTTGGCAATGAAGATCACGGCGAAGAAGCCGAGCAGCCAGTAAAGCACCGTGCGCCCGGTCATCGGCTTGACAGCTTTTTTGTCGCTCATGTGGTCCGTCGTTGAGGTCATGTGTCGCGGTCCCCGCAGGAAGTTGCATCCCTGCGCAGGCAGTGCAAGGGCAAAGCGCCCTGCCTGCCTGCGCGAGGGAAATGGCCGATTCAAGGCGCCTTGAAGAAGTCGTCGGCCTTGGCGACCGCACCCATCACGGTCTCGGTGATACGGAAGCTCACCGGCGTGCTCGGCGGCAGCGTCGCATCCGCCGGCGAGAAGACGAGAACGCGCAGTTCGCGGGTCGTGTCCGGGCCAACCTGAATGACAGGCTTGCCAAGTACGTGCTCGGCGATGCCGACGGCTTCGATGCGCGTGCCCGCGGGCATGCCTTCAACCGACAGGATGAAGTTGCGGGTATGCGAGCGCTTGTTGAGCAGGCGGATCATGTAGCCATTGCGCACCGCCCCGTCCGACAGCTCCACATAGATCGGATTGCGGTCGTGCAGGACATTGACGCCCTCGTAGCTGCGGGTGGCAAGGGCATAAGCCATGATGCCGCCGACAAGCGCGATGATGGCGATGTAGATGAGCGTGCGCGGACGGAGCATGCGCACGACGTCTTCCTTGCCCTCCATGCGACGCTTGATGTTGTCGTCGGTGTCATAGGCGATCAGGCCGCGCGGCTTGCCGACCTTGTCCATCACCGTGTCGCAGGCGTCGATGCACAGGCCGCACTGGATGCAGCCGAGCTGCAGGCCGTCGCGAATGTCGACGCCGGTCGGGCAGGCATGGAAGCACTGATGGCAATCGACGCAATCGCCGGCGGGCATGCCCTCGGCCTCGCGCTTGCGGTTCTGCTTCAGCGACCCGCGCGGCTCGCCTCGGTCATAACGGTAGGTGACGTTGAGCGCGTCCTCGTCGGTCAACGCCGCCTGGATACGCGGCCAGGGGCACAGGAAGATGCAGACCTGCTCGCGCATGTGGCCCGCGAGCGAATAGGTCGTGAAGGTGAGGATGCCGATCCACAGATAGGCGGTGAACGGCGCATGGCCGGTGGCCAGATCGCCGACCAGCGTCGGAGCATCGGAGAAATAGAGCACCCAGGCGCCGCCAGTCCACCAGGCGATCATCAGCCAGAGGAAGTGCTTCGCCCCCTTGCGCGCCACCTTCTCCGCCGTCCACGGCTGGTGGTCGAGCATCATCCGCTCGCGGCGGTCGCCCTCGACCTTGCGCTCCACCCACAAGAACAGATCGGTCCAGACGGTCTGCGGGCACAGGTAGCCGCACCAGATACGCCCGGCGACCGCGTTCATCAGGAACAGGCCCATCGCCGCCAAGATCAGAAGTCCCGTTAGGTAATAGACTTCCTGCGGCCAGATCTCGATGAAGAAGAAATAACCGCGCCGGTTGGCGATATCGACGAGAACGGCCTGATCCGGTGCATTCGGGCCGCGGTCCCAGCGCACGAAGGGGAGGAAGTAGTAAATGCCGAGCGTGATGAAAAGCAGCGCCCACTTGATCTTGCGGAAGGTGCCGTGCACCGCCATCGGGTAGATCTTCTTGGCGGATGCGAACCATTCGTCCGGATGGCCGCCTGCTCCGCCGGGATCGGTTTCTGCGCGCATTGTTCCGTCCACTTCCTTCACGTCGTTAGGACTCTCTCGTGAGCGCCCGTGGCCTCTCCCGCCCCATGGGAGGCCTGTCGTCGGATCGCGTGCGCCCGAACGGCCGAGCGCGATCCGCCAAGACCTTGAGCATGGCCGGGTTTCTCGAGGGTCACGATAGCGTCGGGATGGGTCGCAATCGCTGCGACACGTCATCCCCGCGACAATCCGCCACGATGATGCGGCACCCTCGGTCCACCTCGGCTCGCACCCTGGCCCCGGGCACACGCCAAGCTGACGTCAGACCTATCGCGGCAAGCGCGCCATCGCCTTGATCCGCATCAAGAGCGCCGACCGTGGGCTGCGACATTTTGGCCGGAACTGCACAATGTCGCTTGCCGCCCCAGACTATCATGTCCGACGGCGACCGGATCGAAAAAGACGAGAATTCCGGCGTCCCGACCAGACGGATACCATCGAGGAGGAGTGCAACATCATGCGTGCACGTCACTTTCTGCGCTCGCCCGCGGCTGCCATCGCCGCAGGCGGCATCATCGCGGCCGGGTTCATCTCACCGCCCGCCGCCGCCCATCCGCTCGACGCGCTGAGCGAGGCCGAGATCGTCGAAACGGTGGCGCTGCTGCGCCAGGGCGGCCATGTCGACGATACGACGCTGTTTCCCTACATCTCGTTGAAGGAGCCAGACAAGGCCACCGTGCTCGCCTGGAAGGCGGGCGATCCGGAGCCGCGTGTCGTCGAGGTCCACTTCAAGACCGGAGACAAGGCCTTCGTCACCGAGGTCGACCTGGCTTCAAACAGCGTCGGCGCGATCGAGGAGGCCGGCGGCCAGACGATGATCCAGCTCGCCGAGTTCCTGACGGCCATGGAGCTGGCCACCGGCAACGCGGAATTCGCGGCCGGGCTCGCCAAGCGCGGACTGAAGCCCGAGGACGTGTTCTGCCTGCCGCTGACGGCCGGCCGCTTCGGCCTGCCCGAGGAGGAAGGGCGGCGGCTGATGAAAGTGCCCTGCTATGTGCTTCCGGAGACGTCGAACTTCTACGCCAAGCCGATCGAGGGCCTCTATGCGGTCGTCGACCTCAACGCCGGTGCCCTGGTCGAGGTGCTCGATTCCGGCGTCGTACCGATCCCGGAGGATGGCTGGGGCTATACCGAGGACGAGGTCAAGGCGCGAAGCGGCGCGCTGCGTCCGAAGAGCTCGCCAGCCCGTCTTACGCAGCCGGGCGGCTCGAATGTCACCATCGAAGACGGCCTGATCTCCTGGGACATCTGGCGCTTTCGCGCCCGCGCCGACAAGCGCCCGGGCGTGGTGCTGTCCAACTTCGACGTCAAGGACGGCGACCGCTGGCGCCAGGTTCTGTATCAGGCGCATCTGTCCGAGGTCTTCGTGCCCTACATGGACCCGGATGACGGCTGGTACTGGCGCACATACATGGACAGCGGCGAATACGGCTTCGGCACCTTCCTGACGCCGCTTCGCGCCGGCGTCGACTGCCCGGCCTATGCCACCTATCTGCCGGCGATCGTGCATCAGGACAACGGCGCGCCGCTGACCATCCCCGACGCGATCTGCATCTTCGAGCGCAACATCGGCGACCCGGCCTGGCGGCACTACGAGATCTTCGCCCAGAGCGAAACCCAGCAGACGCCGGCGGAGGGGCGTCCGGCAACCCAGCTCGTGGTGCGCTCGGCCTCCGAGGTCGGCAACTACGATTATCTCGTCGACTATGTCTTCCATCAGGACGGCCGCATCGACGTGATGGTCGGCTCCACCGGTCTGGACGCGGTCAAGGGCGCCGCGATCAAGTCGATGAACGACGCCGGGGCGGCCGAGGAAACCCGCCACGGAACACTCATCGCGCCGAACCTGATCGCGCCGAACCACGACCACTTCTTCAACTTCAAGCTCGACTTCGACATCGACGGCCAGGCGAACACCTTCATGCGCACCGGCCTTGTCCCCGCCAACCCGGTCCCGGACGCGCCACGGCGCTCGATGTGGGTCACGCAAACCGTTCCGGCGAAGACCGAGCTCGGCGGCCGCTACAAGGTCAATCCGAACACGCCGGCGATGTATCACATCATGAACATGACCGCCGAGGGCCCGCTCGGCCACCGGCCGGGCTACATGATCGTGCCCAACAACTCGGTCGCCTATTCGCCGTTCGACTATGTCAACGACATGCCGATGAAGCGAAACGCCTATATCGAGTACACGCTCTGGAACACGCCCTACCGGGCAGATGAGCGCTATGCTGGCGGACAATTCGCGTTCCAGAGCGACGGGACCGACACGCTCGCGACCTGGGTGGCGCAGGACAGGCCGATCGCCAATACCGATATCGTCACCTGGTACACGATGGGCTTTCACCACGTTCCCCACACGGAGGATTGGCCCGTCATGTCGACCATGTGGAAGGGATTCATGCTGCGGCCCTTTAACTTCTTCCCGCACAATCCGGCGCTGACGATCCGGCTCGACGACTGAGCCCGGACCAACCGCTGGAACCGTTTGCCAGGGGAGTCGGCGTACGCGCCGGCTCCCGCCCGTCCGGCCAGGCCGCGCGCCTCGCCTTGACAGGCTCCAATGCCCGGCCCACGCTCTCGCGTTCCAGGTGCCAGGGACCCGAGCATGCGGCAGACATCCCCACCGATCCTGCGTCTTCCAACCCCGACGATCGGCGCATCGGCGCTGCCGCTGATCGCCGGCACGCTCGAGACCGTCGGCCTCGACGCCGCCGGAGCCTTCGCCGCCGCCGGTCTTTCCGTCCTCGCCGGCCCGGAGCTGGCCGCTGCCGCCATACCGCTCGCCGCCTTCACCGCTCTCCTCCAGCGCGCGGGCGCGCAGGCGCCCGGTTCGCCGCAGATCTGGCGCTGCGGGCGCGGCATCGTCGAGCCGGCGCTCCGCCAGCTCTTTCCCGAAAGTCTCGGGACCCGCCGGCTTGGCGAACTCTTCGACCAGGTTCTGGCCGACCTGCAGCAACTCCAGGCGGGAACCCACTTCGCCCGGCGCACCGAGGCGGACACCTGCCTTGTCACCTATCGCATCATCGACCCGACGATCTGGCCTCGCTCGCGCGATGCCGAGTTCACCCTCGCCTTTCTGCACGGCGTGCTCGCCCGCATCGCCGGCGAGGCTGCCGCGGCGGAGGCGACGCTCGCCTTCGAGCACGAGCGCGACAGCGGCGCGGAGATCGCCATGGTCTGCGGCTGCCAGCCGCTCTACGGTCACCCGACCAACTTTCTCGCCTTTCCCGCAAGGCTCCTCGACATGCCCGTCGCCGCCGACTTCCGCCCCTCGTTTCGCCACCATCGCGCGCCTGACGCCCCGTCGGAAACGGCACGGGCAACAGCCCTGGGCCAGCCGTTCGAACGGGTCGTTGCCGAGGCGATCTACATGCGGCTGGGCCAGGGAGCGCTGACACAGCCGGCGATCGCCGCCGAATGCGGCGTGTCCGAGCGCAGCCTGCGCCGGCGTCTGGCCGAACGCGGCGTGTCGTTCCGCGAGGCGGCGGAAGAGGCGCGCACCGCCTATGCACTGTGGGCGTTGCGGGAAACCTCGCTGCCGGTCGCGGAAATCGCCTACCGGCTCGGCTACGACGACCAGGGCGCCTTCGCCCGGGCGTTCCGGCGGGCGACGGGCACCTCGCCCTCGGAACTCAGGCTCGCCGGCGCCGAACGCAAGGCCGCCGGCACAGCATGACCGCGGCCACGAAAAAAGGCGCCCCGAGGGGCGCCTTTCTCCGTTTCGCCTTCCCTGTCGGAAGGGGTGTCGCTCTTATTCGCCGCCGCCCAGAGAGTGGACGTAGACGGCGAGCGACTTGACGGTCGCCGGGTCGAGGCGGGTCGACCAGGCCGGCATCACGCCGTTGCGCGGATTGTTCACCTGCGCCTTGATGGCGTCGATGGACTTGCCGTAGAGCCAGTTGCGGGAGGTCAGATTGGGGGCGCCCATCTCCTGCATCCCCTTCAGGTCGTCACCGTGACAAGCGGCGCAGTTGTCCGTGTAGACCTGCTCGCCAGCGGCCAGGTCGACGCCCGCCTCCGGCTCGAGGCCAACCTTGCTGCCGACGTAGTTGGCAACCTGGGTGATCTGCGTCTTGTCGAGCAGCTCGTCGCGGCCGAAGGCCGGCATTTCGCCGATCCGGGCCTCGTCGTGACCCGAGCGGATGCCGTACATGAGCGTCTGGTGGATCGCGTCGAGCGAACCGCCCCACAGCCAGTTGTCGTCCTGCAGGTTCGGGTAGCCGGCGCCGCCGGTGGCGCCCGAGCCGTGACAGGCCGCGCAGTTGTCACCGAAAGCCGCCCGGCCGTTGGCCAGCGCGAACTCGAGCAGCGGCTGTGTCTTCTCGATCTGGTCGAGCGAAGCGTTGATCAGCGTTTCGCCGGTCTGCGCCCGCTCCGCCATGCCCGCGTCATAGGCGGCCAGCGCATTGGCGCGCTGGCTGTCGCCGAGAACGCCGGTCGCGTAGGAGGACACCATCGGCCACGACGGATAGACGATCCAGTAGCCGATCGCCCACACGATGCAGGCATAGAAGATGTAGAGCCACCACTTGGGAAGCGGATTGTTCAGCTCCTTGAGACCATCCCACTCGTGGCCGGTGGTCTCGACGCCGGTGACCTTGTCGATTTCCTTGTTGTGCGTATCAGCCATTGTTCAATCCTCCCGCAAGGGGATTTGCGCGGCTTCATCGAAGCGACGGCGGTTCTTCGGCCTCAGCGCGTAGAAAAGAACGGCGGCGAACAGAACCACGAAGTAGACCAGGCCCCAGGTCTGGGCAAAGCTGGCAACGGTTTCATACCCTTCGGTCATTCCGTGAAGCTCCCTTACCGGAGGTTGGCCTTGTTGTCGTAGACCGAGAAATCAACCAGCGTGCCGAGCATCTGGAGATAGGCGACAAGTGCGTCCAGCTCCGTGACCTTCGACGGGTCGCCATCGAAATCGCGAACGATCGCGCTCGGATAACGCTCGAGGAAGGCGTCTGCAGCCTCGCTGTCCGGAGTGGCCTGGGCCAGGATATCGGCGGACGCCGCCTCGACCTGCTCCTCGGTGTAGGGCACGCCCACCACCTGGTTGGTCTTCAGATGGTCCTTGATGTCACGCGTCTCCAGCCTGGCCTTCGCCAGGAAGGGGTAGCCGGGCATGATCGATTCCGGCACCACCTGGCGCGGATTGATCAGGTGCTGACGGTGCCATTCGTCGGAGTACTTGCCGCCAACGCGGGCAAGGTCCGGACCGGTGCGCTTGGAGCCCCACTGGAAGGGGTGGTCGTACATCGACTCCGCCGCCAGGCTGAAGTGTCCGTAACGTTCCAGTTCGTCGCGCATCGGGCGGATCATCTGCGAGTGGCAGAGATAGCAACCCTCGCGGATGTAGATGTTGCGCCCCGCGAGTTCGAGCGGGGTGTAGGGACGCATGCCCTCCACCTTCTCGATCGTGCTCTTCAGGTAGAAGAGTGGGGCGATCTCCACGAGGCCGCCGATGGCGACGACCACGAGGATACCGATGGTAAGCACCAAGGAGTGCTTCTCGAAAATTTCGTGTTTGTTCCAGAGTGACATCTTGGCCTCTCCCCTTATTCCGCAGGGGCCATGGCGCCGGCGCCAGCGGTCTCGGCCTCTTCGGCCTCGCCGTGACGAACGGTCATGAGGAGATTGTAAGCCATGATCAGGGCGCCGAGCACGAAGAGCGCTCCGCCGAGGGCACGGATTACATAGAACGGATGCATGGCCTCAACCGTCTCGATGAACGAGTACTCAAGGAAGCCGAGCTTGTCGTAGGCACGCCACATCAGGCCCTGCATGATGCCGGAGACCCACATCGCGCAGATGTAGAGCACGATGCCGATGGTGGAGATCCAGAAGTGCCAGTTCACCAGCTTGAGCGAATAGACCTGCTTCTTGTTCCACAACCAGGGGATCAGGCAGTAGAGGGCGCCGAAGGAGATGTAGCCGACCCAGCCGAGCGCACCGGAGTGCACATGGCCGATGGTCCAGTCGGTGTAGTGCGACAGCGAGTTCACCGACCGCAGCGACATCAGCGGGCCTTCGAAGGTCGACATGCCGTAGAAGGCGATCGACACGACCATCATCCGCAGGACCGGATCCGTGCGCAGCTTGTCCCACGCACCCGACAGCGTCATCAGGCCGTTGATCATGCCGCCCCAGGAGGGCATCCACAGAATGATCGAGAAGGTGGCACCGAGCGTCGAGGCCCACTGCGGCAGAGCCGTGTAGTGCAGGTGGTGCGGACCGGCCCAGATGTACAGGAAGATCAGCGCCCAGAAGTGCACGATCGACAGGCGGTACGAATAGACCGGGCGTTCGGCGCGCTTGGGCACGAAGTAGTACATGATCGCCAGGAAGCCGGCGGTCAGGAAGAAGCCCACCGCGTTATGGCCGTACCACCACTGCACCATGGCATCCTGCACGCCCGACCAGACGATGTAGGACTTGGTGCCGAACACCGAGACCGGAACCGTCAGGTTGTTGACGATGTGCAGCATCGCGATGGTGATGATGAAGGCGAGGTAGAACCAGTTCGCCACATAGATGTGCGAATCCTTGCGCTTCCACAGGGTGCCGAGGAAGAGCAGCAGGTAGGCCACCCAGACGATGGTCAGCCACAGGTCGGCATACCACTCCGGCTCGGCATATTCCTTCGACTGGGTCGCGCCGAGCAGGTAGCCCGTGCCGGCGATGACGATGAAGGCGTTGTAGCCGAGGATCACGAACCAGGGCGCGATCCGCCCGGGCATCCGCGCGCGGCTCGTGCGCTGCACCACGTAGAAGGACGTGGCGAGCAGCACGTTGCCGCCGAAGGCGAAAATCACCGCGGAGGTGTGCAGCGGGCGCAGCCGTCCCCAGCTCGTCCAGGGAAGGTCGAGGTTCAGAACCGGATAGGCGAGCTGAAGGGCGATGATGAGACCGACCGTGAAGCCGGCAATGCCCCAGAAGACCGCGGCCCAGGCGCCGAACTTGATCGGCCCCAGATTGTAGTTCGGCTTGCCGTCGATCTCCTGCGGGATCGGCATGCCACCATCATTGAAATAGTTCTTGAAGATGATGAAGGCACCGACCGCGGCGAACAGCGATCCGATGGCAGTGTGGAACGCCATCACCTGATCGTAGGTCTTTCCCGCGATGATCAGGCAGGCGAAGGCGAGCACAATGAGAAAAGCCGCAAAGAAGCCCTCCTCAAGTGTCATGTATTTGGCTTTGGTCTGAGCCATGTCTGCGCCCCGAGTATTTTGATGATCCAACCCCAGTGGGTCGAGACGGACGGTATGACCGACACACCGGTTTCCGCCTTGATCCAGGTCAAGCGACCTTGAGACAAGCACCGGGCAATTACATCAGCAAAAGCCCGGGTGCGACGAATTGTTTCTGGAATTTTCCCATTCCGAACAAAGAACTAGGTACATTTACCTATAACTTGAAACGGTTCCAGGCCGGCGGATCTCCCGACGTCAAAATCGGCCTCGGCCTTGACGGATCGACTCGCGTCGACCACATCGCCCGAGGAGAGGTGGCCTCGGCAGGGCCTGGTGGAACAAATCGCCCCCTCCAAAGCCCCCACGAGACCGGAACCTCTCCATGTCACCAGACGTCTCCAGACTGACGACCAGAACGGCGCGCCTTGTCCTTCGGCCCTTCGAGACCGAGGATTTCGACGCCTACAGGGTCTATCACCAGCGCGCCGACGTCTACCGCTTTCTTTATAGCGCGCCTCCCGAACCGGAGACCTTGCGCTCGAATTTCGAGGCCGCAAGGCGTCCCCGGCTCACGTGCGACGGGGACACGCTACGCCTTGCGGTCGAGCGTACGGACGATGCCGCTGTCATAGGCGAGGTCCTGCTGAAGCTGGCCGACATCGCGGCGCGGCAGGCCGAGGTCGGCTATATTTTCAATCCCCGTTTCAGCGGGGTCGGCTATGCGACCGAGGCCGTCAGGGCGATGATCGGCATCGGCTTTCGCACCTTCGGCTTCCACCGGATCTTCGCCCGCATCGACACGCGCAATCACGGCTCGGTCGGCATCGTCGAACGGCTCGGCCTCAGGCGCGAGGCGCATTTCATCCAGAACGACCGCTTCGACGGGGTGTGGGGAGACGAGTTCGTCTATGCCACGCTCGCCAGCGAATGGCAGGCGGCGCAGGGCTGATCATCCGGCGCGGACCCGATCGATCAGTGCCGAATGCCGGCCGGCCCGCTGTCAGGACCGCCTTTGCGGCGGCCCGAGCACGCGCACGGTCACAAGGGGCAGGATCAGGATCATGCCGATATAGCGCACGATTTGATGCGCGGCGACAAAGGCCGGATCGAGATCAAGCAGATAGGCCAGCAGCGTCATCGCCTCGAGGCCACCCGGCGCATAGGCGAGCAGCAGCTGGCCGAACGGCAGGCCAAGGGTCGCCCAGATCACCGCCGACACCGCGACGGAGATGGTCATGCCGACCGCGAAGGCGCCCAGGCAGACGCCGAGCATGCGCAGCAGTTCCATGGGCGTGACGCTGGTGAAGCGGCAACCGATGACGCAGCCCAGGCCGATCAGCGCCGGAATGCTAAGCCAGGTCGGCAGGTTGATGACGACCAGGCCGCTGGCGTTGAGCAGCGCGCTGAGGAAGAACGGCCCGGTGAGCCATCCAGCCGGCACACCAAGGCGCTGCGTGGCCCAGCCAGAGGCAAAGCCGACGGCGATCAAAGCGGCCAGCGCCGGCAGCTCCATCGGCGGGATATGGCGCACCACCTCGTGCAGGCCGCCGCCGCTGTTGGTCACGACCATCGGCAACACGGCGACAAGGATGAAGACGCGCAGGCTCTGCGAGGCGGCGATGCGCATCGCGTCGGCGCGCGGATAGTCGAGCGTGAGCGCCATCACGTAGGACAGCGCCCCGGGAATGGCGGCGAAATACGCCGTCTGCCGGTCCCAGCCGGCGATGCGGCGCTGGTAGACATAGGTGGCGAGAAGGATCGCCACGACGGCGACGATGAGCAACGCCATGGTCAACGGCCACTCGCCCACGCGCGAGACCGTCTCCGGCGTCACGCCGCTTCCCATCGTCAGGCCAAGTATGACGAGCAGCGTGTCGCGCAACGGCACGGGCATCGCGCTCGGCATCCCCGCCAGCACCGCAACGGCCACGGCAACCATCGAGCCGGCAAGCCAGGCGGCCGGGAAGCCGATGAGATTAAACAATTCCGCGCCCAGTGCCCCGACCGCAAGTGTCAGAAAGGCCTTGAACAGGGTGTTCTGGAAGAGCTGGGACGGCAAGGCTGGATGGGTCCGGGATGGCCGGGCGACGGCCCGGGAGACGAGACTGTGCGGCGCGGCCGCGAAGCAGAACAAGCATATCGCCCTTGTCGGCACCGCGCACCCTTGAATCGTCGCTCCCGCCCAGGGGCGCAAAATGCTCAAAGGTTGAGCCAGATCAAGGAAGCGAGACGGCGATGCGCGCGATATAGCGCCATGACCACGCTCGATCACCGCTACGCCACCCGCGCCGTACCGCGCTACACCAGCTATCCGACCGCGCCGCATTTCCACGCCGGCGTGAACGGAGAAACGCTCGGCGGCTGGCTCGGCGAGCTGGCGCCGGAAACGGCGCTCTCGCTGTATCTGCATGTCCCCTACTGCCGGACGATCTGCAACTACTGCGGCTGCCACACGAAGGGCGCGCTGCGGGACGACCCCGTCATCGCCTATGCGCAGACCCTGCTCGACGAGGTCGCACTCGTCGCCGACAGGCTCGGCCGGCGGCGGCCCGTCACCCACATCCACTGGGGCGGCGGCACACCGAGCCTGCTGCCGCGCGCGCACTTCCTGAAGATCGTCGCCGCGCTGAAGAACCGCTTCGCGCTCTCCCCCGACTGCGAGCATGCCATCGAGCTCGACCCGCGCACGGTGACCAGCGACCTTGCAGAGACACTGCGCGAGGCTGGCATCACCCGGGCGAGCCTCGGCGTTCAGGATTTCGATCCGGTGGTGCAGAAGGCCATCGGTCGCATCCAGCCGTTCGAGCAGGTCGAACGGGCGGTCGCCCATCTGCGCGCGGCCGGCATCGAGGCAATCAACTTCGACCTGATGTACGGCCTTCCGCATCAGACGCTCGACAGCATCGCCGAGACGATCCGCCTGACGCAGCTATTGCGTCCCGGAAGGATCGCGCTGTTCGGCTATGCCCATGTGCCCTGGTTCAAGAAGCACCAGAGGCTGATCGACGAGGCCGCCCTGCCCGGCGCCTCGGAGCGCATCGAGGCCGCCGATTTCGCGCGCGCCGAACTGGCTTCGGCTGGCTATGAGGCCATCGGTCTCGATCATTTCGCACTGCCCGACGACAGCATGGCGATCGCCTACCGCGAGGGCCGGCTGCGGCGCAATTTCCAAGGCTACACCACCGACACGGCCGACGCGCTGATCGGGCTCGGCTGCTCGTCCATCGGCCGGTTGCCGGAAGGATATGTGCAGAACCAGCCCGATGTCGGAGGCTGGACGCGGGCGGTCGCCGCCGGCGAGTTGCCGGTGGCGCGGGGTATCGCGCTCAACGCGGATGATCGCGCGCGCGCCGAGATCATCGAGCGGCTGATGACAGACCACCGGGTCGACGTGGCCGAGGTCGCCGCCCACCATGGCTTTGCGGTCGATCATTTCGCCGAGAGCTTCGACGCACTGGCCGAGATGGTCCGCGACGGCCTCGCGATCATTGAGGAAAATCGGGTCGCTGTGACACAGGAGGGGCAGCGCTACGCCCGCATCGCGGCGGCCGCATTCGACGCCTATCTGGCGGCCGGCGCGGCCCGTCATTCCGTCGCGGTCTAGCCGGACGCGCAAACAAAACCCCGGGTCACCAGAAGGTGCCCGGGGCATGCATGGCCGGCAGCGGCGCAAAGAGCGTCCAATCGGGGATACGTCGAAGGACGCAGACGTCAGTGAATTCCGGTCAGCTGGCAGATGCCGCAAACGCGCGTGACGTAGATCCGGTCCTGGCGCTCGACCTTGACCAGACCGCGCCGCTTCAGCTCCGAGATGACCCGGCTGACGGTCTCGATCGTCAGGCCGAGATAGTCGGCGATCTCCTGGCGCGTCATCGCCAGCGGGACATCGTGGGTGTCGCAGTCGGGCGTGGCCGGGCCGGTGCAGCCCTCGCCGCCGCGGCCGGGAACCATGTGCATGAGAAACGAGGTGACCCGCTCCAGCGCGGACTTGCGCCCGAGCAGAACGGCATGCTCATGCATTCGCTCCATCTGCGCCATCAGGCAACGGGCGAGATGCCCCTGGAGATCCCGACTGTCGTCGATTTCATGACGCTCGTGCACAAGGATCGCAGCCGGGGTCAGCGTCTCCGCCGAACAGTCGTAGTTCACGCCGGAAGCCGCGCCGAAGATCATGCCGGGGGTGAGCACCTCGACCACCTGACGGCGTCCGTCGGGCAGGAGCTTGTAGAGCATGACCGTGCCGGAAACGAGTTCGTAGACACGCGCCGCCGGATCGCCCTCGTAAAAGACGATGCTGTGCTGACCGCACCGCTGGGTGCGGCCCTGGCGGGCGGTGTCGGCGGCAAGGGCGGCAACGGCGCGGTCCGCGCCGGTCAGCACTGAGCCACGGGTTTCCGCGCTGCGCTCGATGAAAGCCATGAGTCCCTCCTAGAATGGCAGGAGGTCGCCCGGAGGAAGCCCCGATGGAGTTGAACGCCGTCCTGCGCTCGAACCATCCTGCCTGCCGCCCCGTCCGACGCCAGGCTGTCCGTCGACCCTGGGGAGACCCTAGGCCCTTCAGACTGCGTGCGAAATCGGGTCGTCTTCGTACGACTATCTACCTAGCCCGATCCCCGTGCGGCGTCGCCGCGACACGTCGACGCGAGGTCGACGAAGGACCCCTGGTCACAGGTGAGAGACGAGCGCTTCCTCGGTCAGAGGCTTGCGCAGCAGGATCGCCAGCGTCTCGGATCCAATCAACTCACCGATCCTGAGGCTCGACTGGCCGGTGATGGCGATGATCTTTGGGGGGACGCGCAGGCTGGTCAGCCAGCGGATGACCTGAGTTCCCGAGACGCCCGGCAGGCCGAGATCGACGATCACCGCATCCTGAGGAGCCGGCGGCGCGCATTCGAAAAAGGACTCCGCGTCCGGATAGATCCTGGACTCGTGGCCAATCTGCGTCAGCAGCAACGCAAGCGCATCGCCAACGCCAGGATCGTCCTCGACGATGTGAATGACCACCGATTCACCCTCTTGCCAACCGGAAATGCAATGCGGGGCCCCTCCCCGGCGAGCCGCTCCGATGGGCTTCACTATAGACCTAAGTGGCATCAGGAAAACTAAGGGGGAACACGCAAGCCGGCTTCCGGCGCTCCCCCGGCCGGCAAGCGGGGAGGTGCCGCCTCGGGCAGGACATGCGGCACGCCCGTCGCCCGAAAACCGGGGCGCGCTGTGCGTGGGCCTTGGCATTTCCCAGAAAATGAATATACGCTTCATATACATTTCATATATGGAGCAATCATGGGCATCGTGAGCATAGATGACGATTTGCACGACCAGTTGCGCAGGGCGAGCAAGGTGTCGTGCCGGTCGATCAATGCGCAGGCCGCCTACTGGATCAAGATAGGCATGCTGTGCGAGACCAATCCGACGCTCAGTTTCACCGAGATCATCGAGCGCGAGTTCAGTTCCGCGGGCGTCTCGGCCCAGTCGCTCACCTGGAGGGACGCATGACGAAGCGGCCGGAGGAACTCGCCCTGCTGGCTGAATCCGGCCGTTTGCTCGCTTGCGTCTTCGATCTTCTGGACCGAACCTCGCTCAGCGGCCTGTCAACGCTTCAGGTCGATGAAATGGTCGAACATTTCATCGTTCACACCCTCGAGGCCCGCCCGGCGAGCAAGGGCCAATACGGCTATGGCTTCGTGTTGAATTCATCGGTGAACGATGTGGTCTGCCATGGCATCCCCTCGCAAGCGGACGTGCTGCGCGACGGCGACATAGTCAACTTCGACATCACTTTGGAGAAGAACGGCTATATCGCGGGTTCCAGCAAGACCTACCTCATTGGCGAGGTACATCCGGCTGCAAGGCGACTGGTGCAGACCACCTACGAGGCGATGTGGAAGGGCATCCGGGCGGTGCGCCCGGGCGCACGGCTTGGAGACATCGGCTGGGCAATCGAACGTCATGCCAAGCGAAACGGTTACTCCGTGGTGCGAGAATATTGCGGCCACGGCATCGGCCGCCAAATGCATGAGGAGCCGCAGGTTCTGCATTTCGGGAAACCGGGAACCGGTCTCCCCTTGCGCGAGGGCATGGTCTTCACGATCGAGCCGATGCTCAACCACGGCCGAAGAGGCGTTGGAACGCGGGACGATGGCTGGACAGTCGTGACGAGAGACGGATCGCTCTCCGCGCAGTTCGAACACACCGTCGCGGTCACCGCGTCCGGCGTATCCGTCCTGACACTGCGGCGCGAGGAAATCGCGCGCTGAACGTCACGCGGACGCCCGGCCGACGATGATCGTTGCCGCCAGGGATCAGCGCCGCCCTCGGTGCTTGGAGGAAAGTCCCGCAGGCTCTGCCCAGCGCCTAGGTCGTGAAGCCTTCGCGCGACAGGACGATGCGCACCAGGTCGGCGGCGTTGCGCGCGCCGAGTTTTTCCATGATGCGGGCCCTGTGGACCTCGATCGTGCGCGGGCTGATGCCGAGCGTGCGGCCGGCTTCCTTGTTGGAGGCGCCGCCCGCGATCTCGGCCAGCACCTCGCGCTCGCGCGGGGTCAGCGTCTCGGAGCCGGCGAAAGAGGCAGGCAGTCCCTTGTCGTCCGGTGACTTCGCCGAAGCGGCGATGGCGTCGCGCACCCGACCGACGACCGTATCCGCATCGAAGGGCTTTTCGATGAAGTCATGGGCGCCGTGCTTGATCGCTTCCACCGCCATGGGAATGTCGCCCTGGCCGGAAATGACGAAGACCGGAACGTCGAAGCCGCCCTGATGCAGCCGGCGCAGGATCTCGATCCCGGACTGGCCGGGCATGTGGACATCCATGATCACGCAGTCGGGCCGCTTGCCGGCGATGACCGACATGAACGCCTCTCCGCTGTCGAACTCCTCCACCGAGAAGCCCTCCATGTCGAAGACGAGCGTGAGTGCGTCGCGAATGGCAGGGTCATCATCTACGATGTGTATGACCTGCGGGTTGGCATTCATGACGGCGTTCCCTCCTCATCGGTGTCGACATCCTCGACCGGACCCTTCCGGTCGAGCGGCAGGCGCAAAACGAATGCCGCTCCGCCTTCGGCAGTCGCGGATTCGACCGCGAGATCCCCACCGTGAGTTTGCGCGATCGATCGCGAGATCGCCAGCCCCAGACCGAGTCCGCCCTTCTTTGAGCCGGAAAAAGCCTTGAAAAGTGTCGGAACCATCTCGGGCGGCACGCCGCCGCCGGAATCAGTGATACGCACGATCAGGTCGCGGTCGCGCTGGAAGACAGTGACGCCGACCTCGCGGACCGTCGTTTGACGCACGGCCTGCAGGGCATTGCGCAGAAGATTGATCAACACCTGCTGGATCTGCACCGGATCGATGCTGACCTCGGGCAGCTCCTCGGCAATGTCGACGTGAAACGCGACCCCCTCGATGGAGGTGCCGAGGGTGACCAGTTCCAGCGTTTCGCGCATCAGCTGTTCGACGGCGATGTTGCGCCGTTCCGGCTCGCGTTTCTCGACGAAACGGCGCATCCGCTGGATGATCTGGCTGGCGCGCTCAGCCTCCCGCACGCCCTTGTCGACGATCTCAACGAGCTTGATATCGTCGCCCTCGCTCATGACCCGGCGCTTGGCTGCCTGCAGATAGAGCATGATCGCGGTCAGCGGCTGGTTGAGTTCGTGGGCGATGGCCGCTCCCATCTCGTCGAGCGCGCTGATGCGGGTGGCGCTGACCAGTTGCGACTGCACCTCCGCCAGTCGACGCTCGACGACCTTGCGCGAGCGGATATCGCGCATGATGCCGATGAACTGGCGTCCCTCGGGCGTCGCCGCCTCGCCGACGGACAACTCGATGGGAAACTCGGTGCCGTCGCGATGGCGGGCGCGCACCTCGCGGCCGATGCCGATGATCTTCTTCTCGCCGGTAGAGAGATAGTTGCCGACATAGCCGTCGTGCGCAGCGGAATAGTCCGGCGGCATCAGAACCTTGACGTTCCGCCCGCGAACCTCGGCGGCGGTGTAGCCGAACAGCGTCTCGCAAGCCTTGTTGAAAAGGATGATGCGCGCGCGATCATCCATGATCACGATGCCGTCGACGGCGGTGTCGAGAACGCTCAGAAGCTGCGCTTCGGATACGGTCGGCGTCACGGCCTTTGCGCGGCCGTCGTCTTCTCCCATAGCAGATCCAGTCCGTTGATCTCGTTCGCCGCTCGCAGGCGCTCCCGCATGATACGCAGAAATCCGTAGCGCACGCCATGCGAGTCGGTCAACGAGATATCCAGCCCACCAGTCTTTCCGCCGCCGCCTCCAGTGCGGCGGGCGACCGGGCAAAGCAAAGGCGCAGGAACCCCTCGCCCGCCGCGCCAAAGGCGCTTCCCGGCGCCAGGCCGACACCGGTCTCGGCGACAATGCGCTTGGCAAGCGCGCGGCTGTCGGGATAGCCGTCGACCGCGAAGAACAGGTAGAAGGCGCCGGCGGGTGGAGCAAATCGGGCGCGCCCCGTCTCGGCCAGCGCCTTTGTGACGATACGCCGCCCCGCGTCGGCGCGCTGCCGCTGCTCCGCCAGGAACGGCTCCCCCTGCTCCAGCGCGGCAACAGCGGCGGCCTGCATGAACTCGGCCACGCCCGAAGTCGCGTACTGGATGAGATTTTCCACCGTCTGGCCAATGGCGGGCGGGCCGGAAAGCCAGCCGATGCGCCATCCCGTCATCGCCCAGTTCTTGGAGAACGTGTTGACGTAGAGAATCAGGTCGTCGGGTTCCGCCACATCCATGAACGACGGCGCGCGCGCACTGCCCTTGGCCACGAACCGGCCGTAGACCTCGTCGGCGATGATCCAAAGCCCGTGCGCGCGGGCAAGCGCCAGCAGCTCCGACAGGAGTTGCGTGTCGGCGACCCAGCCGGTCGGGTTGGAGGGCGAGTTCAGGTAGATCGCCCGCGTGCGCGGGGTGATCGCGTCGGCGATCCGGCCAAGGTCGAGCGTCCAGCCTGTTTCGGCGAAATCGAGCGCCACGGGAACGGCCCGAGCACCGGCGATCTCCAGGGCGGCGGCAAAATTCGGCCAGGCGGGAGAGGGATGGATCACCTCGTCGCCGGCGCCGGCGATGGCCTGTACGGCGATCTGGATCGCCTGCATGCCCGATCCGGTGACGAAATGGCGTTCGGCGCCCCAGTCGCGGCCGTAATGGACCAGGTGATAGCGCGCCAGCGCCTCGCGCAGGCTCGGGATGCCGCGCTGATAGGTGTAGAAGGTCTCGCCGCGCGCCAGCGAGGCGGCAGCCGCCTCGCGAATGAAATCCGGTGTCGGCAGGTCGCCCTCTCCCACCCACAGCGGGATCAGGTCGGCGCGGGCGCGGGCGAAATTGACGACCTCGACGATCCCGCTTTCGGGCGCGCAGCGGGCTTCCCGGCGCAACGCCTCGAGAACGGCGACGGGGGCGGCATCCCCCACGATGTTGGCAGGCGTGTCCATGCGCGGGGTCCGTCTGGTTGGTTGTGCGCGCGTCAGCGCGTCTTGAGAAGATCTCGGATCTCGGTGAGCAGCTTTTCCTGCGCGGTGGGCGCCGGCGGAGCCGAAGGAGCCGCGGCCTTTTGCTCGCGCAGCCGGTTGATCCCCTTGACGAGGATGAACAACGCAAAGGCAACGATCAGGAACTTGGAGATGGCGTTGGCGAAAAGGCCCACGTTCCAGGTGACGGCACCCGCCTCGCGGGCCGCGTCGACCGTCGCATACGGGCCGGCCTGAACGCCCTGCTTCAGCACGACGAAGATTTCGGAGAAGTCGACGCCACCCAGCAGCAGGCCGAGCGGCGGCATGATGATGTCGTCGACGAGCGAGGAGACGATGGCGGTAAAGGCGGCACCGATGACGATACCGATGGCCATATCCATCATGTTGCCCTTGATGGCGAACTTCTTGAACTCGCTCAGCATGCACAGTCTCCTTCGGCATTGTCCTGCGTGCTCCGCATGCCCGTTGCCGGCAGAGCTTCGAACTTTCCTTTAGCATGCAACCGCAAGAGCCGGAATCGCGGATTTGCATGGCTGATGGACACCTTGCGGCGTGGTTCGCGGTGCTGCCCGTCCTATCCCTGCGGACAATGGACAGGCGGGCGCAAACGTGATCGGATTCCGCGCGACGGACGCCGTTCGGCAGCCGCAAGATGCACGGGGAAGGGAGGCCTGCGCGCATGCTCGAGGGTTGGGTGGTCGCCGTCGCGGCGATCGGCTACGTCCTGCTGCTGTTTGCCATCGCCAGCTACGGCGACCGCGCCCCGCGTCTTTCCAAGACCGGGCATGGGCGCCCGCTGATCTATGCCCTGTCGATCTCGGTCTATTGCACCTCATGGACGTTCTTCGGATCGGTCGGCACGGCGACGCATAACGGGCTGGAATTCCTGACGATCTACATCGGGCCCGTGCTCGTATTCTCGCTCGGCTATCCGCTGCTGCGCCGGATGATCCGGCTTGCCAAGACCGAGCGCATCACCTCCATCGCCGACTTCATCGCCGCGCGCTACGGCAAGAGCCAACCCGTCGCCGCCGTGGTCGCCATCATCGCGGTGATCGGCGCGATCCCCTATATCGCGCTGCAGCTCAAGGCGGTCTCGATCTCGGTGACGACGATGATCGCCCAGCTCGACATCGTCCATGGCGGGCCGGACCTGCCCTATCTCAACGACATCACCCTGATCATCGCCATCGGAATGGCGATCTTCGCCACCTTGTTCGGCACCCGCCACATCGATGCGACGGAGCACCAGGAAGGCCTGATGCTGGCCATCGCGACGGAAGCGGTGGTCAAGCTGGTGGCCTTCCTGGCGGTGGGAATCTGGGTGACTTTCTACCTGTACGAGGGACCAGGCGAACTCTTCACGGCAATGGCCGCCAATCCGCGCGTGACGGACGTGATGACCGGCGAACTCGTCGGCGGCAACTGGGTGGTGATGACGCTGCTTTCGTTCTTCGCCGTCATCCTGCTGCCGCGCCAGTTTCACGTCACGGTGACGGAGAACAATTCGCCCGAGGAATTGCGGCGGGCGACGTGGCTCTTCCCCGCCTATCTGGTGGCGATCAATCTCTTCGTCGTGCCGATCGCGGCCGCGGGCATGATCCTGCTGCCGGCCAGCGTCAATCCCGACACCTACGTGCTGGCGCTGCCGATCTCCGCCGGCCAGCACTGGATGGCGCTGTTTGCCTTCATCGGCGGACTTTCGGCGGCCACCGCCATGGTGATCGTCGCGACCGTTGCGCTGGCGATCATGATCTCCAACGACCTGGTGATGCCGCTGGTGCTGCGCCGCTCAAGCGAGGACGCGATCATTTCCTCCAAGGGCGAGGACATGAGCCGCATCCTGCTGTTGATCCGGCGGCTCTCGATCTTCCTGACGCTGCTGCTGGCCTATGCCTATTTCCGCGCCGCCGGCGACACGGCGGCACTCACGTCCATCGGGCTGCTGTCCTTCGCGGCGGTGGCGCAATTCGCGCCCGCCTTCTTCGGCGGTCTGCTGTGGCGACGGGGCACGGCGCGCGGCGCCATCGCCGGCATGACGGCGGGTTTCGCACTGTGGATCTACACGCTGCTGCTGCCGACCTTCGCGCGCTCGGGCCTGATTTCCGACGCCTTCCTCGAAAGTGGGCCCTTCGGCCTGTGGCTGTTCCGCCCGCAGGCGCTGTTCTCGCTTGCCTTCGACCCGCTGACACACGGCGTCTTCTGGTCGCTCTCGGTCAATCTGGCGGCCTATGTGCTGGTCTCGCTGGCGCGCGCGCCCGAACCCATCGAACGGCTCCAGGCCAATATCTTCGTCCCCTCCGACCTGTCGCCGACGCCGGGCCTGCGGCTGTGGCGAACCTCGGTCACCGTCGGCGACCTGAAATCGACCATCGCACGCTACCTCGGCGAGGAACGCACCGACCGCTCCTTCCAGCGCTTCGCCCGCGAACGCGGCCGCGACTACGATCTGAGCGCGACAGCGGATGCGCAGATCCTGCGGTTTTCCGAACAGCTCCTGGCCAGTGCCATCGGCGCCGCCTCCTCGCGTCTGGTGCTGTCGCTCCTGGTCAAGCGGCGGGACCCGACCGGCAAGGGAGCTCTGAAGCTCCTCGACGACGCCACCGTCGCGATCCAGCACAACCGCGACTTGCTACAGACGGCCCTGGACCAGGTGCGCCAGGGCATTTCGGTCTTCGACCGGGACCTGCGCCTGATCTGCTGGAACCGGCAGTTCCGCGAGTTGCTCGGCCTGCCGCCGGAATATGGCCAGGTCGGCACCCCGCTCGATGCGATCGTGCGCTTCAACGCCAAGCGCGGCGTCTTCGGCAATGACCCGGTGGAGGCAATCGTCGGCGACAGGATCGCCCGGCTCGCGGTGCGCCACGAGGTGTTCCAGGAATACATGTCTCCGTCCGGGCTCGTGCTCGAGGTGCGCACCAGCCCGATGCCCGATGGCGGCATCGTCACCACCTACACCGACATCACCGAGCGCGTGCTCGGCGCGGAGGCGCTGGCGCGCGCCAACGAGACGCTGGAAGGGCGCGTGCGAGAACGCACGCTTGAACTTACCCGCGTCAACGAGGAGCTGACCAACGCCAAGCGGCTCGCCGAAGAGGCCAATCTGGGCAAGACCCGCTTCCTCGCCGCCGCCGGCCACGACATCCTTCAGCCGCTCAACGCCGCAAGGCTCTATTCCTCCAGCCTGATCGAGCGTTTCGCGGAAGGCGAGCTCCGGCATCTGGTACACAATGTCGATGCGTCGCTGGAATCGGTCGAGGAGATCATCGGCGCCGTGCTCGACATCTCCCGGCTCGACACCGGCGCGCTGAAACCGGAGTATTCCGTCTTCCGCATCGAGGACGTGCTCAGCCCGCTGCGCATGGAGTTCGAGCCGGTGGCGCAGGAGAAGAACCTCGACCTGCGGATCCTGCCGAGCAGTCTCAGCGTCCGCTCGGACCGGCGCCTGCTGCGCCGCCTCCTGCAGAATCTCGTCTCCAACGCGATCAAATACACCCGCAAGGGCCGCGTGCTGGTGGGGCTGCGCCGGCGTGGCGGCCAGGCGATCATCGAGGTGCATGACACCGGCATCGGCATCCCGGAAGCAAAGCAGCCGCTCATCTTTCTCGAGTTTCACCGCCTCGACGACGGCGCGCGCGAGGCACGCGGCCTCGGCCTCGGCCTGTCCATCGTCGAACGCATCTCGCGGGTGCTGAACCATCCCGTGTCGCTCGTCTCGCGCAGCGGCGTGGGCTCGCGCTTTTCCATCGAACTGCCGGCCGCGGCACCGCTGCCGGAGAGCGTCGGTCGACCGCTCGCCACCGCGATGCCGGGCGAACTCAACGGACTTCGCGTGCTGGCGATCGACAATGAGCCGCAGATCCTGGACGGCATGCGCGTGCTTCTTGGTGGCTGGGGATGCCGTGTCCTGACCGCACTCGACCCGCGCGATGCCGCCCGCCAGGTCGCCGACGCCGGGATTACGCCGGACGTGCTCATCGTCGACTATCACCTCGATGAGGGAACCGGCGTCGACGCGGTCGTGCAGTTGCGCTGGAAACTCGGTGCGGAAATTCCGGCGATCCTGGTCACCGCCGACCGCAGCCGGTCGGTGCGCGCAGAAGCGGCGGAGAGAGACATCGACATGCTCAACAAGCCTGTGAAGCCGGCGGTTCTGAGAGCTTATCTCGCCCGATTGCGGGCAACGGCAAGTGCGGCGGAATGATCGACCCCAATATCAACCAGAAGTGTAATTTATTTTCTTGAATGCCCCCAAAAGTGGTGACCACATTGACCTGCCAGGCTGATCGTCGGGCGTTCGCCAGCGCGGACACACCCTGTCGGGGAGAGTTTCATGCAAGCCAGTCACGCATCGTCCCTTGCCCTTGCCACCCTTCGCCTGCCTGCCGTTCTACTGGCTCTTGCAGCCCCCGCCACGGCGGCGGACTGCAATGCCGGAAAGCCGGGTTCGGAACTGACCCCGCTTGAGGCGGCTCAGGCCTGGCACTGCGTCCACGTCGCGCTGCACGATGCCTACAAGGCCGGCGACAAACGCTGGGTTCCAGCCGACCTGGTCAACGACTACCGGTCGTGGAAGGCGGCGACCGACCTTCCCGCCCGCGCCGACGACACGCATGGCGGGCGCTTCCACATCACCTTCGTCAATCCGGCGGCGGAAAAGACCTATATGACGTTTCGCGAAACCGGCGTGAAAATGCCGGAGGGATCCGCGCTCGTCATGGAGACCTATGATGTGAACGAGGCCGGCGAGATCGATTTCGGCCCGCTCTTTCTGATGCGCAAGGTCGCCGAGGGAAGCTCGCCGGAAACCGGTGGCTGGCATTACATGGAGATCGCGCCCGACGGCGCGCCGATGACACCGGATGCGGTCGCCACCTGCAGCGCCTGCCATCAGGAGCGCTTCGGCGCGCGCGACGCGGTCGCCTACCCGGCTCCCGAGGCCCGCGCCAAGCCGTGAACGGGCGCGCGCGAAAACCCCGCGCGCCCCGTCGAGATCACCCGATCGGCACCGCCGCCTGCCAGTGTCCCTGCTCGATGCGGGCGGCGGCGATGACCGCCTGCGTCCGGCTTTCCACGCCGAGCTTCTGCAGAATCGCCGAGACATGCGCCTTGACGGTCGCCTCGGAGACGCTCAGCTCATAGGCGATCTGCTTGTTGAGAAGCCCTTCCGACAGCATCATCAGCACCCGCACCTGCTGCGGCGTCAGGCTGGCCATGCGCTGGACCATGGCGGCGGTTTCGTCGTCGTCGACCCCCAGCAGCATGTCGGGCGGGGTCCAGGCATTGCCCGCCATCGTCGCCGCGATGCCGGCGCGGATCACCTCGATGCCGCGCGACTTGGGAATAAAACCCGCCGCGCCAAGCTCCATGCAGCGGCGCACCGTTGGTGCGTCCTCGCTCGCCGACACCATCACCACCGGAACCCCGGGATACTGGGCGCGAAGATAGATCAGCCCGGCGAAGCCGCGCATGCCCGGCATCGACAGATCGAGAAACAGGAGATCGACTTCGTCGCTGCCTTCCAACGCGGCGGCGGCGTCCTCCAGCGTACCGACCTCGGAGATTGCGGCGCCGGGGTAGAGGTTCTCGATGGTCTGGCGCAGTGCGCCACGAAACAATGGATGGTCGTCCGCAATCACGAAATGAAAGGCAGCGCTTTCCGTCACACCCATTCCTCCCTCGCCCGCCGGTGTTGCCCGGCTGTCTTGCCCGCTCGCAGCCGGCACCGCTTTGCGCAGTGTCTTCTGCCGCCCCGCTGGGGTTCCCCGCTTCGGCTTGCCGCCGCTCCCCTTGCGCCGGCCGTCGCCGGCGCGCGGCGCGGCATTCGGCGGCCGGCCATTATCGCGGCAGCGCGGTGCCGCATCAAGTCCCGCCTTCAACCGCGAATTGTGCGCGTCTTCAGGCACGCGCCCGAGCTGGTCTGGCCTCCTCGCCCCGATATTCTCGCAAAGCTCTCCCTCCCATGGCGGCACCCGGTGCGATGATCTCTCTCTTCACACGCGCTTCGCCACGCCGCGAGAGTTGCATCGCCGTACCGGCGCACCCCGCCATGCTGCCCAGACGGCCGTTTTCTTCGCGCGCCCAAGCGTCTAGTGTCGCAAGCGCGCCGGCCGGCGCATCCGACACACGATTCTCCCTTGCGAGGTTTCCCTGATGCGCGCGTCGCTTTATCCGCCGATCGATCCCTACGCCTCCGGTCACCTGGCCGTCGACTCGCTGCACAGCCTCTATTTCGAGGAATGCGGCAATCCCGAGGGGATTCCCGTGGTCATGCTGCATGGCGGGCCAGGTGGCGGCGCCGGCGAGATCATGCGCCGCTTCCACGATCCGGCCGTCTACCGCATCGTCCTGTTCGATCAGCGCGGATGCGGTCGCTCGACACCCCATGCCGAGCTTCGCGAAAACACCACATGGGACCTCGTGGCCGACATCGAGCGGCTGCGCGAGCATCTGGGCATCGACCGCTGGCAGGTCTTCGGTGGATCCTGGGGCTCGACGCTGGCGCTGGCCTATGCGCAGAGCCACCCCGAGCATGTCACGGCGCTGGTGCTGCGCGGCATCTTCCTGCTGCGCCGCGCGGAACTGCTGTGGTTCTATCAGGAGGGAGCGAGCTGGCTCTATCCCGACCTGTTCGCCCCCTACCGCGATTTCATCCCCGAGGACGAGCGCGGCGACATGGTGGGCGCCTACCACCGCCGGCTCACCGGGCCGGACGAGGCGCTGCGCGGCGAGGCCGCGGTTCGCTGGGCGCTCTGGGAAGGCTCGACCCTGTCGGTGCAGCGCGATCCGGAGCGCGAGGCGCGCTTCACCGACGCGCAGTTCTCGCTGGCGTTCGCGCGTATCGAATCGCACTATTTCGCCAATGGCGGCTTCTTCCGCCACGACGACCAGTTGCTGCGCGACATCGACCGCATTCGCAACATTCCCGGCGTCATCGTTCACGGACGTCATGACGTGGTGACGCCGATGAAGAACGCGGTCGACCTCTCCAATGCCTGGCCGGAGGCGGACCTGCGCATCGTCGAGGACGCGGGTCATGCCGCCAGCGAGCCGGGCATCGTCTCGGAGCTGGTCGAGGCCGGCCGCCGTTTCGCCAAGCTGGCGAACGCGCGCTGAGCCAGCGCCGTCCGCCACGGAAGCGAAGGCGGAACACAAACAAAAAAGGCCGGAGAAATCTCCGGCCTTTTTCGTCTCGCGGGGAGTTGGATCCTGCCTGATCAGGCAAAGACCTTGAAGCGGTCGCCGTCGTCCATGAAGGTCTTCTCGCCGAAGCCACCCTCATGCGAGCCGAACGGCATCTGGGCGCGCAGCTTCCAGCTCGCGGGGATCGCCCAGGTCTTGGCGACTTCCTCGTCGATCACCGGATTGTAGTGCTGCAGGCTGGCGCCGATGCCGGCCTCGGCAAGCACCGTCCAGACGGCGTGCTGGGCAATGCCGGTGGAATGCTCCGACCAGATCGGGAAGTTGTCGGCATAAAGGGCGAACTTCTCCTGCAGGCCCTTCACCACGTCCTGGTCCTCGAAGAACAGCACCGTGCCGGCGCCGGCCGCGAAGCTGTCGAGCTTGGCCTCGGTCTGGGCGAAGCCCTCGGCCGGCACGATCTTGCGCAGCGCTTCCTTGGTGATGTTCCACAGGCGGTCGCTCTCGGCGCCGAACAGGATGACGGCGCGCGAGCTCTGCGAGTTGAAGGAAGACGGCGACAGGCGGATCGCCTCCTGAACGAGTTCGCTCACGGCGTCGTTCGAAAGCGGGATGGACTTGCCGAGCGCATACTGCGAACGGCGCTTGCGCAGGGCGTCGAGAAACTGGCTGGTCATTGTCATTGCCTTGTCCGTGCGGCGAGCGAGATCGCCCCTTCGCGACCAAACGTTCCGAAGGGCTCATGCCCGCAATCGTCGATGAGCGCGGCCGCTTGGG
Source organism: Stappia sp. ICDLI1TA098 (assembly GCF_054880955.1). Lineage (NCBI taxonomy): Bacteria > Pseudomonadati > Pseudomonadota > Alphaproteobacteria > Hyphomicrobiales > Stappiaceae > Stappia > Stappia sp. ICDLI1TA098. Next base: position 32,623 of record NZ_JBTZBT010000002.1, read on the forward strand.
TTCGACCGCAAGGATGTGCCTTACGATATCGGGAGGCCCGGCACCATCGCCAGTGCGCAAATCGGAAACAGTGTGTCAAAAAAGGGTGACGATTGTTCTCTTTTCGCGCCGTCGCTCAGGTGCCCAGGTAGCGCAACGTCAGCGACCTCTGGTGCGGAGCGTCGCGGTGCTCGAGAAGGTAGATCTCCTGCCAGGTGCCCAGGTCGAGCCGGCAGGCGACCACCGGGACATGCAGCGTGACGCCCGTCAGCGCGGACTTGACGTGGGCCGGCATGTCGTCGCGGCCCTCGGTCTGGTGGCGCCATTGCGGCCCCTCGGGCGCGAGGCGCGACAGTGCGTCGACGAGATCGGCCTGGACGTCGGGATCGGCGTTCTCCTGGATCGTCAGAGAGGCCGTGGTGTGGCGCAGGAACAGACTGAGTTCGCCGTCGCGCAGGCCCTGCTCGTCGAGCCAGCCGTCAAGGATCCGGCTCAGCCCGTAGACACCGCGCCCGCGCGTCGCCAGGACAAGCCGCCCCATGCGCTGGCGCAGGTCGAGACCATCGTCCTCGAAGGTCCAGACTTCAGGCGATTCGCTCCCGCGCGGTTGCCTCATGGCTTCCCAACCTCCATTCTCCGATGCGAGTATGCGAAGGTGAAAGCGCCCGCGCAAGCTGCGGGTAGAATACAACTTGCGAATCCAGCGCCGATTTCTGCGGTTGCACCTTGCCGGCTCTCTCACGCGCACGCTCCAGCCGCTGGCAGGGCTTGGCAGAAACAACAGTACCCTTTAGCTTGACGACGTAATTTCTTTCGACACCGATGGGAAATGGGGCGGTGGCCGAATGGCTTCAAATGATGTCTATGCCGTCTGGGACGAGGCCAGCGAAGAGACCCGCGACTTCAACCGCGATCTCCTGCGCCGCCTTGCGCTCTTTCCGGACCAGTGGTCCTATCCGCCGCAGGTGATCCGCGAGCGGCGGGCGCAGGGGCTTGGCCCCTTTCCGACGCCGCCGCGCCTCGATCATGCCGAGACGCGGGTTATCTCCGGTCCGCACGGGGAAATCCCCTTGCGCATCCTGCGTCCGCGCGGGCGGCCGTCGGAAGGAGCGTTCCTGCATCTGCACGGCGGCGGCTGGACGCTGGGTGGCGCGGACGAGCAGGATCCGCGCCTTGCCGAAATCGCCGACAACACTGGCCTGACGGTCGTCTCCTGCGAGTACCGTCTCGCACCCGAGCACCCCTATCCGCAGGCGCCCGACGACTGCGAGGCGGCCGCCTTGTGGCTGCAGGCCGAGGGCGCGGCGGAATTCGGCGCCGCGCGCTTCGCCATCGGCGGCGAGTCTGCGGGAGCCAACCTGGCCGCCGCAACCGTGTTGCGGCTGCGCGACCGGCATGGTCTTGGCCAGCTTTTCCTCGGGGCCGTTTTCGCCTGCGGGTGCTTCGACCTGCGCCTGACGCCCAGCGCCCGGGCCTGGGGAGACCCCAAGCTGGTGCTCAACACGCGCGACCTCACCATGTTCGTGCGCCACTATCTGGCCGACGGCCAGAGCCCCGATGCGCCGGATATCTCCCCGCTGATGGCCGATCTTAGCGGCTTGATGCCGGCTCATTTCGCCATCGGAACCGAGGATCCCCTCCTCGACGATACGCTGTTCATGGCCGAGCGCTGGCGCGCGGCCGGCAACACGGTCGAACTTGCCGTCTATCCGGGCGGCTGCCATGTGTTCCAGCGCTTCGACCTCGCGATCGCGCGGCAAAGCAACGCCGCAATCGACACCTTCCTCGGCTCGCTTCCCAGAGCCGTTTCCTGACCCGCCAACGTAATTCAAACCTTTGAAAGCTCTTGGAGCAACACCTGATGTCCGCTTTAGAAACGTTGTTTTCCTTCGTGAATTGCTGGGAGTGCGATGAAAACGATCACCTCAACGTCCAGTTCTACCTGAGCCGCTTCGAGGAGGCCGACCGGCAGTTCCGCCTCCAGAGCGGCCTGACCGACGCCGTCGCCGGCCCGCGCCGGGCGCGGCACATGCGCTTCCACAACGAGTTGCTGGCGGGCGATGCGCTGGTGATGACCAGCCATGTCGCCTTCGACGGTCCCTATATGCTCACCGTCGTGCACGAGCTGCGCCGCACCGCCGACAACTCGCTCGCCGCGACCGCCATCGACGGCTACGCGCCGGCGGACAGCATGGCGCGCGAGCTGCGTCGCCGCTTCCAGGATGTCAGCGCCGCGATGCCCGACCAGGCACTGCCGCGCGGGCTCTCGGCCGCCGGCGACATCGGCGTGGCGACCGTACGTCAGCTCGAAAGCGCCGGCGCGCGCATCGTTCACCGCGCCACCGTGCTGCCGCGCCACGCCGGGCCGGACGGGCGGGCCGACGATACGTTCGCCGCAACATGCTTCGTGGAAGGCGCGCCGCATGTGTGGAACATGACGCCGTTGACGGAAGGCTATCTGGGTGAGCGCAATCACGGGCGCGTCGTCACCGAGCTCAAGCTCTCGTGGCTCGGGCCGCTGAAGCCGGGCGACCCGGTTGTCACCTATTCCGGCCTGACCGGCGCGGGCAACACCACCTTCACCATTCGCCACCATTTGTTCGAGGCCCGCACCCAGCGTCTCGCTGCCGTATGCGACGTGGTTTCGCTGGCGCTCGATCTGGAGACGCGCAAGTCCGTCCCGCTCGGCGAGGATGTGCGCTCGGCGATCCTCAAGGCAACGCTGAAGCGCTAAGCCACGCGCCTCCGCCGCGCAGGGGCTGAGGACCAAGGACACCGAAAAGGCCGGAGGCGCGGGCGTCGCGCATCTCCGGCCTTTGTCTTTTCAGGAGGCGTTTCAGACGCCCCGCCTCACTCCTGCAGGCCGTCGTATTCCTTCTTCAGCGTCTTCATCATGCCGAAGAAACGGCGCATCGCCTTTTCCGTGAAGTCGAGGGCTTCATCGAGCTCCTTCTCCTCGCGAGGCGTGAACTGCGGTCCCGGGCCGTCGGGCTTGTCGGCATAGGGATCTTCTTTCTGGTCTTCCCCGAGCTGCGCGCGCAGGCGGTCGGTTTCCGCCTTCAGCGCCGCGACCTGGTCGCCGAGGCGGGCAATCTCCGCCTCCATTGCCTTTTGCGCATCGGGCACGGCGACGCAGCGCCAGCTCTCGTTGTGGCGGCTGCACTCGGCGACGCGGCCGCTGTTGCGATCGAGGCGCAGGAAGATGTCGCCGGCCGGCGCCAACACGTAGCGGTCCTTGTCGACCTGCGGCCGATCCTGCTGCGCCAGCGCGGGGACGGTGGCGATCAGGCCCGCAACAAGCCCCAGGGCAATGGCGTTCGCTCGCATGCGCATCCCATGATCCTTTTCCCAACGGTATCCGCCACGCCTACGCACGGTTTCACGGCTGCTCGTAGGCCGGCCGGCCGCTCTTCAGCGCGTCTTCCAGCAGTTCGAGGCGATCCTGGCCCCAGAAGATCTCGCCGTTGAGCACATAGCTCGGAGACCCGAAGACGCCGATTTCGACCGCTTCGGCCTGATTGGTCATATAGCGTTCGACGACGGCCTTTTCACCGGCCTGGGCGATCACGGTCTCGGCGTTGAGGCCAAGCTTGCCGAGAATGGCCGTGTGCACGGCCTCGCGGGCGATATCCTGCTCTTCCACCCACAACGCCCTGAGAACGGCCTCGCTGTAGTCGGCGACCGGGCCGCCCTCGACGGCAAGCGACAGCGCGATCCGGTCGGAAAGGTCCGGATTGACAGGGAAATGGGCCGGCTGCAGCGTTAGCGGCAGGTCGCGGAAGGCGCGCCAGCGCTGCAGCTCGATCAGCCGGTAGGCCTGGCGTACCGGATGACGACGGGCCAGCGGCAAGCCGCCGGTTTCGGGAAAGACGGAGGCCAGCGAAACCGGCCGGAAGCGAACCGCATAGCCCTGGCGGTCGGCCATGTCGAGAAACGCCCGATGGCCGAGATACGTCCACGGCGAGGCATGGGTGTAGAAATATTCGATGACGCGCTGCATGGCGGCTGTGGGCTCCTTGTCGAGGTGGGCACACCCTGCGACGGGACGCCGTCGCGATCAAGTCTCCTTGCCTTCATCGAGAAGCTTCTCGAGCGTCTCGATGCGGTCGGCCTCCGCCGCCGGCTTGTCCCAGCGCAGCCGCGAAATCCGGGGAAATCGCATGGCCAGCCCCGACTTGTGACGTGTCGAGCGGCTCAGCCCCTCGAAGGCGACCTCCAGCACCAGCCCCGCATCCGGATCGTGGCGCACCTCGCGCACCGGCCCGAAGCGGTTGATCGTGTTGGCGCGCACGAAGCGGTCGATCTCGAGCAGCTCCTCGTCGGTGAACCCGAAGTAGGCCTTGCCGACCGGCACCAGTTCCGCCGCCCCGTCGCCGCTGTCGCGCCAGACCCCGAACGTATAGTCCGAATAATAGGACGAGCGCTTGCCGTGGCCGCGCTGCGCATACATCAGCACCGCGTCGACGCGGAAGGGATCGCGTTTCCACTTGTACCATTCCCCCTTCGGCCGACCGGGCAGATAGGGAGCCTCACGGCGCTTCAGCATCACCCCTTCGATGGCCGCGGCATCGGCGCCCGGGTACAGGGTTTCAGGCGCATTGCGCGCCGCCGCCAGCGCCGGCCAGTCGGGCGCGTCGAGCAGCGGCGACAGGTCGATGCGGCCAGCGCCCAGCTCCGCGACGAAGGCCTCGAGCCGGGCACGACGCTGGTGAAATGGCAGGCCCCGAAGGTCCTCCCCGTCGCAGGCAAGCAGGTCGTAGGCACGGATCGCGGCCGGTTGCTCTCGCATCAGCTTCGCCGTCACCGTCTTGCGGTTCAGCCGCTGCTGAAGCGCGTTGAAGGAACGGACCGCCCCCGCCTCGACGATGAGCAGCTCTCCGTCGATCGCGCCCTCGAAGTCGAAGGTCTCTACGAGATCGGGAAAGGCGCGGGAAATATCCTCCCCGGTGCGGCTGTAAAGCCGGCGCACCGGCCTCCCCTGACGGTCGCGCCCGGCAACCGCCTGCACGCGGATTCCATCCCACTTCCACTCGGCGACGAAATCGGCGGCATCGAGCGTTTCAAGGTCCCGCGCCTCGAGCGGATGGGCGAGCATCGCCGGACGAAAGGGTGCCGGATCGTCGCTTTCCGGCCGGGGGCAACGGCCCTCGGCCCAGGCGAACAGCTCCGCATAGGGTGGGGCAAGCCCGTGCCAGACTTCCTCGACATCATCGGCCGAAAGCGCACCCAGCGACGCCACGGCGGTCTTGGCAAGGCGTGCGGAGACGCCGACGCGCAACCCGCCGGTGACGAGCTTGAGCAACGCCCAGCGTCCGGTCTCGTCGAGCCGGTCGAGCCAGCCGGTGATCAGGCCGGGCACCTCGGCGCGGCCGGCGTGCGTCAACGTGGCGACGACATCGGCAAGGTGCAGCGGCTCCGCCGTCGCCGCCTCGCCCGGCACGGCCTCTGGACCTGCCCCCGCTTCACGCGCCCCCGCTTCGGGCACCTCTGCGGCCCCCTGCTGCCAGATCAACGCGATGGTCTCCGACAGGTCGCCGACAAAGTCATAGGAAAGCGAGAAAAGCACCGGATCGACACGCTCTGCGGCGAGTGCGCGCAGCATCGCCGGCTTGGCGTTGCGGAAGGAGAGACCGCCCGTCAGCGCGGCAAGCGCGATCCCGCGATCAGGATCGGGAACGGAGCGAAAATGCTCGCCAAGCAGCCGCAGCTTGGCGCCGCGGCGCGGCTCGAAGGACAGCCGGTCGAGCAGGCTCGCGAAACGCTGCATCCCTCTCCCCCTTGCCGTGGCCCGCCCGGCGCAACGGCGCCGGGCGGCGCGGATCTTACCCGGCCCGCTCCCCGATCAGGGCTCGTTGACGATCATGGCGATCGACCAGTCGGTTCCCGAATAGATCAGGTGGTAATGGCAGACGAACTCCAGCAGCGGCTCGCCGTCGGCGTCGTTCTGGCTCCAGGCCAGCGTGACGAGGCCGGCGTCGCCCTCCAGATGACCGGAGACCACCTCATAGGTGGAGTTCACCACCCCTTCCTTGCCGAGCGCGGCGAGCAGCTTCTCGATGTTCTCCAGCAGCTCCTCGTCATCCTGGAAGACGTTGCCCTTGCCGAACTGCCAGATCACCGCCGGATAGGCGAAGCAGTCGGCAATGCCTTCCGCGTCGAAGTCGTCAAAGGCATCGCGGTAGTCGTCGAAGAGACTGAACGCGGCCTCCTCGAGAGCCGCGCCCACTGCATCCTCGTCGTCCTCGACCGGAAGTGTTGCCCCGTTCGGCGACAGCCGGTGGTCCTCGGGCAGGGAGTCCGCCGCCTCGTCGCGGTCGGTTTTCTTGTCACCCATCTTTAGCCCCTTCATGTTCTGCGGCCCCAGGAGAAACGGGCGCTGTACCCGTTTCCCCCTCGGCCTCGCCGTCCCCATAGCCGATCAGGTTGAGGGGCCGGGCGGCAAGCCCCTCAGTGCGGCACCAATGCACCAGCGCCTCCTCGGCGCCATGCGTTACCCAGATCTCGCCCGCGCCGGTCTCCGTGATGGTCCGGCGCAGGTCATCCCAATCCGCGTGATCCGAGATCACAAGCGGCAGTTCCGCGCCGCGCTGGCGGGCCCGCGCCCGCACGCGCACCCAGCCGCTGGCAATCGCCGTCACCGGGTCGCCGAAGCGCCTCGACCAGCGGTCCGCCAGTTGCCCCGGCGGGCAGAGCACGATCTCCCCGGCAAGCTCGCGGCCGCGCCCGCCAACCGGCTCGAGCGGACCGAGCGCGACGCCTTCCGCCTCGTAGAGCGCGCAAAGCCGTTCGAGCGCGCCGTGCAGATAGATCGGCCGCTCGTGCCCCGCCCGGCGCAGCTCGGCGATCACCCGTTGCGCCTTGCCCAGCGCGTATGCCCCGACCAGATGGGGCCTGTCGGGGAAAAGCGCAAGCGAGGCGAGCAACTTGCCGATCTCCCCGACCGCTGGCGGATGACGGAAGACCGGCAGGCCGAAGGTCGCTTCGGTAATGAAGACGTCGCAGGGCACCAACTCGAACGGAGCGCAGGTTGGATCCTGCTGGCGCTTGTAGTCGCCCGAAACCACGACACGCAGGCCGGCGCTCTCGATCAGAACCTGCATGGAGCCGAGCACATGGCCGGCGGGATGGAAGGACACGCGCACCCCGCCAAGACGGACCGTCTGTCCGGGCTCGGCGACCTGCATGGCGCCTGCAAAATCGGCTCCATAGCGCACTTCCATGATCGCCAGCGTCTCGCGCGAGGCCAGCACCGCGCCGTGACCGGCGCGGGCATGATCCGCGTGACCATGGGTCACCAGCGCCCGCTCCACCGGCCGCAGCGGGTCTATGTGGAAGTCGCCGCGCGGGCAGTAGAGCCCCGCCGCGGTCAGCGTCAGAATGTCGGCACCCGTCGTCGCCATGCGCCCGTCCGGCTCCTGCGTCGTTCTCCCCTGGCAATCTAGGGCCGATGCCGGTCGTTGGAAACGAGGTCGGTCGGCTTTGCACGGTTTCCGCCGGCCGACGCGCCGAAGCGGCCCTCTTCCCGCTCGACGGCGGCCGGAACAGCGCCTATCTGTGGAGGTCGATGGATGCCTCAAGCCCCTCCCGCCTGCCCGAGCGTTTCTCAAGCTGGTTCGCCGCGCGCGGCTGGAGCCCGAGGCCGCATCAGCTCGCGCTGCTGGAACTTGCGGCGGCGCGCAAGTCGGCGCTGCTGATCGCCCCGACGGGGGCGGGCAAGACGCTCGCCGGCTTCCTGCCGAGCCTCGTCGCACTTTCCGCGCGCGGCCGGAAGAAGCCGGGCAGCGCGGGAGCGCGTGGCGTCCATACGCTCTACATCTCGCCGCTCAAGGCGCTTGCCGTCGACATCGCCCGCAATCTCGGACAGCCGGTCGCCGAGATGGGGCTCGACATGACCATCGAGACCCGTACCGGCGACACCCCCTCCCACAAGCGCCAGCGCCAAAAGCACGCCCCCCCGGATATCCTGCTGACGACGCCGGAGCAGATCGCGCTGCTCATCTCGGATGCCCAGGGCCGGCGGATGCTGGAAGGCGTCGACACGGTGATCCTCGACGAGCTGCATGCGCTCGTCACCTCCAAGCGCGGCGACCTTCTCGCGCTCGGGCTGGCCGCCTTGCGCAAGCTCTCCCCCGACATGCGCGCCATCGGCCTTTCGGCAACCGTGGCCCAGCCGGAGGACCTGCGCGCCTATCTCGTCGGCCAGACGCCCGACGCCGATGCGCAGCGCACCCTCGCCGAGGTGGTGACGATCAAGGGCGGCGCCGAGCCCGACATCTCCATCCTCGACACGGCAGAGCGCCTGCCCTGGTCGGGCCACTCCGCCCGCCACGCGGTTGGCGACATCTACCGGCTCATCGGCGAGAACCGAATGAGCCTCGTCTTCGTCAACACCCGCTCGCAGGCGGAGATGCTGTTCCAGTCGCTCTGGCACGCCAATGAAGACAACCTGCCCATCGCCCTTCACCACGGCTCGCTCGATGTCGGCCAGCGGCGAAAGGTGGAGGCGGCAATGGCCGATGGCCGGCTCAGGGCGATCGTCTGCACCTCCTCGCTCGATCTCGGCATCGACTGGGGCGACGTCGACCTGGTCATCAACGTTGGCGCGCCGAAGGGCGCGAGCCGGCTCGCCCAGCGCATCGGCCGCGCCAACCACCGCATGGACGAGCCCTCGCGCGCCGTGCTGGTGCCGGCGAACCGTTTCGAGGTGCTCGAGTGCCAGGCCGCGCTCGTCGCCTCGAAGGCCGGGGCGCAGGACACGCCTGCCTTGCGCGACGGCGCGCTCGACGTGCTCGCCCAGCATGTTCTGGGTTGCGCCTGCGCCGGTCCGTTCGATCCCGCAGCCCTGTTCGACGAGATCCGCTCGGCCGAGCCCTACCGCGCGATGACGCGCGAGACCTTCGACCGGGTGGTCGACTTCGTCGCCACCGGTGGCTACGCGCTCCGGACCTACGAGCGCTACGCACGGCTGAAGCCCGATGGCGAGGGCCGGCTGCGCCTGTCGCACCCCAGTTTCGCCCAGCAATACCGGCTCAACGTCGGCACCATCGTCGAGGCGCCGATGCTGAAGGTGCGCCTCGTGCGCTCGAAGGCCGAAGGCCGGCGCACGCCGGTCGGGCGCGGCGGACGCTGGCTGGGCGAGATCGAGGAATGGTTCATCGAGCAGCTCGCACCGGGCGACACCTTTCTCTTCGCCGGCGAGATCCTGCGTTTCGAGGGGCTGCAGGAAAACGAAGCCTATGTGTCGCGCGCACGCACCGACTCCCCCAAGATCCCCTCCTATCAGGGCGGCAAATTCCCGCTTTCGACCTATCTGGCGGCAAGTGTGCGGGCAATGCTGGCCGACCCGCAAAGCTGGGCGGCCCTTCCCGGGCAGGTGCGCGAATGGCTGGAGATCCAGCGCCTGCGCTCACGCCTGCCGGACCGCGACGGGCTTCTCGTCGAAACGTTCCCGCGCGCCGAAAAGCACTATCTCGTGTGCTATCCCTTCGACGGGCGGCTCGCCCACCAGACGCTCGGCATGCTGCTGACGCGCCGGCTGGAGCGGCGCGGGCTGCACCCGATGGGCTTCGTCGCCAATGACTATGCGCTGGCCGTTTGGGCGCTGTCCGACCTTGGCGGCGAGATCGAGGCAGGGCGTCTTTTGCTCGACGAACTCTTCGCCGAGGACATGCTCGGCGACGATCTCGATGCGTGGCTTGCCGAATCCAGCCTGATGAAGCGCACCTTCCGCACCTGCGCGGTGATCGCCGGCCTGATCGAGCGCCGTCATCCGGGGCTGGAAAAGACCGGCCGGCAGGTGACCGTTTCCTCCGACCTCATTTATGACGTCTTGCGCAGGCATGAACCCGGTCACATCCTTCTGGAGGCGACTTGGCAGGATGCCGCTACGGGACTTCTGGATATCTCCCGTCTCGGCCAACTTCTTGCCCGAACACGCGGCCGAATCGCGCATACTCGTCTTGCGCGAATCTCTCCGCTCGCCGTTCCGGTGATGCTCGAGATCGGCAAGGAGCCAGTCCTCGGCAATGTCCAGGAGGCGCTTCTCGCCGGCGCTGCCGACGACTTGGTCAGGGAGGCAATGGGGTGAGACCGTTTTTCGCCGAAGTGGAAGCACGACGCTACGCGCCCGTGTGTCACGACATTGCAATCGCCGGCGAAATCGTTGGCCTTCATGACAGCGGCGCGCTGTGGTGGCCCGACGAAAACACGCTGATCGTCTCCGACCTGCACTTCGAGAAAGCCTCCAGCTACGCCCGTCGCGGCGTCATGCTGCCCCCCTACGACACCGCGGCGACGCTGGAAAAGCTCGCCGAGGTGATCGAGGCGTTCCAACCCTCGCGCGTCGTCGCGCTCGGCGACAGCTTCCATGATCCGGACGGGTCCGACCGGCTGCCCGCCGCCTACCGGGCGATGCTGACCACGCTGCAACTCGGACGCGAATGGGTGTGGATCACCGGCAACCACGATCCGGTCGCCCCGGTGTTGCTGTGCGGCGAAACCCATGCGGAAATCGCCATCGGCAATCTGGTGTTCCGCCATGAGCCGGATCCAGAGGCGGCTCCCGGCGAGATCGCCGGGCACCTGCATCCGGCCGCGCGCATCCGTCGCTACGGCCGCTCCGTGCGCCGGCCGTGCTTCGCCACCGATGGCCGCCGTCTGGTGCTGCCGGCCTTCGGCGTGCTGACCGGTGGGCTCAACGTGCTCGATCAGGCCTGGCGACCGTTGTTCACGGAACGCGAGTTCTCCGTCTTCATGCTCGGCGAAGGCCGTCTCTATCCCTTCACCGGCTCGCGCCTCGTCGCGGAGTGAAGCAGGCAGCGGACGGCCACCGGCCCTGCCCGCTGCGGAAAAGTCCCGCCTTTCAATCCTTCCGGAAAATCACCCCCGCCAGCCAGCCGGTGAAGACGGCAAGCGCAATCGCGATGAGGCCGTAGACGGCCGCGTAGACGTGGGCGAGGCGGTAGGTAAACTGCTCGAAACCGGTCTTGCCGATGGTCAGCGTCTCCTGCGCCTGTGCCAGCAGCGCGCCGCCGCGCAGCAGATAGGTGTTGACCGTGTATTCGCCCACGGGAATGTTTGCCGGGAGCCACACGGTGGTGCGGAACAGGTCGTCGCTCAGGAACTCGATGGAATCGACCCGCTCCGCATAGAGGCCGCTCGTCACGCGCAGGCGACGGAAGGCCTCGCGGAAGTTGGCGCGGTCGGCCATCGGCGCGACGGGTTCGCCGATGATCGGCAGATTCAGGTTGCGCAGGCCGATGCGATGTCGCTCAAGCAGCGTGCGAGAGGCCATCTCATGCGGCTCGCGCGTCGTGTGCACGGCGAGAAAACTCGGAACATGCCCGAAGCTCTCGGAATCGCGGTTGACCCAGATGCCGAGGAACCGGCCCTTGCGCCTTGTCCGCACCACCTGCTCCGGACCGGACACGACGACGGCCAGGTCGTAGGGTTCCGGCCGGCTCACCGTCACGGCGTCGCGGGCGATCTCGCCGAAGACGACGAGGGTCGTTCCGGTGAAATTGGACTGGATGCGCACTTCGTCGGCCGACAGCGCCGCGATCAGCTTCTCGGCACGCGCGGTTGTTGCCGCAAGGAGGCTGCCGGCGACAACCGCCAGGCCCAGCGCCAGCCGGCGCGCCGGATGCCCCTGCCCGCTCATGGCATCGCTCCCGCGACGACGGAGATCGAATAGAGCTCCTCCGGACGCATCAGCAGGTTGACGGCAAAGCGCACGCCAACGCTCAGCACCAGCAGCGCCAACAGCAGGCGCAACTGGTCGCCGCGCAGCTTCTGCCCCATGCGCGCGCCGAACTGGGCGCCGATGACGCCGCCCACCATCAGCGTCAGCGCCAGCACGATGTCGACCGACTGGTTGGAGACGGCGTGCAGGAAGGTCGCCGCCGCCATGGTCACCATGATCTGCAGCAGCGAGGTGCCGATGACGACATTGGTCGGCACCCGCAGCAGGTAGATCAGCGCCGGCACCATCATGAAGCCGCCGCCGATGCCCAGGATCGTGCCGAGAAAGCCGATTGTTCCACCCAGCACGATGACCGGAATGACGCTGACATAGAGGCGCGACTGGTAGAAGCGCATCTTGAACGGCAGGCCGTGCACCCAGTTGTGCCGTCCGGGCTGGCGCACCGGCACCCGAGCGCCGCCGCGCCGCCGCGCCATCGCGCGCACGGATTCAAACAGCATCAAACCGCCGATGGCGCTGAGAAAGGTAACGTAGGACAGCGAAATGACGAGATCGAGCTGGCCCAGCGTCTGCAACATTCCGAAGAGCCAGACGCCAATTGCCGAGCCGGCGACGCCGCCGACGAGCAGCATCGAGGCCAAACGGAAATCAATGGACTTTCGCCGCCAATAGGCAAGCACGCCGGAGGTCGACGAGGCCACCACCTGGCTCGTTACCGTGGCGACCGCGACCGCCGGGGGAATGCCGGAAAAGATCAGGAGAGGTGTCAGCAGGAACCCGCCGCCAATGCCGAACAGCCCCGACAGGAACCCCACGGCCCCGCCCATCCCGAAAATCATGAACATGTTCACGGGCAACTCGGCGATGGGCAGGTAAATTTGCACGGCACACCGGCGAATGAGCCGCGCAAAGCCACGCGGCTACGTGGTTGTTCACGGGTGGCGCGCCACCCCGCTTTCATTGGCGGGGGTGGCCGTCGGTTCGACCGCCCCCAGATGTTCCCGGCTTTCGATAAAGCGCCGGGTGGAAACCTGTGTCAATGCGCATCCCGCCACCAAACCCGTGGTGACGACAACCTTCACCCGATTGTTGCCGATCGGTTGCCGGTCAGCGATCAGATCGACTGGCCGGAAAGCGAATCGAGCAGTTCGCGGGAGATCGCCCCCGTCACCGAAAGCCCTGCCGCCGCCTGATAGGCCCGCACGGCGTCGCGCGTGCGCGGTCCCACCTGGCCGTCCGCTCCGCCCGGGTCGAAACCGCGGGCAGCGAGAAGCTGCTGCACGTTCTTCACCAGTTCGCGCGGGCCAACCGTGACGGAGGCACGCGAGACGGTTTCCGCCGGCGTCGTCCATGCCGGCTTGATGTCGACCTCGTTGGCGGATGCCTGGCGCGGCGTCTCCTTCCAGGTCTCCGCCGCCAGCCGCGCTTCGGCGAGCGTCTCGCCCGAGAGCATGTTGGCGACTTCGTCGCGCTTGTTGCCGGCCTCCCGGTCGCCCTGCTTGGCGGCCAGCGAGAACCACTTGTAGCTCTCCACCAGGTTCTTCTCGAGGCCGAGGCCGCGGGCATAGAGGATCCCGAGATTGTACTGGCTGTCGGCAAGGCCGAACTCGGCCGCCTTCTTGAACCAGTAAGCCGCATCGCGGAATTCCGGCGTGCCGGACAGACCCTCGGCATAGAGAACGGCGAGATTGTGCGCCGCCTTGGCGTTGCCCTTCTCGGCAGCGCGCAGATACCAGTCGCGCGCCATCTCCAGGTTCTTTTCGACGCCGCGCCCCTTCTCGTAGAGGCTGCCGAGGCGGTACTGGGCCGGCGCCAGCCCGGCATCGGCGGCTTTTTCGTAGTAGCGCGCCGCCACCGCGAGGTCCGGGGTTACGCCCGTGCCCTCGGTGTAGCGCACGGCAATGGCAAAGAAGGCGGCCGGATTGCCGGAGGCCGCAGCCTCGCGCAGGGCAATGGGCCCGGCGTCCTGCGGGATCGCGGCAAGCGCCCCTGCGGGCACCGGCTTGCGCGGACCGCTGTCCTCAGCCTTCGGCGCAGCCTCGGTCTCCGCGACCGTGGCGGTCGCGGAAGGCGTGCGGGAGAACTGCGGCGCGGGAATGCTGTCGGGCCGGGCCGAGAAGCCGCTGCCGGAAATGGAGGGCGGAGCAAAGGCGACCGCGGCCTCGCCGTTGCCGGCCGGCGCGGAACGCGCCGTGTCGACCGGAGCCGGGCGTTCCGGAGACCCGGCTGCGAAATCGCCGGACGCAGGGGCGCGGGGCTGTGTTCGGGCCGTCCCGGCGATCTCCGGGCCACCAGACACGCCGGCTGCCGGGGGCCTTGCCTCGCCACCCGTGCGGGCGGCCTGAGGCATCGCCTGCCCGCCCGCTTCGGCGACCTGCGAGGTGGTGCGCGCGGACTGTGTCCCGGTACCGGCCGGCGCCTTTTCGGCCTGCGCGGTCTGGGTCTGGGTCTCGACCGTGCCCGCGACAACGGGCGGCGTCTCAAGCGCGGCAATGCCGTCGCCTGCCGGAGAAACCTGCTTGAAGATCTGCAATGCACCGAGCGCGATCACGACGGCGGCGGCAGCCAGCAGCACCGCGCGACGCCCGCCGGGGGAGAACATGCCGCGCCCGCCGGCGGCGGCAACTTCAGCCTCGCCCTCGCGGGCCGGGGCCTCGATCTCCGGCACGTCGACGACCTGTGGCCCCTTGGCCGCACGCACCTCGGGCGCCTTGGCGTTCTTGCCACGGCCAGCGCGACGCCCGCCCTCGCGGCGGTCACCGTTCTGCAACTCGACCTGAGCGGCATCGGCCTCGGCCCGCGCGTCCGTCTCGGCGGCGGCGGCGACCTTGCGGCGCCGGCCCGGCAGACGCGAGCGAAGCCAGCCAGCGGCCGAACCGGTCTCGGCCTCCTCGCCCTCCTTCGCGGCGGAGCTGAGGAAGGCGAGCGCGCCCTTGCGGGTCTCGGCTTCCTCGCTCGCGGCCTGCGCGGCGCGGCGGGCGGCGGCAATGAAATCGGCCTTGCGGTCGCGCAGCGCCTGGGGCTGCCCGCTCGCAGCCGCGGCCGAGGCGGCCGCCGCGGTCGCGCTCAACGCCGACTGGATGCCGTCGACCTCGCCCGGGGCCCTGACCTTGCGTGCCGGACGCTTGTCCTGCGCCGGTGCTGCAGGGCGACCCGGCATCGGGATCTGCCTGGAAGGAGCCTGAGCGGCCGCATCCTGCTGGCGGCGGCGCGGCGGAACGCCGGAGCCGGGCTCGAGCGGACGGTTGTCCTCGATCTCGGAAACCGGGTTGTCGGAGCCGTAGCCGTCGATTTCCAGCGCCTGCAGGCGGGCGTTGATGGAGGAGAGAACGCCCTGGACGCTGTCCATCGCCTCGCGGCTGCGCTGCTCGGAGCTGGTCGCGGCGTCCATCAGGCGGTGAAGATCGTCGCGTAGCGCCGCGGCAATCGTGGCATCGCCGCCGGCCTGTCCCAGATCGCCAAGCCGCGAGAACCCGGCCTCGGCGGCGTCGAGCTTGGCGGCGAGCGAAGCGATCTTGTCCTCGACCTGCGCGAGAACGGCAACGTCGGAACTGCCCGCGCCACGGCTCGCCGCATCTGCGAGATCGCGCAGGCGCGCTTCCAGATCGGCGCTGACGCCGGCACCCGACACGCTGTCGCGCAGGGCCGCAACCTCGCGGTGCAGCGCCCCAAGGTCGGCCGGCTCGCCGGTCGCGGCGGGGGCGCTCTCGAAGCGCTCGTTGAGCTGGGCAATGCCGGCCTCGAGCCGGGAAATCAGGTCGAGCTCGATGGAGCCGCTCGCCCCTTCGCCATTTAGAACAAGGCTTTCCGGGCGGTCTAGCGCGTCGATCTTGCCGTCGATGGCGGCGAGACGCTTCTCCAGCAGCGTGAAGGCGGCATCGTAGCTCGGCGGCATCTGCCGTGCGCTCTCGATACGCTTTAGCCGGCCGGCGATCTCGCCGAGGCGCTCATCGATCTCCGGTGCGGAGGCGCGGGCGGCGCGGTCATCGGCGAGCATCGAGGTGATCTCGCCCAGCCGGTCGTTGAGCCGTTCGACAGCGCCGCTTTCCGGCACCCGCTCCTCGATGGCCGACAGCCGGTCGGCAAGATGGCGCTGGTCCTCGCAAAGCCGGTCGATGGCGTCGAAACGATAGGACAGGGACGTGATGCTCGCCTCGATCCCGCCGAGGAGATCCTGCACGTCGATGCGCTCGACCAGATCGCGAACGGCGCGGATTTCTGCGCGCAGCGCAACCATGTCCTCGCCCGGGTTACGGCGGACAAGTTCCTCGACCCGGTGGCCGATGTCGGAGACCCGGTCGTCCAGGGCGACGATCTGGTCGGCACGCGGCACGATGCGGAACGCGCTCTCGATGTCGGCGAGACGGCCGGTGAGCTCGTCGACCAGGCGCGGCTCGACGCGGGCCCGGGCGACCTCGTCGAGACGCTGCACCAGATGGGCGTAGCCGCTTTCGAGCGACTGCAGCATGCCTTCGACGTTGGACTGGCCAATGGTCTTGCGCAGATCGGCGATCTCGGCGCGCATGTCCTGCAGGAGACGCATGTCGCCACGGTCGGCGCGCAGGCGTTCCACGGTCTCCGAAAGCCGACGCATTTCCGAGGCATCGCGGCCGGCCGGGCGGGCGCGTTCGGCGCGCAGCCCCTCGGAAAGGGCGGCGCGCAGGTCGGCGATCTCGCGGCGCAGCGTCGAAAGCTGGGCGTCGCGCGGGCCGTTGGCGCCGTCGATCCGGCGGGCAAGGTCCTGAATGAGCGGCCGCAGGTCGTCGGCCGGAGCGGCTGCGCGTTCCTCGAAGCGGGCGTCGAGACGCGCTTCCTCGTAGTCGAAGCCGGTGTCGTAATCATCGGTCGCCGGCGCGGCGCGCTCATCGTAACGCGGCGCGGCCTCGCGGGCATAGGCGGCAGCGGTTGCCGCGCCGCGTCCGGAGGTCGCGGCACGCGGGCGCGGTGCGTAATAGCCCTCTTGCGTTTCGGCGGCGACACGGGCGGCGGGAGCGGCACCCGACAGATCCTCGACGCGGCGGTCGAGCCGGTCGAGCGCCGAAAGCACCGCCTCGATGCGGCTGGTGCGTGCATCGCCCGACGGACGCGCGCCCTGCTGGGCGGACATCGGCGGCACGCCGGAGGCAGCGGCGGGGCGACGGTCGCCACGGCCGCGCGCGGCAGCCGCACGGCGGGCCTGCCGGTTCGGACCCGGCTCGGCCGGACGGGCATAGGGATCGGCGTGAAAGGTCGTGTCCGGGGCAGCGCGGGTGTCGTCCGGCCGGTCCATCAGCCGGCCGAGCGCGTCGGCAACATCGTCGAGCTGGGCGCGGGCGCGGGCCCGCTCCGAGCGCGCGCCGCCATGATCCTCGTAGCGATCGCGAGCGATGTCCTCGGGATGGCCAGACCAGTGACGGCCGGCATCCTGCGGCGGCCGGTCCCATGCCGGGGCGCGGTTCTGCGGCGCGTACCAGCCATCCTCTCCGGCGGGGAGATCGTGGTCGTGAACCGGACCCTGCCCCCGTTCGGAAGCTCCGCCGCGTGAAGTGCGATTGCGCACGTTCCAGGACATTTCTTGCCTCTTCCCAGATGGGCGCGCCGGAAGGCGCCTCGCGTTCCCTTGGTCTTCCGGCCGCAAACGGCTACGCACGATCCGGTCGATGTTGTCCTGACTGTCGCGACTTATGGTAAACAGCCGGTTAAGCGCCGATTTCTTATGGTTAAGCAAAGGTAACGGGCCCTGGTTTCCACCGACCTGCGGTGAATCGCGCGCAGGCGGCGGCCCGCGCGACACGGCGGGGACAAGTCGACCGGCATCCGTGAGAGTGGCGCGCGCATCGAGGCTCACCGAGGCTCGTCTTGACGCTTACCTTCACGGAATGTATGTCGATGGCTCTCGCGCAGTGGTCAGACATCGCACCAGTCCGCGATATTTTCGGCACCCGGACAGACATCGAAGGTTCCAGATCATGAGCGAAGCGCTTTCGGTAAACAACGACATCGTTGAAGCTGTCGCGGCGAAAGACGAGTCGACGAAAAAGACGCTTTTCACGATTGGCGACCTCGCGAAAGAATTTGGCGTTACCCTTAGAACCCTGCGCTTCTACGAAGACAAGGGGTTGATCAACCCGCGACGGGACGGGATGAATCGGGTCTATACGCGCCGTGACCGGGCCAGGCTCAAACTGGTTCTGATGGGCAAGCGCGTCGGCTTCTCGCTGTCGGAAATCCGCGACATGCTGGATCTCTATGACCTGCGCGACGGCCAGGTGACCCAACTGCGGGTCGCCCTATCCCGCTTCCAGGGCCAGATCGACATTCTCGTGCAGCAGCGCCGGGACATCGACCAAGCGGTCGAGGAACTCGGCCGGACCGTCGAGATCGTCTCGGGAATGCTGAAGGAAAAAGAAGCCGACGGCGCCGAATAAGGCGCCGCCTTCGTTTCCGCACGACGCGCGCTATCCCCGCCTCCCGCGACCGCCGGCCAGGCAGCGCTGCCGCGTGCATTCTGCATCGACGCCCCCCTTCCCGCTCGCTCCCTGCCAGCCGTCACCCTTGCGGAGAACGGCTGCAAAGCGGACAATTCGTCGCGTCAATTTTCGAAATTCTGTCACGCTGCGACGCAATCTTGCCGCGTAGGGAGCCGAACCTGCCAGCCGGTCGATACGCGCCGAGGTGCCTGCGCGGATGCGCCCTTACCTCTTGCCGGGGCGGCAGCGAGACCCTATAGATGGTCGCAAGGTGACGTTTACGGAAACGTAAGCTCAAGACCGTTCGCTTGCGACCTGATCGATTGCCGGCGAGCGGCGGCCAAGACCGGGAGGACGATTGCATGCCGAGCTATTCCGCGCCTGTCCAGGACGTGCTTTTCCTGCTCAACCAGGTTCTCGACTACGACGCCCACGCCGACCTGCCGGGCTTCGGCGACGCGACCCCCGATATCGTCGAGGCTATCCTCGGCGAGGCGGCGCGCTTCTGCGAGGAGGAGCTGTCGCCCCTCAACGCCACCGGGGACAAGGAAGGCTGCAAGCGCGGTGCCGACGGCTCCGTCACCACCCCGAAGGGCTTCCGCGACGCCTATGCGACCTATCGCGACAACGGCTGGATCGCGCTGTCGATGCCCGAGGCCTATGGCGGCCAGGGCCTGCCGACGACGCTGAACACCATCGTCCAGGAGTTCATCTCCGGCGCGAACCTCGCCTGGGGCATGTATCCGGGCCTTTCGCAGGGAGCCGCCGCGGCGATCGCGGTGCATGGCTCGCCGGAGCAGAAGGCGCTCTACCTGCCGAAACTGGCGAGCGGCCACTGGTCGGGCACCATGAACCTGACGGAGCCGCATTGCGGCACCGATCTCGGGCTGATCAAGTCGCGTGCGGTGCCGCAGGGCGACGGCAGCTACAAGATCACGGGTCAGAAGATCTTCATTTCCGCCGGCGAGCATGATCTCACCGACAACATCGTCCATCTGGTGCTTGCCCGCATCGAGGGCGCGCCGGAGGGCACCAAGGGCATCTCGCTCTTCGTGGTGCCGAAGTTCCTTCCCGACGACGCGGGCGAGGCGGGCACGCGCAACGCGGTCTCCTGCGGCGCGCTGGAAGAAAAGATGGGCATCCACGGCAACGCCACCTGCGTCATGAACTACGACGGGGCGACCGGCTGGCTGATCGGCGAGGAGAACCGTGGCCTCAACGCCATGTTCGTGATGATGAACGAAGCCCGGCTCGCCGTCGGCGTGCAGGGCCTCTCCCAGTCGGAAGTGGCCTATCAGAACGCCGCCGCCTACGCCCGCGACCGGCTGCAGGGCCGCGCGCTTTCCGGCCCCAAGAACCCCGACGGGCCGGCCGATCCGATCATCGTCCATCCGGATGTGCGCCGGACGCTGATGTCGATCCGTGCCTTCAACGAGGCGGCCCGGGCGCTGATCCTGTGGACGGCGCTGCGCTCCGACGTTTCCCACCGCAGCACCGACAAGAAGACGGCCCAGGCGGCGGACGACCACATGGGCCTGATGACCCCGGTCATCAAGGGTGTCTTCACCGACCTCGGCTTCGACAACGCGGTCGCC
Organism: Stappia sp. ICDLI1TA098; assembly: GCF_054880955.1. Taxonomy (NCBI): domain Bacteria; kingdom Pseudomonadati; phylum Pseudomonadota; class Alphaproteobacteria; order Hyphomicrobiales; family Stappiaceae; genus Stappia; species Stappia sp. ICDLI1TA098. The sequence continues at coordinate 52,347 of NZ_JBTZBT010000002.1, forward strand.
GCCCAGCAGATGTTCGGCGGCCACGGCTATATCGAGGAATGGGGCATGTCGCAGTTCGTGCGCGACGCCCGTATCACCATGATCTACGAGGGCGCCAACGGCATCCAGGCGCTCGATCTGGTCGGCCGCAAGCTTCCGCGCGACGGCGGCCGGGCGGTGATGAGCTTCTTCAACGAGATCGGCACCTTCCTTCAGGAAAATGGCGGCGACGAAAACCTCGCCCCCCTGCTCGCCGCGCTCAAGGCCGGTGCGGACGACCTGCAGAAGGCGACCATGTGGTTCATGAACAACGCGCTGGCGAAGCCCGACAACGCGGGCGCCGGCTCGACCGACTACATGCACCTGTTCGGCACCGTCGCGCTTGGCTTCATGTGGGCGCGGATGGCCAAGGCCGCCCATGCCGCCCTTGCGGCCGGCGACGGCGACGCCACCTTCTACAAGACGAAGCTGACGCTGGCGCGCCACTTCATGGAGCGGCACATGCCGGAGACGGCGCTGCGACTGGCCAGGGTTTCCGCCGGCGCGGACACGGTGATGGAGCTTCAGGCAGAGACCTTCTGAGGCCTCCGCCCATCCTTGCGGCCGCCCGCGCGGCGGCGCGGTCCGCGCGCGGTGTCGCCCGGCGCGGATCGCCTCAAGAAACGATGTTCAGGGAGAGACACGCATGGCCGAGGCACTGATCTACGATCACGTCCGCACCCCGCGCGGACGCGGAAAGAAGGACGGCGCGCTGCATGAGGTGACCGCCGTCGGGCTCGCCGCCGAGCCGCTCAAGGCGCTCAAGGCGCGCAACGACTTCGACACAAGCCTGGTCGAGGACGTGATCCTCGGCTGCGTCGACCCGGTCGGCGAGGCAGGCGGCGACATCGCCCGCGCCGCCGTCTTCGCCGCCGGCTACGAGGCGAAGGTGCCAGGCGTGCAGATCAACCGCTTCTGCGCCTCCGGCCTCGACGCCGTGAATTTCGCCGCCGCGCAGGTGATGAGCGGCCAGCACGCGCTCGTTGTCGGCGGCGGCGCGGAATCGATGAGCCGCCTCGGCATCGGCTCCTCGGGCGGGGCCTGGCCGGTCGATCCGGCGGTGGCGCTGCCCTCCTACTTCATGCCGCAAGGTGTCTCGGCCGATCTCATCGCCACCAAATACGGCTTCACCCGCGATGACGTCGACGCCTATGCGGTGGAAAGCCAGAAGCGGGCGGCGAACGCCTGGGCGAAGGGCTATTTCGACAAGTCCGTCGTGCCGGTTCGCGACATCAACGGGCTGGTCATCCTCGACCGGGACGAGCACATGCGCCCCGAGACCGACATGCAGTCGCTCGCCGGTCTTGCCGCCGCGTTCGAGATCATGGGGCAGATGGGCGGCTTCGACGCGGTTGCGGTCCAGGCCCACCCGGAGGTGGAGGCGGTGCGCCACGTCCACCACGCGGGCAACTCCTCGGGCATCGTCGATGGCGCGGCCGCCGTGCTGATCGGCTCGCGCGAGGCGGGCAAGGCCGCGGGCCTGCGTCCACGCGCGCGCATCCGCGCCTTCGCCAACATCGGCTCAGACCCGGCCTTGATGCTGACCGGGCCGGTGGATGTCACCAACAAGCTGCTGGCGCGCTCCGGCATGTCGCTGGCCGACATCGACCTCATCGAGATCAACGAGGCATTCTCGTCCGTCGTGCTGCGTTTCATGCAGGCGTTCGATCTCGACCCGGCGATGGTCAACGTCAACGGCGGCGCCATCGCCATGGGCCACCCGCTGGGGGCGACCGGCGCGATGATCCTGGGGACGGCTCTCGACGAGATGGAACGGCGCGACCTCAACACCGCGCTGGTGACGCTGTGCATCGGCGCGGGCATGGGCACCGCGACGATCATCGAGCGCATCTGAGGAAACGGGCGGAGGAACGACAATGGCTTACACCAACTTCACCCTCGAGACGACCGACGGCATCGCGCTCATCACCTGGGACATGCCGGAAAAGTCGATGAACGTCATCGACATGTCCGTGATGGATGAACTCGAACGGATCATCGATCAGGTCGCCGCCGACGACGCGGTGACCGGAGCGATCATCACGTCCGGCAAGGCGACCTTCACCGGCGGCGCCGACCTGACCATGCTGGAAGGGCTGTTGCGCGACTTCCGCAAGGCGCACACCGGCGATGCGGAGGCGGCCACGCGCACGCTCTTCGAAGGGTCGCGCCGGCTGTCGCTCATCTATCGCAAGCTCGAAACCTGCGGAAAGCCCTTCGTCGCGGCGCTGAACGGCACCACGATGGGCGGCGGCACCGAACTGGCGCTTGCCTGCCACGCACGGATCGCGGCCGAGGGCGATGCGTTCAAGATGGCGCTGCCGGAGGTCAAGGTCGGCCTCTTCCCCGGCGCCGGCGGCACCCAGCGCGTCATGCGCATGTGCGACCCGCAGCAGGGCTTGCAGTTCCTGCTGCAGGGCAAGACGCTGGACGCCGCCAAGGCGAAGGCGATGAAGCTCATCGACGCCACCGCACCGGCGGACGGGCTGGTCGCGGCGGCGCGCGCGCTGCTGAGCGCCGGTGTCGACCCGGTGAAGCCCTGGGACAAGAAGGGCTTCAGGCTGCCCGGCGGCGCGATCCAGTCGCCGGCCGGCTTCCAGTTCTGGCCGGCGGCAACCGCCATCTACCGGCGCGAGACCCATGACAACTATCCTGGCGCGCGCGCGCTGCTGCAGTCGGTCTACGAGGGGCTTCAGCTTCCCATGGACCAGGCGCTGACGGTGGAAAGCCGCTACTTCGCCCATGTGCTGCAAAGCCCGGAGGCGGCGGCGATGATCCGCTCGCTCTTCGTCTCCATGCAGGAGCTGAACAAGGGCGCGCGGCGGCCGGCGGCCCAGCCGGAGCGACGGATCGCGAAGCTCGGCGTGCTCGGCGCCGGCTTCATGGGCGCCGGCATCGCCTATGTCAGCGCCCGGGCCGGCATCGAGGTGGTGCTGATCGACCGCGAGCAGGCAGCCGCCGACAAGGGCAAGGCCCATTCCGACGAGTTGATGACCAAGGCGATCAAGCGCGGCAAGGCGCGCGCCGAGGACAAGGAAGCGCTGCTCTCGCGGATCACCGCCACCACCGACTATGCGCTTCTGGGCGACTGCGATCTCGTCATCGAGGCGGTGTTCGAGGACCGCGAGGTGAAGCGCGCGGTGACGGAGCAGGCGGAAGCGGCAATGAAGCCCGGCGCGATCTATGCCTCCAACACGTCGACCCTGCCGATCACCTCGCTGGCCGAAGCCTCCAGGCGGCCGGCGGATTTCATTGGCATCCACTTCTTCTCGCCCGTCGACAAGATGATGCTGGTCGAGGTGATCATGGGCAAGCAGACCGGCGATGCGGCGCTGGCGACGGCCCTCGACTTCATCCGCGCCATCAAGAAGACGCCCATCGTCGTCAATGACAGCCGTGGCTTCTACACCTCGCGCGTCGTCATGACCTACATTCGCGAGGGGCTGATGATGCTGGCCGACGGGGTGCCGGCGGCGATGATCGAGACCTGCGGAAAGATGGCGGGAATGCCCGTGGGGCCGCTGTCGCTGGGCGACGAGGTGGCGCTCGACCTTGCGTGGAAGATCGTCTCGGCAACGCGCAAGGACATGGGCGCGGCCTACCAGGCCGGCCCGCTCGACGCAATTCTCGAGGACATGGTCGTCAAGCGCGAGCGCTTCGGGCGCAAGAACGGCAAGGGCTTCTACGACTATCAGGGCCGCGACAAGGCGCTGTGGCCGGGCATCCCCGAGGTTACCGGCCAGCCGAAGCCGGCGGAGGACTTCGACGTCGCCGACCTCAAGCAGCGGCTTCTCGTCATGCAGGCGCTGGAGACGGCGCGGATCTTCGAGGAAGGCTGCCTGAGCGACGTGCGCGAGGCCGATGTCGGCTCGATCCTGGGCTTCGGCTTCGCGCCCTTCACCGGCGGTACGCTCTCCTACATCGACGGCATGGGCAGCAAGGCCTTCGTCGCCCTGTGCGAGCGCTTCGCAAAGGCGCATGGCGACCGTTTCGCGCCCAATGCGCTGCTGAAGGAGATGGCCCGCACCGACCAGCGCTTCTACCAGCGCTTCCCGCCCGAAAAGGCCAGCGAGGCCGCCTGAGGCAGGACGAACCGGCATGCGGGGAGCGCTTCACGCCCTCCGCATGCCGCAGCCACCACCGACGCGGGCGACCGCCCCCCGGCGATCCGCCGGGGGGCGGTTTGCGTAGAGGGACAGGACCTGCTCTCGCGCATGGGGCCGTTTCGCCCTATCGTGGAGCGCCCTTTCCAGCGCGGAACGCCATGTCGCTTGCCATTGTCCATCACCCCGCCTATTGCGCCGAGATCCCGAGCAATCACCGTTTTCCGATGAACAAGTTCCGCCGGGTGGCGGAGGTGCTTGTCGAGGAGGACCTCGTGGTGCCGGGAGGGTTTCACCAGCCCGCGCCGGCGCCGGCCGCGTGGCTCGGGCTGGCGCACGACCAGACCTATGTCGATCAGGTGCTCGCCGCGCAGGTGCCCGTGGCGGTTGCCCGCGAGATCGGCTTGCCGATGAGCGAGGCGGTCGGCCTGCGCGCGCGCTGCGCGACAGCGGGAACCGTGCTGACGGCGACGCTCGCGCTGGAGCGCGGCATCGCCTGCAACACCGCCGGCGGCAGCCACCACGCACGCCGGGCCCATGGCGCGGGCTTCTGCGTCTTCAACGACGTGGCGGTGGCGATCCGCGTGCTCATCGCCGACGGGGCGATCGAGCGGGCGATGGTGGTCGACCTCGACGTGCACCAGGGCGACGGAACCGCGGAGATCTTCACCGGCGAGGAGCGTGTCTTCACGCTCTCCCTGCACGGCCGGCAGAACTACCCGGTGCGCAAGGTGCCCTCATCGCTCGACATCGCGCTGGAAGACGACACCGGCGATGCGGCCTACATGGAGGCGCTGCGCGACGGTCTCGATGCCGCTCTCGCCGCGTTCCGCCCCGACATCGTCTTCTACAACGCCGGCGTCGACCCGCATGCGGAGGACAGGCTCGGCCGGCTGTCGCTGAGCGACGCCGGTCTTGCCGCGCGCGATGCCCATGTCATCGGCACCGTGCGGGCGGCGGGGCTGCCACTCGCCGGCGTGATGGGGGGCGGCTATCTTGCCGACATCGACAGGCTGGCGCGCCGCCACGCCGGGCTCTTCCGGGCGGCGGCGGCCTTCGCCTGAGGCAGGGCCTCAGCCACGCCCCATATTGAGCAGGCGCAACACCACCCAGACGGGAATGACGACGACCGCGCCAAGCAGGAAGTAGCCGCCGAGCCGGCCGAGCGCCTCAAAGCCCATGTTCCACAGGCGTTCGAAGAAGGCGACCACGCCGTCGAAGATATCGAGCGGATTGAGATCGAGCGCCGACATCAGCACGCCGACGACGAAGGACAGGAATACAAGCTTCACGATGACGGCGCCGGGCGAGCCACCGATAAAACGGTCAAGCTGACGGTTGGACATTCTGCGTTCCTTGTCGTGATCGTCGCGCGGATCGCCGGTCATGGCAGCCGGGCCGTGGCGATGAGTGTGTCGGTGGCGTCGCGCCGGTCAAGCGCATGCTCATAGGCGTCGCGAAGCGCCGGCGTCTCCAGCGTGGCGAGCGGGCCGCGATGCCCGCCCGGCCGTCCCTCGCGCAGCCAGGTCAGATGATTGGCAAGCCCGTAGCGCTGCACGCCGGAAATGTCGATGTCGACGAAGCCCGCGGCCGCAAGCAGCAGACGCAGCGACGCGCGCGTATGCAGCACCAGATGCTGCGACCAGAGCGTGAAACGGGCGAAGGCGTCGAGGCCGAGCTCGTCGAGCAGGAAGTCGCGGGCGTGGGGCACCTCGATGACGAGATGCCCGCCGGGCGCCAGATGGGCGCGGATCCCGGCCAGCACCGCCAAAGGGTCCGGCAGGTGTTCGAGAACGTGAAACAGGAAGATCGTGTCGAAGGGGCCGGAAAGATCGGCGATCCGCTCGCCCGTCGCGATTCCCTCCGCGGCAAGCGCGGCGCGCGCATCCTCCTGCAACTCGACGCCAACGGCACGCGCCGCCTCGCCCTTCGCAAGCCGCAGGAAGCCGCCGGTGCCGCAGCCGAAATCGCAGATGCGCCGGCCAGCGACCAGCGGGCGGAAGGCATCCATCCGTCGACGGCTGTCGGCGCGGTCTTCCGGGCTTGCATCGGCACCCGCCCCAAGGGGCTTCGCCTCGCCACGATAGGCGCCGCTGCGATAGGTGCCGTCGCCGACGTAATGGCCATCGATGAAGATCACGCCGCTGTCCGGGTCGCGCCAGACGGGCAGCGGATCGACGTCGCGGGTGCGCGGGGCGAAAAGCTCGACCCGGTCCTCGCGGATCGCACCGAGGCCCGCCAGCAAGGTCTTTATGCCCGTGGATGCTGCGGACGGCGCATCGCCGCCGCGAGAGGCGCTCATGATCGGGGCATCTGCTTTGTTGCTGTCATGGCCGAGATGTAGGAGGCGGCACGCGGGCAATCAAACGAAAATGCTGCGAACGAAGGGGCAATGCCGCTTTCAGGCCACATTGCGGATCGAAACAATCCTGGTTGCGTCGCGAGTCCGCATGCGTTCTGATGCATGCGATCCGACGCATCACCTCACACGTCATCCGGCCCGGGAGCCGCACCCTGATGTTTCGCGCCTTGCCAGGACTTGTCAGCAGCGCCGCAATCCTCCTCGCCCTTTCCGCGCCGAGCGGCTCCGCCGCAGCGGAGCAGCACAGCCCGTCGGTCACCGGTGAGTGGCGGATCGCCGCCATCGCCACGCCCGGCGGCGCGCTCGTCGATCTTGATGGCGACACCACGCTCCGGACCGAGGTGACCATCGACCGGCACGGCCTGTGGGCAGCCTCCGCCGGCTGCAACCGGCTGCGCGGCACACTGGAGCAGCACGGGCGCACGCTGGACGTTTCCGACCGGGTGATGGCGACCAAGATGGACTGCAAGGGCCCGACCGGCGACCTCGAGCGCCGCTTCATGCGCTACTTCCCCGCCGCCGTCCAGGTCGACGGCATGCCGGGGCGCGTGCTTCTGCGCGACGGATCGGGCGCCGCCGTGGTGCTGCTCGTCGGCAAGTAGGTCCTCTCCCGTCGGCATCGGCAGGCGTAAAAAACGAAAACCCCGGACGCCGCACGGCACCCGGGGTCTTTTTTTTGCAGTCAGCCGGCGATCAGGCCGCTGCGACCTCGCGCAGGAACCTGTCGATCTCCTCACGCAGCGCGTCGGTGTTGCGGGCCATCGCGTCGGAGGCGTCGAGCACGTTGCCGGCGGCCGAGGAGGTGCTCTCGACCGTCGAGGCGAGGCGCTCCATGTTGCGGGTCACCGCGCCGGTACCTTCCGCCGCCTGCTGCACCGAGCGCGAAATGTCGCTCGTCGCCGCGCCCTGCTGTTCCACAGCGGTGGCGATGGAGGTGGTGTAGCCGTTCACCTCCTGCATGATCTGGGCGATCTCGCCGATGGCGGTGACCGCCTCGGTGGTCGAGCCCTGGATCGCCGAGATCTGGGCGGAGATTTCCTCGGTCGCCTTCGAGGTCTGGGTGGCGAGTTCCTTGACCTCGGCGGCGACGACCGCAAAGCCGCGCCCGGCCTCGCCGGCGCGCGCCGCCTCGATGGTGGCGTTCAGCGCCAGCAGGTTGGTCTGTTCGGCAATCGCCTGGATCAGCGAGACAACCTCTCCGATCTTGTTGGCGGCCTGGGCAAGGCCTGCGACCTTCTCGTTGGTGGAATGGGTGCCCTGGGTCGCCTGGCTGACGACCTGGGTGGTCTGGCCGACCTGGCGGGAGATCTCGGCAATCGAGGCGGAGAGCTCCTCGGCGGCGGAGGCAACCGTCTGCACATTGGCCGTCGCATGCGAGCTGGCGTCGGTGGTCTCACTGGCGCTGTCGGCGCTTTCGCGGGCCATGTCGCTCAACTGGCGGGCCGTCGCGTCGAGGCCCGTCGCCGTCTCGCTCACTGTGCCGATCTGCTGGCGCACCATGTCGCGGAAGCTGCCGATCAGTCCCTCGATGCGGGCCTGACGGGCGGCGCGCGCGCCCTCCTCCTCGGACTGGGCTGCCTCGAGGCGCTGACGCTCGAGGGCATTGTCGCGGAAAGTGACGACCGCACGGGCCATGTCGCCGATCTCGTCATCGCGGCCGTCGAGACCGGAATCGACACTGGTGTCGCCGCCGGCGAGCCGGCGCATCACGTCGGTGAGCGCCACGACCGGGCGGGCAATGACGCCAGCGCCGAACCAGACCACGCCGAGAACGACCGCCAGCAGGACGGCGGAGATGGCAAGCATCGTGTTGCGCGCAGAGATGGCACCGGCGACCATCGCCGAATAGGGAACGTCGATGGCGACGTACCACTTCTCCTGCACTCCCGGAAACTCGACCGGGAGCATCGCCAGATAGCGATCGCCGACAAGGCTGGAGCGGACACCATCCGCGCTGTTTGCGGCCTGACCGACCAGCGCAAGCACCGCCGGATCCTCGACCGGCTTGCCGAGCTTCGCCGGATCGGCGGTGGCGACCCAGAGATTGCCGCTGCCGACAAGCTTGACCTCGCCTTCACCGAAAGGACGGTGCGCCGACATGGCGGTCACGATGTTGGCCAGGGACAGGTCGGAGGTGGTGATGCCAATGGCCTTGCCACCGCTGCGCACCACCCAGCTTACGGTGGTCATCAGCACGTCCTTGCCGTCGATCGGATAGGTGTAGGGGGACGTGATCAGCGAGCGGTTCTCGCGCACCGGCAGGTCATACCAGCCCTCGGTGCCCGTTTCCTTGGTCATCACCAGCTTCTCGGAAACGACCTTGCCGTCGGCGCCGTGGTAGAAATAGGGAACGAAACGTCCGGTCGCGTCGGAATACTTGTGACCCGTGAAGTCCGCATCCTTGCCATCGAGCCCGTTCGGCTCGAAGGCGAGCGTCATGCCGACGATGCCGGGATAGTTCTCGACGACGCGGATCATCATGTCGCCGAGACTGTCGCGGTTGACCATGCCGCCGGCGACAAGGCCCTCCACCGCGTTGGCGGTGGTCTGGGCGGCCGTGATGGCGCGGCCGACACCGACATTGACGTCCTGCGCGAAGCCGGTCAGCAGCGCCTGCGCCTCGCGCTCGGAAGCATCCTCGGCCGCGCTCGTCATCGCCATCGATCCGGAAAGGCTCACCCCTGCGAGCGAGAAGAGAAGCAGTGCTCCCGCGCTCAACAAAAGCTTGTTTCGGATGGATAAGTCAGAAAACCGCATCTGGATGATCTCCGCGCTCACAGGATGTCACGTACTGTCGTGACGAGCATTTGACGCGGCAGATCTTGCCGACAGATTAACCCGGCCTCGGCGGAATTTCTTATGTCATTTTGATGAAATACAGAATTGACTCGGAGATATTGACAATATCCAGAAAGAACTCTCGGACACTCCCCCTAACACCGTCTCAAACAACAAAATGAACCAAAATCCACAGGACGGGTAGATTCACACCCGACAGAAATTTAAATAAAACCCGCAATGACCGAACCGAATACGTCTGACTATCGCGAGATATGAAAATTTACTGATGCTTCAATATATCTATACAATAGAAATCAACAGCCAGACCGGGAGACCGGCAGCGCAGCAACCCCCGATAGACGAGAAAAAAGACCTAGAGCGCGGAAGCGTCGCGCAGCCATTGCGGCTTTTCGAGGCAATAATAGCCCGAAATCCGGCTGATCGTGCCCGCCCTCTTCCAGTCGTTTAGGACACGGGAGACGTTCTCGCGTGCGGCGCCCGCCATATTGGCGATATCGGCCTGGGAAAGCTTGTAGTGGATCAGGATGCGGTCGTTGTCGACGGGCTTGCCGAAGGTGTCGGCAAGCTGCAGCAATGCCTGGGCAACACGGCCGGGAAGCGGCAGGAAGGAGCGCGCCGCCAGCACGTCGTTGGACTGGCGCAGGCGCTGGCCGACGATGGAGAGCATGTGACGATAGAGCGCCGGGTTTTCTTCCGCGAACCGGTCGAAGGCATGTTTCTCGATGAAGGCGAGGCGCGAATGCTTCAACGTCGTGACGGTGGCCGAGCGGGCGCGCCCGTCGAGCAGGGCGAGTTCGCCGACGATGGAGCCAGGCCCAAGCACAGCAAGCAACTGTTCGTCGCCGTCAACGCTGACGATGGAAACCTTGAGTGAGCCTTCCAGGATGGCGTAGCAGCCGTTGCCGGGGTCTCCGGCTTCGAAAAGGACCGCGCTCTGCTTGACCGTCATCGGCCGCGCCAACGCAGAAAGTCCGGCCGCGAGGCCGCAGTCCAGCCCCTGCATCGAGAAGCTGTTCTCAAGAAAGGTTCTCAGCTCGAGCATCTGCCGCCCCGATCCCTGCCAATCGTCGCCCCGGACCGCCGCGCAGGCAGCGAAGGGGCGCGGCGCGTCGGCTTCGCACGCCACCGGACCGCCGGCGGCTGCGCAAACGCGCCCGTGTGTTGCGAAAGGGAACCCTGCCCCGGGTCCCATGGCGTGCCGCAGCCGGCCTGGCCGGACCCGCGGGGCCATCTTAGACTCGTATCGCCCCCGGACAAACCCGATAGTGTGACGGCGGTCACTTCAATTGCCGCGCGAACACACCATATTGGAAGAAAGGGCGGTGCTTCCTGACCCGCCGCCCACCTCGAAAACCCGGCCCCCGTTCCCCGCGGGGGGCCGGGTTTCGCGCTTTCAGGGGGCGTTTCGCCGCCAGGCTGCCTCAACCCAGGCCGCCGCCTCAATAGAGGAAGATGTCCTTCTCCACGATCAGCAGTGAAAAGGCGGGACTGCGGAAGAAGTCCAGCTGCGACTGGCGCACCTCCTGCAAGGGGCGCGGCTCGCTGCGACGCAGGCGGTCGTCGATCTCGCCCGGCTGACAGAAGACCACCGCTCCGTCCGTCTGCCCGTTGAGACCGCGCCAGACGTGGCGCTCCAGATCGGCGCGGGTCGCGACAGCGGGAAAATCCGGTCCGCGCGTCATGGCGCGCAGGCCCGCATCGCGGGCGATCCTCTCCAACACACGCGCGGCGCGGCTCGGAGCGGCGCCGGGGCGTACGGCCACCGGCGAGACCACAGTCGGGCGCATGCGCCTCAGGCCCACCTGCTGCAGCACAACCCGGGCGATGCGCGGGCAGGCGAGCAGATCGTCGGCGACATGCAGGAAGTCGGCCGGGCGCTGGTAGAATTCCTCGAAACAGGTGAACTGCGCATCGACCTCATCGGCGAGAACGTCGCTGGGAACGAGACGCAGCCGGTCGCGCCAGCGCCACCAGGCGGCGCGCGGAAAGCGGTCGCCAAAGGTCTCGCGCGCCTTCACTGAAAGCGGCGCGTGCGGGCCGGTGAGCGCCAGCGTCAGGCCGACGCGGGTGCGGTGGCGGACACTGTCGACCGCATCGCGCAAGGGCAGATATTCGCGCGACCACAGGTCGGAGACGACAAGGCAGCCGACGGCCGAGAGCAGCCCGCCCTCGATCAGCCCGCGCAGCGCACGGTCGATGCCGAAGGTCAGCCCGTAGTCGGGAGAGGTCAGGAGGATCCGCTTCATCCGCTATCCTATGCGCAAGCGCGGGGCGGTTGCCAAGCGGCTTTGCCGCCCCCGCCCCGCCGGACGCCGTCTGGCCGGCCCCGGTTCACGGCAGCGGATAGACCGGATCGCGCGGATCGCCGCCGAGCGGCGCCGACACGCGGTAGACCACCAGCCGCTCGAGCGCGACGCCCTTCACCGCACGGGTGAGCACGGCGACACGCGTCACCGCGCCGAAGCGGGTCGAAAGGCCGGCGACACCCGGATCGCGCCGCTCCTCGGTGACGAACAGTGCCGGCCGGGCCACCGTCTCGCCCGGAAGCGGCGGCGTCATCACGTAACGGATGCGCTCGGTAAGCTGTCGCACGGGGATGTCGGTGTCGCGCAGGGCGAAGGCGAGCTGCGCGTTGAGCCCGTAGCCCTGTGTCGCGACCCATCCGGCGCCGTTCTCGCCGGCAAGCCGAAGCACCTGGGCGCGGACCTCGCTCCAGCCCCGGGTCTGGAAGGTCGGGTCCTTGCGCGCGAGGCTGCCGGTGAGCGGGGCGACCGCATGAATGTAGACAAGCCCCGAGGCGGCAAACCCGATGACAACCGCAGCCCCGGCGAGGCCGCGCCAGACCCGGGCGGAGAAAGCCGGCGGCTCCGCCGCGATCCAGGCTGCAAGCAGTGTCAGCGCGGGAAACAGCGGCGCCGGCCAGTTGGCCTGGACGCGGTCGTGGAAGGAATGCAGCAGCAGATAGGCGAAGAACGGCACGCTCGTCCACAGCAACAGGCCGGCGGCGCTGTCGCCCTTGCGCGCGCGCGCCACGGCACGGCCGACACCGAGGATGGCGAGAACCGCGGTGAGCGGATTGAGCAGTCCGGCAAGCCCGCCGAAGAACTCACCGACGTAGCGCAGCGTCCAGCCATGGGGCACGGCGCGGCCGAACTGCTTGACGAAGGAGGCCCACTCATGGGCGGCGTTCCATTGCACCACCGGCGCGAACAGCAGCACGGCGAGAAGCCCGCCAGCCCAGAGCTGCCAGGCCCCCCACCATACCCGCGCCCGGGGCACGAACAGCAGCCACAGCACGATGCCGGCACCAAGGAACAGCACCGAGTATTTCGACGTCAGGCCGAGACCGGCGATCAGGCCGATGGTGATCCACCACCACGGATTGCGGCTGGCATCGAGCTCCGCCAGCGCCCAGATGGCAAGCCCCCAGAAGAACACCGAGGGCGCATCCGGCGTGGCCATCAGGCTGCCGATGCCGATCAGCAGCGAGGTGTTGAACAGCAGCACCGCATAGCCGGCGGCCCTTGCGCCGAACAGCAGGAGGCCGGTGCGCCAGAGCGCCAGCGAGCCAAGCAGCGCGGAGAGGATCGGCACCAGGCGCACGCCGAGCGCGCCGTCTCCCGACAGCGCCATGCCGGCCCAGGTCCACCAGCCGATCATCGGCGGATGGTCGTAGTAGCCCAGCGCCGGATCGAGCCCCCACAAACGATAGTAGGCCTCATCCTCGGCAAGCCCGGAGAGCCCGGCGACGGCGAGTTTCGCCAGCGTCAGGACACCGACGATGACCGCCAGCCCCCCCGGCCGCAGCCAGAGGGGAAGCGTCGGATCGCTCTCGTGCCGGAGATGGGCCGTGGTCATTCCCGCCTCACGCCTTGCGCCAGGTGAGCACGGAGCTCGCGGCGTAGTTCCACACCGCCCCCATGACCGCGCCGGCGGCGCCGGCGATGCCGATCAGCAGCGCGCCGCCATCCTCGCGATAGATCAGCGAGGCGACGCCGACATTGGCGACGACGCCGAAGCCGCACACCAGATAGAAGGTCAGAAGCCCGCGCAGCGCGGCGAAGCCCGTCAGCCGCCGGTCGCGGTAGGTCAGCCGGTTGTTGAGCCAGAAGTTCGACGTCATGGCGACAAAGGTCGCCGCCGTCTGGGCAATGGTGAACTCCACGCCGAACGTCTCGATCAGCGTGAACAGCGCGGCCATGTGCACGACGACGCCGGACGCGCCGACCATCATGAACATGAGAAAGCGGACGGAGACGAGATCGCCGGCAAGCTTGGACAAGATGAGCCCCAGGAAATCGAGCGCGACGAGCGTGTCGAGCTTGCTCTCGCCGTGTAGCCGCTCGCGGAAGACGAAGGGAAGCTCGACGACCCTGAGCGAGCCGCGCGCGCTGGCGACGATGTCGAGCAGGATCTTGAAGCCCTGAGAGGAGAGCTTCGGCGCGAGGCGCTCGACCTCGGCGCGGCGGATCATGAAGAAGCCGCTCATCGGGTCGGACAGCTCGACCTTGAGGAAGATCCGCGCCAGACGGTTGGCAAGGGTGGAGCCGGAGGCGCGCACGCCCGACAGCCCGGCGCCGACGTCCCCGCCCTCGACGTGGCGGCTGGCGACGGCAAGATCCGCGCCGGCGCCGCCGTCCGCGCCGGTCAGGGCGGCAAGCATCCGCGGCAACAGCGTCTCGTCATGCTGCAGATCGGCGTCCATCACCGCGACGAACTCGGCCGAAGAGGCCAGCATGCCCTCGATGCAGGCGCCGGAGAGACCGCGCCGGCCAACGCGGCGGATGACGCGCACCCGCGGATCGTGGTTGGCGATGCTCCGGGCAAGCTCGGCCGTGCCGTCGGGCGAATTGTCGTCGACGACGATCGCCTCCCAGGCAATGCCGGCCAGCGTCGCTTCCAGCCGCTGCAGCAGGACGGGAAGGTTGTCGCGCTCGTTGAAGGTCGGCAGAACGACCGAAAGGACGGCGGTCTCGCTCGCTCCGGGCACGGGCGCGCCGCCGGCCTCGGGATCGCCGGCTGCCGGCATGTGGTCGTGGGATATCGTCGTCACTTTGTCGTCGCTGTCTTGGCGGTGCAGGCCTTGCCTGTCGTCCCGGCCGGCATCCACGATGCCGCGCCCTTGCGGACGTTGCCGAGGCTCATATGCCCGGCGAAGACCTCCTGTCCCGCACGGTCCCGAAGTCGCGCGGGACCATAATCCGCTTGGCCCCGATTGCAAGCACATTGGGGAAAGAGGCCTGCGGCCTCGCCTTCCAGCGCGTGCGACGGCAAGCCGGGCCTGTCGACAGGCACGCTTACGCCGCCGGGCCGACCTTTTCCGCCAGCGGTCCGAACAGCGGGTTCGCGGTGCCGAAGACGTAGTCGAGCGTCGTCACGCTGACATGCGGCGCGCCGTGGTCACGCAGCAAGGTGGCGCAGTCGGCGGCGTTCTTCGCCGGGCAATGCAGGAGCAGCGGCTGGCCGACCTGGGTGCCGAAGGGCGCGACCGCGCCGAACTGCTCGGCCGCGGCGCGCGCCGTCAGCTCTGGCGCCTGCACCAGCGCGCGGATCTCGCGGTGGCTGCGGGCGCGCTCCTCGGCCGAGATCCGGTCGAGGATCATCCGCGCCGCGGCGAGATGCGCGGGCGTCCAGTCCGCCGACAGGGAAGCGACGAGATTGGCCTGGCTCTTCAGGATGATGCCGTCGTCGAGAATCTTGAGGTTGTTGGCGGCAAGCGTCGAGCCGGTCGTGGTGATGTCGACGATGAGCTCGGCCGTGCCGGCGGCCGGTGCCCCTTCCGTCGCCCCGGCGCTTTCCACGATCCGGTAGTCGGACAGGCCGGCGCGGGCGAAGAAGTCGCGGGTCAGGGCGACATATTTGGTCGCGACGCGGATGCGCCCGCCCGTGCGGGCACGGAAATGGGAGGCGACATCGACAAGGTCGGCCATGGTGGCGACATCGATCCAGGCATCGGGCACGGCGACGACCACATCCGCGAAGCCGAAGCCGAGCGGTGTCACCACATGGACGCTGGCGTCCGGCCGCACGATGGTCTCATGCACCAGGTCGAGCCCTGTCACGCCGATGTGCGCCTTGCCGGCGGCGAGCTCGCGGGCGATCTCGGACGCGGACAGGAAGGCGATCTCGACTTCACTCGCATCGAACTTGCCAAGGCGGCCGCGGTAGTTGCGCGCGCCGCCCGGACGACCGACCGGGAGGCCGGCGCGGGCGAAGAAATCGTGGGTGTTTTCCTGCAGCCTGCCCTTGGAGGGGATGGCGATGATCAATGGTGTTGTCATGACAACCTCGTGTCCAGCGCGTCGTCCCGCGCCGTCAGATCCGGTCCAGCCAGATCGAGAAGCCCGTCGCGGGAATATGATCCCGGGCGCCGAGAAGCGCGAGCAGGCGGTCGTAGCGTCCGCCACCGACGATCTGTCCGGCGCTCGCGCGCGAGGCGGAATGGATCTCGAAGACGAAGCCCGTGTAATAGTCGAGCCGGCGGCCGAAGCTTGCCGAAAAGGCGAGACGGTCGGCGCCGATACCGTGGCCGGCAAGGGCCTCGAGACGGGAGGCGAAACGGTCGGGCGCTTCGCCGAGCGACAGGCCCTCGGCCTGCGCGAAGGCCGCGATCTTGTCGAGCGAGGACACCGGATCGCCGGAAATCGCCAGGAAGCGGGACAGGAGGTCGGCGGCCCGGGCCGTTTCAGGATCGCGGGAGGCAAGGCTTGCCTGCTCCAGCAACCGCTCGGCGATGTCGGCAGCACTGCGCCCGGCGATGGGGCGCAGGCCCGTGAGGCCGAGAAGCTCGGCAACGGCCGACTGGGCGGTCTCGGGGTCGAGCCCGTCGAGCGCGCGCACCAGCGCCGGCATCGGCGCGGCCTCGCCGCCGCCTGTCGCCACACCGTCCTTCATCGCCGCGACCGCGGCGTCGAGGCGGGCGCGCTCGCCAAAGAGTTCGCCGAGACGGCGCGCCCAGGCGGCGGGCAGTTCCAGCGCGTCGAGCACGGCGCGAAACAGCGCCTCGTCGCCGATCTCGATGGAGGCGTCGTCAACGCCGAGCGTGCCGAGGCTTTCCAGCGCAAGCGCAAGAATTTCCGCGTCCGCGGCCTCCAGATCGGAGCGGCCGAAACACTCGACGCCGGCCTGCTGGAACTCCGCCGGCCCCTCCTGGCGCTGGCGAAAGACCTTGCCGCAATAGGCGTAGCGCGCCGGGGTGCGGGCATCGGCGCCGTCGAGATGGGCGCGGCAGACGGGGATCGTGTAGTCGGGACGCAGGCACAGCTCCTCCCCCGCCCGGTCGGCGGTCAGGAACATGCGGCCGCGAATGTCCTCGCCGACAAGATCGAGAAAGAGCGCGGAAGGCTGGAGGATCGCCGGTTCGACGCGCGGAAAGCCCGCCCGCTCGAACAGCGCCGTCAGATCCCGGTAGGCATCGATGCCGCTCATTCGCCCGCTCCTCCGGCTCCCGCGCGGGCACGGTCCTCGGCGTGTTCGGCAAGCATGCGCGCGACGGTGACGACGAGGTCCGCCTCGGCGACGCTCACCTGCGCCGGCCGGCTCTCGCGCCAGGTGACATTGTCGGTGATCTTGCCGGAAAGCCGCTTGCCCTCGATCAGGTCCTTGACCTGGACAACGCCCTCGCCGCGCTCTTCCGAGCCCTGGATGATGGCAAGCGGGCAGCCGCGCCGGTCGGCATATTTGAGCTGGTTGCCGAACTTCTTCCAGTTGCCCTGGTACATCTCGGCGCGAATGCCGGCGGCGCGCAGGTCCTGGGTCATCTTCTGGTAGCGGGCAAGGCTTGCCGTGTCGCCGTCCATGACGGTGACAAGCACGGGGGCGAGCAGGTCTTGCGTGCCCAGCTTGCCGAGGTTCTTCAGCGCAGTCATCAACCGCGAGACGCCGATGGAAAAGCCGGTCGCCGGCACGTCGCTCCCGGTGAAGCGCTTGACCAGACCGTCATAGCGCCCGCCGCCGCCAACCGAGCCGAACTGCACGACCTCGCCCTTCTCGTTGGTGACGTCGAACAACAGCTCGGCCTCGTAGACGGGGCCGGTATAGTATTCGAGGCCGCGCACGACGGAGGGGTCGATCCGGATGCGATCCGGGTCGTAGCCGGCGGATCGGACCAGCTTTCGAATCTGCTCAAGCTCATCAAGACCCATATCAACACCAGTCGGCAGCGTAGTAAGCTTTGACCAACTGCGAAGATAGTCCTTATAGCGGCCTATCGAAAACGGCTTCTTCCACTTGTAGCTTAGAATTCGATGGTATCCAGCCAATATTCTAAGCTGGGAACTACTCAGCCCCGCTCCCTTTGTGTAGTCTCCGCTGTCGTCCTTGCGACCCTCGCCGAGCAGTAGTGCAACGCCCTGGGGTCCGAACTTGTCGAGCTTGTCGATGGCGCGCAGCACGGTCAGCCGGCGCTCGGCATTGTCCTCTCCGCCAAGGCCGATCGCCTCCATCACGCCGTCGAGCACCTTGCGGTTGTTGACACGGATGACGTATTGCCCGCGCGGGATGCCGAGCGCCTCCATCGTGTCGGCCATCATCATGCACATCTCGGCGTCCGCCTGGACGCCCGGCGCGCCGACGGTATCGGCATCGAACTGCATGAACTGGCGGAAGCGACCCGGGCCGGGCTTCTCGTTGCGGAACACCCAGCCGGCACGGTAGGTGCGATAGGGAAGCTGGATCTCGTTGATGTTCTCCGCCACATGACGAGCGAGCGGCGCGGTGAGATCGTAGCGCAGGCTCATCCACTGTTCGTCGTCGTCCTGCACGGAGAAGACGCCGGCATTGGGCCGGTCGGTGTCGGGCAGGAACTTGCCGAGGCAGTCGGTGTATTCGAAGGCCGGTGTCTCGACCGGGTCGAAGCCGTAGGATTCGTAGACCTTCCGGATCTCGGCGAGCATCGCGTCGGTGGCGCGGATGTCGGATGCGGAACGGTCGACGAAGCCGCGCGGCAGGCGCGCCTTCAGCTTGTTCGGTTTGGTCTTGGCCATGGACGAGCGGGATCCGTACGAGAAGGAGATGCGGCAGGCGCCGCCGGTTGTCGGTTTCCTAGACGAAAGAGCCCGCGCGGGCAAGGATATGCCGGATTTCAAGGCGTTTCACCGCCCCACCCCGGCCCGGCGCGCGGCCAGGGAGGGTTCTCCGACGCAAACACAGGCTGCCTCCTGGCCCCGCCCACGGCGTCATCTCCACCTCCCCACGGCGTTACCTCACCTCCCCTGAGGCGTCATCCCGGGCTTGACCCGGGATCCAATCCACGTCGCGGCAGGCGGTGCGACTGCCGGGTCCGCCCGGAGAGATCCGCAGGCCCAGAGCCCGCATCGCGCGCTGCGGGAGCCAATAGACCCCGGGTCAAGCCCAGGGTGACGGCGGAGCGGGAAGCCGGCACCCCACCTCCGCCGCTGAGTCACCTCGCCTCCCCCACGACGTCGCCCCCCCGCAGCGACGCCCCACCTCCTCCACGGCAACGCCTCACCACTCCTGAGGCGTCATCCCGGGCTTGACCCGGGACCCAATCCACATCGCGGCAGGCGGTGCGCCGTGGAGGGAGCGCGAGAAAGGCGTGGGTCACGGGCGTGGGCGCGGTTCGGGGAATTTCGCTCCGCCGCGCAATGGGATAGGTTGCGGGACTTGCATCCTGCTCCTTCCCGTCCGGCCAGCACCGCGCCGCCCGCCAGCCCGAGGACCGATACGTGGCCCATGACAGCGCCCCCGGCCACAAGGCCGATGCTTCTCCCGATGCGCCGGCGGGCGGAGCCGTGCGGCCCTTCGAGGTGACCAACCGGACGGTGCTCGCCATCGCGGTTCCGATGACGCTGGCCTATCTGTCGACACCGCTGCTCGGGCTGATCGATACGGCGGTGATCGGTCAGCTTGGCGACGCAGCGCTGCTCGGCGGCATCGCGCTCGGCGGCGTGCTTTTCGATCTGGTGTTCACCAGCTTCAACTTCCTGCGCTCCGGCACCACCGGGCTGACGGCGCAGGCCGTGGGGGCGGACGAGCATGAGGAAGAGCGCGCCGTGCTGCTGCGCGCGCAGGTGCTCGCCGCCAGCCTCGGCATCGCCCTGGCGGCTCTCAGCCTGCCGCTGCTGACGGCGGGGCTGTGGCTGATGGGCGGCAGCGCCGAGGTGCAGGCGGCGACCGCGACCTATTTCTCCGTCCGCGTGCTCTCCGCGCCTATGGCGCTTGCCAACTATGCTTTTCTCGGCTGGTTCATCGGGCGCGGGCAGGCGATGACCGCGCTTGCCCTGCAGACCGGACTGAACGGCATCAACATCGCGCTTTCGGTGGTGTTCGTGCTGGTGTTCGACTGGGGCGTCGCCGGCGTCGCGGCGGCGACCGTGGTGGCCGAGGCGACCGCCTGCCTCGCCGGTGCGGCAATCGCGCTGGCGATCCTCAGGGGCGCGCCGCTGCCCTCCCGCGCCAGATTGTTCGACCGGCAGAAGTTCCGCAGGATGATGGCGCTCAACGGCGACATCATGATCCGCTCGTTCTCGCTGATCGCCGCCTTCGGCTTCTTCTATTCGCGCTCGGCCGCACAGGGCGACACGGTGCTGGCGGCAAACGCGGTGCTGGAGAAGCTCTTCATGGTGGCGAGCTTCTTTCTCGACGGGCTGGCGACGGCGGCCGAACAGCTGTCGGGGCGTGCGGTGGGCGCGCGCTACCGCCCGGCCTTCGACCGTTCGCTGAAGCTGAGCCTGCTGTGGGGCTATGTGCTGGCCGGCCTGCTGGCGCTCGTCTTCCTGACCATGGGTCCGCTGTTGATCGAGACGATCACCACGGCCCAGGACGTGCGCGAGACGGCGGAGGCCTACCTGCCCTGGGCGGCGGCGACGCCGCTTCTCGGCGTGCTCGCCTTCCAGATGGACGGGGTCTTCATCGGCGCCACCTGGTCGCGCGACATGCGCAACATGATGCTGGTATCGCTGGTCGGCTTCCTTGCCGCCTATGCCATCGCCTTTCCGCTCCTCGGCAACCACGGCCTGTGGCTCGCCTTCGCGATCTTCCTGGCGATGCGCGGGTTCTCGCTGCTGGCGATCACGCCACGGCGGGCGGCGGCGACCTTTCCGCGCGCGCCGGGCTGAGCCGGCACGCGCGCGATTTTACAGCAGGCAGTCGAGGATCTCGTCCTCGCCGACCAGCCCCAGCGGCGCGGCGCCATCGGCAACCAGGATCGGCCCCTCGGACCGGCGCTTGAGGGCGATCACCTCGCGCACCGGCATGCGCGGCGGACAGACCGGCGCTTCGCCAAGCCGCTCCGCCTCGCCGGCGGCAAGCGGGCGCATGATGTCGCGGGCGCGCAGCACACCAAGCGGATTCATGTGGGCGACAAACTCGGCGACGTAGTCGGTCGCCGGCTTGCGGACGATCTCCTGCGGCGTGCCCAGCTGGATGACGCGCCCGCCCTCCATGATGGCGATGCGCGAGCCGATCTTGGCGGCCTCGTCGAGATCGTGGCTGACGAAGATGATGGTCTTGTCGAGCTTGTCCTGAAGCGCCAGCAACTCGTCCTGCAGATGGCTGCGAATGAGCGGGTCGAGCGCCGAGAACGGCTCGTCCATCAGGAGGATCGGCGCGTCGGTGGCGAAGGCGCGGGCAAGCCCGACGCGCTGCTGCATGCCGCCGGAAAGCTCGTGGACGTATTTGTCGCCCCACTGGGCAAGGCCGACCAGCTCGAGCTGGGCATCGACCTTTTCCTTGCGCCGGGCCGGGTTCAGCCCGGCGAGCTCGAGACCGAAGCCAACGTTCTCGCGCACGCTGCGCCAGGGCAACAGCGCAAACTGCTGGAACACCATGGCGATGCGCCCGCGCCGGAGCGCGCGCAGATCGGCCGGCGCGCAGGCGGACGGGTTCACCGAATGATCGCCGTCATGAACCAGCACCTCGCCGCGCGAAATCCGGTTGAGGCCGTTGACGGCGCGCAACAGCGTCGACTTGCCGGAGCCGGACAGCCCCATGAGAACGAGAAGCTCGCCCTCGACCACGTCGAAACTGGCATTCGAGACACCGAGTGTCTGGCCGGTCCGGCTCTGGATCTCGGCCCGGCTGAGGCCCTCGTCCATCAGCGGGTAGGCCAGTTCCGGCCTGTCGCCGAAGACGATGTCGACATCGCGGAAGGAAACGATGGGCTGCGTCATCAGGTGCGGCCCTCCGGCTCGTCGCGGCGGAAGAAGCGGTCGAGCACGATGGCGACCAGCACGATGGCGATACCGACCTCGAAACCGCGGGCGATGTTGACCGTGTTGAGGGCGCGCAGCGTCGGCACGCCGAGGCCGTCCGCCCCGACCAGCGCGGCGATCACCACCATGGAGAGCGACAGCATGATGGTCTGGGTGAGCCCGGCCATGATCTGCGGCAGCGCGTAGGGCAGCTCGACCTTCCACAACAGCTGCGACTTCGTCGCGCCGAAAGCCTCGCCCGCCTCGATGAGCTGGCGGGGGGTGGAGGAAACGCCGAGCTGGGTCAGGCGGATCGGCGCGGGTATGGCGAAGACGACAGTGGCGATCAGGCCGGGCACCATGCCCAGACCGAAGAGAATGAGCGCCGGGATCAGATAGACGAAGGTCGGGATCGTCTGCATCAGGTCGAGCACCGGACGCATCGCCGCATACAGCCTCGGGCGATGCGCGGCGGCGACGCCGAGCGGCACGCCGATCACCATGCACACGACGGCGGCGGCGATGACGAGCGAGAGGGTCTCGGTCGTCTCCTCCCAGTAGCCCTGGTTGATGATGAGAAGCAGGCTCGCGGCGACGAAGACGGCGAAGGAGAGCTTGCGGCGGACGACATAGGCAAGCGCACTCACGATGACCACCGCGACAAGCGGATGCGGAGCCTGGAGAACCCAGAGGATCGCCCCGATCATTGCCTCCAGTGCGACGGATATGCCGTCGAAGAACCAGGCGCCATTGTTGGTCAGCCAATCGACGCAGGCTCTCGCCCAGGGGCCGATCGGCAGTTTGTTGTCGGTCAGCCAGTCCACGCGAGCCGCCTCCTTTTCTGCCGTTTTTCGGGTATATCGCCCGCCATCACAGGCGGGAGGGGCGGCGGGTCCGCCACCCGGCGCCGCCGCTCCCGGGAAGGCTCCCCGGCGCGGCGGCGGTTGTTTTCAGGCCCGCGAGCGGCGCGGTCCGACGGCTTACAGGCCGAGTTCGGACTTCAGTGCCGCCTTGGCGTCGGAGCCGTCGAGCGTGGTCACACCCTCGAGCCACGCGTCGGCGGCCTTGGGATGCGCCTTGAGCCAGGCGCTGGCAGCCTTCTCCGGCTCGGTGCCGTCGTTCAGGATCGCGCCCATGATCTCGTTCTCCATCGACAGCGAGAAGACGAGGTTGTCGAGGAACTGGCCGACGTTCGGGCACTCCTTGCCATAGCCGGCGCGTACATTGGTGAACACCGTCGCGCCACCGTAGTTCGGACCGAAGACGTCATCGCCGCCTTCCAGATAGGCCATCTCGAAATTGGCGTTCATCGGGTGCGGCTCCCAGCCGAGGAAGACAACGTCCTCCTTGCGCTTGGCGGCGCGGGCCACCTGCGAGAGCATGCCGGCTTCCGAGCTCTCGACGATCTCGAAGCTCTTGAGGCCGAAGGTATTGCCCTCGATCATGTCGATGATCAGCCGGTTGCCGTCATTGCCCGCCTCGATGCCGTAGATCTTGCCGTCAAGGTCGTCCTTGAACTTGGCGATGTCGGCGAAGGACTTGAGGCCCTTGTCGTAGGTGTATTTGGGCACCGCCAGCGTGTATTTGGCGCCTTCCAGATTGGCCCGCACCGTCTCGACCGAACCGTCCTCGCGATAGGCCTTGATGTCGCCCTCCATGGTCGGCATCCAGTTGCCGAGGAAGACGTCGATGTCCTTGTTCTTCAGCGAGGCATAAGTGACGGGAACGGAGAGGATCTTGACGTCGGCGTCATAGCCGAGCGCCTCGAGCACCACGGAGGCAACCGCCGTCGTCGCGGTGATGTCCGTCCAGCCCACGTCGGAGAAGCGGACCGTCTTGCAGGCGTCGCCATCGGCGGCAAGAGCCGTGCCGGCCGTGAGGCCGACGGCAAGGGTTGCAGCGCCGAGGCGCAGGGCAAGTCTGGTCATGAGCGTTCGTCCTTCCCTTTTTCAAAACGCACCGGCGCAGAAGCGCGCCGGACATGGCAGGTCGCCGGCCACAGGCCGGGAACAAAACTGTCGGGGCTGGCCGCGCGAAGCGCGAAGCGGCCGCCGGTCCGCGCAAGCCCGAAGCAGGACGGGCAGGACAGGACAGGACACAACGGCGACGTGCCGCGAAAGCCGGCGCCACAGGCAGCCCCGCTTTCCGGCCGGTCCGTCGCGCTTGTTCTTCGCGGCGAGGCCCCCAAGCCTGGACACAGCCCCTGGCGGGCCTGCGATCCGATGGCCGGCATCAAAACATTTTTAGACGAAATACGCAATTCCCCGCTCAATCGCCTTTTTTTCATTGATTGAACAGCCAATCAAAAATACACCTGCGATGCTGCGGGCGGTTCGGTATCCGCCCGGAATAACGGGGATGGACATGCCTCGCATCGGAATGGAATCGCACCGCCGCAAGGCCCTGATCGACGCGACCGTGGAAACCATCCACGCGCGCGGCTTCCTCGACGCGACGATGGCGGAGATCGCCCGGCGCGCGGGCGTGTCGGGCGGACTGGCGCATCACTATTTCGGCTCCAAGGCAGGGCTTCTGAACGCCACCATGCGCGCGCTTCTGGCCGATCTGTCGCAGGAGACGCAGGAGCGGATGGCGAAAGCCTCCGGTCCGCGCGAGCGCATCTCGGCGATGATCGCGGCGAGCTTCGCGCCGGCGCAGTTCCAGCCGGCGCTGATTTCCGCCTGGCTCGCCTTTTATCTGCAGGCGCGCACCGAGCCGGATACGCGACGACTGCTGCGCATCTACCACCGCCGGCTCGTGTCCAACCTTGCCCACGCCTATTCGGCGCTGCTGCCGGGCGGGCGGGCGCGCGGCGCGGCCGAGGGCACGGCGGCGATGATCGACGGCCTGTGGCTGCAGCGGGTCTTCGCCGAGGGCCCGGTCCAGCCGCGCCCGGCGATCAGACACGTCGAGGACTATGTCGACAGGCAGATCGCGGACGTGCTTCCGCGCGCCTGAGCGGCGCGAGCGAAACGCAAGAACCTGACGAGAGACGCAGACCATGCAGGACGCCACCCATATCGTGATCGGCGCAGGCTCTGCCGGAGCCGCGCTCGCCTTCCGCCTGTCGGAAGACCCGACCAACCGGGTGCTCGTGATCGAGGCCGGCGGCACCGATGCAGGGCCTTTCATCCAGATGCCGGCGGCGCTGAGCTACCCGATGAACATGTCCCGCTACGACTGGGGCTTCGTCAGCGACGCGGAACCACACCTGGACGGACGCCGGCTGGCGACACCGCGCGGGCGCGTGGTCGGCGGCTCATCGTCGATCAACGGCATGGTCTACGTGCGCGGCCACGCGCGCGACTTCGACACCTGGGCGGACATGGGCGCGCACGGCTGGTCCTATGCGGACGTCGCCCCCTACTACCGGCGCATGGAGACCTCCCACGGCGGCGAGGCCGGGGTGCGCGGCACGCAAGGCCCGATGCATGTCACGCGCGGAACCAAGTGGAGCCCGCTCTACGACGCCTTCATCGACGCCGGCCGGCAGGCGGGATACGCGACCACCGCCGACTACAACGGGCTGAAGCAGGAAGGCTTCGCCGACATGGAGATGACGGTGTGGAAGGGGCGGCGCTGGTCGACGGCAAACGCCTATCTGAAGCCGGCGCTGAAGCGCGACAACCTGCGCATGATCACCGGCGCCGTCGCACGGCGCATCGTCTTCGAGGGTCGCCGGGCAACCGGCGTCGAGGTGAAGCTCTCCGGCCGCATAGAGACGTTTCACGCCTCGCGCGAGGTGATCCTCGCCGCCTCCTCGATCAACTCTCCGAAGCTGCTGATGCTGTCGGGCATCGGCGAGGCGGCGGCCCTTTCCGCGCTCGGCATCGAGGTGATCGCCGACCGCCCGGGCGTGGGGCAGAACCTGCAGGACCATCTGGAGCTCTACATCCAGCAGGCCTGCACCCAGCCGATCACGCTCTACAAGCACTGGAACCTTCTTTCCAAGGCTCTGATCGGGGCACGGTGGCTCTTCTCGGGCACGGGCCTGGGCGCGTCGAACCACTTCGAGGCCTGCGCCTTCATCCGCTCCAAGGCCGGCGTCGAATACCCGGACATCCAGTACCATTTCCTGCCCTTCGCCGTGCGCTACGACGGCAAGGCGGCGGCAGAGGGCCACGGCTTCCAGGCACATGTGGGGCCGATGCGCTCGAAATCGCGCGGGCGGGTGGCGCTCGTTTCCGCCGATCCGGAGGCCGCGCCCTCGATCCTCTTCAACTACATGTCCCATCCCGACGACTGGGCCGATTTCCGTACCGCCATCCGGCTGACGCGCGAGATCTTCGCTCAGGAGGCCTTCGCTCCCTATCGCGGCAAGGAGATCCAGCCGGGGAGCGCGGTGCAGTCGGACACGGAGCTGGACGCCTTCATCAAGGAGCACGTGGAAAGCGCCTACCACCCCTGTGGAACCTGCCGCATGGGGGCGCCCGACGACCCGATGGCGGTCGTCGATCCTCAGGGACGGGTCATCGGCGTGGACGGCTTGCGGGTCGCCGACAGCTCGATCTTCCCGCAGATCACCAATGGCAATCTCAACGCCCCCTCGATCATGTGCGGCGAGAAGATCGCCGACCATGTGATGGGCAAGGATCCGCTGCCGCCGTCGAACCTGGAGCCATGGATTCATCCGAAGTGGCGGACAGAACAGCGTTGACGCCCTAAACTCATCAAACGACGACACGACACGCCGCAAAGCGAACGACCGGAGAAGCCTGCATGCGCGCACAGCCGCCCGCCTCTCATTTCATCAATGGAGCCTATGTGCAGGATCCGCACGGCAGGCCGCTGGAAAGCCGCTACCCGGCGACCGGCGAGGTGATCGCCCGGCTCAACGCGGCGGGCGCGGAGACCGTCAATGCGGCGGTCGCGGCGGCGCGGTCCGGCTTCCGGGAATGGGCGGCGACGCCGCCTGTCGAGCGCGGCCGCGTACTGCGGCGGGCGGCCGCGCTGCTGCGGGAGCGCAACCGCGAGCTCTCCGAGCTGGAGACGCTCGATACCGGCAAGCCCTTGCAGGAGACCCTCGTCGCCGATGCGGCCTCCGGCGCCGACTGCCTTGAGTATTTCGGCGGCCTGACGGCGACGCTCACCGGCGAGCACATCGACCTTGGCGGCTCCTTCGCCTACACCCGCCGCGAGCCGCTGGGCGTGGTCGCGGCCATCGGAGCCTGGAATTACCCGATCCAGATCGCCTGCTGGAAGGCGGCGCCCGCGCTCGCCTGCGGCAACGCGGTCGTCTTCAAGCCCTCGGAAGTCACTCCCCTGTCGGCGCTGAAGCTCGCCGAAATCCTCGCCGAGGCCGGCCTTCCCGATGGCGTCTTCAACGTCGTCCAGGGGTTTGGCGAGACAGGCGCGCATCTCGTCTCGCATCCGGACGTGGCCAAGGTCTCGCTGACCGGCTCGGTGCCCACCGGCACGAAGGTCGCCGAGCTTGCCGCGCAAACGCTGAAGCACGTCACGCTGGAACTCGGCGGCAAGTCGCCGCTCGTCATCTTCGACGACGCCCATCTCGACAATGCGGTGTCGGCGGCGATCAACGCCAACTTCTATTCATCCGGCCAGATCTGCTCCAACGGCACCCGCGTCTTCGTCCAGAAGGGCCTCAAGGAGGCGTTTCTCGCCCGGCTCGCCGAGCGCACAGCCAACGCCCGCCTCGGCGACCCGATGGACGAAACGACCGACACCGGCCCGCTGGTCTCGAAGGCGCAGTTCGACAAGGTGCTTGCCTATATCCAACGCGGAAAGGCGGAAGGTGCGCGCCTCGTTTGCGGGGGCGACAGGGCCAGCGTCGCGGGGATGCCGGAGGGGCTCTTCGTCCAGCCGACGGTCTTTGCCGATGTCGCCGACCACATGGCGATCGCGCGCGAGGAAATCTTCGGCCCCGTCATGTGCGTGCTCGACTTCGACAGCGAGGAGGAAGCGGTGGCGCGCGCCAACGCCACCGAGTTCGGGTTGGCCGCCGGCGTCTTCACCCGCGACATCCAGCGCGCCCACAGGGTGATCGCCGCGCTCAACGCCGGCACCTGCTGGATCAACACCTACAACCTGACGCCGGTCGAGATGCCCTTCGGCGGCTACAAGAAGTCGGGCTTCGGCCGCGAGAACGGCCATGCGGCCATCGGCCACTACAGCCAGGTGAAGTCGGTCTATGTGGAGATGGGCGACGTCGAAAGCGCCTACTGAGGCGCTGGCGCGCACTCGCCCTCCAGCAGGGCAAGCACCGCCTCGGGCGGACGCCCGATGGCCGCGCGCCCGCCCGCGATGACCAGCGGCCGCTCGATCAGAACCGGGTCGGCGGCCATGGCCGCCACCAGCACGTCGGCGTCCTCAACGTCGCCAAGTCGCCTTTCCCGATAGACGGGCTCGCAGCTGCGCATGAGCTGGCGCGGGCCATCCGCCCCGAGCGCGGCCAGCGCGGCGCGGATCTCGGCCTGCGAGGGCGCATCCTCGAGGTAGAGGCGCACCGCCGGCACGACGCCGCGCGCCTCCAGCAGGGCAAGCGTTGCCCGCGACTTGGAACAGCGCGGGTTGTGCCAGATGACGATCTCTCCGCTCACAGCGTGTCCTCGCCGTCCGGGTCGAGCCGGGCCCAGGCCTCGGCGTTGCGGCCACTGGCGGCCTCCAGGCCGGACAGCGCGTGGCGGTCGAGGCTGTTGGCGAGATGGGTCAGGATACGGCCGACGAGATCCGGCCCCTCATAGACCAGACCGGTGTAGAGCTGCAGCAGATTGGCCCCGGCGGTGATCTTGGTCCAGGCGCTCTCGCCGCTGTCGATGCCGCCGACGCCGATGATCGGCAGGCGCGGACCGACGCGCAGGCGCATGCGGGCAAGCGCGATCGTCGCCCGGCGAAACAGCGGCCGCCCCGAGAGCCCGCCCGTTTCGGCGGCCCCCTTCGCGTCCGAAAGGCCGGCACGCGACAATGTGGTGTTGGAGACGATGAGACCGTCGAGCTCGGCGGTAATGACCTCCGAGGCGATGTCGTCGAGACCGGCCTCCTCCACATCCGGTGCGATCTTGAGGAAGACGGGCACCGTCCGCCCGACGCGGGCGGCGGCCTTCTCCCGCGCGTCCATCACCCGTGACAGCAGTTCATGCAGGGCGTCGCGGGCCTGCAGATCGCGCAGGCCCGGCGTGTTGGGCGAGGAGATGTTGACGGTGAAATACGTCGCCCGGTCGGCAAAGGTCTCGATGCCGGCCACATAGTCGGCGATCCGGTCGGCGGCATCCTTGTTGGCCCCGACGTTGACGCCGACGATCCCCCCGCGGCCGGCGCGCGCGTCAAGACGGCCGCGCAGTGCCGCATGGCCCTCGTTGTTGAAGCCGAGACGGTTGACGACGCCGTTGTCCTCGACAAGGCGGAAGACGCGCGGCCTGGGATTGCCGGACTGCGGCAGCGGCGTGACCGTACCGACCTCGGTAAAGCCGAAGCCGAGGCCCAACAGCGCGTCCGGCACCTCGCCGTTCTTGTCAAAGCCGGCGGCCATGCCCAGCGGATTGGGGAAATCGATGCCGGCGACGGTCACGGCCAGACGCGGATCGCTTGCCGCCGCGCAGGAAGGGGCAAGCCCGCTCGCCAGCGCCTTGATGGTGAGACCGTGCGCGGTTTCCGCGTCGAGGGTAAACAGTGCGCGCCGCGCGATGCCGGAGGCGAGCCTTGCGAACATCACAGCCCCTCCGGGAAGCGGTGCGCCCCATCGGGGCCAAGCGGCAGGTCGACGACCGACACGACCGCCGACATGGGCAGCGAAGCATAGAGATGAGGGAAGTGCGCTCCGCCGCGCGAAGGCTCCCAGACGAGCTTGTCGCCCAGCGACGCGGCATCGATGGCCGCCAGCACGAGATCCGACCGGCCGGCAAAATGCTTGCCCGCCGTCTCGCGCACCTGGTCGGCGGCGGAGAAATGGATGAAGCCGTCGGCGAGATCGACCGGCGCGCCGGTGAAGACGCCCGCCGCCTCCGCCTCGCGCCAGTCCGTGGCCGGGGAAATCTTGTAGATCAGCGTCATCGTCTCTCGCCCTCGGATCGCGGTCCGGGCAGGCCCGGAGTTTCGTCACGCCGGATTACAGCCTGTCCGGCAGGGAGACAAGGGCACGGCAAAAGCCCTTTTATATCAATGACACTCCCTTCCAAACCCCGGCGAACACACGCAGAAGCGACCCTGTATCCAGCCCCGCGCACCGCGGCACGGGGTGGCGCGCGCACAGCAATAGGAATATATACCGGAGCGGGGATAAGGTCTTTGACCGAAAGGGGCGGCGGCAACCAGGCGCGGCGCGGCACACGACAGCGCGCGAGACAACGGGAATGCACGATGCTGTCGCATGAGAGCGTATGGTCGGCTATCGACGGACTTGCCCGGCGCAACGGATTGACCCCCTCCGGTCTCGCCCGCCGTGCCGGCCTCGACCCGACGACCTTCAACCCCTCCAAGCGGGTTGCCTCCGACGGCAGGCCGCGCTGGCCGTCCATGGAATCCATTGCCAAGATCCTGACCGCGACCCGCTCCGACCTTGCCGAATTCGTCGACCTGATCGACAAGAGGCTGGCGCTGCGCGACGCGCTGCCGCAGCCGACCACCGCAACGGTCGCGACGGCCGGGTTCTTCAACGACGAGGACCCCGGGCTCGCGCCGCCCTGGGCAGCGCCTGGGCCTTACGCCGCACCGCAGGGCCTCGCGGAAACGCCCGCCAACGACATGGCGATCCGCGTGAGCGGAGACATGATGCTGCCACTCTACCGTGACGGGGATGTCGTCGTGGTGTCGCCTGCCGCCGAGATCCGCAAGGGCGACCGGGTGGCGGTACGCACCGTGTCGGGCCGGCTCACGGCCCATATCTTCGAACGACGGACCAGAACCCGGATCGACCTCAAGGGCCTGGACGACAGCGCAGGCTCAATCCGCTACGGGATCACCGAGATCGTGTGGATGGCGCGAATCATCTGGGCCAGCCAATAGGCGACGCCCAGCGGGAACGGGGAAAGCGACGATGCACAAACGACCCGACAAGCCGCTGTCCGGAGCAGCCTTCCGGTCGCCCGGCCTGACCCGGACGCTGGCCGGCGCCGGGCTTGCAGTGGCGCTCGCCGGACTTGCGGCCTGCCCCCTTGCCGCACAGGAAACGCTCCCCGCCCTGCCCGACGCCCCCGACCCGAGCTCGATCCGCAATGTCACGCCGGGCGGCATCCTGCCGCTGCCGCCGCTCACCGGACCGCTCAAGCGCATCGCGCCGCGCCTGCCCGAACGCACGGTGGTCGAGGTGCCAAGCGAGGTAACCCTGAAGCAGCCGGTGGTGATCGACGCCGGCACGCTGAAGGCCGGACGGCTGACCATCCGCCTGGCGGGTGTCGCAGCCCCCGCTCCCGACGCCACCTGCCCCTCGCGGCTTGGCGGCACCTGGCCTTGCGGCATGCGCGCGCGCACGGCGCTTCGCGCCTTCGTCCGCCGTCTCGCGGTGCAATGCGACGACATGAGTGAGGTTGCCCCCGGCCTGGTCACCGCCACCTGCCAGCGCAATGGTGTCGATCTTGCCGACTGGCTGGTACGCCAGGGCTGGGCGGACCCGCTCGAGGATGCGCCGGAAGCCCTGCGCGCGTCGGCGGAGGAAGCGCGGGAAGCCCGGCGCGGCCGCTGGAAGCTCGACGGGCTGCCCGAGCTGCCCGATGCCCTGTCGCTGCCGGAGAACGCGGACGACAGCAGCGAGATCGGCGCAAGGATCGCGCCGCCAGTGATCCCCGACACCGGCTTCGGGGCCGCTGAGCGGACGCAACGTCCCGCAGAGGAGGGGTCCGCGCAACGCAGCGGATATGTGACCGGCGACATCGAGATCGTCGACACGCCTTGGCATCCGGAAAATACCGGAAGCAACTGACCTGCGAAGCAATCACAAACGCTGCAGCAGAAGATGTAAAAACAATCAACCCACCATAAATATTGTCAAAAATTACATATCCCAATAGATTTCATGATATAAATTCATGGATAAATATCATAAATATAAGTATATATCCTCTCATATAAAAACACCATGAAATTGAAAGATATGTTTCGTATTGTAAACTTTCTAAACTGGCAAACTTTAATCCTTTTTTAAAGATGACAACAAATAGTAATACCGAGAACAAAGCAAACTAACGCCGAACTTTCGAACAAACCGAAATAGCCATGCGGAACCACCCTCCTCCCTGTGGCCGCATCGCGACAAGCGGTGTTCTCGATGACCAGATTTCTTGGCCCAAGCAGGCCAAGACGAGCATATACGCATCACCTAGAAGTGGGGACCAAGACGGTGCGACTCTCAAATCTCAAGATCTTGTCGAAGATCCTTCTCGTTATCGGCCTTCTGAGCGCCGTTGCTGCGGTACTGACCTACAATGCGGTAACCGCCATGAGCGACATGGACAAGGCCAGCTACAAGATGGACGCCCAGGCCACGAATTCTCGCCTGATCGCCTCTCTTGCCGCCAACCTTCTCGCCATCGGTCGCGAAGACTTCCGGATGGGAACCGACCCGCGCCCGGGAACGATCACGGAAGTGACCGCGACCATTCAGCAGGAACGTAAGGTCTTCGCCGACCGCATGGGCCGTATCCGGAGCAACAACGCCGAGGCGATCGAGACCGAACTCAATCAGATCGAGGTCCTCTGGAAGGACTTTCAGGCAGAGGTCGACGAGGACATCGAGATGATCTCCTCCATCGGCGAGAACCGCACGCCCGAGCAGACACTCCTGATCCAGAATTCGCTGGGCGACACGCTTGCCGCCAGCCAGAAGCTTCGCCGGGCCTTCCAGGATCTGGCCAAGAAGCTCGAGGACAATGTCGGCACGCTCAGGGAAGAGGCCTCGCATACCTACAAGCAGAGCGAAGGGCTGATGTACACGATGGCCGTTCTCGGCATCGTCGGCGGAATCGTCATCGGTTTTCTGATCGCCCGCTTCGGCATCGTCAAGCCGATCCGCGAACTCGCAGGCAGCGTGCAGGAACTGGCTGCCGGCAAGTTCGACATCGAAGTGGCCGGACGCGGACGCAAGGACGAGATCGGCGAGATCGCCGACGCGGTCGAGGACTTCAAGGTGAAGCTCGCCGAGGAGGCCCGCCGCGAGGTCGAGGAAAAGACCGAGGCCGACCGCATTGCCGCCGAACAGCGCAAGGCCGAGATGATCAAACTCGCCGACGATTTCGAGAACGCGGTGGGCGAGATCGTCAACGTGGTGTCCTCCGCATCGACGGAGCTGCAGGCAGCGGCGAATACGCTGACCTCCTCCGCCGAGGAAACCAGTTCCCAGTCGGCTTCGGTGGCAAGCGCCGCGGAACAGGCAACGATGAACGTGCAGACCGTCGCCTCGGCCATCGAGGAGCTCGCCAGCTCGGCCGGCGAGATCGGGCGGCAGGCCGAACAGTCCAAGACGGTGGCGACGCGCGCCGTCGATCAAGCCAACCGCACCAATGCCCAGATGCGGGAGCTGCGTGAGAACGCCGACCAGATCGGCGCGATCATCAGCCTCATCGACGAGATCGCCGAAAAGACCAACCTGCTGGCGCTGAACGCGACCATCGAGGCGGCACGCGCCGGCGAGGCCGGCAAGGGCTTCGCGGTTGTCGCCCAGGAGGTCAAGGGGCTGGCCGAGCAGACCGCCAAGGCGACCTCGGAGATCTCCACCCAGATCAAATCCATGCAGGGCTCGACGACGGACGCCGGAGAAGCCATCGCCTCGATCGGCAAGACCATCGACGACATGAACACGATCTCCGACTCGATCTTCGGCGCCATCAGCGAGCAGAGCGGCACCACGGCGGAAGTGGCCCGCAATGTTCAGCAGACCGCACAGGGCACGCAGGAGGTGACCGACAACATCACCGGCGTCACCCAGGCGGCCCAGGAGGCAAGCTCCGCCTCGGCTCAGGTGCTCGCCTCGGCCAACGAGCTGGCCCAGCAGTCGAACGCGTTGCGCACCCAGATGACGCGCTTCCTCGAGACGGTCCGCGCCGCCTGACGAGGCGGGAGGGCGACCCGCCCTCTCCCCGCGAAAACGACAAAGGGCCCCGGCCAGATGGCCGGGGCCCTTTTTGTTTGTCTTCAGAGCCAGTGCCCGCCGCTTCAGGCGTTGCCGGCAAGCTCGCCCGAGATCGCACCGGCAATCAGCGCGCGGGTTTCGGGAATGCCGTAGAGCGCCACGAAGGAACCGAAGCGCGGCCCCCGCTCCTGACCGAGCAGCAGGCGGTAGAGCGCGTTGAACCAGGTCACGGCGACGCCGGGGCCGCCGTCCGGGCTCTTCTTGTTGTGATCCTGGAACCGCTCGATGGCGCGGCCGACATCGAGAACCACATCCTGGATCGCCGCTCCGTCCGCATCGGCCGGCAGGCCGGCGAGCTTTGCATCGAGCGCCTTCAACGCCGCCAGCTCGACCTCGTCGGGCTTGTGGAACACCTTGGTCGGCTTGACGAAATCGTCGAAGTAACGGATCGCGTAGCCGACCAGCTCATCGAGCTTCGGGTGGCTTTGCGGCGTTACCCCCGGCACATGGCGCGAGATAAAGGCCCAAAGCACGTCCTTGGTTTCCGCGTTCGAGGCGGACACCAGATTGAGCAGCATGGCGAAGGAGACCG
This sequence comes from Stappia sp. ICDLI1TA098, assembly GCF_054880955.1. Classification (NCBI taxonomy): domain Bacteria; kingdom Pseudomonadati; phylum Pseudomonadota; class Alphaproteobacteria; order Hyphomicrobiales; family Stappiaceae; genus Stappia; species Stappia sp. ICDLI1TA098. The sequence goes on from NZ_JBTZBT010000002.1 coordinate 86,392, forward strand.
GCACGTCGATGGCCGGCGGGCGACCGGAATGGATGTGCCAGACCGGATTGGCGAGCTGCTGCTCGACCGGCAGCGAGGCATAGCGGCCGGCAAAGGCGAAATACTCGTCGACGGTCTTCGGAATGATGTCGAAATAGAGCTTCTTCGCCGTCTTCGGCTTGGAGAACATGTACAGCGCCAGGCTTTCCGGCGAAGCATAGGTGAGCCACTCGTCGATGGTCAGGCCATTGCCCTTGGACTTGGAGATCTTCTCGCCGTTCTCGTCGAGGAAGAGCTCATAGACGAAGTGCTCGGGCGCACGCCCCCCGAGGATCTCGCAAATCCGGTCATAAATCGGTGCGTTGGTCAGATGGTCCTTGCCGAACATCTCGAAATCGACATCGAGGGCGGCCCAGCGCATGCCGAAGTCAGGCTTCCACTGGAGCTTGACGTTGCCGCCGGTGATCGGGAGCGTAACCTCCGCTCCGTCCTCGTCGTCGAAAGTGATCGTGCCGGCCTTCGGGTCGACGTTCTTCATCGGCACATAGAGCACGCGGCCGGACTTCGGCGAGATCGGCAGGAACGGTGAATAGGTCGCCTGCCGCTCCGCCCCAAGGGTCGGCAGCATCACGTCCATGATCGCCTGATACCTGTGTGCGGCGCGGATCAGGATCTCGTCGAAGCGGCCAGACCGGTAGTAGTCGGTCGCGCTGGCGAACTCGTACTCGAAGCCGAAGGTGTCCAGAAACCGACGCAGCATGGCGTTGTTATGGGCGCCAAAGCTCTCATGATCGCCACCGAACGGGTTCGGCACGGCGGTCAGCGGCATGTGCAGATACGGCTCGAGCGCGGCCCGGTCCGGCACGTTCTCGGGGATCTTGCGCATGCCGTCCATGTCATCGGAGAAGCACAGCAGCCGCGTGGGGATCTTGTCCTCGGTCAGCACGCGAAAGGCGGTGCGCACCATCGTGGTGCGGGCGACCTCGCCGAAGGTGCCGATATGCGGGAGGCCGGAGGGGCCGTAGCCGGTCTCGAACAGAACCGGCCGGCCGGGATCGCGCCCGCCAAAGCGTTTCAGCAGCTTGCGCGCCTCCTCGAAAGGCCAGGCTTTCGAGACCTTCGCCGCCTCTACGAGGGCCGGGGTAAGGTCGAGGGGGGGCAGCGAAACTGACGTCATGAAGGAACCGTTGCTGATTTGCGTGGTGGCGGGATCGCGCGCGCCCAGCTCCAGACGGGCGGCTGCGCGCCAACTAACTAGCGGAAGCGCGCGGCAAACGGAACCGAAAACCGGCGCACGACATCCCCTCGAAAGCAATAGCGCCCCCATGGCGGGCGATCTTCGAAAGTCGGCTTGCGCCCGCGCGCGCCGACGCTTAGGTGAAACGCAGCATCCCCTTTTCAGGAAAGGGCCTGTCCGACAATGAGCGAGAAATGTCCATGAGCGAAACTGTCAGTCTCCAGGAAGCCCTGATCTACGCGATGGTGATGGTGTCGGCCTCCGACAGCAGCATGACCGACCGCGAGTTGCGGTCGATCGGCAAGATCACCCGCACCCTTCCCGTGTTCCGCGACTTCGACCAGGAGCGCCTGCTGCCCGTCGCGCAGGAGTGCGGCCTGCTGCTTCAGGGCGAGACGGGCATGAGCGACACGATCGCACTCATCGCCCGCAGCGTGCCGGAAAGCCACCGCGACACGGCCTATGCGCTGGCGGTGGAAGTGGCGATCGCCGACCTGACGGTGGCCCGCGAGGAATTGCGCCTGCTGCACCTGCTGCGCGATGCCTTCGCCCTCGACAAGCTCACGGTCGCCGCCATCGAGCGCTCCGCCCAGGCCCGTTTCCGCAAACCCTGACGGCCGCCGCCGTCAGACCGCGGCGCCGTCGATCCAGCGCTGCGGCCGGCCGACATGGTAGCCCTGCGCATGGGTCACCCCAAGATCGCGCAGGACGGCGAGCGTTTCCGCGTCCTCCACGTATTCCGCGATGACGGAGACGCCGATCTGGCGCGCGACCGCGACGATGCCGGCGACGATGGTGCGCTGAAGCTCGTCGTGGGCGACATCGCCGATGATGCCGCCGTCGATCTTGAGGGAATCGATGGGAAACTGTCGCAGGTAGGCGAAGGACGACAGGCCCGAGCCGAAATCGTCGAGGATGACACCGCAGCCGCATTCGCGCAGCGCGAAGATCAGCGCGCGGGCGGTTGCCATGCTGCGCACCGCGGCCGTCTCCGTGATCTCGAAGGAAATCCGCTCGCAAAGCTCCGGCGTGCGCTCGAGCGCCTCGAGAAGGAAATCCTTGAACTCCGGATCACCGACCGACAGGCCAGAGAGGTTGATCGTCAGCCGGATCGAGGCATCGAGCTCACCGACATGGCGCAGCGCCGTTGTCACCACCCAGCGGTCTATCTCCTGCATCAGACCGTGGCGCTCGGCGGTGGCAATCAGGGACGACGGCGGCAGCACCCGCCCGTCCTCGTTGACGAAGCGCAGCAGCGCCTCGCACATCGGCAGACTGGTTCCGTCGATGGGAGCGATGGCCATGGTGTAAAGCTGGAAATGCCCGGTCTCCAGCGAGCGGCGGATAAGCTGAAGATTGCCGATGTCGGCGCGCCGCGCCACCATCTCGGCCGCCTGCGGGCGATAAACCACCGCCCTGCCGCCTCCCATTTCCTTGGCATAGAGGCAGGCCTGGTCCGCCTGATTGAGGATCTGGTGCGTGGTGCGCGGCAGCGCCTCCTCCTCCGACTGCGGTCCGATCATGGCAATGCCGACACTTGCCCCGATCCGATGCCGCGTGCCCCTCCAGGTGAAGGGCATCTCGAAGACATTGGCGACGATGCGGTCGCCGAGGGCGGACGCCGCGTCGACCGTCGTGCGCTGGCAAAGGACGGCGAACTCATCGCCGCCGATCCGCGCGCAGCAGACGCCCCCGTCGGTCTCGAAGGTGCGCAGCATGTCGGCGATCTGGCATAGCAGCGCATCTCCGGCGCTGTGGCCCGCGATGTCGTTGACCAGCTTGAAGCCGTCGATATCGATGGTCAGCAACGCACCGTGCAGCAGCGAGGTCTGCGCTTGCGCGAGCGCTGCCTCGAGCGCGCCCTGAAGGGCGTGGCGGTTGGCAAGACCCGTGAGTGCGTCCTCCTGTGCCTGACGGCGCAGCTCCTGCGCCATCCGCGTCGCCGCAGTCACGTCGGTCATGACGAGAACCGCCGCCGTCACCTGGCCGCTGCGGTCGCGGTAGGGATCCATCTTGATGCGCACATAGCGCTTGGCGTCCTCCGCATCCGCTGCGATCCCGTACTCGTATTCAACGCTCTCGCCGGCGAAACAGCGTTCGAAATAGTGTCGCGACCGCGCCTCGAAGCACTCGATGCCAATCATCTGCCGTACGTCGCGGCCGATGAGATCTTCCGGGGCCATACCGTAGAAGGCGGCGTTGGCGTGGTTGGTGAAGCGGTAGACGTAGTCGGTGCCGATCACCGATATGCGGTCCGAGGTTTGCCGCACGATCTCCTCGTGCATCGACAGGCGCTCGTTGATCTGCTCGAAGAGGGTGACGTCGCGGGCGGTGGAGGCGACGCAGGCGACAATGCCGTCCGCGTCGAAGATCGGCTGGAAGAAGACCTCCAGCGTGATGCCGCGGGTGCGGTCCCGCAGACCCGGCGAGCGCAGGCGCGAGGCGATGCCGGCAAATGCCCGGTCGATGTTGGCGCGCCGGGCCTCGAACACCGTATCACCAAGAATCTCGGCGACGTGCCGGCCGACCACATCGGCGCGGGGCCGGCCCTCCGCCTCCAGGAACGTGCCGTCGACATCCCAGATCCGGTAGTCGCGGTCACAAACGAAGACGCCGGCGCGGCTCATCTCGATGATGGCGCTGTGCACCTCATCGCGGCTGACCGTGAAGGGCCAGTCGGAGATGGCGACGTTCGCCTCACCTCCGCCGCGCGTCGACGCGCGTGTGGGCGGGCGTGTCCTTGTCGTCATGGCACGCTCCTTCTTCGAGTGACCGCGGCCCGAGGCAGCGGTGTACGGGCGATCCGGTCGCCTGAAAGCACTCAGCCGGTCAACGCAACGCTCAGGACGCCGGTCCCGGCGCCTCCACGGTCCAGCGGGCCGGGCGGCCAATGGCATAGCCTTGCGCGAAGCTCACACCGAGACGTCCAAGCAGGGCCATCGTCTCGAGATCCTCCACATATTCGGCCACGACCCGGATCGACATGGCTTCGGCAACCGCGACAATGCCCGCGACGATGGTCTGCTGGACCGTGTCGTCACGCAGTCCGCCAATGATGCTGCCGTCGATCTTCAGCATGTCGATATCGAAACGGCGCAAATAGCCGAAAGACGAAAGCCCCGAGCCAAAGTCGTCGAGAATGATCCCGCAGCCGCGCGCACGCAGGGCCGCGATCAGGTCGCGGGCGGTCTCCATCGACCGGATGGCCGATGTTTCGGTGATCTCAAAGGAAATCTGTCCCTTGCGGGGAGCGGCCGCGTCCAGGGCCTCGATGAGAAAATCCCGGAACCGCGCATCGCCGACCGACTGGCCGGAAAGATTGACCGACAGTCGGGCATCGGCGGCAACGCCCGGCAACCTGGCAAGAACGGCCTCGACAACCCACCGATCCACGCGGCTCATCAGGCCATGGCGCTCGGCGGCGGCAATGAAGTTGCCCGGCGGCATCGGTGTGCCGGCCTCGTCGAGCACGCGCAACAGGATCTCGTCATAATCGCCGCTGCCGTTGCCGATCGGGGCAATGGGCATGACATGCAGTTCGAAACGGTCCTGGCGCAACGCCTCCTGGATGACGCGGACGTTCATCACCTCCTCGTTGCGGGCAAGAATGTCGCTGTCCTCAGGGTGATAGACCGACACCCGCGCCCCGCCGGCATCGCGTGCGACGCGACAGGCCCGGTCGGCACGCTTCATCACGTCGCTAACCGATGACGCAGCACCTTCATACGCATCCTGATCGATGGGGACGATGCCGATGCTCGCGCCAACGGAATATCGCGCCGTACCCATCTCGAAGCCGGCGTTGCCGATTGCCGCGACGATCTTCTCGCCGAGAGCGACAGCGCTTCGCTGGTCGACGCCACACAGCAGCATGGCGTAATCGTCACCGCCGAGGCGGGCGAGATAGGCGTCGGGGACAAGCGCCGCCAGATGGCGAGCGACCTGGCGCAGCAACACGTCCCCCGCCGCGTAACCGGCCATGTCGTTGATCGTGCGAAAATCGTCGAGGTTCAGAACCATCACCGCCGAAAGACACTCTTGCGTGTCACAGGCACAGGTCGCGACGGCGCCAAGCTGGCGCGACAGATTTTCCTCGAAGGCGCTGCGGTTGGGAAGCCCGGTAAGCGCGTCCTCGGTCTCATGCCGCTCGATCCGCTCGATCATCGCGGCGACATCCGACACGTCGCGGCGGTTGACCACCGCACCGATGATGGTTCCGTTTTCGTCGCGGAAGGGTTCGAGGCGAATGGCGAAGCGGGCCGGCGTGCCGTCGAATGTGCTGGTGACGTCCTCGAAGGCAACATTCTCGCCGCAAAAGCAGCGCGACAGCGGAATGAGCACCGTCTCCATGTAGGAGCGCGTTCCGACAATCTCGGCGACAGCACGTCCCACCACCTGATCAGGCATGAGGTTCCAGCGTCGCGTGTACGAATGATTGGCCCAGACGTAACGATAATCGGTGCCGATGACGGCAAGGCCGTCCGCCGTCTGGTTGAAGACCTCGCCCAGCATGGAGACGCGGCGTTCGAGATCATGCAGCCGCGTTGCGTCTTCCAACCGGACGAGAACGCCGACCACGTCGCCCCCCTCGCCCCGCACAGGGATATGATGAATACGCAGCAACCGCCCGCGCGAGGCCCCCCTTTGCCCCCAGTCGACGATGCAGGTTTCCTCTCCGTTCAGCGCAGCCTTGATCTGGCCCAAGCGGGTTTCGAAGACGGAGGGGCCGAGCAAATCGGACACATGGCGACCGACAATGTCCTCCCGCGCGACACGGTCATCGGCGAGAAAGGCATCGTTGACGGCCCGCACGATCAACTCGGTATCAAAGTAAATCATCCTGGAGCGCGCAGACAGAAAGGCGGCCTCGAAAGCGCATAGCGCCTCGCCACCCGCAATCCTTGCGAGGCGGACCGCGTCCTGCTGCACCCCCTGCCTCGACGCCAAAACGGAACTCCCCCTGCTGAGATCGTATCGCGGTCATGATTTCAACATGATACGTAATGCGACCATATCAAGAAAAAGTTGACGAATGGATCAGGAAAAAGACCACCCATCGTCACAAATATCAAATCACCTTCCGGTAATTGAAGCCTGCGAAGCTTAACGATTCCAGAACAGAAACAGACGAACCTTGAACGTGCATTCAATATCTGCCGGCACGAAGCATCCGAAAGAACCTCCGCAGCGTCAGTTCAAGCTCCTCGGCTCGCCGGGCACGTCGAGGGAAAAGGCGGGAATGGAGACATCGAAGCCCTCGCCGCCGGCGGTTTCCATGCGGTAGCTGCCACTCATCACACCGGAAGGTTCGCGCAAGGGGCAGCCGGAGGTGTACTCGAACCGCTCGCCCGGCCCGAGCACCGGCTGCTCACCGACGACACCGGCGCCGCGCACCTCCTCCAGCCGGCCCGCCGCGTCGAAAATGCGCCAGTGGCGAGCGCGCAGGCGGACAGTCTCCATGCCCAGATTGACGATATCGACCGTGTAGGCCCACAGGTACTGACCGCCGTCGGGATCGGAATCCTCGCTGAGGAAAACCGGTTCCACGGTGACCTGGATGTTTCGCGTGACGGACCTGTACATCGTGTCTTCCAGGATCAGAGTTAGGGGGGTGCTCATCAGACCACGCGAGCAGGGAACGCAGGGCCACCCCCGGGAATGTTAGGGCAATTTTGCATCATATCCAGTACGCCGAGCAACGCGAACCGAATGAACCTGCCAATCACACCGTATCGTGAGGTTCCTTCGGGGGCGGCGCGCTTGCGCGCGGCTCAACCCTCGGCCATCAAGGACAGTGCCCCCGACCACCGATGGCGGTGGGAATCTCCAAGCTCCGGAAGAGCCGAACCATGTTCGACGCCCGCCTGCGCCCCCTCATCGATCCGCCGCTCGACGCGGCTGGACGCCGACTGGCACGGCTGGGCATCGCCGCCGACCAGGTGACCCTCGCCGGCTTTGCCTGCGGCATGGGCGCGGCACTCGCCATCGCTCTCGGCGCGCCACTCGCCGGCGCCGTTCTCGTCGCGCTCAACCGGCTTCTCGACGGACTGGACGGCGCCGTGGCGCGCGCCAGCCACAAGAGCGACCGGGGTGGCTATCTGGATATCGTCCTCGATTTCTTCTTCTACGGCGCGATACCCTTCGCCTTCGCGCTCCACGCGCCGCAGGCGAATGCGCTGGCCGCCGGCGCACTGCTTCTGGCCTTCTACATGAACGGCGCGAGCTTTCTCGGCTTCGCGATCATGGCGGAGAAGCGCGGCCTCTCGACCGACGCACAGGGAAGAAAGTCGCTCTACTATCTGGGAGGACTTGCGGAAGGGGCGGAAACAATCGCCGTGTTTCTGGCGATGTGCCTGCTGCCGTCCTGCTTCGCCATCCTCGCCTGGGGCTTCGCGGCGGTCTGCGTCATCTCGGCGGTCTCCCGCGTCGTGCTGGTGGCCGGCCTGCTTGGCGACGCGGACGCGCCCTGAAAGCTGCGTCCGCGAGGCGTGGGTGTCAGCCGCGCGCGGCCTTGAGGGCCGTTTCGAGGTCCGCGGCGAGATCGTCGGGGTGCTCCAGCCCGATCGACAGGCGCAGCAGCCCCTCGCCGATGCCCAGTTCGGCGCGCGCCTCCTCGGCCACGCTCTGGTGCGTGGTCGTCGCCGGATGGGTGATCAGGCTGCGCGCATCGCCCAGATTGTTGGACATCTTGATCACCTGCAGCGCGTTGGAGAAGCGGAATGCCGCCTCCTTTCCACCCTCGAGGTCGATTGCGATCATCGTCGAGCCGGCACGCATCTGCCGACGCGCGACCTCGGCCTGCGGGTGATCGTCACGCCCCGGATAGATGAGGCGCTTCACGCCTGCACTCGTCGCCAGCATGTCGGCCAGGCGGGCCGCCGTCGATGTCTGGCGCTCGACGCGCAGCGAAAGGGTCTCGAGCCCCTTCAGCAGCACCCATGCGTTGAACGGGCTGAGCGAGGGGCCGGTGTGTTTGACGAAGGGCATCACCTCGTCGGCGATCCAGTCCTTCTGGCCGAGCACGACGCCGCCGAGACAACGGCCCTGGCCATCGATGTGCTTGGTCGCGGAATAGACCACCACGTCGGCTCCGAGAGTGAGCGGGGACTGCCACATCGGCGTCGCGAAGACATTGTCGACGACGAGCCTGGCCCCAACCGCATGGGCCAGCTCGGCGACCGCGGCGATATCGATGACCTCCAGCGTCGGATTGGTCGGGCTCTCGAGGAAACAGGCCGTGGTTTCAGGCCGGATCGCCGCGCGCCAGGCCTCGATGTCGGTGCCGTCGACCAGCGTCGTCGACACGCCGAACCGCGGCAGCAGCGTCTCGACGATGTAGCGGCAGGAGCCGAACAGCGCCTTGGCGGCGACCACATGATCTCCGGCCCGACAGCATGCCATCAGCGCGATATTGACCGCCGCCATGCCGCTCGCCGTGGCGATGGCGGCTTCCGCGCCTTCGAGACCGGCGATGCGTGCCTCGAACATGGCGACCGTCGGATTGGCGTAGCGCGAGTAAACGAAGCCCGGATCGTCGCCGTTGAAGCGTGCCTCGGCCGCCTCGGCCGTTCCATAGACGAAGCCCTGTGTCAGGAAGAGCGCCTCGGACGTCTCGCCGTAGGGAGACCGGGTGGTGCCGCCATGAACGAGGGCGGTGTCGGGATGCCAGTTGCGCGCGTTTGAGCTCATGCCTCAACTCCAAATGCAAAACCCCGGCCGTGACGGACCGGGGTTTTCGCAACCCGGCCTGTTTAGCGACTTCTTTAACGTGGCTGCAAGCCGGCCGGCCCAAATCACCACGGAACGGAAACCTGATAAGCCACGCTTCGACCCGCGTCAATGCCCGCAGGCAAGGCAGACGCAAGGGAAGCCGCCGCCGAACACTCCCCGTCGACGACCCACCAGCCTGCCTGGGGCGCATGGCAAACCTGCGACAAACCCCGTGGCAAAACACTGCGGGCTGCGCTAAGAGCGGCGGACAAGGCAATTTGGGGGGCAACATGACAGCGGCCGAACATGGCATTCTTCCGGCGCAGGCGATCCGCGCCATGTTCCAGCGCGGCGCGATTTCCGCTCCGCGCTCTCCTGACACGGACCAGATCCAGCCGGCAAGCCTAGACCTGCGGCTCGGGCCGCTGGCCTATCGGGTTCGCGCCAGCTTCCTGCCCGGCGCGGACGCCACCGTCGCCGAAAAGCTCGACCGGCTGAAGCTTCATGCCTTCGACCTGTCGCGCGGCGCGGTGCTGGAAACGGGCTGCGTCTACATCGTGCCGCTGCTCGAGGGGCTGGACCTGCCGGGCGATGTCTCAGCGACCACCAACCCGAAGAGCTCTACCGGCCGGCTCGATGTCTTCACACGGGTGATTACCGACGGCGGTCGCGCCTTCGATACGGTGCCGGCGGGCTATCGCGGCCCGCTCTACGCGGAAATCAGCCCGCGCACCTTCCCCGTGCTCATTCGCGAGGGCTCGCGCCTGTCGCAGATCCGCTTCCGCGTCGGCCAGTCGCTGGTGAGCGATGAAGAGCTGCGCGCCGTGCACCTCGCCCATGGCATCGTCTCCGGCGGTCCGCAGGCCGAGGCCGCCGAAGGCGATGCCGACGACGAGGCAACCATCGCCGGCGGCGTGCATCTGACCATCGACCTCAAGGGCGACGGTGTTGGAAGCCTCATCGGCTATCGCGGCAAGCGCCACACCGGTGTCATCGACGTCGACGCGAAGGCGGCGCAGGATCCGCTCGACTTCTGGGAGCCGATCATCCATCGCGGCGCCGGGGAGCTGATCCTCGATCCAAACGAGTTCTATATTCTCGTATCGCGCGAGGCGGTGCATGTGCCGCCGCTGTTCGCCGCCGAGATGGTGCCCTTCGATCCGCTCGTGGGCGAATTCCGCGTCCACTACGCCGGTTTCTTCGATCCGGGCTTCGGCCATTCCGCCATCGGCGGAGGCGGCTCGCGGGCCGTGCTCGAGGTGCGCTCCCACGAAGTGCCCTTCATCGTCGAACACGGCCAGACCGTCGGGCGACTGGTCTATGAAACCATGCTGGAACGCCCGGACGCGCTCTATGGCGAAGGCATCGGCTCCAACTACCAGGGCCAGGCGCTGAAGCTCTCCAAGCATTTCCGCGCCGGCTGAGGTCTTAAGGCCGGGGCGGCGACGCCCCGGCCCCGGATCCGTTCCCTGCCCCCGTTCCCGTCGGGGGACCTGCCGACAGATGCGAAAGAGTGCGCGCGGGGCGAGCCGCCGCGTTTGACTTTTCGCTGGACAGTTAGTATGTCTTCCTGACTATCTGGAACCGGATCGACATGACAGACACAGACGCCCACGCTCTCTCTCCGTCGCGCGCGCTGGAGCACCTTCATCGCATCGTCCATCGCCGATGGGCGACGATGGCGACTGGCATTGGCGTCAGCCACAGCGAGTTCGAATATCTGCGGGCGATCAAGGAGCAGGAGCGGCGCAAGGTCCTGCGCGACGAACACACCCAGCACCTTCAGGACGTGGCGGCGGCGATGGGCGTGCGCAAGGCCTCGGCCAGCGCCATGGTCGTGAAACTTGAGGAACGCGGCCTTGTGCGACGGGTCCCGTGCCTGATGGATGCCCGCGCCCAGCATATCCTGCTGACGGGCTCCGGCGCCGAGCTGCTCGCCCGTGGTGAGGCCGTCTACGAAGCGGCGCTCGCCGAGATCTTCTCCGACCTGCAGGAGGCGGACATCCAGCCGCTGCGCTCGGCAATCAGGACCCTCGCAGACCTCCCCTGAGAGAGGCCTGTTCTTCCAGCACCTTCACCCCCTCGCTTCCCGGCGCCATCGGGACGCCACAAGGAAGCTCCCCTCCCATGCGCGCGCACTTTAGTATGTCTTCCATACTAACTTACTGGTCGACGGAGGTGACAAAGGCCCAGACAAACACACGGCTTCGGGTTGCCAAAATGGGCAAGAGCGATGCGGCAACCGCGCCGTTCGGCGAGGGAGCACTTTTCGACAAGAGCGCGGGCAGCAGCATCGCGGCGCCGGTCGCGTCTTCCCGATCTTCACCCGCCGGCATGGCGCCCGCGCGCGCCCGGCGAAACGCAAGGAGACTGAAATGACCTTCGATGCAGCACTTATCGGAGCAGCGATCCATCTGCTCTTCTGGGAAAAGCTCCCGCATTGGGGCACATGGTTCAACCGGCTGATCGAGGCCCTGCCCGCGCCGTTGCGGGTGCTCTACAAGCAGTGGAACTGCCCCTATTGCGCCGGCTTCTGGATCGCGCTCTGCCTGCACGGCGCCACCGGGCTTTCGACCCTGCCCTCGCTTGACGACATGCCGGCCTATTGGGCCGGGTTCGGCGAACCGCTTGGCTGGCTGCTCGACGCGCTGGCAACCGCAACGCTGATCCAGCTCATCGTGCTTCTGGTCAATGCCATCCGGCTGCCGGCGATGAAATCCGTGATGCTTCGCGACGAATTCATGAAGCGCCAGTCGAACTGACCTCCGGCCCCGCGGGGAGGTCCCGTCGCGCGCGGGCCTCCTCGCGCAGGGCCTTCACCTCCTCGCGCAGGGCGCGCACCTCGGCAAGGACCACGCCCGTTTCCGTATGGATGGCCTGACGGTCGGCCTCCGCGCTCTGGTCATGCTCCTGCTGCATGGCGGAAACGATGACACCGATGAAAAGGTTCAGCACAGTGAAGGCGGTGCACAGGATGAAGGGGACGAAGAGGGCCCAGGAATAGGGGTAGACCTCCATCACCGGCCGGACGACGCCCATCGACCAACTCTCGAGCGTCATGATCTGGAACAGCGTGTAGGTGGAGCGACCGATGGTGCCGAACCAGTCCGGGAAGCTGCCGCCGTAGAGCTTCGTCGTCATCACCGCGAAGACATAGAAGACAAGCGCCAGAAGAAGCACGATGGAGCCCATGCCGGGAAGCGCGGCGACAAGACCGCCGACCACGCGGCGCAGCGAGGGCACCACCGAGATCAGCCGCAGCACCCTGAGGATGCGCAGCGCGCGCAGCACCTGGAACGCGCCATTGGCCGGCATCAGCGCGATCGCGACGACGACGAAATCGAAGAGGCTCCAGGGATCGCGGAAGAAGGCAAGCCGGTGGGCATATATGCGCAGCACGATCTCGACGGCAAAGATCGCCAGCACGATCCGGTCGAGCGCATAGAGGAAGGGCCCCGCCGCCGCCATCGCGGCCTGGCTGGTTTCCAGCCCGAGCGTGACCGCATTGACCACGATCAGCGCGATGATCGTCCATTCCCAGCGCCTGGAGCGCACCAGTTGCGATAGTCTGTCCCGCATTGCCGCCAAAGCGCTTGCCCCGTGTTTCGATGCTCAGATGGCCGCCAGTCCGGCAGCCGACCAGAGGTGGGTTCGCACGGGCCGAAATCAAGCGGCCGAGAGTGCCGCGAAGCGCGATCTCCACAGGCTGGCGTGCGTGTGCCCCCTTGTGCGGGACCGGGAGAGCGGGTATCTAAATCTCGTGATGCGGGTATGGTGAAATGGTATCACAGGAGCTTCCCAAGCTCTTAGCACGGGTTCGATTCCCGTTACCCGCTCCAACCTCCCCCGTCTTTCAAGCTTCCCTTTGATGTCTTGCCCGCGACGCCCGCTTGCGGAACGCGCGCGCCTCACAAATCCACCAGGTCCAGTCCGTCGCCGAGCTCGCTGCGGGCGATGTCGACCACACTTCGGTGGTGGGTGAAGAGGATCGGCTGCAGGCTCTCCGACAACCCCGCAAGCGCGCGCAATCCGGCCGCCGTGCGGTTGTCGTCGAACGTCTGGAACAGATCGTCGCCGATGAAGGGCGCGGCCTCGGCACGGCTCGCGTAGTCGCTCAGGAATGCGAGCCGTAACGCCAGATAGAGCTGGTCGCCGGTGCCTTCGCTCAACCCGCTCATCGCCACCTCCTCACCGCCCTCGGCGCGAAGTGCGCAAAGCTCGCTGCGGTCATCCTCGGCAAAGCTGCGTGTCAGGCCCGAGAAGGCGCCGTCCGTGAGCTTCGCGAAGATCTCGCCGGCACGCTCGACCAGCGGGTCGCCCTGGCTCTGCCGATGGCGGGCAAGGGCTGCGTCGAGCAGCAGCGCCGAGATCCTCAGCACCGACCACTCCCTTGCCACGTCGAGCATCTCCGTCTCCGCCGCCTGGCGGATGAAGGCGGCCTTTTCCGCGCCCTCGCCCTCCTCCGCCGCGCGACGGTCGGCCAGCGCCGCCTGGCGCGCGGCGTGGGCTTCGTCGCGGGCGCGCGTCAACCGTTCGTCCTCGACCTGCAGGCCCTCCAGATCGACCGAGGCGCTGTCGGCGTCGAAGCCGGCGAGTTCCTCGGCAACCGCCGCCCGGCTCTCGCCTTCGGAGACCTGCGCAAAGCGGGAAAGACTGTCGGCATGGGCCAGGGCGAGGCCATCGCGCTCGCAAAGACGCACGGCAAGGTCGCGCAGCGCCTCCTCGGCAAGTCCCCTGGGCAGGCGCGCGCGCAAGACCTCCAGCCGGGCCCGCGCCTCTGCGAGCCGGGCGTCGGCCTGCTCCAGCCCGCTCTCCGCCTTTTCCTTCTCCGACAGCGCTCCGTCGCGGCGGATGCGGGCGGCAAGCTGCTCCTCGTGGCGGCGGTTGAGGAGCGCGGCCGCCGCCACCGGCGGATGGTCGGCAAGGTCGGGGGCAATGCCCGCCGACAGCGTCGCCACGCGCGCCTCGAAGGCGCGATTGTCGCGGCGCATCCCCTCGACGCGACGGGCCGCGTGGTCGCGCCGCGCAAGAGCGGCAGGCAGCTCACGCCAGGCAGCGACGGCCGCCTCGGCCGCGGCAATCGGGCTGCCCGCGGGCAATCCCAGTGGCGCGAGCGCCGCGTCGAAGCGCGCGCGCCAGTCCGCGGAGCGCGCGGCAAGCGCCTGCCTGTCGGCGACGATCCGCTCGACACGGCTGCAAAGGTCCTCGCGTCGGGCCGCTCTCATGCGGCCAGCGGCCCAACTCTCCTGCTGCTTCGCCAGCGTGGCCTCGAGGCGGCGCGCAAGCGGGCGGAGCCTCTCTGCGGGCGCGATTTCAAGGTCGAGATCCCTGGCCAGAGCCTCCAGATCCGGCCGGAGCGTCTCGGCCAATTGCTCCAGCGCCTGCAGCCGGTCGGCAAGCTCCACAGCTTCGCCGCGGCGTTGCAGAAGCGCCTCGACGCCGCGACACCAGTCGAGCATTCGCTCGGGCGCAAGCGGCACCATGCCCAGGCCGGCGAATGCCGCCTGCCACTCTCCCCATGCCGCCTCTCGCTCCCCCGCGACCCGCTCGCCCTCGGCTTCAAGGGCGGCAAGTTCGGCGCGGTGCCCGGCCAGCGCCTCACGGTTCGCCTGATGGCGGGTGACGCGCTCCGCTTCCGCAATCGCCCGGTCGGCAAGCCGGTCTGCCTCCGCAACACGGCCCTGCACGTCGGCCAGAGGATCGCCCGCGCCAGCCCGTGCGACAGCAAGGGCGTCCGGCAGACCGGCAAGAGCATGGTCGCGCGCCGCCCGCGCGGCACGGATCGCCTCGGCGGAGGGAATATCGCCACCGCGTTCGGCCTCGGCGACAACCGCCGCGATGCGGTCGATGCGGTTGCGCATTTCGCGAAGGGCATCTTCCTGCCGGCGCGCCTCCTCGCCAAGGCCCGCAAGCCGGTCGCGGTGCGCGGACAAAAGCGGAAGCGAGGGCAGCGGCACGGTGGCGAGAGCGTCTGGGTCGGCGACCGGCGGATCGAGCCGGCCCGCCTCCTCGGCCAGCCTCCGGCGCGTAGCGGCAAGCCTCGGGACGATCTCGTCGACGCCGTCCAGTGTCTTGAGATCGGGAGCAAGCGCGGCCAGACGGGCAAGCAGCGGCCCCGGATCGCTCTGTTGCACGCCCGGCTGCGCCTCGCCGTCGAGATCGGCAAGCGCCTGTCGTTCCTTCGCCTCGCTCTCGGCAAGCGTCTGTGCATCGCGCTCGATCCGGCGGCCAGCCTCGATCGCGCCCGAAAGCCCCGCAAGATCGGCATCTGCCGGCTGCCTGTCGTTCAGCGCCGCACCGGAAAGATCGTCCCCGCCATGACCGAGACGGCGGAGAATGGCGGCGATCTCCTCGCCGTGCGCATCGGCTTCAGCCTGAACGCGCGGGATCTGCTCCAGCCGTTGGCGGTAGGCTCCGGTTTCGGCAAAGAGCCCGGCGATCTCCTCAGCCCGTTCCAGCAATGCATCATCGACCACAAGCGCCGCGTGGGCCTTGCCGGCCTCCTCCGCGCGGACAAGAGCGGCGCGACGGATCGCCTCCACCGCATCGAGACCGTCAAGCGCGGCCTTCAGGTCGCCTGTCAGGCTGTCGGGCACCTCTGCGAGATCGGCGAACCGGTCGAGCGCGCGTTCGTGCGCGAGAAGCTCCTCAAGAAGCGGGCGCAGCCGCAGAAGCCGATCCAGACGGCGCTCGCGCTTGCGGTGCTCCTTGAGCGTGACGGATGCCTCGTCGAGCGCGGCCTCCGCCGCATCGACCGCCGCGTTGAGGCCCTTCCACGCAGCCTCGCGCAACTCGCGCTCGCGCATGAGTTTCGTGGCCTCCTCGTGGCGGGCAAGCGCCTGGAAGAAGCGGCGATCCTTGGAAGCGCGCGCCGCGAAAAGCCCGCTCGCCTCCTCGTCGAGCGCCTTGCGCAGGGCCGCAAGCCCGTGGCGGCCGGAAGCAGCGGCGAAGAGCGCGCCCTGCCCGTCTCCTTCCTGCGAGAGCAGCGCTCTCGCCCCGTCCCGCAGGCGAGCCGAGTTGAGACCGAAACTGTTCAGAAAGACATCGCGGCCGAGATTTCCCAGGAAGGGAACCAGCGCATCGTCACGCAGCGGCGTCTCCGCCTCGTCATCGGAAAGCAGCGTGTTCTTGTTGCCGCGCCGGCGGCGAAAGGACAGATGCTCGCCGTGGCTGTTGACCAGGCGCGCGCCGACCCGCAGCGACTTGGCCTCGTGGCGAAAGTCCCATTCCTTGGCATGCGGAAAGCCGAAGAGAAGATCGGCGATGGCCGCGAGCGCGGTCGACTTGCCCGCCTCGTTCGCGCCGTAGACGAGATGGAGCCGCGCGCCGGAACGAAAGGCAAGCGATCTGTCCGTCAGTCCGCCGTACCGCAGGAGGTCGAGCCGCTCGAGGCGCATCTCCTAGGCGCCCCCACCGATACGCAGCCCGAGCAACGCCCGCGCCTCGTCGACGAGCGCGTCGAGATCCTCGCCAAAGGGCGCGGCGGGATCGAGAAGCCCGCCTGGAACCCGCGCGGCGATCTGCGCGATTTCCGCCTGTGCGGCGGCGCGGAAGTCCTGATCATGCGCAGCTTCGTCAAGAAGCGAGGCGAGATCGAGCGCACCGTCACCGAGTTGCACCGGATCCTGCGTGCCGGGACGGGCGAGGTCGAGAACAAGCTTTTCAAGGAAGAGATCGGCTCCGGCCCGGTCGAAGGCACCCTGGACCTCCACGGCGAGATCCGCGCGCCCGGCCAGCAGCGCATCGCGCAGCGGACTTTCGCCGAAAAGCCGCAGGCGCGCGGCCAGCGGACGACCGTCGGCGCGCACGGCCTCACTGGCCAGCGCCTCCTCGACCGCCGCAAGCAGCGCGTCGCGGTCACCATGGACGGAAACATCGAGCTCGACGCGGGCGAAGCGCGCCGCGTCGACGACGAGACGCTCCATGGCCTCGACCCGGCCATCGACCACGCGGACGAGCACCGCCCCCTTCTCGCCGGTCTCGCGGATGCTGCGGCCCTGAATGTTGCCGGGGAAGACGATCGGCGGATCCTGCGCGACCACCTCATGGGCATGGACATGGCCAAGCGCCCAATAGTCGTAGCCCCGCGCCTTCAGGTCCTCGACCGTGCAGGGCGCGTAGTCCGCATGCGGCGGCCGGCCGGTCAGCGAGGTGTGCAGCAGGCCGATGTTGAAGTGGCCGGCGAGCGGAGCGGGATAGGCACGCGCGAGGTTCTCCGGCACCTGCCGATTGGCAAAACTCTGTCCGTGGATCGCAACGCCGAGATCCTCTAGGCGATGCGTCTCGGGGCTGCGCACGCCGAAGACATGCACATTGTCCGGCAGGGTGATGGAGCGGGTGACCACGCTCTGGGCATCGTGGTTGCCGCGGATGACAAAGACCGGAATGCCGGCGCGCGCCAGCCGGGCCATCTCCCGGTTGAAGAACAGCCCGACCGAATGATCCTTCCAGTCTCCGTCATAGACGTCGCCGGAGATGACGAGGAAGCGTGCGCCCTTGTCGATCACCGCATCGACGAGGCCGACGACGGCCGCGCGGATCGCGTCGGCGAAGCGTTCCGCCAGCACCGGGTCGCGCAGGGCAAGACCGGCGAGCGGACTGCCGAGATGGAGATCCGCCGCATGAACGAACGTGAAGGCAGACACGAATTGACCCCCGGATGAGATGCGCCTGGCGGATTCGGCTCGAAGGCTCCGAACCTAGACGGAAACGCGCGGTGCTTTCAACTCGCCGCCACCGCGCGGACCGCCCCTCTCCCGCCTCGCGCGGAGAAAGCCGAAGACCCGCCAGCCTCGGGCCGGCGCCATCATCGCCACTCCCCCGGTTCGCGGCCGGCGGGCAAGACCGTGCTCGGTCTTCTGCCAGTGATGCGGAGCGCGGACCAGCTCCATGAGCGCGGCGTAGAAGGCAAGGCTCTGGGCAATCCAGTAGACCGGCACGAGCAACAGGTCGAGGAGCGCCGGCGGCCGATCTCGCGCCATGGCTCCGCCGATCAGCAACAAGGTCATGCCACCGTAGCAGGCAAGGACGCTGAGGCCGGCGAGCGGCAACAGGATGGCGGCAAAATCGACCGAGAGCAGGGACACGTCCGCAAGCCCGGTACCGTAGAACAGAAGCACCAGCACAAAGACCGGGTGGGCGGCAAGCGTCGTCACCATGGCAAGCAGATAGACCAGAAGCACCACGAGGCGCGTGCGCCGAAGGTCGCGGGCAAGCGCGCCGGGGCTTCGCAGCAGGACGAGCAGCGTCTGCAACCAGCCCTTGAGCCAGCGCGTGCGCTGCCGGTGCCAGGCGATCCAGCTTAGCGGTGCCTCCTCCCATGTCGTCGAGCCCAGCATCGCGATCCCGTAGCCCGACCGCACCAGCCGAACGGCCAGATCGGCGTCCTCGGTGACATTGTGCGGATCCCAGCCGCCGACCGCCTCCAGCGGCAGGCGGCGGAAATGATTGGAGGTGCCGCCGAGCGGAACCGGCCAGCCGCGCGCCGCCATCCATGGCAACAGGCAGTCGAAGAGGCCCGAATATTCCATCAGGAACTGACGGGGAAAGAAGCGCGGGCTGCGGTGGTCGATGGCAAGCTGTGCCTGAAGCACGGCGACATCGGCGGGAAGCTCGGCGAAACGCGCCGCTGCCTTGAGCAGCTGGTCCGGCTCCGGCCGGTCTTCACCGTCATAGACGACGACGAGTTCGCCGCGCGCTTGCGACAGTCCGTGGGCAAGCGCGCGCGGCTTGGTGCGCGGATGACCGTTAGGCACCGACAGGATGCGCATGCCGCCGCGCAGATGAGGAGCGAGCGCCGCCCCCGTCTCGCGGTCGTCCGCCTCCAACAGAAACAGCACTTCGAAGCGGTCGCGGGGATAGTCCAGCGCGCCGAGATGAGCGGCAAGGGACGCCGCGACCCGCGCTTCTCGGTAGAGCGGCACGAGCACGCTCACGGGCGGCAGCTCGGCGCGTGGCAACATACGATGCGGCACGGGCGCGCGGGCGCCGGACACTCCGGCAAGAGCGCGAACCCCGCTCGACAGCAGCCCGACGCCGGTGACGAGAACCGACAGCAGAACGGCGGCTGCCTTGAGCGAGAAGACCTGCCCCGCGAGGATCCCGCCGGCTGCGACCGCCAGGACGACCGCCTGCCCCTTTGTCAGGGTACGCAAGGCCGACATCCTGGAACGGGTGAGCGCGAGACGGGCTGCCGGATCGGCCTCGGCGATCGCCCTGTCGAGCGCCGCAGGTGCGGCGATACAGGTCCGTTCGCGCAGATCGGGGAACCGGTCGACAAGGTCGAGAAACGCTGCCAGCCGCCCTGGCGGCAGCGCCACGGCGACCATGGTGCGCCCGCTCTCGTCACGGCCGATGGCAAGCGGC
Source organism: Stappia sp. ICDLI1TA098 (assembly GCF_054880955.1). Lineage (NCBI taxonomy): Bacteria > Pseudomonadati > Pseudomonadota > Alphaproteobacteria > Hyphomicrobiales > Stappiaceae > Stappia > Stappia sp. ICDLI1TA098. The sequence continues at coordinate 105,683 of NZ_JBTZBT010000002.1, forward strand.
CCGTTGGTGCCCGGCGGCGGCGGAAAACCTGGGGAATGGCAGGAAACGAACGACCCGGAAGGCAGGAAGCGCAGGCCAGCGGCCTCCGCGACCGCTGCGTAATAGGCCTCCTCCGGCACAAGCTCCAGATCGAGAAGCAGTCGCCCCGGCGGCATGGCCCGTCGACGCGCGGTCCGCAGCACGACCTGCAACAGCGCATCGCAGACCCCGCGCCGGCGCAACACCGCGAGGTCCGGGGGGAGAGCCGCCGGCGGGCGGGCACCGGGTCGTTGCCGCAACCGGACGGCGGCAGGGCGGCTCCGCGTCCGCTCGCGCCCCGCATCGCCGACAATCGAGTGCGGCGGCGGCAGCGCGGAAGGGGCGCACTCGGAAAGCTCGGGCAGGGAAGGCTCGGGCATGGGGCGGGATCGTGGTATGGTGTGGCGGGAAAAGAGGATAAAGAAAAGAAACGGGCAGCCGGACGCCGGCCGGAACGACAGGATTGACAGGAATGCTCCCCGGATTTGACCGCAAGACGATTGCAGTTGCAACTCTTGCTATTTTTACGAGTACAGCCGCGACTCTCGCCCAATCCGCAACGCCGGAAACTTCCGTAACGTCAGAAATTACCTCGACGGAAGTGGTCACACCCAACTACTGGGATCCGCGCACCGGCACGGACCGCCCGACAACGACGCCCAACACGATCCGCTTCCTTGCAGCCGATGATTTCCCGCCCTTCGCATTTCGCGACGGCACGGGTCGGCTCACCGGCTTCAACATCGACCTTGCCCGCGCGATCTGCGAAGAGCTGGAGGCTGCCTGCTCCTTGCGGATCAAATCCTTCGACGCGTTGGTGCCGGCGCTCGACGGCGAGGAGGGCGACGCGATCATCGCCGGCCTGGCGACGACACCGGACAACGTGCAGACGCTGCTCTTTTCCGATCCCTACCTGCGCCTTCCCGCCCGCTTCTCGGTGCTGAAGGGCAAGACGCTTTCGGTCCTTCCCGAGGATCTGGTCGGCAAGCGCATCTCGGTTGTCGAGGGCACCGTGCACGAGAGGTTCCTGCGCAGCTATTTCAGCGGTGCGGAGATCCGGACCTACCCGACCGCCACGGAAGCGCGCGCCGCACTGGGCACCGAGGAGGTCGACGCCCATTTCGGCGACGGCCTGTCGCTGTCCTTCTGGCTTAACGGCAAGATATCGGGGAATTGCTGCGAGTTCGTCGGCGGCCCATGGCTCGAACCGGGGTATTTCGACCACGGCCTGTCCATCGCCTTTCGCCGGGACGACGCGCTGCGCCAGGCGGCGGTCAACCACGCGCTCGCGCGCCTTCAGGCCAAGGGCGTCTATTCCGAGCTCTATCTACGCTACTTCCCCGTCAGCTTTTACTGAAGGATTCCGCCCGGGCCGGCCGCCGTGCGCGGGGCCAGCGCGAAAGGGAAGAGCGAGGCTCCACAGAATGCCGGCCGGCTTTTCGTCCTGGTATTCCGTCAGGCCGATGGTCATGCCCTCGTGCCCCTCCCGCGGCTGGTCGACATAGGTGCGAAACAGCCGGTCCCAGAGCGAAAGATTGAAGCCGTAGTTGGAATCCGTCTCCGCGCGGATCGTCGAATGATGGACCCGGTGCATGTCGGGCGTCACCAGGACGAGGCGCAAGATCCGGTCCAGCGCGCCCGGCAGGCGCAGATTGGCGTGGTTGAACATCGCCGCGCCGTTCAGCACCACCTCGAAGACGAGAACACCGATTGCCGGGATGCCGAAGACAGCCACAACGCCGGCCTTCCAGAGCATTGACAAAAGAATTTCCAGCGGATGAAAGCGCAGCGCCGTGGTCACGTCGATGTCGCGGTCGGCATGGTGCATCCTGTGGATGCGCCAGAGCAGCGGCACCTTGTGCGACGCCCAGTGCTCGAACCAGACGGCGAAGTCGAGGATCACGAAGCCGGCGATGGCGGCAAGCGCGACGGGCGCATCCTGCATGTGAAACAGCCCGAAGCCGGCCTGCTCGGCCCAGAGAGCCACGCCGACGGCGGCCATCGGGAAGACGATGCGCAGCATCGCGGTGTCGAACGCGACGATGGCGAGGTTGGTGGTCCAGCGCCGCGCCCGTGACAGGATCAGGTCGCGACGCGGCAGGACGACCTCGAACAGCGCCATGGCCGCGAAGATGCCAAGGAAGATCGCAAGTCTGATGCCAGCTTCATTCATGATCTCCAAGACCTCCGTGGGGCGCGTTCATGCACCGTGCAAACCGCTCTCCGGCAGCCCTGCTGCTTGAACCTAGCGCGCGCCCGTGGGATAGGCGAACAACGCTGCATTCAAGGGTTCGTGAAGAGCCCCGCACACAGGACCGACAAATGAGCGACTTCCTCTGGACCCGCGCCGAAGGCGACACCCCCGCTGCCGCGACCCTGCTTCTCGCGCATGGGGCGGGCGCGGCCATGGATTCGGGCTTCATGAACCGTTTCGCCGGCCATGCCGCCAAGGCCGGGCTCGATGTCGCCCGCTTCGAGTTCGCCTATATGGCAGGCCGTCGTGACGGTGGCCGGAAGCGCCCGCCGCCGAAGGCCGACCTGCTCATCGGCGAGTTCCAGACCGCGCTCCAGACACTGCTTGCCACTTGCCCGGGGCCTGTCCTGATCGGAGGCAAGTCGATGGGCGGTCGCGTCGCGGCAATGCTCGCCGCCTCCCCTTCCCTGCCCAAGCGGGTCACGGGCGTCGTCTGCCTCGGCTATCCGTTTCATCCTCAGGGTGACGCCGGGAACTGGCGGCTCGCCCCGCTCGAGGAAACCCGCCGCCCGGTGCTGATCGCCCAGGGCGACCGCGACGGCTTCGGCAATGCGGCCGAGCTTGCGGACGTGGCCCTGCCGGAAACGGTGCGCCTGTTCTTCCTTGAGGACGGCAACCACGATCTTGCTCCGCGCGGCGCCTCGCCCGCGACCTGGGACGGCAACCTGGCGCAGGCCGCCAGGGAGACGGCGGTTTTTGCAGCAAGCCTCACCGAGGCAGAATGAACAGCGCCGTCTGACCGGCCTCGCCGGTGCGCAGACAGGGGCATGCGCACCGGCGCCTATTCTGCCGGAACGCCGTCGGGTCCGCGCGGCGCGGGCGGGTGTGAGCGCTCCGGGTGCGGGCCATCCTGCAGACCGTCGTCGCCATCCTCGTCCTTGCGCAGCGTGAGCAGGCGCATGATATCGTCGCCAATGCCCATCATTGCCGGCACGAGGACGAGGACCAGCGCGGTCGCCGTCGACAGACCGAAGACGATGGTGATGGTGATCGGCATCAGGAAGCGCGCCTGAAGATTTTCCTCGAAAAGCAAGGGCGCAAGCCCGCCGATCGTCGTCAGCGAGGTGAGAAGCACGGCGCGCAGACGGTCGAGCGAGGAGGAGACGGCCGCGCTCTCGACGCTTTCCCGCTCCGACAGCCGCTCGTCGAAGCGCGCCACCAGAATGATCGAGTTGTTGACCAGGATACCCGACAGGCCGAGCAACCCGATGAAACTCAGGATCGTCAGGTCGTAGCCCATGATGTAGTGGCCGAAGACCGTGCCGACGATGCCGCATGGGATGATCGACATCACCGCAATCGGCTTGAAGTAGCTCGCGAAGACGGCGGCGAGGATCAGGTAGATCATCGCCATCGCCGCGACCGTGCCCAGCTCCAGATCGCTGAACGCGTCCTTGCGCTCCTCCTCGCGTCCGGAGAACCGGTATTCGACGCCATGGCGCGCGGCGATGTCCTGAATCTTGCCGTCGCTGAGATCCTGCACCAGCCGAATGTTGGTGGTCACGTCTGAATCCACATCCGCCGAGACGGAGATCGTGATCTTGCCGTCACGCCGCTGGATGACCGAGAACCCCTGCCGGTCCGACAGCCGCACGACCTCGAGAAGCGGCACGAACTCACCGTTCGGCGCCTTCAGGTAGAGCGTGCGCAGGGCCCCCGCCCCGCCGGCCTCCATCTCCTGGCGGACACGGATCGTGACCTCCTCCTCGCCTTGCGCGAAGCGGCGCGGGATCGCGCCCTCCAGGGCACTGCGGATCTGGCGGGCGGCATCGTCGACGGTGAAGCCCAGTGCCTCGCCGCGCGGGCTCAGTTCGATAAGGAGTTCCGGCTTGCCGAAGGGAAGGTCATCGGCGACGCCGTCGACACCCGGGTAGCTCGTCAGCAGCTCCTGCAGCTCGAGCGACGCCTCCTTCAGCGCCATCGTGTCGGTGCCGGTCAGGCGCACGTCGAGATCACGTCCCGGAGGCCCGCCACGCCGCTCGTAGACGGCGACGCGCTTTGTGCCGGGAATCTCGGGGATCTCCTTGCGCCAGGCGCGCACGATCTCTGGGGTACGGATGGTGCGGGCTTCCGAGGCGGTGAGCTGGACGTCAATGCTCGCGACATTGCGGCCGCGGCTGTTGCCCGACTGGCCAAGCGTGGCGTAGGAGGCAACGACAAGCTTCTCGCCGCTGTCTCCGGCAAGCTTTGCCTCGGCACGGCGAAGTGCCTCCTCGATCGCCAGCAATCCGGCCTCGGACTTCTCCAGCGAAATGCCAGCGTTGTAGTCGATGGTGGCACGGATGTTCTCCGCCTCCGGCGAGGGGAAGAACCGGAACTTGACGTGATTGCCCATCACGATGCCGGCCGTCAGGAACAAGGTCGCGATGGCGATGGACACGGTGACGTAGCGCCAGCGATAGGCACCAAGCACGAGGGCGCGGAACGGCACGTCGCGCACCCAGTCGAAGCCCGCGTCGAAGGTGCGGCGGAAACGGCCCGGCTCGTCCTCGAAGGGCGTGTCGCGGCGCCTCCGGCGGAGGCTCATGAACAGAACCTCGAGGCCGAGGGCGACCGCGAAGAACAGCAGGATCACCGCACCGTCGAAGGCGAGTACCCCCAGACCCTCGCGCCCGGCGCGCGCCGGAACGGCGAGCCAGTCGAGAATCGGAGGCACGGAGATGTCCGGCCGCCCGGCGAGCCCGATGACGAAGAGCGCCGGCATCGCCGCAAGCAGCACGACGCGCCACCAGTTCCACGACGGACGGCGGGCAAGCGAATGTGCCAGATGGCCCGGCAGCACCAGGAAGCACTCGACAATGCTGGCGATGACCACCGATATGACCACCAGCGGGAAGGCGCTCATGATCTGGCCGATGGTGTCGCGCATCAGCAATATCGGCAGGAAGGAAGCGATGGTGGTGGTGCAGGCGGCGACGATCGGCCAGAGCATGCGCCCGGCGCCCTCCTCGGCCGCGTGATAGGGACTGTCGCCCATCGCGACCCGCGTCGCGGTGTGCTCGCCCACCACGATGGCGTCATCAACGATGATGCCGAGCGCCATGATCAGCGCGAAGAGCGAAATCATGTTGATGGTCTGCCCGGTCATCCACATGATGCCCGCCGTGGCCAGGATCGCCACCGGGATGCCGGCCACGACCCAAAGCGCGATGCGCGCGTTGAGGAAGGCGAAGAGCACGATCAGCACGAGGATGAAGCCGGAAATGCCGTTCTCGACCAGGATCATGATGCGCTGGAACAGCGAGTCCGCCCGCACCTCGTATTTGACCAGCTCCAGCGAGTGCGGAAGCTCCCCGGCGATCTCCGTCAGATACTTGTCGAGGATGGCGTTGACCTTGAGCTGGTCGGCCTTGGCCGAGCGCTGCACGGTCAACTCGACGGCGCGCACCCCGTCGGAGAAACCGATCACCTGATCGTCGTCATAGGTCTTGGAGACATCGGCGATGTCGCGCAGACGCACCTTCTCGCCGGTGGGGAAGGATTTCACCACGATCCGCCCGATGGCCTCGGGCGAGGCGGTGTCGGCGACGGCACGCACCTGCCGCTCGATGCCGCCCTGAAGGTCGCCGGAGGGCATGTCGCGGGTGTTGAGGGCGATGCGCCCGGAGATATCGCCTAGCGTCATGTCGAGGCGGCGCAGCTCGCGCTCGGGCACCTTGACCGTGTATTCGGTATCGCGAAAGCCGCTGAAGGTGACCTTGTCGATGCCCCGGTCGATAAGGTCGTCTCGGATCTTGCGCGCATAGCCCTTGAGCGCGTCCTCGGAAAAGGGGCCGCGCAGGGCGACCCGGGCGACCCGGTCGAACCAGTTGGACAGAGCGATGACAGGTGTCTCGCTGTCCTCCGGCAGGGTGGTCACGCCGGCGATCGCCTGCTCGACGTCCGACAGCGCTTTCTGCATGTCGGCGCCCTCGAGGAACTCAAGGCTGACCGATGCCGCGCCCTCGCGGGCATAGGAGACCATCTCGTCGACGTTGTCGATGAAGCGCAGCTCCGGCTCGACCGCCTGAAGGATGTTCTTTTCCACGTCCTCGGCACTGGCCCCGGGCCAGGAGATCGTCACGTTGATGCGGTCGATGACCACCTGCGGGAAAAATTCTGTGTTGAGCTTAGTGATGCCGAAGATGCCGAACAGCACCATCAGCACCATCACCAGGTTGGCGGCATTGGGGTGGCGCAGGAAGGCACCAATGAAGCCGCGCGGCTCGAAGTCGGGCATGTGCATCGGATCAGCTCCGCCCGTCCTGGGTGCCGGCGGGCTTGCCGGTCGCAGCCGCGGCACCGGCCTTGCCGTCGGCCTCGTCCTTTTCCTTGGCCCCGAAGGGATCTTTCACCAGAACGCCCTCGCCCACCTCGTCGAGGCGCGTTGCGACAAGCACGTCACCGGTCTGGAGGTCGCCCTCGACCAGCAGGCTGGTACCGTCGAAGGCGACCGGGGTCACCTCGCGCCGCTGGGTGCGCCCGTCGACGACGACATAGACATGATCGGTGCCGTAGAGCGCGGCCTCGGGAATGCGGGCGCTGCGAGGATAGGTGCGATCATCGAGGGTCACTTCGACAAAGGCGCCCGGGCGCAGCACGGCCTGGCCGGCTCCGGCCGTGACGCTGGCATAGATGTCGATGCCGCCGCGGGCGACGGCGACTTCCGCGCCGGTGCGCACGATTTCGCCCGTGTAGCGCACAGGCGCGCCACCGATGTGCCAGACCACCTCGACGGGACGGCCGACGACGGAGCCCGTATCGGAAAGGACGCGGCCGTATTGATTGTCGGAAAGCGTGAACCGCACCTCGAGCGCGTTGCGGTCGTAGAGCGTCGCGACCACGTCGTTGACGCCAACGAGCCGGCCGATGGCGGCGCTCTCGCTCATCACCACGGCATCGAAGGGGGCGCGCAGGACCGTATCGGCAAGATTGCGCTCGGCCTGGGACTGGCGCCATTCCAGCCGCTCGATCGCCGCCTGCTGCTGTTGGACGCGCGCCTTCTCCACGTCGAGGGCGTTGCGTCGCTGCTCGACGGCCTGCTTGCGCTGCGATACCAGCAGCCGGCGTTCGTCGAGGGTGCGCTCCGTCACGGAGCCGCTGGCAAGAAGCTGGGAGGCGCGCTTCAGATCGCGCTCGGCGAAATCGAGTTGCTCGACCGCGCGCGTGACATTGCCCTCTTCCGTGGCGACCCGGCCGCGCGCCTCGACCATGGCGGCGCGCGCCTCGGCGAGATTGGCCTTCGCCTCGGTCACCGCGCCCTCATACTGGAAGGGATCGACGGAGACGATCTCCTCCCCCTTGTCGATGGTCGCGCCGGTCTCGAGCTTCGGATTTACCCGCACGATCTCGCCGGCGACCAGCGCCCGCAGCTCCGCATTGCGGGCCGCCGCGACTTCGCCGTAAACGGTCAGGCGGGGGGTGTGGTCGCCGATCTCCACGGGCAGGGTGCTGACGGTGTAGACGGTCTCCTGCTTGGGTCGGGTCGGCACGTCGCCACGCGCCAGCACGAGATGCTTCATGCCCATGTAGGCGCCGGCGATGATCAGGAGCGCGACAGCCGCCTGAAGCGTCGCCTTGGAAACGAGGACAAGCCGGCGGCTTTGCCGGCGACCGCCCTCGTCAGGGCGGTGATAGGACACGTCCGTCCTGTGCGTCGACGACGTTTCATCCACGGATTTCAGCATCGCTTTCTCGCCCACTCGCCAACCTTTGCCCTGTCGTCGTTCTCCCTCGGAAGCGACCTGCCCACGGCAGCCCCTTCCCCTCGCACTGCCTTCTACGGTGGGCCCGCGCGTGCGGACCTGCCTCCGGGACGATGGCATTGCGATAGCTGGCGACTATCAAAGCGAAGATGACGGGGCGCAAGCCGAAGAATGTATCAATCTGTCGTCGCAATTGAGGCACAGGGACGCGCAAGGCGGAGCCGGTGCAACGGAGCGCCATGCCGCCCCTGGGCCGACCGGCGCGACGCATAGCCTGGAGAAGTTGATACAAACGGCGACAATATTTGCGCCGGCCGGACGGGAAACCGCCCGGCAGCGGGAAAACGGCAAGGCCAGAAAGAAAAAAGGCGGCAAACGCGCGCGCCCGACTACGGGGTCAGAATTCGTCCGAGGCGTAGTCGTAGCGCGTGTTGCAGAAGCGGCAGGTGACCTCGATCCGCCCGCCCACCGTCATGTCGTCGCGCTCCTCGGCGGAAAAGCCCTTGAGCATGCCCCGAATACGCGTATCCGAGCAACGGCAGCGGTCGACGATGGGCTGGGGCGGGAAGATGCGCACGCCGCGCTCGTTGAAGAGACGGAAAAGCAGCCGTTCGGCTGTCATGTCCAGGTCGGTGAGTTCGTCGTCGCGCAAGGTCTCGACGAGCGCGCGCGCCTCACGCCAGGCGTCGTCCTCGTCAAGGTGATGCGCGCCCGCGCCCTCCGGCGCATCGCCGGGATGCAGGTCGGGCTGACGCATGCGCTCCGGCGCCTCGGGCAGGAACTGCGCCAGCACGCCACCGGCAAGCCACGAATGACGCGGCGCGGAGCCTTCCTGGCGCTCAAACACCTCGCCGACGGCGAGACGCACGACGGTCGGGATCTGCTCCGACTGGGCGAAGTAGCGGTGCGCCACCTCCTCCAACGAAATGCCGTCCAGCGCGACAATGCCCTGATAGCGGTTCATCGCCGCGCCCTGATCCACCGTCATTGCCAGATGGCCACGCCCGAGCAGGGACGCCGTATCGGTCGCGCCCGCGCGCTCGGCCTCGGCAAGCGCCGCCTCATCGAACTGGGCACAGGCGCGCAGGCCGTCCGGCGTGTCGAAATCGACGACGAGCATCGACACAGGCCCGTCGGTCGTTGTCTGCAGCGTGAAGCGCCCGTCGAACTTCAGCGAGGTTCCAAGCAACGCGACGAGCGTCGCAGCTTCCGCCAGCAGGCGTGACACCGGCGTCGGATAGGCGTGGCGCTTCAGGATCTTGTCGAGAACCGGGCCCATAAGCACGGCACGGCCGCGCACGTCGAGCGGCTCCACCGAATAGGGCAGGACGGCATCGCGACCGGCCGGCTGGACGCCGAGCCGGTCGAGTTCTTCAGCAACAGTCATCAGGCCTGCAGGGCTCCAAAGCACCAGGCAAGAATGCCCTTTTGCGCATGCATGCGGTTTTCCGCCTCGTCGAAGACGACGGAAGCCGGGCCGTCCATCACCTCGGACGTGACCTCCTCACCGCGGTGCGCGGGAAGGCAATGCATGAAGATCGCGTCGGCGTCGGCCTCGCCCATCAGCCGGCTGTTGACCTGATAGGGCTTCAGCATGTTGTGGCGGTCGCCCTCGTCGTCACCCATCGAGACCCAGCAGTCGGTGACCACCGCATCGACGCCGCGCACGGCCTCGAACGGATCGTCGGTCAGGCTGATCTCGGCGCCGGCCTTGCGGGCAGCGGCGATAAGATCCGCCGGGGGGGCAAGCTGGGAGGGCGTGGCGATGCGCAGTTCAAAATCGAACTTCGCCGCCGCATGAACCCAGGAGGCCAGCACATTGTTGCTGTCGCCAGTCCAGGCGACGGACCGGCCGGCGATCTTGCCCTTCTTCTCCTCGAAGGTGAGCACGTCGGCCATGATCTGGCACGGATGGGTGAGCTTGGTCAGGCCGTTGATCACCGGAACGGTCGCATGTTCCGCCAGTTCGTGCAGCGCGTCATGATCAAGGATGCGGATCATGATCGCGTCGACGTAGCGCGACAGAACGCGCGCGGTGTCGGCGATGGTCTCGCCGCGACCGAGCTGCATCTCCGCGCCAGTCAGCATCAACGTCTCGCCGCCGAGCTCACGCATGCCGACGTCGAAGGAAATGCGCGTGCGCGTCGACGGTTGCTCGAACACCATGGCGAGCACGCGGCCGGCCAGCGGCCCCGTGCCGCTGACGCGAACCGGACCGCGCGCTTCCTTGATGCGGCGGCTGCCGTCGAGAATAGAGCGCAGTTCGTCTGCCCCGACCTCGGTGAGGTCGAGAAAATGGCGGGGCTGGACAGTCATTATTCGGCAGCTCCCTGCTTCAGCTCTGCTTCCATGGCAATGGCTGCCTTCTCGATGCGCGCCACGGCTTCCTCGATCTCCTCTGCGGTGATCGTCAGCGGCGGCAGGATGCGCAGTACGTTGTCGCCGGCGCCGATCGCAAGCACGCCCTCTGCGCGGAAACGCTCAAGCAAGGCTCCGTTGGGGACACGGCACTTGAGGCCGAGCAACAGGCCCTTGCCGCGCAGATCCTCGAAAATCTCCGGATGCCGGTCGATGACGCCGGAGAGCTTCTGCGTCAAAAGCAGGCCCTTGTCGCGCACGTCCTCGAGGAAGCCATCGGCGAGCACCACGTCGAGCACAGCGTTGCCGACCGCCATGGCGAGCGGATTGCCGCCATAGGTCGTGCCGTGGGTGCCCGGCTGCATGCCGGAGGCAACCTCCTCGGTCGCAAGGCAGGCGCCAACCGGAAAGCCGCCGCCGATGCCCTTGGCAATCGCCATGATGTCCGGGGTGATGCCGGCCCATTCATGGGCAAAGAGCTTGCCCGTGCGTCCGACGCCGGTCTGCACCTCGTCGAGCAGCAGCAGGATGCCGTTGTCGTCGCAGATCTTGCGCAGGTCGCGCAGCGTCTCGGTCGGCACGGACCGCACGCCGCCCTCGCCCTGGATCGGCTCGATCAGGAGACCGGCCGTCGTGTCGGAGATCGCGGCCAGCAGCGCCTCGCGGTCGCCGAAGGGAACCTGCACGAAGCCCGGAGCCTTGGGCCCGAAGCCCTCGAGGTACTTCGCCTGACCGCCGGCGGCGATGGTCGCCAGCGTCCGGCCGTGGAAGGCACCCTCGAAGGTGATGATGTCGACCCGCTCCGGCTCGCCCTTCGAATAGAAGTAGCGCCGCGCCGTCTTGATCGCGCATTCCAGTGCCTCGGCGCCGGAATTGGTGAAGAACACCCGATCGGCGAAGGTCGCTTCGGTCAGCTTGCGCGAAAAGGTGTCCTGGCCCGGGATCGTGTAGACGTTCGACACGTGCCAAAGCTTCTCGGCCTGCGTCTTCAGCGCCTCGACAAGCGCCGGATGGCCGTGGCCGAGCGAGTTCACCGCAATGCCGGAGCCGCAATCGAGAAAGCGTCGGCCATCGGTCGTCTCCAGCCAGACACCATTGCCGCGTTCGAACTCCAGGTTCGCGCGGTTGTAGGTCGGGTAGAGAGTTGAGCCAACCATAGCCGTCTTGCTCCTTGTTGCCGGTGGCGCGCCTTTCCCTGGCCGCCCACCTCATGGCCCGTCATCGGATGAACCCGTCGCCGCCGCCATGCCCTCCCGCGCCACGCGCTCACGCGGCAACGAAAACAGGCGGGCATTTGCCCCCCTTAAAAGCATAGCGCCGCCCCGAAAGGCGGCACGACAACAGGGTTTCGTTATACACCGCCCAGCCGAGCGAAAGTCAACGAAATAGCAATCCGCCCGTTTTTGCACGCCCCGCGCCCGAGACCTCCTTAATTGGGGAAAACATCGACTATCCCCAAGTGAATCGGGCCAACGACTTGCACGAAAAACGCGGCATATTGTAGGTTTCAGACATCAGAGACACGACATCTCGTGTGCTTGACTCAGAATAGCCTCAAAATCCGGCAATAGGCGGGACACCATCAGGGTGTGCCGGCAAGGTTTTTTTAACCATATGCCGGACGGACGACGAAGACGGAGTGAGACGCATGTCCTGGACAAGCGAGCGTGTCGACCTTCTCAAGAAGCTCTGGCTCGAAGGCTTGAGCGCGAGTCAGATCGCCGCCGAGCTCGGCGGCGTGACGCGCAACGCGGTCATCGGCAAGGTGCACCGGCTGGGCCTCTCCGGCCGTGCCAAGGCGCCGACGAACGCTGCCAAGCCATCGCGCAAGACCACGCAGCCCACAGCCGGCGCCGAGACGGCGCAAGCGCCCGAGACCAACGCCGGCGCACCGCAGACCATCGGCGCCACGGCGCTGAAGATGGCTCCTTCCCCGGCCCCCGCACCGCAGCAGAAGCCCGTTGCGGAACTGGTCCCCATCGCCAAGCGCGCCACCATCCTGACGCTCACCGAGCGCACCTGCAAGTGGCCGATCGGCGATCCGACCAAGGATGACTTCTATTTCTGCGGCAACAATTCCAATCCGGGCGTGCCCTATTGCCCGTATCACTGCCGCATGGCCTACCAGCCGGCGAATGACCGCCGTCGCGAGCGCAACACGGCGGCCGCGACCGGCTGATATCGCCACAGCAGGGTGCCACAGAAAAAAGGCCCGCGCATCGCGCGGGCCTTTTTCGTTGACGGCTGGTTGCTCCATTTCCTGGCGGTGGGTCCGGATCCGACCCGCCGGGAAAGGCCGTTTCAAGACGCCTGGGCGAACTGGTCGTTGAAGGCGTAGCCTGCGCCGCGCACGGTGCGGATCGGGTCCGGCGCCTTGCCCCGGTTGATCGCCTTGCGAAGGCGACCGACGTGAACGTCGACGGTGCGCTCGTCCACATAGACGTCATGTCCCCATACACCGTCGAGCAGCTGCTCGCGCGAGAAGACACGGCCGGGCGAAGTCATCAGGAATTCCAGCAAGCGGAACTCGGTCGGCCCCAGATGGATCTCGCGGCCAGAGCGACGCACCCGGTGCGTTTCACGGTCGAGTTCGAGATCGCCGGCGCGCAGCAACGAGGAGACGACCTCCGGCTTTGCGCGCCGAAGCATGGCGCGCACCCGTGCCATGAGCTCGGGGATCGAGAAGGGCTTGACCACATAGTCGTCGGCACCTGTCGCCAGGCCGCGGATGCGCTCCTGCTCCTCGCCACGCGCCGTGAGCATGATCACCGGCAGGCGCTCGGTCTCGGCCCGCGAGCGCAGCCGACGACACAATTCAATGCCGGACAGACCCGGCAACATCCAGTCGAGCAGGAGAAGGTCGGGCTGGTTTTCGCGCAGCCGGATATCGGCCTCGTCGCCCCTCATGCAGGTCTCGACCGTGTAGCCCTCAGCTTCGAGATTGTACCTCAGAAGCATGGCAAGCGGTTCCTCGTCCTCGACAATCAGAACCTTCGGCATTCCCGGAAACCTCGTATGTCAGTCGCAAGGGCCCGGCTATGCCGCCGGACCCTGTCCGTTTCGAAGGCGTCAGACGTTGGTCTCGACGCCGGTCTCGTCCTGCTTCTGGCGCTCGTCCATCGGCTGCACGCCGGTCGTCATGTAGATGACGTTTTCGGCGATGTTGGTCGCATGGTCGCCGATGCGCTCGATGTTCTTGGCGCAGAAGAGCAGATGCGCGCAGATCGAGATCTGGCGCGGATCCTCCATCATGTAGGTGAGCAGTTCACGGAAGATCGAGGTGTAAAGCGCGTCGACCGCATCGTCGCGCTCGCGCACTGCCTCGGCCTCGGCCGTGTCGCGGCTGGCATAGGCGTCGAGCACGTCCTTGAGCTGCTGCTGGGCAAGCTCGGTCATGTGCTCCACGCCAAGCGCGAACTTCTTGGAATCGAAGGACCCGTCGATGGCGATGACGCGCTTGGCCACGTTCTTGGCGAGATCGCCGACGCGCTCCAGGTCGTTGGAGATGCGCATGGCGGAAATCACATCGCGCAGGTCCTGGGCGACAGGCTGGCGGCGGGCGATGACCAGGATCGCCTGCTCCTCGACCTCGAACTGCAGCTGGTCGACACGCTTGTCCTGGAGCACGACGCGGCGCGCGAGATCCTTGTCCATGCGGATCAGCGCCGAGATCGCCTCATTGAGCATGGCCTCGGTGAGGCCGCCCATCTCCGAGACGCGCCCGGCAATGGACTTCAGCTCTTCATCGAAAGACGTAACGGTATGGCTAGTCATTCTTCATCTCCTCCGCCGACGGCGGTAACGGGATCGGGAAGCCGGGGCAGGCCCGCGCCCGCACCCTTTCCAGGGTGCATGGGCACGGACCAACCCGCCTTGTCGTCAGCCGAAGCGTCCGGTGATGTAGTCCTGCGTCCGCTTGTCCGCAGGGTTGGTGAAGATCTCCTTGGTGTCTCCCTCCTCGACAAGATTGCCGAGATGGAAGAAGGCGGTGCGCTGGGAGACGCGCGCGGCCTGCTGCATGGAGTGCGTCACAATCACGATGGTGTAGTTGGCGCGCAGATCGTCGATCAGCTCCTCGACCTTGGCGGTCGCGATCGGATCCAGCGCCGAGCAGGGCTCGTCCATCAGGATCACCTCGGGACTGACCGCGATGGCGCGGGCAATACACAGGCGCTGCTGCTGACCGCCGGAAAGGCCGGTTCCCGGCTCGTCGAGACGGTCCTTGACCTCTTCCCACAGGCCGGCCTTCTGCAGGCTCGAGGCGACGATTTCCTCAAGCCCGGACTTGTTGCTGGCAAGACCGTGGATGCGCGGTCCGTAGGAGACATTGTCGAAGATCGACTTGGGGAACGGGTTCGGCTTCTGGAACACCATGCCGACCTTGGCGCGCAACTGCACCGGATCCACCTTGGGATCGTAGATATCCTCGCCATCGATCTCGATGTCGCCTTCGACGCGGCAGCTGTCGATCGTGTCATTCATGCGGTTGAGGCAGCGTAGGAAGGTCGACTTGCCGCAACCCGACGGGCCGATGAAGGCGGTGACCGTCTTGTCCTCGATCTGCAGGTCGACGTCTTTGATCGCATGCGTCTCGCCATAGTAGACCTGCACCTTCCTGGCCAGGATCTTCATGTTGTTCATGGCGGCAACCTTCTCGGCTTTGGGCATTTGGTTCATGGCGTGTCAGTCCTTACCAGCGGCGCTCGAAGCGGCGGCGCAGGATCACCGCGAGGATGTTCATGGTCATGAGGAAAACGAGCAGAACGATGATGCCGCCCCATGCCCGCTCGTAGAAGGCGGGATCGGCGCGCTTGGCCCACTCGTAGATCTGGGCGGGCATCGCCGAGTTCGGCTCCAGGAAACCGGAGACGGCCGACGTCGGGTAGTTGGAGGCGATGAAGCCGACCATGCCGATGAGGAGCAGCGGCGCGGTCTCGCCGAGAGCCTGGGCAAGGCCGATGATCGTTCCCGTCAGGATGCCCGGCATGGCGAGCGGCAGAACGTGGTGGAACACGGACTGCATCTTCGAGGCGCCAACCCCCAGAGCCGCGTCGCGGATCGACGGCGGCACCGACTTGAGAGAGGCGCGGGTCGAGATGATGATCGTCGGCAGCGTCATCAGCGTCAGCACCAGGCCGCCGACGAGCGGAGCCGACTGGGGCAGATGCGCGAACTGGATGAACGCCGCCAGACCCAGGATACCGAAGACGATCGAAGGCACGGCCGCCAGGTTGGAGATGTTCACCTCGATCAGATCCGTGAACCGGTTCTTGGGGGCGAATTCCTCCAGATAGATGGAGGCGGCGACGCCGATCGGCAGCGACAGGACCAGCACCACCAGCATCATGTAGAGGGAGCCGATCATCGCAACGCCGATGCCGGCCTCCTCGGGACGCGAGTCGGAGGCGTCCGAGCCCAGGATGAAGGCGGTGTTGAAGCGTTTCTGGACGATGCCGGCCTTTTTCAGGACATCGATCATGTCCAGGTGGCTGGCGTCGAGGTTCTTGTCGTTGACGAGCGCCTCCCGCGAGACGCGGCCCTTCAGGTAGCCGTCGACGCGCGAGGACGCCAACAGGTCGAAGGTCACCGTCTCGCCGATCCGGTCCGGGTTGGCCAACACGAAGTTGCGCACCTGGGCGGCAGCGCCGGAGGAGAGCATCAGCCGCAGGTCGCGGCCCTTCATGTCGGTCGAGATACCGGCGGACTTGAGCTGGGCCTCAAGTCCGGCCTCAATCATCAGATTGTACTTGGACGTCTTGACGATCGACTTCTCGGCCTGCTCCACCGCCGTCTTCTCCAGGGCCACGGGCACGCTGAAGAAGGTCTGGCTGAAGGCGCTGAGCCCGTTGGAGAAGATCGCCCAGAGCAAGGCGACCAGAAAAAGCAGGCCGATCAGGATTGCGGCGATGCCATAGAGACGGAAGCGCGTCTCGGCGGCATTGCGCTTGCGGGTCAGGGCGTCGACCTCGAGCAGCGAGGTCTTGCGGCGGGCCGGTGTCGTATCCGACGCCGGCGATTTGGTCACGGTCGCGTCGGTCATTCGTACTGTTCCCGGTATTTCCGCACGATGTAGAGGGCGAAGATGTTGAGGCAGAGCGTGATGACGAAGAGCGTCATGCCAAGCGCAAAGGCGACGAGCGCCTCCGGCGAGGCGAAGTCCGCGTCACCGGTGAGCTGGCTGACGATCTTGGCCGTCACGGTTGTCATGGCCTCGAAGGGATTGAGGCTGAGCTTGGCGGCGGCGCCGGCGCCGAGCACAACGATCATGGTCTCGCCGATGGCACGCGAGGCGGCCAACAGGATGGCGCCGACGATGCCCGGAAGCGCGGCCGGCAGGATCACCTGCTTCACCGTCTCCGAATGGGTGGCGCCGAGGCCGAGCGAGCCGTCGCGCATGGCCTGCGGCACCGCGTTGATGATGTCGTCAGAGAGCGAGCTGACGAAGGGGATCAGCATGATGCCCATGACGAGGCCGGCGGTCATGACCGCCGTGCCGCCGGCCATCCAGTCGACACCGAGCACGCCGCCGGAGCCGAAGGCGCTGACGAGCAGCGGCCCGATGGTGAGCAGTGCGAACAGGCCGTAGACGATGGTCGGAATGCCGGCGAGAACCTCGAGCATCGGCTTGGCCGCAGCGCGCACGACCGGAGGGGCGTATTCCGAAAGGTAGACAGCGGCGAAAAGGCCGACGGGAACCGCCACCGCCAGTGCGATGAAGGAGATGTAGAGCGTCGCCCAGATCAGCGGAACGATGCCAAGTTCGG
Source organism: Stappia sp. ICDLI1TA098 (assembly GCF_054880955.1). Classification (NCBI taxonomy): domain Bacteria; kingdom Pseudomonadati; phylum Pseudomonadota; class Alphaproteobacteria; order Hyphomicrobiales; family Stappiaceae; genus Stappia; species Stappia sp. ICDLI1TA098. Next base: position 122,761 of record NZ_JBTZBT010000002.1, read on the forward strand.
AACCGCCGCCGAAGCTCGGGCTCCAGGTGGTGCCGAAGAAGAACTCGCTCGCCGGATAGAGGCGGAAGAACTCGACCGTGTTGAAGATCAGCGACAGCACGATGCCGAGCGTTGTCAGGATCGCGATCGAGGCAGAGATGATCAGCAGCGCCAGGATCACTTTCTCGACGCTGTTGCGGGCGCGAAAGTCCTTGCTAGAGCGCAGGTAGCCATAGGCGAAGCCGGCAAGCGCCAGCGCCAGAATGGCGAACGTGCGGGCCATCAGGCCGACGCGATCAAGCTCGCGGTAGCGCTGTGCCGCGTGCAGCGTCTCGGATGTGACGTCGGAGCCGAGGGCGACGCCAACATCACCCAGCCTATCACGCACATCGGTGAATTCGGTGCGGATGGAATCAGCCTTCTCCGCCGTCATGACGCCAGCTTCCACGGCAAGATCGAGGCCGTGGGCGATGCGGCGAACGTCGCTCATCACCAGATCGAGCGAACTCTCCTCGGCGGCTTGCGTCGAGATCATGGAGGAAACACGGCTTTCGACAACCGCGGGCTGGACGGCCAGCCACACAGCAAGGGCAAGAAGCGCCGGGAGCAGCGTGACGAGCGCGACATTCCAGCCGTAATAATTGGGCAGGGAATGCAGCAGGCGACCGTCACCGCCAACCGATGCGAGCGCGCGGGCACGCCCGAGGAAAAAGCCCGCGGCGGCAAGCGCAAGCAGCACGAGCAGGATCACTGGCAATGACATGAGGTTCCATCCGACATGGGAAAAGGGGAAGGGGCGGCCAGGCCGCCCCTTCGTTTCTAGTCGGCTTAGTGGGTCAGGACGGTTTCGCTGGCAACCGCTTCCTGGACCTTGGCCAGCTCCGGATCGGAGACCAGGCCATACTGTGCGAGCGGACCGGAGGGGCCGGCAATCTCGTCGGAGACGAAGAACTGGGCGTACTCCTTGAGGCCCGGGATCACGCCGATGTGCGCCTTCTTGACGTAGAAGAACAGCGGGCGGGAAACCGGGTATTCGCCGGACGCGATCGTCTCGGTGGACGGCGTGACGCCGGCCATGGTCGCGACCTGCAGCTTGTCGGTGTTGTTCTCGTAGAACGAGAGACCGAACACGCCAATGCCGTCCTTGTTGGCATCGATACGGGCGAGCGTCTCGGTGTAGTCGCCGTCGATGTCGACCGAGCGGCCGTCCGTGCGCAGCGACATGCAGGCCTTCTCGGCGGCCTTCTTGTCGGTGCCGGCGTCGATCATCGCCTTCAGCGCGCCGCTGTCTTCGCAGCCCTGCAGGATGACCTTCTCCTCGAACACTTCACGGGTGCCGTGCTTGGTGCCGGGAACATAGGCCTGGATCTGCTGATCGGGGAGCTGGTCGTTGACCTGCTTCCACGAGGTCAGCTCGTTCTTGACGAGCTTGCCGTCGACGAGGATCTCGGCGGCGAGCGCCTTGTACCAGTCGGCCGGGGTGAACTTGAAGGAGTTACCCTTGATGTCGGAGGCGAAGACGATGCCGTCATAGCCGATGCGGACTTCGATGATGTCCGTCACGCCGGCCTCGGCGCAGGCCTTGATCTCCTTGTCGCGGATGGGGCGCGACGCATTGGCGATGTCGATGGTGTTCTCGCCGACGCCGGCGCAGAACTTCTTGAGACCGGCAGAGGAACCGCCCGACTCGACGACCGGGGTCGGGAAATCGGTATTCTCGCCAAAGGCTTCGGCAACGATCGAGGCGTAGGGAAGCACCGTCGAGGAGCCGGCAATCTGGATCTGGTCGCGGGCATGGGCAGCGCCGGCGAAGGAGGTCGCGGCAACAGCGAGCGCCGTCGCGCTGAGAAGGGCTTTGATTTTCACCTGACTTCTCCCTGGATGTTCAGGATTTCGTGCGTCCCCTTGCGAACTTATTCCGTCAAGGGCAGGGGGACCCTAGTCCCGCGCCGTGATCCTTCTATGAAGCTTTCGTATCCGTTTTATGACAGTATAAGTACATGAATTATATACATTATTTGCTTGAGCCAATCGCCGGGTGCGTTTCCGCAGCCGGTATTTTGACAGTAAACCGCGCCCCCTCCCCGAGCTTGCTCTCGATATCGAGGCGCGCCTTGTGACGGGTAAGGATGTGTTTCACGATGGCCAGACCGAGGCCGGTGCCCTTCATCTCGCGGCTCGTCGCGACGTCGGCGCGGTAGAAGCGCTCTGTCAGCCTCGGCAGATGCTCCGGCGCGATGCCTGGCCCATGGTCGCGCACGCTGATGCACCACTGCCGGGGCGCGCGTGCGGGGCCGTTCTCCCCCTCCCCGCCCTGGGCGAAAAGCGCGATCTCGACCCGACCGCCGGTCGCCCCGTACTTGATGCCGTTTTCCGTCAGGTTCTCGATGACCTCGATCAGTTCATCGCGGTCGCCGCGCACCAGGCAGGGTGTCGCCGGGAACTCCAGCGACAGGTCCACGCCGAGGTCGTCGGCCACCGGCTTCAGCGTGTCCCCCGTCTGGCGGACCAGAGGCGCGAGGTCGATCACGGTTTCCGGCTGGACATGCGCCTTCATCTCGATCCGCGACAGTGACAGCAGATCGTCGATGAGCCGGCGCATCCGGTCGCCTTGCTGGAGCATGATGTTGAGAAAACGCTCGCGGGCGACGGCATCGTCGCGGGCCGGGCCGAGGAGCGTCTCGGCGAAGCCGGTGAGCGAGGCCAGCGGCGTGCGCAATTCATGGCTCGCGTTGGCGACGAAGTCGGCGCGCATCCGCTCCAGTCGGCGCTGTTCGGTGAGATCGCGCACCGTCACCAGGATCAGCCGGCGGCCTTCCGGTTCGTCCTGCCCGCCGGAGGCGTCCGCTGCAAGCGGCGCCACGGGCGACACATAGGCTTCCAGCCACTGCTCCGTCGGCACCTTCTCGCTCCACTCGATCCGCTGCGCCTCGCCGCTGGCGATGACCCGGTCGAGCGCCTCGATCAGGCCGGGTGAGCGCAGGCGGAAGGACACCGGATCGCCGGGGTGGGGATTGCCGAACCGTTCGCTCGCGGCGCGGTTGACATAGCGGGTGATGCCACGCGCATCGACGATGAAACAGGGGTTGTGGAGTGCATCGGCGATGCGCTTCATGCCCGCGTCCGGCCACGGCAACGCGGCACGCGCCTGGCGCAGGCGCCGGGCGGCAAGCGGCCGGCGCTGCGGCGCAAGCAAGGCGGCTGCGGCCAGAACGGCAAGGCCGATGGCAACCTGCGCGGGCGTCGCAACGCCCCCGCGCAGCACCAGCGCCGCCAGCAGCACCGCCGCGATCAGCACCCAGCGCTGCGCTTCGAGACGCTCGCGAAAGGGATGGCGCAGCCGCCCGCCGCCGGACCGCGGCCGGGATGTTGAGTTGTCGCTCATGCGCGTGGCCTCGCATGTGCCGGCGGATGAACCGCGCTCCGCGCGATGTCCGAATCCGGCAGGGGGTGGAGTGAAGCGTGCTTCATATCATGGCCCGGATGACAGCCCCAAGACACCGAAACCTAAGCGATTCTCGCAATATTCGTCTTCATCGTCAGAGGCGGTGATGCTAACAACGGTGGCGGGATCGACGCGGCAACGGGAGACACGGGCGCGATGACACCGAGGCAGGCTGCCACCAGGCTCCCCGGCGCGCTTTCCGCAGGCGACTGGCCAGTGGCGCACAAGGCGCTGATCGTGCTGTCGAAGGCGGATCCCGCCAACGCCTCCCTTGCCTACAACCTCGGCCTCGTCCTGCGCCGCCTCGGGCGCGACCGGGAGGCCGAAAAGGCGCTCTCGCGTGCCCTCACCCTTGCTTGCGATCATCACAACGCCCGCTTCGAGCTGGCCGCCTGCCACATGGACCTTGGCGAAATGGACCGGGCGGAAGCTGGCTTCGATGCCTATTGCGCGGTGCGCGCGCAGGATGCGGATGCCTGGCTGAACCTCGCGCGGCTGCGGCTGCGGCGTGGCGACGGGCCGGGAGCCATCGACGCCTTCTCGCGACGCGCGGCTCTCGTCGAGGGGGATCTCGAAGCGGAGATCGGCAAGGCGGAGGCGCTGCTGCTTGTCGATGCGCAAGGTGGCCAGGCGGCGCTTGCGGCGCTGTTCCGCGCCCACGCGGGCGAGCGTCCGCGGCTGCTCAAGGCGATGACGCAGGGACGCCGCGGACGGATGCCGCTATCGGCCTCCTCCATTCTCGGCTGAACCGACGGGCCTGACCGGCCCGGCGCGGAACTCCTTGCGATAAAGTCCGGGAGACGACTGCAGCCCCTCCTGCACGGCACGATGACGCGCGCGCTCCGCATCCGTCATCGCCGCCACCGACAGTTCCAGCGCCTCGCGGCGGATGGGAAAGGCCTGGGCAACGGGCGTCCCGGCGGCAAGCCGCCCGGAAAAGCCCGGGTCCGTCCAGAGCGCGGGGAAATGCACATAGCCGTCGCGAAACCGGTCGCAGTCGACGAGGCCGGCGAGCGTGCGGAACGGCAGATCCTCGCGGTTGAGCGGATGGGTGAACAACAGCGACACGCCATCGGGCGCCTCCACTGTCCAGAAGTTGGTGAACTTGACGATGAACTGCCCGGGCTCGAGGCCGAAGGGAGCACCGCTCGCCTGCTCGGGCACATGCGCGCCAACGGGCGAGCGTGTCTCGGTCGCCGCCGCATCGAGCGGCGGATCCCAGTCCCAGGACAGCGTCCCATCGGCGACCTCGACATCGGCGGCAAGGCGGAACATCACGCCAAGCGAAAGCGCGTCGACGAGTGGCGGACACTGCTTCATGCCGCGCACCTCCACCCCGCCAAGCGTCTCGCTGACCACCATGGAGGGAAGCGCGCGCAACCAGTCGGGAAGACTGGCGCGGGCAGGCACTGGCTCGGGCACATGACCCAGAAGCTCCGGCAGGCAGCGCAGGGCAAGCTTCATCCGCCGTTCAGCCCCTTATTTGCGCGCGCGCGCGGCCGCGGCCAGCCGGGCGAGGCAGAGCGGCCATCCCTCCGGCGCCGACATCGCCTCGCGGTAGGCATCAGCTCCATCGCCGTGACGCAGGAAGTCGGTGTGGGTCAGCTCGACGCGCGTGCCGTCAGCGGCGGTGCGGAACTCGACCATGACGCGGCTCGAGGCAGCCGGGTCGGCAATGATCTCCCGGTTCGGGCCGATCTGCCAGGCAAGGCGAATGTAGAGCGGCCGCTCGATCGACAGCACCGTGCCCCAGACGATGCGCGGCCTGCCGGGTGCAAGCTCGGTACACGCCCCGCCGACCATCGGCTCGATGGACAGGTGGCAATCGGGATCATGGGAGAAGGTGTATTCGTTCGGCCACCACGCGGCCATGCGGTCGACGAAGAGCGCGAAGGCATCCTCGCGCAGATAGGGAAGCGTGGTGTCGAAGATGCAGGGCACTTCCGTCCCGGCCATGGGTGCGTCCTCGCGTGACTTGTTTTCGTTCGTGCGCGCCTTCGGGAATGCGACTCCGCCCCTCGGCATTGCGGCCAAGGTGACAAGCCTTTCCAGCGTCCGTCAACCGGACTTGTCGCTGCGCTGCGAAAGAACCCAGGCCGTGGCGGCGACAATGGTGATCAGCACGAAGATGACGCCGATAACATTGACCACGGGCGACAGACCGAACCGCATGCGCGCGCCGATCTCGGTCACCAGCGTCCAGCTCGAACCGATGGCGAAGAAGGTGGTGTTGTAGTTCTCGATCGACTGGAGGAACGAGATCACCGCAGCCGTCAGCACCGTCGGCATGAGGAAAGGCAGCGTGATGCGCCGGAAGACGAAGATCGACGATGCGCCAAGGTCAAGCGCCGCCTCCTCCAGCACCCGGTCCTGACGCTGCAGGCGCGCCATGAACATCAGCATGCAGTAGGAGGCGATGAAGGCAGCCTGCGCGATTGAAGCCGTCAGCAGCCCCGCCTCCACGCCGAAGACATCGCGCCAGAAGATCATCGTCGTCGCGCCCAGCACGATGCCGGGCGTCAGGATCGGCGAGACCAGCACGGTGTAGAGCAGCGTCGAGGCGCCGGAGCGCAGCCGCGTCAGAATGAGCGCGCCGGCAAGGCCCAGCGGGATCGCGATGACGATGACGCCGAAGGCGATCTGCAGGGAGTGCAGCAACCCGTCGATGAAGCGCTGGTCCTGCGGCAGTTCGCGGAACCACTTCAGCGAGAAGCCCTGCCAGTCGGTGACCGACGGGGTCGGATTGGCGTTGAAGGCTGCCGCCACCATGAACAGAAGCGGCAGGAACATGTAGGCAAAGAAGACGACGAGATAGCCGGCGAGGATCGCGTCCGACCAGTCGCGGGTCTTCTTGCGGGCCGGGGCGTGGGCCGTCGGCGCGATGTTTGTGTTGGCCGCGCTCATTTGGCGATATCCCTGATGCCGACGCGGAAGACGGCCATGTTGATCAGAATGAAGAGAAGGCAGGCGACAAGCAGCGCCAGCGAATAGGCCGCGCCTTCGTTCCAGGCGTCCGCCTCGAAGAAACGACGGTAGATGACCTGCGAGAACCAGTCCGGGTGCAGGCCGCGCCCGACGATCTCTGGCGCCGCGATGGACCCGGCCGACAGCATGAAGGTCATGATCGCGCCGACGGCGATGCCCGGCTTGGCGTGCGGCAGCACCACGCGCCAGTGAATGCGCCACATGGAACTTCCGAGATCCTTCGCCGCCTCGATCTGGTTGCGGTCGAGCGTCTCGATGGTGTTGTAGATCGGAAACACCATGAACAGCACATAGGCATAGACCATCACGGTGAAGACCGCGCCGTTGGAGGCAACGAAGCGCAGCCCCTCGCCGGCACCCATGTCGATCAGCCCGAGCAGGTCGAGCAAACCATTGAGAATGCCCTGCTTTTCCAGGATCATGACCCAGGAGAAAATGCGCAGCAGCTCATTGATCGCATAGGGGATGATGAGGCCAAGCATCATCAGCGCGACCTTGCGCGGATTGTCGGTCGTCGCCACCGCATAGGCAACCGGGTAGCACACGACGAAGGACAGCACCGTGACGCAGAGCGCATAGAAGAGCGTCGAGACGAAGATCTTGAAGTGCAGCTCGCTCATGTCGGTGAAGTTTTTCGCCGAATAGCTCTCGTTGACGCCGACGGCGGAGGAATTGTTGGCCTCCTCCTTCTCGAGAACGGCGATCTTTTCCTGCAGGCCGGCCTTCTCGGTCTCCAGCGCCTGGATGCGCGTCTCCAGCTCGGATGGCGACAGGCTCGGCGTGGAGGAGCGGGCAAAGGGGCTCGGCGCAAGGCTCGGGCTCGGCGTCAGGCCAGGCAGTGACGGGCTTGGCGTTGACGGACTGGGCGTTGAGGGACTGGGCGTTGAGGGACTGGGCGTCGACGGGGAGGGACTGGGAACCAGCGACGGCGACGGTACAAGCGATGGTGACGGCACGAGCGGAAGCGCGCCGTCGGCGGGCGGGCTGGCCGGCCCGCCACTGTCCGAGGCCCGGGCGCGGTCGAGCTGAGCGCGCAGGTCGCGCAGGCTCTCGTCAATCTGGAAGACGCGCACATAGGCGTTGTCGATGTCGACGGAGAGCGTCGCCGCCTCGCCGCCGCGATCGCTGTAGGTGAAGGCACGCTCGATCATGCGCACCTGCGGCAGGACGATCAGGATCAGGATCCAGCCCACCGTCAGCAGCACGAAGAGGCCCGTCAGTCCCTTTCCGTAGCTCTTGACCAGAGATCCCATGGCTTCAGGCGCCCCCGCCCGTTGTCGCGTCGGGGCGCATCACCAGCGTGTCGCCGGCGGCGAAGACCAGTGTCTGCTCGCGCGCGGCGCCGAGCATGGCATCGCCGGTGTTGTGCAGGCTCACCTGGACAGGCTCACCTGCGGCTTCCAGATGCAGGTTGACCAGCGGGCCCTCGAGGTCGCGCCGCTGCAGGAGGGCGGACATCCGGTTGACGTCGTTCTCGGCCGCCGCCTCGCCGAGGCGGATGCGCTCCGGGCGGACCATGGCAAGCGCCGCGTCGCCGACCGCCAGATCGTGGCGGTTGAGGCCGCGGATCGGGCCGTGGCGCGTCTCAACCTCCACGTGACCGTTGACAGTCGATGTGACCTTGCCGGCGAAGACGTTCTGCTCGCCGACGAAACCGGCGACGAAGGAGGTCCGCGGGTTGTTGTAGATCTCGTCGGCGGAGGCGACCTGCTCGATCACGCCGCGGTTCATCACCGCGACGCGGTCGGACATGGTCAGCGCCTCGCCCTGGTCATGGGTGATGTAGATGAAAGTGACGCCGGTCTTGCGCTGCAGCTCCTTGAGCTCGGCGCGCATGTGCTGGCGAAGCTTGAGGTCGAGCGCCGACAGCGGCTCGTCGAGAAGCAGAACCGACGGCTCGACGGCGAGCGCGCGCGCGATGGCGACGCGCTGGCGCTGGCCGCCGGAAAGCTCGGAGGGACGTTTCTCGCCCTGCCCGTCGAGCGCCACCATGGCCAGGAGCTCCTCGGCGCGCTCGCGGCGCTTCTTCTTCGAGACACCGCGCGCCTCGAGCCCGAAGGCCACGTTCTCCCAGACGCTCATCAGCGGAAAGAGAGCCAGGTTCTGGAAGATCAGCGCCGTCGGTCGCGCATTCGGGCGGATGCCCGTCATGCTGCTGGTTCCGATGCGGATATCGCCCGAACTCGGATCAAGGAACCCCGAGACCATGCGCAGGATCGTGGTCTTGCCGCAGCCCGAGGGACCGAGAATGGAGAAGAACTCCCCGGCATTTACCGTGAGGTCCGTTGGTTGCACCGCGACGAAATCGCCGAACCGCATCGATACCCCGTCGAGAACGACGTCCTGTCCGTGCATCTGCCCCTCTTTGTCGTTTTGGCGGGAGATCCCGCAAAAGCCTCGCGGACCGCGGCACGGGGCCGCGATCCGCGCGATCTGTCAGACGCCTCAGGCGTTGGTGATCTTGTCGACGTATTCCTGGCGCATCGGCGCGACCCACGGCTGGTCGGCCGGCCACCACCACAGGTTCGCCAGGTTCTCCGCGTTGTAGGTGTCGGCGAACTGCTGCTTGTAGGTGTCGCCAGCATAGTCGGCGGCGCCGGCCACGGCCGAGTTGTAGCCAGTGTTGGCGCACATCAGACCGGCCATCTTCGGGTCAAGCATCGCGTTGAGGAAGGTATAGCCCTGCTCGACGTTCTCAGCGCCCGACGGCATGCCGACGGAGTCCATCCAGGTGATGCCGCCCTCCTTGGGCATGCGGTACTTCCACTTGGCGTCCTCGCGGTTGAGGAGAAGGCCGGTGGTGTCCCAGGTCTGACCGATCTGAGCGCCGGCCTGCTTGAACGCGTTGATCGCCTCGGTGGCGTTGTTCCAGAAGGCGGCAATGTTGGACTTGTGCTCGATGATGAACTGGGTGCAGGCATCGAACGCGCGCCGCGCATCCTCTTCCGACTTGTAGACGTCGGTCATGCGGTTGGAATTGAACTTGCCGATCGCTTCCAGATAGAGGCCGACACCCATCAGGGCCGACTTCTGGCGGAAGGAGGCCTTGCCGACCGCTTCCGGGGTCCACATGTCGCCGAAGGAAACAGCGTCGGCGTTGAAGACGGTGCTGTCGAGCGTGATCGCCTCGGTGCCCCAGTTGAACGGCAGCAGCATGCGCTTGCCGCGATAGGTGCCGCCGAGCTGGATGCTGTCGCGCAGCATCGAGGGGATCAAAGCGTCGAGCTTGACCTTGCTCTCGTCGATCGGCGCCAGAAGGCCGTCGGGATAGTAGTTGTTGCCGTTGGTGATCGACGGGAAGATCACGTCGAAGCCCTTGCCGCCGGCGGCGCGCAGCTTCTGCTCGGCCTCGTCATTCGAGCCGTAGGTCGACAGGTTGACCTTGATGCCGGTGTCGCCCTCGAACTTGTCGATCATGTTCTGCTGGATGTAATCGCCCCAGGCGAAAACATTGACCTGACCCGAGGAGGCCAGCGCGTCACCGGCCTTCAAAATGGCAGGCACCGCAAGAACGGTCGACGCGGCGGCCGACCCCTTCAGCATGGAACGACGTGAAATTTTCATGAGGACCTCTCCCGTTGGACAAATTATGGACCTGACGACGACCATCCAAGCGGAGAAGACCACTCGGGTCGTTGCCATCGCCAATAGGTCAAATTGACAACGCTTGTGTGACACAAACCGTCGCGCAACCCTGCCGGGATCCTCCCTCCCTTGGCCGGCCGCGCGCGCATTTTGCGCGGAACTACTTTGCCGCGCAAGCAGTTGCGCTACGGAAGCCCGCACCCACTTTCCATGCAGGTCGGATCGCGGCGCTTGCCTCGGCGAAGTCTGATCGGCTAAAGCCGCCGGGAAGCAGGCCGTCGCGGCCGATTCCCGGCGTTCAAATCGAGGCCGCACGCCCCTCGGGAGGTTCGATGACAGCACTGCGCCACGACAGGACCTTCGACCCCGCCCACGGGACGGCCGTCACGCTTTCCGATGCGGTGCGCCGGATCACGGTCGACAACCCCGGCCCCTTCACCTTCCACGGCACCAACACCTACCTCGTTGGCCGCGACGAGGTGGCGGTGATCGATCCGGGCCCCTTCGACCGGAACCATGCCCGGCTGATCCTGGAGACCGCCGGCAAGGCTCCCATCTCGGCGATCGTCGTCTCCCACACCCATATGGACCACTCGCCCTGCGCACGGTTGCTGAGGGAAATGACCGGCGCGCCCATCGTCGGCTGCGCGCCGCACCGGGCGGCACGGGCGCTCGCCGGGGGCGAGGTCAATCCGCTCGACGCCAGCGGCGACCGGGAGCACCGCGCCGACAGGGAGATGGCGGACGGCGACAGCCTCACCGTCGACGGGCTGACGTTGAGCGCGGTCGAGACACCTGGCCACACGGCCAATCATCTCGCCTTCGCCCTCGACGAGGGCGACGTGCTTTTCTCCGCCGATCACGTGATGGCCTGGTCGACCTCCATCGTCGCGCCTCCGGACGGGTCGATGCGCCAGTACATGACTTCGCTCGACCGGCTGATGGCGCTCGACCACGCTCTCTACCTGCCAGGCCACGGCGGGCCGGTGATGGAGCCCGCACCCTATCTCGAGGCATTGAAGGCGCATCGCAAGGCCCGCGAGCGCGCGCTTCTCGACCAGCTCGCGAAGGGGCCTGCATCGATCCGCGAGATGGTCGCCACCATTTACCGCGACGTCGACCCGGCGCTCCACGGCGCTGCCGCGCTGTCCATGCTGGCGCAGGCGGAATGGCTCGTCGAACGCGGCCTGATCCTTGCCGGCGACACTGTTCCCGATCCCGCCACACGCCTGCGGCTTGCCTGAGCCCGGCGCTTTGACGAAGACGTGCGGGCATGGCAAGACTGCCCGCCTGTGCGCCCGCATCCTTCTCCAAACGGACTGAAACCATGCAGATCAAGGCCGTCCTCTTCGACCGCGACGGAACCCTCACCGACTTCGACCGCACCTGGGGGCCGGCCATCGCCGCCGTTCTCGGTGAACTCGCGAACGGCGACGACGACACCCTCGCGATGCTTGAGGACATGGCGATGTTCGACGTCGCGCGGCAGTGCTTCACCGGGCCTTCGGTGCTTAAGGTGCAGACGCCGGCGGACTATTCCGCCGCCTGGGCGGAGGCACTTGGCGAGAGCGACCATGCCGCCATGCTGGAGCGCATCGAGGCGACCCTGCTTGCCCGCTGCGGCATCAACGTCACACCTTTCGACGGCGTCGTCGACACGCTGAAGGGGCTCGTCGCCGCCGGCATTCCCATCGGCCTTGCCACCAATGGCACCGAGGCCTCGGCGCGCCACCAGATGGACGTGCTCGGCCTCGGCTCCGACTTCAGCTTCCTGGCGGGTTATGATTCCGGCTTCGGCCGCAAGCCGGAGCCTGGCCAGCTTCTCGCCTTCGCCCGGCACACCGGCTTCGCGCCGTCCGAGATCGCCATGGTCGGCGACAGCCTGCACGACATGCACGCGGCCGAGGCGGCCGGCATGATCCGTGTCGCCGTGACCACCGGCGCTGTCGCGCGCGAGGCGCTGGAACCGGCGGCCGACCACGTCTTCGACAAGATGTCCGATCTTCTGACGCTGGCGCTTGGAGAGACCGTCGAATGACGGGCGCCTTCCCGCCCGTCCGTGCGGTCCTGTTCGACAAGGACGGCACGCTGATCGACTTCCAGGCGACCTGGGGCCCGACCTTTCACGCGCTGATCGCCCATCTGGCAGGGAATGACGAAGCCGTGATGGAGCGGCTCGCCAAGGCGAGCAGTTATCACCTGGACAGCCGGACATTCGATGCCGATTCCGTTCTTGTCGCCGGCTCGAACGATGATGTTGTCGAGGCCTACGCCGAGATCCTCGGCCTTGCCGATCCGTCGGCGCTGGCGTTGGAGGTCAACGCCATCATCGGCGAGATGAGCCTGCCGTTCCTCAGCGGCTTTCCCGATCTCGACGCGGCCACCGCCCGCCTGCTCGAGCTCGGACTCGTGCTCGGCGTCGCCACCAACGATTCGGAAGCCTCGGCCCGCGCCCAGATGCAGGCGCTCGGCCTCACCGACCGGTTCCGCTCGATCATCGGCTTTGACAGCGGCCATGGCGCCAAGCCGGCGCCAGGCATGGTGACGGCGTTTTGCACGCTCAACGACCTCGCCCCGGGCGAGGTCGTGATGGTCGGCGACAGCCTGCACGACATGCACGCGGGCCGCGCGGCGGGCGCGCGCACGCTCGCGGTGACCACCGGCCTGATCGAGCCGGCAACCCTCGAGGGCCACGCCGACGCCATCGTCGGCTCGCTTGCCGCTGCGGTCGACTGGATCTCGGCCCAGCGCTGAAGGCGGCTTCGCACGGCCACGGGGGCGTGCTAAGCCCTTGGCAGATCCAACAACGGGACCCGCGTGTCCGCCATGCGAAAGATCCTTCCCACGCGCCGCTCGCGGCTCGCAGATCTCAGCCTGCGCTGCGCCCGCTACGGGGTGCCCGTGCTGGTGATCGCCGTTCTCGCGCATCGCAGCGGTCTCGTGGCCACCCCCCAGTTCCTTCTCGCGATCAGCCTCGGCTCACTGATCGGACTGGTCGCGCTGGTCGGTGCACTCGCCGCGATGATCTCCCTCTGGCGCAACGGCGGAGCGGGATGGGCCCGCGCGTTGCGTGCGCTGGTCTATGCGCTGGTGGCACTGCTGCCGCTGGCCGGCGCGTCTGTCGCCTTCGTGCAGTACCCCATGCTTTCCGACGTGAGCACGGACCCGCTGTCGCCGCCCTCGCTCGGGCCGGACGACACGGAGCTGCCGACGCAGGAACAGCTTGCGCTTCAGAACGAGGCCTATCCCGATCTGGTGACCCGGCGGTTCCGCATCTCGCCCGGAGAACTGCACCAGGCGGCGCTCAAGGTCGCGACCCAGTCGGGGTGGCAGCTGACCGCCGAGCTTCCACCGGGAATGCCCGACGAGCCAACCCGGTTTCAGGCGGTGGCGGTCTCGCCCGTCTTCGGGTTTCGAGACGATGTCGCCGTGCGCATCCTGCCAGACCCTGTCGGCGCACGGCTCGACATCCGCTCCGCCTCGCGCGTCGGCACCCATGACCTCGGCGCCAACGCGCGCCGCATTCGCGGCTTCTTCCGCGATCTCGACGCGGTGTTGCTCGAGGCCTATGGCGTGATCGAAACCGTGGACGAGGAGGTCGAGGGCGTCGCGCCGGACGAGCTGCCGCCGCTCGCCCCGAATGCGCCCGCGCCCGCCAATCTGCCGCCACCGCTGCCGGGCTTCAAGCCCGCGGCGGAGGCGCCCCTCGACACCCCGAGGACCAGTGCCGGCGAAGACGGACAGGCAGGCGAGGCCGACGCCATTGCGGAGCCCGAGGTGCTTCCCGACGATCTCCAGGAGATCTACCAGGAGGAGCCCGACGCGTCTCCCACGACGCGCGAAACATCTCCCTTATCGCGGTTGAATCCCGTTGCCGGGCAATAGACAGCCGGCAAAAGGCACGGGCATGACATCGCCCGTGATCACAATCGTCAGACCGTCGCGCGAGCGCCAAAAGTGACCTTACGTCATCTTAGACTGAGGAATGACACTTCGAATAATTCGTCAAATATTTGATTTTACTCATCTTATCACGACATCCCAGCGCCCGGGATGGGCAATGTGACCGGCTCTTTTGCGTCTCTCGCCATGGAAATTTCGGCCCAGGAAAGCTTTTTGATTACAGGAAGATAAGGAATGTGACTGGCGTCACGGTGTTTCCCTCCCCAATCCTTAGTTTGGTCCCAATTCCACGAGAATTGTCCAAGGCCAATCGGGACTTGCCGAGACCACACAACCCTACGCTGGACAGACCAATGACTGCCAAGAAGCCACACCCCGCAGAAACCACCCCGCGTCCCGACCTGGGCGCCCTCTACAAGCCTGTCGGCATCAGCGCCGTCACCGCGGCGACGCTGTGCCGCAAGCCGGATGTGCGCGTCAAGGCCGGCACCGGCCGATAAGTTTCCGGCCCCTCCAGGCCCTGCGATGGCAGCTTCGACCAGCGCCCTGCGACAGCAGTTATCCACTGCCGTATCGCGCGTTGCAAAACTGTGCGGATTCCCGGCTAAACTTCCGGAAACCGGCGCGCTCGGCCCTGCTTCGGGCGGAGCCGCCGGTGTCCCGTCCCCCTCCCGGAGCTTTCCGCCCATGATCAACGCCTGCTGTGTCGACCAGACCTCCGTGACGTTCCGGCTGCTCGCCGAGACAGAGCCGGTGCCCATGGACGCGATCTGGCTCGATCTCGTCTCGCCCGGCCCCGAGGCCCGCGCGAAGGCCGAGGCATGGCTTGGCGTGGGCATTCCCACCCGCGAGGAAATGGCCGCGATCGAGACCTCCGAGCGGCTCTACGAGGAGCATGGCGCGCTGATCATGACGGCATTGCTGCCGATGAACGTGCGCGCGCCCGATCTCAAGTCCTCCGCCCTCACCATCGTCGCCCGCCGCGACCGCATCGCGACGCTGCGCCACACCGAATCCCATTCGCTCAACATCGCCGCCAAGCGCCTCCAGGCACAGGTCCAGCCCAGCCATGGCGCGGGCGATGCGCTCTTCGTTCTGCTCGATGCCATCGCCGACAGGGCGGCCGATGTGATCGAGGAAGCCTCGGCCGAGTTCGATGCCATCTCCAGTCACGTGTTCGAGGAAGGCATCGATTCCCGCAAGAGCACGGAATACAAGGGCATGATCCAGCGCATCGGCCGCATCGGGCTGAAGGTGGCACGCATGCACGATGTCTGCGGTAGCCTCGAGCGCCTGTTCCTGTTCCTTGCCGCCCATGCCAAGACCGTTGGTCTGACCAGCCAGCAGAAGACCCTGTGCAAGACGCTCGGCCGCGACATCCGCTCGATCCGCGAGCATGCCGACGCGCTCGACAACAAGCTGAACTTCCTGCTCGACGCCACCGTCGGTCTCGTCAATCTCGAGCAGAACCAGATCATCAAGATCTTTTCGGTGCTCGCGGTCGTCTTCTTGCCGCCAACGCTGATCGCCTCGGTCTACGGCATGAACTTCGAGATCATGCCCGAGCTTCACTGGGACCTCGGCTATCCGTTCTCTCTCGTGCTGATGGTGATATCGGTGATGCTGAACTACCTGTATTTCCGATGGAAGAAGCTTCTCTGACGCCCCGCGCCAAGGCGCACCCTCCCCCTTCGGCGAAACGCAAATGCCTGCGCGAAAACGCAGAACGCAATCGCTGTTGTTTCGTGCTTACCATTTGTTAAGCGACATCGCCGATCCTGTCGGGAAGCCGCCGGGGACGCGGGAGACCGTGCCCCACGGCATGACGCGATGGCTGCAACGCCCTCGCCTGCAACAGCGGGACGAGACCGACATGACGCCCTTGCCGTATCCGACACGCCAGATGAAAGCTCCGTCCGCCGGGTCATGCCGCGCGACGCACGGGATATGGCGTGGACGGACCGCGGCGCGCATCGCCCTGCTCTTCCTGCCGCTGGCTCTTGCCGCCTGTGGCGGCGTGTCGATGCCCATCGGCAGCGCCGACGTGGCAACGCCGCTCGACCTGACGGGCTCGATCGACAGCCAGCAGAACGCCGCCGACGTCGACATCAACCAGCAGGACCGCGCGGTCATCGCCCGCACCATCGCCACTGCCCGGGACAACGCCCAGGCGCCGGCGCCCTTCACCTGGACCAACCCGATCAGCGGCAACTCCGGCACGATCCTCTCGCTCGTCGACGACAGCGTCGAGACCGGCACCGGCTGTACGCGCTTCGAGACCACCGCCAACACCATCGGCGGTGTGCGCGCCTATCAGGGCCTCGCCTGCCAGGACGTGATGAAGGACTGGTCCGTCATCGCGCTCAAGGAAAAGGCCGAGGAAACGCAAGCGCCGGAAAGCTGAAGCCGCGCCGCGCCTGCATGCTGCCAGCAACCACCACCGGCTGATCCCCTGCCGGGCGTCTCCCGCCTTAGCTCCGCGTTTTCCCCAGACGGCCGGAAGCGAGTGCCGGGTCTTGCATCCCTATCGCCGCGCGGTCATGCTTGTCGCGCCTCGAAGTGGAATGCGCGTGGGGCCTGGGGGCCGCCCTGCCGGACCCTGTGTCGGCAACGCGAGGGGGCTGGATTTTATTCCTATAAACTCCCATATGGCACATGAGCCTTTCGCGGGTGTATACCCGTGACAACCACAGACATTTGCGGTCGGAACCATGCGTGACCCCTACAGCGTCCTCGGCGTCGACAAGTCGGCGAGCGAGGCGGACATCAAGCGGGCGTACAGAAAGCTCGCCAAGGCGTTCCACCCGGACCAGAACGCCGACAACCCTTCCGCGAAGGAACGCTTCGCCGAGGTGACCCAGGCCTATGAGATCATCGGAGACAAGGAGAAGCGCGGACAGTTCGACCGTGGCGAGATCGATGCGGAAGGCAAGCCGCGCTTTCAGGCCCACGGCTTCGACGGCTTCTCCGACAGCGACATCTTCCGCAATGCCCGTGGCGGGCGCGGCTTCGCCGGCGGCGGCGGGCCTCAGGCGGGCGGCTTCGACGATATCCTGAACGACATCCTCGGCGGGTTCGGCGGCGGCCGGGCGCGGGCAGGCGGTGGCGGCGCTGGCGCCGGTTTCGCAGGCGCGCGCGCGGCCAAGTCGCGGCGCGGCGCGGATGCGCAGATCACCGCACGGGTGACGCTGGAGGAGCTCGTCCACGAGCACAAGGTGCGCGTCAGCCTGCCGAGCGGCAAGTCGGTCGACGTCAAGCTCCCCGACGGAACGGTCGACGGCGAAAAGATCCGTCTGCGCGGCCAGGGGTATCCGGGCGAGAATGGCGGCAGCGCCGGCGATGCCATCGTCGAGATCCAGCTTGCCCGCCATGTGCTGTTCACACCGGCCGGCGACGATCTGAAGCTCGACCTTCCGATCACGCTCTACGAAGCGGTTCTGGGCGACAAGGTGCGGGTGCCGACGCTTGACGGTGCGGTCAACCTGACGGTCGGCCCCAATGCATCCGCCGGCAAGACAATGCGGCTGAAGGGCAAGGGCCTGCCCAACAAGGCGGGCGGCCGCGGTGACCTGCTGGTGTCGCTGCGCATCGTGCTGCCCGAGGGCGGCGACGAGGAGCTGACGACGCTGATGCGGGCGTGGAAGGAACTGCGCCCCTACCGCCCGCGCGGGCCGGAGTTCAGCTGACTCTCGGTTAAATCATCGATTTAATCGAATTTGAGTTCAAAATCATCGAGAAGCGCCGTCCGCAAGGCCGGCGCTTCTTTTTTGACGTGGATCAGCCCTTCGCCGGCCCCAGCGAGGCTGGCGCGATGCTATCTTCCGGCACGAAGAAATCCGCCATCAGCTCCTTCGACGGATCGACCCGGTACTGGTCGAAATCCGTGACCCCACGGCTGGCCAGGAAGGTATCGTCGATCAGGAACTGACCGGTCAGTTCGCGCGCCGGCGAGGTGAAGATCTCACGCGCGGCATCGGCGAGGATCTCCGGTGTACGACTGCGCGAAATCATGTCGTCGCCGCCGATGATGTTCCTGACGGCGGCCGTCGCGATGGTTGTGCGCGGCCACAGAGCGTTGACGGCGATGCCGCGCGCCCGCAGCTCTCCGGCAAGTCCGAGAACGGCGAGACTCATGCCGTATTTGGCAATCGAATAGGGCGTGAACGGCGCGAACCATTTCTCCGACATGTCGAGCGGCGGCGACAGCATCAGGATGTGCGGGTTGTCGGACTTGGCCAGATGCGGGATCGCGTGCTTGCACGAAACCAGAGTGCCCCGCGTGTTGATCTGATGCATCAGGTCGAAGCGCTTCATGTCGGTCTGGGACAGAGGCGTGAGCTGGATGGCGCTGGCGTTGTTGACGAGGATGTCGATACCGCCGAAGGCATCCGCCGTGCGCTCCATCGCCTCCTTCACCGCCTCCTCGTCGCGCACGTCGACGACGAGCGGCAACGCCCGGCCGCCCGCGGCCTCGATCTCGCTGGCGGCGCTGAAGATCGTGCCCTCGAGCTTGGGATGCGGCTCCGCCGTCTTGGCGGCAACCGCGACATTGGCCCCCTCGCGCGCGGCGCGCAACGCGATGGCCTTGCCGATGCCGCGCGAGGCGCCGGTGATGAAAAGCGTCTTGCCGGATAGCGACATCGAATTCCTCCCAGATGCGATGACGAGCGGGTCCTTGGCCAGGCGGATCAGTCCGCCGGGCGCGCCCGGTCCATGAAGGCGGTGAAGGCGGCGCGCGCCTCGGACGAGGAAAGCCGTTCGGTGAACGCGGCGATCTCCTGCTCGACGCGCACGGCAAGCGCGGCGCGGTCGCCCAGCAGCAGCTCGCGCGACAGGCGCATCGCCTCGGCCGGCTTGGCGGCGATGGCCCGTGCGGTTGCCATCGCCCGCGCCTCGAGCTCGTCTTCCGCCACGATATGACTGACGAAGCCGGCCGCCTTCGCCCTGACCGGGTCGAAGCTTTCGCCGAGACAGAGAAGCTCGAAAGCCCGCGCGTGGCCCATCAAGGCCGGCGCCAGCAGGCTGGAGCCGGCTTCCGGGACCAGCCCGAGGTCGATGAAGGGCGTCTTGAACAGCGCGCGCGGGCTCGCGAACACCATGTCGCAATGAAACAGCATGGTCGTGCCGACGCCGATGGCCAGCCCGTCGACAGCCGCCACCATCGGCACATCGCACCCCACGAGCGCGCGCAGGAACCGCACCACAGGCGCATTCTCCATGCCGCCATTCGAGGCATAGGCGAGAAAGTCGGCGATGTCGTTGCCGGCGGTGAAGCTGCCGGCAACGCCGCAGACCAGATGCACGCCGACCCCAGGGTCGGCGTTTCCCGCCTCCAGCGCTTCGGCCATGGCCGTATACATATCCCCGGTCAGCGCGTTCTTCTTCGCCGGCCGGTTCATGCGGATGACCTGCACCCGCCCCTGACGCTCGATGTCGATCATGCCGTCCCCCTCCCTGTCGCGGCCGGCGTCCGCCTCAGGCCGCCGGCTCGAAGGACAGCACGGCGTCGGCCGCGCTCTCGATCTGCTCGCGCAGGCTCGCCGTCTCCGGCAGGTGCGCTGCCGCGAAATAACGCGCCAGCAGGATCCGATGGCGCGCAGCCTCGGAATTGTCGCCAAGGCTGGCGACCGCGCCCTTCA
The DNA here is from genome assembly GCF_054880955.1 of Stappia sp. ICDLI1TA098. Taxonomy (NCBI): domain Bacteria; kingdom Pseudomonadati; phylum Pseudomonadota; class Alphaproteobacteria; order Hyphomicrobiales; family Stappiaceae; genus Stappia; species Stappia sp. ICDLI1TA098. Next base: position 142,297 of record NZ_JBTZBT010000002.1, read on the forward strand.
GCAGCAGGCCGCCGCCAAGCGCGATGCCCATCAGCCGCAGGAACGGCGTCGCGCCGGCGAGCGCCGTCTGCTGGCGTCCGTCGGCCAGCGCCTCGAGCAGCCAGGTGGAAGCCTCGCCAAGATTGAACAGCGCCCTGTCGAGCCGGTCGGCCGCCTCGGAAAGCTCCGCCACGCCGCTGTCGCGGGCCGAGGCCCCGACGGTGGCCAATTCGCTGATGAGCCCGCGGATATGGTCACCGCCGGAAAGCGGCAGCTTGCGGGCAACCAGATCGATGGCCTGGATGCCGTTGGTGCCCTCGTAGATCGGGGCGATCCGCGCGTCGCGCAAATGACGGGCTGCCCCCGTTTCCTCGACGTATCCCATGCCGCCGTGAACCTGCACGCCGAGGGAAGCAACCTCGACGCCAATGTCGGTGGACAACGCCTTGGCGATCGGGGTGAGCATTGCCGCCCGCTCGCTCCAATGCGTCTTCGTATCCGCCTCGCCAGAAAGATTGGCCATGTCGATGGCCTGCGCATTGGCGAAACAGATGGCACGGGCGACCTGCGTCCAGGACTGCATGGAAAGCAGCGTGCGGCGGATGTCGGGATGGGCGGCGATCGGGCTCATGCCCTCGTCCTTGCGGCCGGCGGCGCGGCCCTGCCGGCGGTCGAGCGCATAGGCCAGCGCCTGCTGGGTGGCGCGTTCGGCAACGCCGAGCCCCTGGATGCCGACCGCGAGGCGGGCGTTGTTCATCATCGTGAACATGCAGGCCAGGCCGCGGTTCTCCTCGCCCACGAGCCAGCCGATGGCGCCGCCCTCGTCGCCATAGACCATGGTGCAGGTCGGAGAGGCGTGGATGCCGAGCTTGTGCTCGATGCCGGCGCAGCGCACATCGTTGCGCGCGCCGAGCGAGCCGTCGCCGTTGACCAGGAACTTGGGCACGACGAACAGCGAGATGCCCCGCGTTCCGGCCGGTGCATCGGGCAGGCGGGCCAGCACCAGGTGAACGATGTTGTCGGTAAAATCATGCTCGCCGTAGGTGATGAAGATCTTCTGGCCGAAGATGCGGTAGGTGCCGTCGTCGGCGCGTTCGGCGCGCGCCCGCAGCGCGTTGAGATCGGACCCCGCCTGCGGTTCTGTCAGGTTCATGGTGCCCATCCACTCGCCAGAGACGAGCTTGGGCAGATAGGTTTTCTGAAGCTCGGGCGTTGCGTGCTTCTCCAGCGCCTCGATGGCACCGACGGTCAGCGTCGGGCCGATGGCAAACGCCATGGATCCGGAATTCCACATCTCGAATGCCGCTGCCTGCAGCATCATCGGCAGGCCCTGGCCACCGAACTCAGGCGCGGCGATCAGCGAGTTCCAGCCACCCTCGGCCCAGGCGCGATAGGCCTCGCGCCAGCCCGGCGGCATGGTCACCTCGCCATTCGTGCATTTGGCACCGACGCGGTCGCCGACCTCGTTGAGCGGCGCGATCTGCTCGGACGCGAAACGCCCCGCTTCTTCCAGGATCGCCGCGACGAGGTCCTCGCCGATCTCGGCATGCGCCTCCTCGGCAAGCACGTCGGAAAGCCCGGCCACGTGCTTGAGCGTGAAGGCAATCTCCTGAACGGGGGCACGGTACATATCTGTCTCCCTGACGGAATGGCGCCGCCGGCTTGACGAACGGCGAAGGACGCCGCAGAACCGGCCCGCAACGGGGTCGGCGGCGAGGATGGTCCGCATTGACGTAAACGTCAACCGGTGATCTTTCGACGGACGGAGCACTGCGCCGCATGCCTCAGGTGCGCGGGCGCAGCCCCCTATTTCAGGAACGGAACGAAGCCACATGCGACGCTGGACGATCGACCCGAACCACCGCGACTGGCGGGGCACCCCGGAATTCGCCGCCGCTGTCGCGAACATCGTCGCCGGCAGACTCGTCGCCGTTCCGACGGAAACTGTTTACGGGCTGGCGGCCGACGCGTCGAGCCCCGAAGCCTGTGCCGGAATCTATGCGGCGAAGGGACGCCCCAGTTTCAATCCGCTGATTTCACACGTCGAATCCCTTGCCGCAGCGGAACGGCACGGCCTTTTCGACGCGCGCGCGCGTGCGTTGGCCGAGGCGTTCTGGCCCGGGCCGCTCACGCTCGTCGTGCCGAAGCGGGCGGACAGCAGCGTCTGCGATCTCGCGACCTCCGGCCTGCCGACGCTTGCCCTGCGGGTGCCGTCGGCCGCGATCATGCGCGATCTCGCCGAGGCAAGCCAACGGCCGATCGCCGCCCCGAGCGCCAACCGTTCCGGGCGCATCAGCGGCACCACCGCTGATGCGGTGGCAGGCGACCTCGGCGATGCGCTGGCTCTGCTCATCGACGCGGGGCCGACGCCCGTCGGCGTGGAATCGACCATCGTGTCGCTCATCGATGACACCGCACGCCTGCTCAGGCCCGGCGGCATTGCCCGCGCCGATCTCGAGGCGGTGCTCGGCGCACCGCTCGCCGGGCCGCCGCTGGCGACGCCCACGGACCCGGAGGCGCCGCTTTCCCCGGGCCTTCTCACCTCCCACTACGCGCCCGGCGCGCGCATGCGGCTGGACGCGCGGGACCTGCGCGCGGGAGAGGCGCTGCTTGCCTTCGGCCCTGACCTGCCCGAGGGAAGCGCCGGCGCCCCGGCCATCGAGAACCTGAGCGAGCGCGGCGACACGGTCGAAGCGGCGGCGCGCCTCTTCACCGCCCTCCGGCGGCTCGACGCCTCCGGCGCCTCTGTCATTGCCGCCATGCCGATCCCCTCCGAGGGGCTCGGCGAGGCAATCAACGACCGTCTGCGCCGCGCCGCCGCGCCCCGCTAGGCAACACCCGCCCGCTTGCCGCAAATGCGAGCTCCCAAAATACTGATGGAAATTCAAATCCAATATCAATATGCCTCTACGTAAATACTGAAACTTTATTCATTAAATAAAATATCAAATGAAGTATCTTTAATTTATCCGGCGAATCAACTACCATAAGAATTGCATTATTTGACAATGCTGCGGACCTCCCCTACGGGCACGCTCGTGCCCGCACCTTCACCGGGACCTGCCTTCACGCGGTCCCGGCTTTCTTTTGACCAGGCCGCGCCTCCCGAAACCCGCCCCTCCCCTTGTTGATCTCGCTCATTGACAGGCCGTTCCGCCAACGTCCACATTGGCTGATGTTTCGCCTCATATGTTGCTGCGTTTCTTCAAGGATCCTGTCTTGAGCACCCTTTACCTGCACCATGGCGCCTATCTCGATCACCTGACACCGGTCGGGCACCCCGAACGTCCCGACCGCATTCGCGCCATCGACAGGATCCTGGAGCACGAGCGCTTTCAGGTGCTGGAGCGCGATCTCGCTCCGCTTGGCGAGCGCGACGCCATCCTGCGCGCCCACCCGGCCGCCTATGTTGACATGATCGAGCGCTCCGCCCCCGGCGAGGGTCTGGTGCGCGTCGATGCAGATACCACCATGTCGCCCGGCACCTGGGAGGCGGCGCTGCGCGGCGTCGGCGGCGCCTGCCGGGCTGTCGACGAGGTGATGACCGCCCGGGTCGCCAATGCCTTCAGCGCCTCGCGCCCCCCCGGCCACCATGCCGAGCTGACGCGGGCCATGGGCTTTTGCTTCTTCAACAATGCCGCCGTCGCCGCCCGCCACGCACAGGCCGTGCATGGCGCGGAGCGCGTCGCGATCATGGATTTCGACGTTCATCACGGCAATGGCACGCAGGACATCTTCTGGCGCGATCCGACGGTGATGTATTGCTCCACCCACCAGATGCCGCTCTATCCGGGCTCGGGCGCGGCGAACGAACGCGGCGAGGCCGACACGATCGTCAACGCGCCGCTTGCCGCCGGCGACGGAGGCGAAGCCTTCCGCGAGGCAATGGACATCGCAATCCTGCCACGGCTCGAGGCCTTCTCTCCGGATCTGGTGATCATCTCCGCCGGCTTCGATGCCCATGTCCGCGATCCGCTCGGCGGGCTCTGTCTTGTGGAGGCCGATTTCGCCTGGGCAACGCTGAAGCTGATGGAAATCGCCGACCGCCATTGCGACGGCCGGGTCGTGTCGCTGCTGGAGGGGGGCTACGATCTCGAGGGGCTCGCCCGCTCGACAGCCGCCCACGTCATGACGCTGATGAAGTCCTGATCAGACCGCGTTCGCGCCACCGTGTCTCGCCTGTCCACAAGGGCGCACACCGTCTTGCCGCGCGCGGGCGCGACTTATAGGATCGCGGCCAACGCAACCCGGAGACCGATCCCTTGACCAGCGAAGCGCCCGCCGATCCGGCCATCGATGCCATGCCCTTCGAGGCGGCCCTGCGCGAACTTGAGGTCATCGTCGGCCGGCTCGAGCGCGGCGACGTTCCGCTCGAGGAGAGCATCGAGCTCTATTCGCGCGGCGATGCGCTGCGCCGCCATTGCGACAAGCTGCTGAAGGCGGCGGAGGCGAAGGTCGAGAAGATCCAGCTCGCCGAGGACGGCAGCGCCGCCGGCACCGCACCTCTCGACGTCGACTGACGGCGGCCCCGGCCGTCACCGTCCCGCCTTCCCCTCAGGCCCCGACCGTCTTCTCGTAAACCGCGATCCGCGTCAGGAATGCGGTGTCGAGGCGCGTGCGCCTGAGGCCGCCGGCGGCAAGGAGCGCATCGAGATCCTCGCTCAGATAGCTGTGGTAGTAGGGTTCGTGGAAGAGGTCGGGAAACAGCCCGAGCAGCCCGTCGTTCTCCGGCAGGTCGCCCGTCTGCAAACTGTCGGCAAAGATCAGCTGACCTCCCGGCTTCAGAACCCGGGCGAACTCCAGCGCCACCAGAGCCCGCACCTTCGGCGGCAACTCGTGGAAGAGATAGACCGCGCTCACCACGTCGAGGCTCCCGGTGGCAAAGGGAAGCGCCTCGGCCGGCGCGCAGACGAAGCCGGCGCGTCGACGCATGCGTGAGGGCAGTCGCGACCGCGCCTCGGCGAGATAGGGCGCGGACAGGTCGACACCGATCCCGGAAAGCCTTGGAAACGACGCCAGCGCCGGCGCCAACAGCCCGCCGGTGCCACAGGCGATATCGGCATAGGCCAGGTGCCGCTGGTCCCTGGCCCGCACGATCCGCGCCAGCGGCACCAGCGCCTGCCGCCGCATCGCCGCCGTCGCTCCCTTGAACAGCACCTCCACCTGGAAATCGTAGATGCGTGCGCTCTCGCCCGAGAGCCAGCCATCGGTCTGGAAGTGAAAGTTCTGCCGGTAGTAGCGCGGAAGCCCCTGCGGCGCGTCGCGCGTTGCCTCGAACACCTCCTGCGCATTGCCGGTCGCCCGGCGGCGGGCAACGGCCGGTACATCGGCGAGGAACCGCCGGCTCAGGTCGGCGAAAGCCAGCGGCGATCCGAATTCCCCTGCCGGCATCGGATAGAGCCCCGCCTCGATATTGGCGAGATCACGTCGAAACAGCTCGGCAATCTGACCGAGGATCCGGGGCAGATCGGGCCGTTCACGCGCCGGCCCAGCCGGAGCGGAGGCCGGGCGGCCATCATCCGCCAGCCGGTCCGTGCCGTTGTCGCGCGCATGGGCACGCGAAACCCGCCGCGAAATCGCCTGCGCGAGTTCCCCGTGAGCAGCGAACCAGGCAACCCGGCTCCCCTGCCGCGCCGCATACCGCGCGCGACGCGACCAGATGCGAGCAGCTGCGGACAGACTTGCCTCGGCCATGGCGACATCCCCGTCTTGCGAAGGCGGCACGCTCCGCGCGACAGCGGTGGATCAGTCGCGCGCGAGCACCGCCACCGCCTCAATATGGGGCGAGAAGCGGAACTGGTCCACCGGCAGCACCGACAGCACCCGATAGCCGCCGTCGACGAGATGGCGCAGGTCGCGGGCAAGCGTCGCGGGATTGCAGGAAACGGCCACGACGCGCTTCACCTTCGAACGGGCGATCTCGCGGGCCTGGGCCTCGGCGCCGGCGCGCGGCGGATCGAACACAACCGCCTCCATGCCTTCGCCGAAATCATCGAGGTCGCCTGCGGTGAGCGGGTTTCGCATCAGGTCGCGGCGCTCGCAGACGATCTCGCGCAGGGCGCCGCCGGCCGAACGACGGGCGCGGTCGAGCGCGGCAAGGCTCGCCCGGTCGCTCTCCACCGCATGCACTTTCGCCTTGCGGGCAAGGCGGAGCGCGAAAGTGCCGGCGCCGGCGAAGAAGTCGGCGACCTTGCGGGCGTCGCCGACGCCCTGCAACACGCGGGCGACAAGCGCGTCCTCGCCCGCCCGGGTCGCCTGCACGAAGCCGCCGGGCGGGGGCACCAGCGAGACGCCGCCCATGTCAAGCGCCGGCGCGCGGGTCTCGACCAGCACCTCGCCGTTGAACGCCAGGCGCGAGATGCCGCCGCTCATCGCCGTCTCGATCAGTTCGGCGATGGCGCGCGGCGCAAGCTTCGCCTGGCTGGTCATCGCCAGATCCGCGCCGTCGGCGGTGGCAAGCACCGAGAGCCCGACCTCCCCCTTGCGCGGCATGGCAAGGCCGGCCAGCTTCTTCAACAGAGGCAGCAGGCGGACGATCTCGGGAACGAGCACCGGACATTCGACAAGGTCGACCAGCCGATGGCTGGCGCGCTCATGAAAGCCGAGCAGGATCTTCTGCCCGGCCCGCGTCGCCGCCAGCACCGCGCGCCGCCGGCCATCGCCTCCCGCATCGACGGTTGGTTCCACCAGCGGCTCGAGATCGCCGAGCCCGCGCGCGGCGAGCGCTGAAACCACCAGCGTCCGCTTCCAGTCGAGCAACGCCGGCATGTCCATGTGCTGGAGAACGCAGCCGCCGCAGGTTCCAAAATGGCGGCAGACCGGCGCAACGCGCAGCGGCGACGGAGAGACCACCTCAAGGAGCCGCCCTCGCCCGCCCGAAGCGTTGCCCGCCTCCAGCTCGACGCGGACTGTCTCGCCCGGCAGGGCGTAGGGCACATGCACCGGGCCGTCGGCGGTGTCGGCGCGGCCCTCGCCCTTGTGCGCCAGGGCGTCGATGGTGAGGGTGGCTTGGCTGGTCATGGGATCTCGCTTGGTCATGGCAGGCGCGGTAGCCTGCCTGCGCGCCAAAGGCAAGCGGCTTGACCGCGCCGCGCCTGTGGGCGGGACGCCCCCTAGCCGTCCTTCACGGCGCCGAGAAGCCACTCGCTGTTGCCGTCGCCGCCGAGGATCGGCGAGGGATCGAGGCCGAGCACGCGCCAGCCGGCGCGTTCCGCCAGCCAATCGGCAAGCTCGCGGGCAACCCGCTCGCCGGTCTCGGGATCGACGATCCCCTTCTTGCCGATCGCCGCACGGCCCGCCTCGAACTGCGGCTTGACCAGAAAGATCCCGCTCGCCCCGGGGGCTGCAAGGTCGAGCGCCGGCGGCAGCGCCAGGCGCAGCGAGATGAAACTCATGTCGGAAACGACGATGCCAGGGCGTTCGCCGGCAAGATCCTCGACTGTCAGCGCGCGGGCATTGAGCCCGTCGCGACGCAGCACCCGCGGGTCGCGGTCGAGACTTTCGTGAAGCTGGTCGTGGCCAACGTCGATGGCGTGAACGCGCAGCGCCCCGCATTCCAGCAGCACCTGCGTGAAGCCGCCAGTCGAAGCCCCGAGGTCGAGTGCCACTTGCCCCGACACATCGATGGCGAAACGCTCGAGCCCGGCCTTGAGCTTGAGCGCGGCACGCGAAACATAGGCAGCGGCCGGATCGTCGATGCCGATCACAGCACCCTTTCCCACCTTCTGCGCCGGCTTGGTCGCGGCCCGGCCGTCGACGGTGACCGCCCCGCGCAGCACCGCGTCGCGGGCGCGCGCGCGGCTCTCGAAATGTCCGAGGGCGACCAGATGCTGGTCGAGACGTTCGCTTTCCGCCACCGGTCCGCCCCTCAGAAACAGTTGACAATGCCGGTCAGCAGCCGGTCGACATAGATGCTTTCGCCATAGACCCACCAGAGGCCGGAGGCGAGGACGAGCCCGAGCGCAAAGACCAGCGCGAACGGCAACAGCAGGCTGTCGGTCTCGCCTCCCTCCGTTGCCGCGCCCGCAAGGGCCGTGTCGCGCATGTCTTCGCCGTTCATCACTGTCCCCGCCGTCCGTTCCGGTCGTTTCAGCCCTTAGTATCGATCAGGCGGCGCAGTTTGGCCATGGCGTTTTCGGGTGCCTCCTCATAGGCGATGGTGCCGAAGAAGGTATTGTCCGGCTTCATCAGGTAGACGGCCGCCGAATGGTCCATGGTGTAATCGCCGTCGTCGAGCGGCACCTTGCGTGCGAACACCCGGTAGGTTTTCAGCATCTCGTCGATCTGCGGGCGCGTTCCGGTGAGTGGATGAATGCGCGTGTCGAACGCGGCGACATAGTCGCGCATCACCTCGGCGGTGTCGCGCTCGGGATCGACGGTGACAAAGGCGAAGTTGATCTTGTCGGCGTCGGGACCGAGCTTCTCCAGCCAGGTCTGCGTTTCGGCCAGCGTCGTCGGGCAGACGTCCGGGCAGAAGGTGAAGCCGAAGAAAAAGGCCGCCGGCTTGCCCTTGAAATCGGCTTCCGTCACCGTCTTCCCGGTTCGCGCGTCGACCAGGGTGAAGGGACCGCCGATGGCGGCGATCCCCAGGTTCTGGTCCACGTCGACCCATCCGAGCCGCGGCGCGAAGAAGACGTAGGCGATGACGCCAAGCATGACGGCAACCGCCGCCCATGCCACATAGCGAATGATCTTGATCGTGGACATGCGTTCCTCAGTTGTTGGAGCCGCCGCTCATCGTGCCATGGTCCATCTTGCCGTGGCCCATGTTGCTGTGGTCCATCGTGCCATGATCCATGCTGCCATGATCCATGGCACCCTTTTCCTGCGAACCGCCATGCGCGGCCTCGCCGTGTTCGGGGCCCTTGGCGCCGATGCGCTCGACCTTGAAGTTGAGCGTGACCTCGCCGGCCTTCTCGAAGGTCAGCGTCACCGGCACGTTTTCGTCCTGCTTCATCGGCTGCGTCAGGTCCAGGAACATGACGTGGTAGCCGCCGGGCTTGAGCTCGACGGTCGCGCCGGCGGGAACGACAATGCCGTCCTTCATCTCGCGCATGGTCATGATGCCGTCCGTGACGGCCATCTCGTGGATCTCGGTGCGCGCGGAAACGGGCGCCGACGCCGATACGAGCCGGTCGTCGGTGCTGCCGGCGTTCTCGATCTTGAGGAAGGCTCCGCCAGCCTTGGCGCGTGGCGGCGTGGCGCGGGTCCAGGCGCCCGACACGGTGATGTCGCCGACAGTCTTGCTGTCATGAGCGAAGGCCCCGCCCGTGGCAAGTGTAGCAGCCAGCAGCGCAGGCGCGGCGACACGCGCCAGCGGACGAAGAAGGGCGCGGGTGAAAGCGATGCAATTGGTCATGTGAGTATTCCGGTGTTTCGACGGGATTCGCGGGTGCGCGTCATGGCGCCACCCGGCGGAAGGCCCCTTGCGGGGCAACCCTGCGGCGGCGTTATGCCGGCACGCAGGTCCTTGCCGAAACCGGAGGGCCGCGGATTGCCCGGGCCGTCAGATGGGCCTCGTCCGGGGGAAAGGCGGGCGCGGTACGCGCCAGGCGGGGCTCGGCCGCCGGCTCTGCGTGTTCGACCGCGACGAAATTCATCGGCACCGCACCGATGATGCCGCTGCCGCATGTCAGGACATGCAGGCACACGGGGCCGCAAACGCATCCTCCCGGCGCGTGGCCGGCTGGATCCTGCGCGCCGCCGCCCGCCTCGCCCACGGCAAAGCCGCCGCCTCCGAGACAGATGATCGCGGTTCCCCGATCCGCCGCCGGGGCGGCATAGGCCGCCATCGGCGCGGCGACAACCTGCACAAGCAGCACCAGCATGGCGAAAAGCGCCAGGGGCAGCCGCTCGCGCCGGACGGCGCCGAGACATGTCGCGGATCTGTTCATGGCCGGGACAATGCCCCAGCCCCTTGCCGACGTCGAGTGCAGATTTGTCGCGGGCAGCGCGCGGACCTTCTCAGGGCTTGCGCTCGCCTGGCGCATCCGGCGCATCCTTGTCCAACGGGCGCGAACCGGTCGCCTCGTCCTCGCCTGTCGGTTCGCCGCCCTCGCGCGTCTGCGGAGCCTCGTCGGCGACGCCATCCGCATCGGCTTCGGCGGTCTGATAGGTCTCCTCCTGCACCGCCGGCTCGTCCTCGGGGGTATCGTAGTCATAGGCCGGGAATTCTCCCGGCGAGATGACCTGCGGATCCTCCAGATCGAGTGGTTCGGGCGAGAGCACGGTACCGACCTGAGCGGTTGCGGCGTAGTCGAAGTCCGTCTTCTCCTCCGTCGTCGGCGCGGCACGCTGGAACAGGCGCGAGAGGATGTAGACGCCCATCACGGCCTGGATCAGCGCCGTCTGCAGAAAGAGGCCCCAGGGGCCGACCGCCTGCATCAGGAAAGCGGCGGCGAGCGGGCCGATCGAGGAGCCGATGCCGAAGGCCAGGTTCATGCCGGACGAGGTCTCGACATAATCGTCGCGCTCGGCGTGGTCGAAGGCGTGCGAGGCGGCGATGGCATAGGCCGGCTGCACGGCGACGCCGGCCAGCATCGCCAGCGGCAGGGCGACCGCGAAGGAGGTGATCGGAACGCCGATGAAGACGACGCCGACGATCACCGAGGCAACCGACAGGCCGAGCAGCACATAGCGTCGGTCGAGCCTGTCGGAAATGCGGCCTATCGGCCACTGCGCCAGCGCGCCGGCGCCGATGATCGCGGCGGAGAAGAAGGCCGCTTCATTGGTGGTCATGCCGATCTGGATGGCGTAGAGCGGGGCCATCATGCCAAGTCCGCCCTGGGTGATGCCGATGAGCAGGACCGCGATCAGCGCCGTCGGCGACGTGCGGTAGAGCTTGACCGGGCGAAACCGGACAACGGTGATCGGCGCGGGCTGGTTGGCCGTCGTCAGCGACACCGGGATCACCGCGAGGCTGACGGCGACGGAGGCGATGACGAAGGGCACGAAGGTGGTGATGTCCATCTGCGTCAGCGACATCTGGCCGACCGTCATCGCGCCGTAGACCAGCAGAATGTAGATCGACATGATCGTGCCGCGGTTCTCGTTGCTGGCCTGTTCGTTCAGCCAGCTCTCGACGATCATGTAGAAGCCGGCGAGGCAGAAGCCGGCGATGATGCGAATAGCGGTCCAGGCCAGCGGATCGACGAAGACCGGATGCAGGATCGCGGCCGCCGACATCAGCGACACCAGCGCTGCGAAGGCGCGGATGTGGCCGGCGCGCATGATTACATAGGGCGCGCCGAGGCAGCCGAGCACCAGACCGAAGTAGAAGCTGGAGGAAACCAGACCAACGGCAAGCTCGGAAAAGCCGGCCCTGTCACCGGCCAGCGGCAGCAGCGTGTTCTGCAGGCCGTGGCCGAAAACCAGCAGCGTGATCGCGATCAGAAGGGCCGTGACGGGGGCCAGTGCCTGAGCCATGGGGCGGCGGTCCTTTCGCGCGCGGGATTGTTCACTTGCAGAACATGACGTTTCCTGCCCGGGCGCAACGGCCCTGGAAAAGGCAGGACCCGGTGGCGGAGCCGGCGCAAGTCCCGCCCTTTTACGAGCGGCTCATGTCAGCACTGCGTCGGTTTGCGGCCGCCTCACGCCCGCAGGACAGAGGCGCCCGCGTCCTTGCCCAGCGCGGTAAAGACCGTGGTCAGGATACCGCGCGCATCGAGCCCGGCCTGTGCATACATGACCTCGGGCTTGTCGTGGTCGATGAACAGATCCGGCAGACAGACCGGGCGCACCTTGAGCCCGGCGTCGAGCGCACCGCGCGTCGCCAGAAGCTGAAGCGCGTGGGCGGCGAAGCCACCCGCCGATCCATCCTCCACGAGGACGAGAACCTCGTGCTCGCGGGCAAGGCGCAGGATGAGATCCTCGTCGAGCGGCTTGGCGAATCGCGCATCGGCGACGGTGGTCGACAGACCGGCGGCGTCGAGTTCGTCGGCGGCCGCCAGGCATTCCTTCAACCGCGCGCCGAACGACAGGAGCGCCACCTTGGAGCCCTCGCGCAGCACCCGCCCCCGGCCGATGGCCAGCACCTCGCCGCGCGTCGGCAGTTCCATGCCGACGCCCTCGCCACGCGGATAGCGGAAGGAAATCGGCCCCTCGTCATAGGCCGCCGCCGTCGCCACCATGTGGCGCAGCTCGGCCTCGTCAGCCGCCGCCATCACCACGAAGCCGGGAAGGCAGGCGAGATAGGCCGTGTCGAAGCTTCCCGCGTGGGTCGGACCGTCGGCACCGACAAGGCCGGCGCGGTCGATGGGAAAGCGCACCGGCAGCCCCTGGATCGCCACGTCGTGGACGACCTGGTCGTAGCCGCGCTGGAGGAAGGTCGAATAGATGGCACAGAACGGCTTGTAGCCTTCCGACGCCATGCCGGCGGCGAAGGTCACCGCGTGCTGTTCGGCGATACCGACATCGAACACCCGCTTTGGGAATGCCTGGCCGAAGAGATCGAGGCCGGTGCCATCGGGCATGGCGGCGGTGATGCCGACTATGCGCTCGTCGTGGCGTGCTTCCTCGATCAGGCTCTCGGCGAAGACCCGCGTGTAGCTCGGCGCATTGGCCTTGGGCTTGGCCTGCTTGCCGGTGACGACGTCGAAACGGGCAACACCGTGATACTTGTCGGCCGAGGATTCGGCCGGCGCGTAGCCCTTGCCCTTGCGCGTCACCACATGGATCAGCACCGGCCCCTGGTGGGTGTCGCGCACGTTCTTCAGCACCGGCAGAAGATGATCGAGATTGTGCCCGTCGACCGGCCCCACGTAGTAGAAGCCGAGCTCCTCGAACATGGTGCCGCCGGTCCAGAAGCCGCGTGCGTATTCCTCCGCCCGCGCCGCCTTCTGCTGGAGCTGGCGGGGGAGAACCTTGGCAAGCTGCTTGGCCACGTCGCGAATGGTCATATAGGCCCGGCCCGACACGAGGCGGGCCAGATAGGCGCTCATCGCACCAACCGGCGGGGCAATCGACATGTCGTTGTCGTTGAGGATGACCACCAGGCGCGAATGCTGCGCGCCGGCGTTGTTCATTGCCTCATAGGCCATGCCGGCGGACATGGCACCGTCGCCGATCACGGCGATGACGTTGTTGTCGCCCTCGTCCAGATCGCGGGCGACCGCCATGCCGAGGCCGGCGGAGATCGAGGTCGACGAATGGGCCGCGCCGAAGGGGTCGTACTCGCTCTCGGCACGCTTGGTGAACCCGGACAGGCCGCCGCCCTGGCGCAGCGTGCGGATGCGGTCGCGCCGGCCGGTCAGGATCTTGTGCGGATAGCACTGATGGCCGACGTCCCAGATCAGGCGATCGCGCGGCGTGTCGAAGACATAGTGGATGGCCGTCGTCAGCTCGACCACGCCGAGCCCCGCGCCCAGATGGCCGCCCGTGACCGAGACCGCGTCGATCACCTCCGCGCGCAGCTCGTCGGCGAGCTGGCGCAGGTCCTTCTCCTGAAGACGGCGCAGGTCCTCGGGGGTTGTCACGGTGTCGAGAAGCGGCGTTTCGGGGCGTTGATACACGGACAGGATCCCGGGCTTGCGGCGTCGCACTCTGGCGACCGAACGAGCGGGCTCAATACCATCAAGACCCGCAAGGGCGCAAATAAGGCTCACCGACAGCTGCGGCAAGCCGTACATGCGCGGCGCGATGCCGCGCGCCAGACCTCTCCGCGCCTCCGGAAAACACCCTATGGGTTGCGCTGGCAATTGGGAAATTCGAGAGAAATTGCCGGGGGATGGGCAAAAAGGGGATGCAAGAGGCGAAAAAAAACACTAAACAGAAGTTGTGGTCGATGGGGCCACGTGCACAGTGATCAACTGAGGCCGTGTTCACACACGGCCTCTTTTTTTGCGCGCGTTCCACCATCGCGCGGAAGCGGCGCCGCGACCCTGCCGCGGCGCGCGGCTTACCCCTCGCGGATCTCGGTCTTCTCGATGTCGATGCCGAATCCTTCCAGGCCGACATAACGGCGCTGGCGGGACGCGAGCAGCGTGATCGAGTTGACGCCAAGGTCCTTGAGGATCTGCGCTCCGATGCCGATCTCGCGCCACTGCTCCTCGCGCGCCTGGGCGGAATGATGCTCCTCGACCTCGGCGGCGGCGAGATCGCCGCGGGCGCGGCGCGTCTGCCGCGCGACGCCGACCGATCCCTCGCGCAGGTAGACGATGACGCCCCGTCCGCGGGCGGAGAAATCGCGCATCACGTCGTCGAGAACCCGCGTTTCGCCGAAGACGTCGTCGAGGACGGATTCAAGCTGCAGACGCACCGGCACGTTGCGGCCGTCCAGAATGTCGCCAAAGACGATGGCGACATGGTGCATCGGGTCATAGGGAGTGGCGTAGGTAACCGCATAGGCGGGGCCGGCGACGGTTTCCACCGGCTGCTCGCTGATACGCTCGACCAGCCGCTCCATGCGCTGGCGCCAGGCGATGAGATCGGCGACCGACACCATCTTGAGATTGTTCTCGGCGGCGAATTCCGCCACCTGCTTGCCGCGCTTCACGGTGCCGTCGTCGTTGACCAGCTCGGAGATCACGCCGACCTCCGGCAGTCCGGCGAGCCGGCAAAGGTCGACCGCCGCCTCGGTGTGACCGGAGCGGATCAGCACGCCGCCCTCACGGGCGACCAGCGGGAAGACGTGGCCCGGACGGGCAAAATCGGCCGCCCCGGCGTTCGGGTTGGCGAGCCCACGCACGGTGGCGCAGCGCTCCTCGCCCGAGATGCCGGTGGTCAGACCGTGGCGATAGTCGACGGAAATGGTGAAGGCGGTCGACAGCGGCGCGTCATTGTCGGCGACCATCGGGTCGAGCCGCAGGCGACGCGCCGTGTCGCGCGTCATCGGCGCGCAGACGATGCCGGAGGTGTGGCGGATCATGAACGCCATCTGTTCCGGCTTGATCAGGGAGGCGGCGACGATCAGGTCGCCCTCGTTCTCGCGGTCGTCGTCATCAGTGACAACGAGCATTTCACCACGTTCGAAGGCACGAATGGCCTCCGCGACACGGGACTGGGACATGTCCAATTCCTTGGGTCCTTTCAGGCCGAGCAGGTCGTTGGGTGTGACGGCGCCGCCGGTCGCGGCGGCGATCCGTTCCGCGCTGTCGCGCGACACCCAGACGCCGGGATCGTTGCAAAGCGCGGTCACCGCCGCCGGCGACATGCCGGCGCGACGGGCGAATGCCGACCGCGTTTCCTTCTTCTGTTGAAGCCACTCATCGAGACGCATGGCGATATGCTAGCCGACGGCACCTTCACCGGCAATGAAAAAGGATCAGAATTTCAGCGATACTGAATATCAGCCAACCTGGCCGCGATGGCGCAGGACGTGATCGGCCAGCACGCAGGCGAGCATGGCCTCGCCCACCGGCACGGCACGGATGCCGACGCAGGGATCGTGGCGCCCCTTGGTGCGCAGGTCCACCTCCTCGCCGGCGCGCGTCACCGAGCGGCGCGGCGTGAGGATCGAGGACGTCGGCTTGACGGCGAAGCGGGCGACCACCGGCTCACCGGAGGAAATGCCGCCGAGCACGCCGCCGGCGTTGTTGGACAGGAAAACGGGCCGACCGCCCTCCCCCTTGCGCATCTCGTCGGCGTTCTCCTCGCCGGTCAGTTCCGCCGCCTCGAAGCCGTTGCCGATCTCCACACCCTTGACCGCGTTGATCGACATCAGCGCGCTGGCGATGTCCTGGTCGAGCTTGCCATAGAGCGGCGCACCGAGGCCGGCGGGCACGCCTTCGGCGACAACCTCGACCACGGCGCCGACGGAGGAGCCTTCCTTGCGGATAACGTCGAGATACTCCGACCAGCGCGCCGCCGTCGTCGCGTCCGGGCAAAAGAACGGATTGTTGCCGATCTCGTCCCAGTCCCAGCGGGTGCGGTCGACCTTGTGCGGGCCGATCTGCACCAGCGCGCCGCGAATGGTGATGCCGGCGATCACCTTGCGCGCGATGGCGCCCGCAGCGACCCGCGCCGCCGTCTCGCGCGCCGAGGAGCGACCACCGCCGCGATAGTCGCGGATGCCGTATTTGGCGTCATAGGTGTAGTCGGCGTGCCCGGGACGGAAGCTCTCCTTGATCTCGGAATAGTCCTTGGAGCGCTGGTCGGTGTTCTCGATCATCAGCGAGATCGGCGTGCCGGTGGTGCGCTGGACGCCCGCGTCGTCGACCATCACGCCGGAGAGGATGCGCACCTCGTCGGCCTCGCGCCGCTGGGTGGTGTATTTGGACTGGCCGGGCTTGCGCTTGTCGAGAAACGCCTGGATCTCCTCCGCCGTGATCGGGATCAGCGGCGGGCATCCGTCGACGACACAGCCAAGCGCTGGCCCGTGGCTCTCGCCCCAGGTGGTGACGCGGAACATGTGGCCAAAAGTGTTGTGCGACATCGACAAGACCCGGAGAAACGCATGAAGGGACCGGGGACAAGATCCCCATTCCGGTCTTCTAGGCGGTGAGCGGCAAAAATGAAAGCCGGTCGTCGCGACGCACGGAGGTCAGGCGTGCCCCTTCTCCCGCTCGAGCCGCGCCTCCAGGTCCAACGCCGCGCGGGTGAAGCCGCCGTCGTTGCCGTCGACGAAATGCACATGGCTCGACCGGTCGAGACCGAAGACGAGGCAGGTCATCAACGCCGCATCGGAGACATGCATGCCATAGGCGATGCGCCCCTCCCGCGAGGCCTCGTCCAGATAGGCTGCGAGCGCGCTGACCTGCGTCCCGGTCACATCGAGCACGAGGCGCAGCGTATCGTCGAACTTGCGAAAGTCCGTATTGACGACAACGTCGTCGAGATAACTGGACGCGTCGAAGGACCCGAGCCGGCGGCCGCTCGCGGTGGCATAGACGAAGGCCACCGAGGCGGCGAGCCCGCGCAGCAGCGTGCGCGCCATGCCGCGCCCCCAGCCGACCATGCGCACCTCCGCCATCAGCCCGGAGGGAGGAAAGCGGAAGCGCAGGTTGCTGCGCCGGGCGGGCGCGACCTTCGGACTGCGCGCGGCGAGGTCGAAGCCGAGCGCGCCGTCGAGATCGGCGAGAACGGCGCGCAGCTCCTCCGGCCGGCCATCGCGCGGGCGCAGCAGCAGTGTCACCATGCAGCCGTGCTCGGCCGGCAGCGGTTCCCAGCGGCAGGACAGCCCGTCGAGATCGGCCGCGTCGCGCGCCTTGGTCTCCGCAATGCGGTAAGGGATGATCCGTTGCGGGTCCTTGAGGATGGCCTCGCCGCATTCGATGCCGCCGCCGGAGAACATCGCCAGATTGTTGCCGGGGCTCAGCTCGAACTTGGCGACCCGCAGATCGTGGCCCAGGGCACGGATGTCGGCGACCGGGATCGCGGCGACGCGCAAGTCGAGCCCGCAGACCGCCTTCGCCATGGCGCGCACGCCGGCAAGCGCGCGTGACGCCTTTTCAGCGTGTTGCGGGGGGACTGCGGCAAGCGCGCCGTCGCCTCCAAAGACGAAAGGAAGCTCGGCGCGCCCGGCCGCATTGAGCACGGCGGCAACGACACTCGCGGCGATCATGTTCACCGTCTTGTAGCGCCCTTCGGCAAGGGCATCGCGAGAGCGCACGATGTCGGCGGCCAGCAGCACCCAGTCGTCCGGCAGCGGCTGGAAGGCGTCCGCCTCGCCGACGCGCGCGAACTCCGTGAACGCCGTCAATGTGGCGTAGAATTCCCCGCTTCCTGTCATCGCCTGCGCCATCGAAACGCCATCCTTGCGCTCTATCCAACCGCCCCTGCGCATCGTCATGGCGAGACGCGCCGGCTGTCTGCTCCCCTCTACGGGCACAGACTGCCCGCGGTTTTGCGAAAGAGCCAGCCACACGCTTTCGTGACAGGCGCAGTTCCGAACCGGAGCCGTTCCAGAGACTTGACGCAACACGACGGTTCCGCTTCGATCCAGTGCCGCCGCTTGAACGACGGCCCCACGGAGACCGCAATGACACGCTTTCTTCAGACCGCTCTTGCAACCCTCGTGGTGCTCGGCGCAACACTTTCCGCAGCGCTTGCCGGCGAAACCGAGGCCACGATCGTGGACATCAAGCCGGACACATCCTCGCTGGTCCTGTCGGACGGCGCCTCCTACCTGATTCCGGTCGACTTCTTCATCGACGACCTGAAGCCCGGCATGAAGGTGCTCGTGTTCTTTGACGAGGACAGCGGCGGACGCACGCTCACCGACGTGCAGATTCTCGACAACTGACCGACGGCCGGCGGGCCCTCCCGCCGGCTGCCCTCATGCCTTTGCGTTTCAGTCACCGGCGACGAAATAGTGCAGCGTCCCATCCGGGCCGATGCCGACGCGGTAGAACGTCCATGTGCCGGTAATCGCCATGTCGGCGTAGTCGCCGGACGTGACGATGCGGAACATCTCGACCTTCTGCTCCGGCGACAGGCGCGCCAGCGGATAGCGGGCGAAATAGGGCCAGATGTACATTTCCTGCGCGCTGCCCGCGTCGGCGTGAACATATCCAGCCTCCATGATCTCCGACAAAATCGCCAGGATCTCCAGACCCTCGCCATCGCCCGAGGCCTCCTTGAGATAGGCGATCGGGTCGTCCATTTCCCCGAAGGTCAGCGTCGGCATCATCTCGTTGCCCTCGAGCACCATCCGAAGCTGCTCCAGATCGCCGGCCTTGGCCGCCTTGAGCAACTGGTCGCGCATTCGCGCCACCGGCTTTGGCAACTCGGCGTCGCCATAGTGGATTTCAGGGAGATTGACGGGAAGCGGCGCGGACATGTCGGAGGGTGCGGTTCCGGCCTCCGGCTCCAGTCCGTCCGGAATCCCGGCCGGCTGGTCGACCTCCGGCGGAGCGACCTGGATGCGCTCGGTGCTGACCGTGGCGGCAAGGCCTGGCGCGGTCGCGAAAAGGGCAAGGAATGCTGCGGCAAAGGCGGATTTCATCGGGGGGCTCGGTCCTGCGGCAAGAAGGGACAACCGTCCGGCGGACGTCGGTCGGCGAGAGCCTATACCACCGCCGGGGCCGGAGAAAAGGCATGGATCTCAACCGGCCCGCCCGTACGCGGTTGTGTCCAAGCGCGGTTGAGCAAGTCCGCCGCATTGTCTAAAGGGAGAGGAGCCGCACCGGCGGGGCTGGAAGCCGGGGCACGAGGGAGCGGCGGTATCCCGAAGGGGAAATCGCACCGGGCAGGGCCTGACGGCCGGAGAGCGAGCGCGTTTGCCGGAACCATTGTTTTTTTTCATCGGCATGGCGATCGGCCTGGCGACGAGCGCACCGGTCGGGCCGGTCAACATCGCCGCGGTTGAGCGGGCTCTGCGCCACGGCTTCGTGCCGGGCCTGCTGGCCGGCCTCGGCGCGGTTCTTGCCGATGGCGTCTACGCGAGCTTCGCCGCCTTCGGCATCACGGCGGTGTCGGAATTCGTCGAGGCCAACAGCGACATCATCCAGTTCGTCGGCGCGCTGCTGCTGATTGGCTTCGGTGTGCGGGTGCTGCGCTCGCATCCCCATCTCAGCGCCGACGCCCCGGGCAAGCAGACGGGCATGATTTCCGCCTTCTTCACCTGCTTCGCCATCACCATCACCAATCCCGGCGTGGTGCTGGGCTTTCTCGCGATCTTCGGCAGTCTCGGGAAATGGGCGCCCGACCCGGGCGATTACACCGGCGCCGCCTTCATGGTCGCCGGCGTGGTTTCCGGCGCGCTGGGCTGGTGGGTGTTGGTCTCGGCGACGGTCTCGCATCTGCGCGGACGCATGACCGACGCCTGGCTGGACTGGATGAACAGGATTTCCGGTCTGGCGCTGGTCGCCTTCGGCCTGGGCATCTTCGCCCATCTGGCCTATGCCGCCTGGAGCTGAGCGCGCCCCGGTCGTTCAGTGAAGTGAAGCCGGCCGTTCAGTGAAACTGGCGCATCACCGTGTAGTCGCCCCGGCGCACCCGGTCGGGAAAGCTCTCGACCAGCTCGGCAACCGCTTCCTCTCCGAAGGAGGCGACGAGGTCGGCCAGGGCGGTGAACAGGGCGGCATGAGCGACAGCGGCCGAATCGATGCCGTCGGCAACGGCCTCGGCAAAGGCCGTGTCGATGTAGCCGAGCGCCATCTGGCGGATCTCCTGATCCGTGACAGGCACGTCCTCGAACTCGATATCGCTTTGGTCGGTGTCCCGCATTCTCGCGCCGCTTTCGATTGATCTTGATTGGCTGATCGGGACAGTTTGCGTGAGTCGCGCCGCGAGCGTAAAGAAAACCTTAAAGTTCACCCCAAAATTTAAATTATATGGTTAACAACCGAGAGGCCCGCCGCGTCACCTGTTGTAGCGCGTCGTCACATTGCGAATGAGCGCGCCGCCCTCCTCGACATACCGCGAAAGCGCGGTTTCGGCCGCAGGCGTGCAGCGCCGGTAGACCGAGGAATACCCGCGATAGCCCTGGTTGAAGCGCTCGATGAAGCGCCGCTTGCGGTCGCCGTCCTGCACCTCCGCATCAAGCAGCGCCTGCATCTGGTCGCGCCACAGGCTGCCGTCCGGCGCACCGCACAGCGGGCGCAGGTAGTGCAGCGCACCGAGGATCTCCGCCAGGCGCATCAGCTCCGTCTCATAGGGCGGATCGTCGGGCCGCACGGGATCCTGCGCGCGAACGCCGGCGGCGGAAGCCACAATGAGCGCCACGGCAAGAACCGCCGAAAGAAGGCAGGCCTGCGCACGGCGTCGGGCAATCGCGGACGGGGTTTTCACGGCAACGGCGATCATGGCGCAGAAGATGCGTCGGCGGGCCGGCTTGCGCAAGCGCGCCGTGACTGCCGCGCGCCGCGACCCGCGCACCCTCACGCGGTTTCGATGCCAAGCAGGCGCCGGATACGGGCGGCGGTGCCCGGCGTCATCGCCTGCGCATCGAGCGCATCGGGAGCGACGAAGGCCGCCTCGGCCGCGTCGTCACCGGCCACCAGAGCGCCCTGCGGCGCGCTGGCGCGAAACACCGCGATGACGAAATGCGTGCCAGGCTTCATCCCCGATGGCGGCGAGACGAGCTCGACGAGTTCGGCAGGCTGCGCCTCGATCCGCGCGCCCAGGCCGGTTTCCTCACGCAGCTCGCGCGCCGCCGCCTCGACCAGCATCTCGCCGTATTCGACGCTGCCGCCCGGCAGGCTCCAGTGGCCGAGATACGGCTCCTTGCCACGTTTCACCAGCAGCACGCGGCCTGCGTCCTCGAGCAGAACGCTGACACCGAGGCGTGGCAGGGGAACGGGGACGATATCTGGCGCGCTGGACATGGGGAAAAGTCGTGACATGCGGCGCGCGCGTGCGCAAGCAGGCGGCTCGCCAGCACGCGGTTCAGGCGAAGAGCGCGTCGATCTCGGCCTGCGAATCGGTGTCTTCCGCCTCGCTGGCGACCGGCTCGCCATGAATGATGGCGCCGGCGGCGGCGATCAGCGGGCGCACCTCCTCCACGGTCTCGCGGGCAAGCATCTCGCTGATGGCGGTGATGTCGTCGCTCTCGCGGATGCGGCCCTGCTTCTCGCAGACGGCGGTGTCGAGCGTCGCAACCACGTCGCGCAACGCCCGGCGCACCTGCTCCGGGGCGGCGCGAAACGCCTCGATGGCGAGTTTCTTCTCGGCGAAACTGGAAGCCTCGAAATGCTGCTCGTAATTCGCAGGAGCCCATTCAAGAACGTCTTCGGCGCATTCCGGCATTGCCGGAAGCATTTCGAGCATCATCACGACTTCGTTGAAATGGTTGAGGTAATCGGTTGCCAGACCGGTGCGCGGATTGATATTGGCCGCGGCGAGCTTGTCTGCCGACAACCGCCCTTTCCCCAATGTCAGATCCTCAACGGTCATCTATTCCGCCTCTTCAGTTCTGTTTGCAGGGAGTATAAATGTTATCCGGTTTCGAATTAGCTAATGTTGAGAGCGGGTTCCGAATGCGCCGCGGCGCTTCCTGAAAATGGAGAGGCATCATGTGCGGACGCTTCGTTCTGGCGGCGCCGCCGGCGGAAGTTCGAAATCTGTTCGGCTATGCGGATGAGCCTGACTTCCCGCCGCGCTACAACATCGCCCCGACCCAGCCGATCGCCACGGTTCGCCTGGAAGAAGGCGCGCGGCGCTTCCGGCTCGTGCGCTGGGGTCTGGTGCCGGGCTGGGCCAAGGATCCGGCCGCCTTGTCGCTGCTTGTCAACGCCCGCGCCGAGACGGCGGCGCAGAAGCCCTCGTTCCGCGCCGCCATGCGCCACCGCCGCTGTCTCGTGCCGGCCAGCGGCTACTATGAATGGTACCGTCCCGACACCGGCCAGAAGGTGCCCTACTGGATCCGGCCGCGCGACGGCGGGATCCTCGCCCTTGCCGGACTGTGGGAGGACTGGTGCGATCCGGACGGCGGCGTGATCGACACCGGCGCGCTTCTGACCGTGCCGGCGAACCACGCGCTTTCGGGCGTGCACAACCGCATGCCGGCGGTGATCCGGCCCGAGCATTTCGACCTGTGGCTCGACGTGAAGAACGCATCGGCGAAGGAGGTCAGGGCGCTGCTGCGCCCCCTGCCCGACGATTTCCTTGAGGCGATCCCGGTCGACACGCGCGTCAACGCGGCGCGGGCCGACGATCCAGGTCTCATCCGCGAGGCGGAGCCGGAGGTCGCGGCCCCCGAGCCGGCCCCGCGCAAACGCAAGACCGCCGGAGGCGGGGCCCCCGGCGGCGATCAGCTCGATCTCTTCTGAAGAGGGGCCGGCAACACGCCGGCGTCAGAGCACCCGGCCCGGATTGAGCGTGCAATTCGGATCGAAGGCGGCCTTGACGCGCTTCATCAGTTCCAGCTCGAGCGGGCTCTTCACTTCGGCGAGCAGATCGCGCTTGAGGCGGCCGATGCCGTGCTCGGCCGAGACCGAACCGGCGAACCTGCCGACGATGGCATGGACGATTTCGTTCATCTCGTCCCAGCGCGCCAGATAGGCGGCCTTGTCGGCGCCGACCGGCTGGCTGACGTTGAAATGGATGTTGCCGTCGCCCATGTGGCCGAAGGGCACCGGACGGCAGCCGGGCACCATCTTCTCCACCGCGGCGATGGCCTCGTCGAGGAACCGGGGCACGCTGGCGACAGGCACGGAGACGTCATGCTTGATCGAGCCGCCTTCCTCGCGCTGCACTTCCGACATGCCGTGGCGCAGGTGCCAGAAGGCGGCGGCCTGGGCATTCGATTCGGCAAGCGCGGCGTCGGCAACGAGGCCGGCCTCGAAGGCCTCGCCGAGGATCGTCTCCATCAGCGCCCGGGTCGGGTTTTCTCCGTCTTCCGTCTCGGTACCGGAAGACAGTTCCATCAGCACATACCAGGGGTGCGCCTCGGCGAGCGGATCGCGCGCGCCCTGCAGGTGGCGCAGCGTGAATTCGAGGCCGACGCGCGGCATCAGCTCGAAGCCGGTGAGCATGCCGCCGGCGCGGGCGCGGGCGGCCGCGAAGAGCTTCAACGCCTCATGCGGCGACTCAAGCCCGATAAAGGCGACATCTTGTGCACGCGGACGCGGGAACAGCTTGATGACGGCGGCCGTGACGATGCCAAGCGTCCCTTCCGCACCGATAAACAATTGTTTCAGATCGTAACCGGTATTGTCCTTGCGAAGGCTCCTGAGCCCGTCGAGAACCCGCCCGTCGGCCATCACCACCTCGAGCCCCAGCACGAGATCGCGGGTGTTGCCATAGGCCAGAACGGCGGTGCCACCGGCGTTGGTGGAGATGTTTCCGCCAATCTGACACGACCCCTGGGAGCCAAGCGTCAGCGGGAACAGACGGTCGGCCTCCTCGGCCGCGTCATGGATCGCCTGAAGCGTGCAACCAGCCTCCACCGTCATCGAGAAGCCTTCGGCATCAACCTCGCGCACCCGGTTCAGCCTGCCCAGGCTCAGAACGATTTCGCGTGCTGAATCATTGGGGATCTGCCCGCCGACGAGGCCGGTGTTGCCGCCTTGCGGGATGATCTTGAGACCGTTCGCATCGGCGTGGGCAAGGATCGCGGCGACCTCTTCGCGCGTTCCCGGGCGCAGCACGGCCGGCGTCTCCCCCTGATAGAGATCGCGCCATTCGCGCAGGAAGGGAGCCATGTCCTGCGGGTCGGTCAGGACATTGGCCTCACCGACGATTTCGGCGAAGCGGGACAGGGTCTCGGGAGCGAGCATCGGCGGCACCGTCTTGTTTCGAAGGGCGTGTGGAGCGGTGGGCCGACGCATATCACATTTTGCTTCAGCGTCGACAATCTCCGTGTTCTCTCTGTGGCTTGAAGCTGTTTGGGCGCTGTGCCATAGGAACCCCTCCCTGCGAGGAGCGGTTGCCCCGCGGGCAGGGACATGCGCGGATACCGTCGGTATTCACGCAAGCTGATTGTGCGTGCAGGAGACGAAGCATGGCGACGACACAGGGACTGATGGCTGGGAAGCGCGGGCTTATTATGGGCGTCGCCAACAATCGGTCCATCGCTTGGGGAATTGCCAAGGCATTGTCGGACTCGGGCGCGGAGATCGCGCTGACCTATCAGGGCGACGCGCTGCGCAAGCGGGTCGAGCCGCTCGCCAAGGAGCTTGGCGCCATCGTCGTCGGCCATTGCGACGTGACGGACGAGACGACCATCGACGCGGTGTTCGACAAGCTGGCCGAGACCTGGGGCAAGATCGACTTTGTCGTTCACGCCGTCGCCTTCTCCGACAAGGACGAGCTGACGGGCCGCTATGTCGACACCAGCGCCGACAACTTCCGCCACACGATGCAGATCTCCTGCTACTCGCTGACCTCCGTCGCCCAGCGCGCCGAGAAGCTGATGAGCGAGGGCGGCTCCATTCTCACGCTGACCTACTACGGCGCCGAGAAGGTGATGCCGCACTACAACGTCATGGGCGTCGCCAAGGCCGCGCTCGAGGCGAGCGTGCGCTACCTGGCCGCGGACCTCGGCAAGAACGCGATCCGCGTCAACGCCATTTCGGCCGGCCCGATCAAGACGCTGGCGGCCTCCGGCATCGGCGACTTCCGCTATATCCTCAAGTGGAACGAGTACAACGCGCCGCTGCGCCGCACCGTCACCATCGAGGAAGTGGGCGATGCCGCCCTGTTCCTGCTGTCCGACCTGAGCCGCGCCGTCACCGGCGAGATCCAGCATGTGGATTGCGGCTACCACGTCGTCGGCATGAAGGCCGTCGACGCGCCGGACATCTCGGTCGTCAAGGACTGAGTAAGACATTCTCTGCCAGATAGGAGCACCGGGCGGCCTGCCGCCCGGTTTCTTATGTCGCGCAAGGCGGGAGGGGGCTTCCGGCATCATCTGCCGGGCGTGGGGCTGTCCGCCGACTTCCCGGAGCTGCCATGACCACGAACGACCCCGATGCCCTGCATCTCTCGCCGCCGTTTCTCGTCTTCATCCGCCACGGCCAGACCGACTGGAACGCGGAGGGACGGATGCAGGGCCAGAAAGACATTCCCCTCAACGACACCGGCCGCGAGCAGGCCCGCCGCAACGGCGAGGCCCTGAAGGGCTTCCTCGACGGGCGCGGCATGAGCGACGCGGACCTCGCGTTCCTTTCCTCGCCGCTGTCGCGCACCGTCGAGACGATGCAGATCGTCTGCCGCGAACTTGGCCGCGCCGAGGATTCGTTCCAGCGCGACGACCGGCTGCGCGAAATCACCTTCGGTGCGTGGGAGGGACACACGATCCCGGAACTTGCCGAGAGCCAGCCGCACAAGACCGCGGCCCGCAAGGCCGACAAATGGGGCTTCGTGCCGCCCGAGGGCGAGAGCTACTCCATGCTCTCCAACCGCATCGACGCCTGGCTGGCGACGGTGACGCGGCCCACCCTCGTGGTCTCGCACGGCGGTGTCATGCGCGTGCTGCGCGGCCGTCTGGAGCAGATCCCGCGCCAGGAGATTCCCGGCCTCGACACCCCGCAGGACAAGGTCCTCGTCTGGGACGGTCAGGCCTTCGACTGGATCTGATCCGGACGAAGCTCGAATGCGTGATGACCCGCCTTACTGGCGGGTCATCACGACGAAGTCGGTGCCAAGGCCCGAATGCAGGCGGAACGGCCGGTCGGTGACCGTCAGCGACGAGCCGATGGCAAGCTGCCCCTCGACGAAGGCGCGCGCCTCCGCGGTCCACTCGATCCGGTCCAGCACGCTTGCCGCGCTGACGCCCTCGACCTCCTCGGCGGCAACGCCCATCCAGCGCGGGCCGCCCCTGTCCTTGCCGATCAGCGTGAAGAGATAGGTGCCGAGCGGCGCGTCCGGGTCCTTCAGCGTGATGCCGGCGGCGTAGATTTCCTTGAACTTGCGACGCACCAGCAACCGCCCGGTCGACGGGCCGCTCTCGCCCGCCTCCTTGTAGAGCGCCTTCAGCACCACATCCGTCGGATTGCCGGTAATCGGCAACTCCGCGCCTTCCTGGAACAGGCGAATGGCCTCGCGGGTTTTGCGCCCCATGACGCCGTCGACGGGTCCGGGCCGGTAGCCGAGACGATCAAGCAGGCGCTGCATCTCGCGCACCCGCTCCACCGGCGTCGCGCGGGTGATGAGCATGCGCAAGGGCTCGCCCGGCTGCGCCTGCAGCTCGACATTGCCGATGGCGCCGACGGTGGCCGGCTCGCTGTCGGCGATGGCAGGCGCCGGCAGGCCCGGACGCAGGCCGACGATGCTCTCGTCGAGGCTCGCCACCTCGGTCGCGCGGGAGCCTGAGCCCGGCAGCGCGGCGCTGACGATCTCGTCGGGATGGGTGCGGCCGCGGGTGACGATGACATGGCCGCCGTGCTCGGTCATGCCGAAAAGGTTCTTGGCGAAGCCGCGCGGCAGACGCACGCAGCCGTGCGAGGCCGGATAGTTCGGCACCCTGCCCTCATGCAGCGCAATGCCCGACCACGTCAGCCGCTGCATGTAGGGCATCGGCGCGTTGTCGTAGATGTTGGAGAAATGCCGCCGGCGCTTTTCCAGAATGCTGAAAACGCCCGTCGGCGTGCCATGCCCGGCCTTGCCGGAGGAAACGCGCGTCGTCTCGATCAGCCGCGTGCCGCGATAGACGTCGAGCCTCTGCTCCGACAGCGACACGAGGATCTGGAGCGGCGCGTCCTCGTCGACCAGGGGCGCCGACAGCGAGGCGGCCTTTTCGCCGGCCACCGGCTTCAGGCCGGCCACATCGTGGGCGCGCGCCGGACCGGCGGCAAGCATCGCGACAAGGCTCAGGGCCATCACCGCCCCGGAGACGCGGGCGCTGGTGGAACCGACTATCACCGACCTGTCTTTCGTCCTGAACACTGCAAAGATCCTCGATCTCGTTCCGGCTTTTCGCGAGTACTCTAGCGTGAAGCCGTGAATCCCTGGTTAGTCTTGCCCAGATATGGCGGAGATCGCGTCACATCGCCGTGATCACAGTCACAGGCTGTCGCATCCGCAATCTCCCGAGCGGGAAAGCACGGAGCCCTGTCGCCGATTCGCGCATGTCCACACAAAACACTACCAAAACACCGAAATAAGCTTGCCTCCGTCAGGCCTTTCAAGGTTGCGACTCGGCATTCGATTCGGAATCTATTTACCAAGACGGCCCGTTTCGGACCGGCCACCCGAAAAGAAACGCATTTGCGCTCGACCCCGCCGGGGCCGACAAAGGAGATTGCTGTGCTCAAAGCTCCTGACACGACCGACATCAAGACGCTTTCGCTGTTCACCGACATCGGCGACATCCGCATGACGGACTGTCCCGTGGAGGTGGAAGCCCTGCCGGTCGTGAACAAGCTGCTGCAACAGCACCCCTGCTTCCGCAACATGAGCGAGACCTTCGAGGCCGGGCTCTTCGACATCGTCGAGATGAACTTCCTGGAGTGCAACCCGCCGCAGGAGCAGGCGCTGCGCCATCTCGTCCACCTGCTGTCGCGGCGCATCCTCGATATCTTCGAGGCCTCGCTGCTGATGAAGCAGCTGGCGCTTGAGGACGGCACCGCCCGGCTCACCGGCGCGCAACTGTCCGCCTTCGTCGAGACGGCGCGCGAGGAAGCGCAGATCCAGTGCCTCGACATCAACGAACTGCGCCCGACCAGCGAGGAGATGGCCTATGCGGCGGTGCTGCGCACCATCTTCGACGAGCTGCGCGCCTATCTGGGTCTGCCGACGCTCGACCTGGAGTTCCTCATCCCCGAGCTCAAGTCCTGCATGGACCTCGTGATCCAGCGCCATGTCTGGCGGCGGGTGCGCATCGAGACGGAGACCCACCGCCGGGTCGGCAGCCAGATCGAATCGCTGATGACGCTGGCCTCGGACACCGGCACACCGCGCGTCCCGCGCCTGTTCACCATCCGCCCGATCCCCGCCCGCGCCCGCATCGCAGACCTGACCGCCGTGCTTGGCGGTCGCGGCGGCCACGGATCGCTGCCGAGCCCGGCCGCCTGAGCGCGGCAAAGGGTCAGGCCGGCGCAAGCTCCTTGGCCATGTCGACACGAAAGAAACCCGGCCGCGCCGCGTTGGGGCGGCGGCCCGTCTCCACGTAACCGAGCCTTGTGTAGAGCGCGATGTTCCGCTCCATCAGCGCATTGGTGTAAAGCCGCATTTCGCGCTTGCCGGCCTGGCGCGCCCGCTCCTCCATCTCCGTCATCATCAACGGCCCGAGCCCACGCCCCGCGTGCTCGGGCGCGACGGCGACGCTGTAGATCAGGTCGAAGTCCGGCGCATCGGTCTCCATCACGATGAGGCCGAGCGCGGCCCCCTCCCCGTCGCAGGCCAGATGCACCTCTCCGCGCGCGATGCGCGGGGCATAGTCCTCCTCGACGGGAAGCGGCGGATAGCCGAGCACCGGCACCCACGCCGCATAGGCGCGGCTGGTGATCCCCCGCACGATTTCGAGATCATCGGCAAGGGCACGGCGGATTGCCGGCGGTTCGCTCTTCTCGCGCATCGTCTCGCCCGTCCTTCAGTCGGTGCCGGCGCGCGCCGTCTGCTGCGGCGCCTCCACCGGCTCGAGCCCACACCATTCGGCGATGAAGAGCGCGATGGCGCCCGTCACCCGGCGGATCGAGGCAAGGCTGACGCGCTCGTCGAACCCGTGCACGCTCTCCGAGGTGGGGCCATAGACGAGGCACGGCATGCCGGCATAGATCACGAAGACACGCGCATCGAGATAGGCCGGCGTCACGAAGGTCTCAAGCGCCGCCTCGCTCGCAAGCCCATGCGCCCGGGCAAGCGCCGCTTCCGCCTCGCTGCCCTCGTCGAGCACATAGCCGCGGGCGAAGAAGCCGTTCCAGGTGACCTTCGGCGGACGGTTTCCGAGGAAGGCGTCGTCGGCGAGCGCCGAGGCCAGATGCGCCTCGATGGCCCGCGCCCGGTCCGCCGGATCGTCTCCGGGATAGATCGCGATCCGGCAGGAAAGCTTGCACCACGCCGGCACGGAGGAGGCCCAGTCGCCGCCCTCGATCCGCCCCACGTTGAAGTTGATCGGGTGGTCGAGATCGGCGAAATGCGGGTGGTCCGCCTTTTCCGCGTTCCACGCCTCGCACAGGTGCTTGAGCGCCTCGATGACCCGATAGCCCGCCTCGATGGCGTTGGCGCCGGAACCGGCCTCGCGCACATGCACCGGATGGCCGGCGACATGGACCTCGAACCACAGCACCCCGACATTGGCGCGCACCAGCCGTTCGTTCACCGGCTCGGGAATGATCGCAGCGTCCGCCGTATAGCCCTCGACGAGGCAGGCGAGCGCGCCGTTGCCGGTGCATTCCTCCTCCACCACGCTTTGCACATGCACCCGCGCCGCCGGCTGCAGGCCGAGGCGGCGGAGCGCGTCGAGGGCGAAGAGATTGGCTGCGATGCCGGCCTTCATGTCGCCGCCGCCGCGCCCATGGAGCCAGTCGCCGACACGCTTCGGCGTGAAGGGCGGGGACACGTCCCACATCTCGTGCGGCCCCTCGGGCACCACGTCCATGTGTCCGTTGAGGATCAGCGAGCGCCCCGTCTCCACCTGCGGCCGATGGGTGGCGACGACGTTCACCGCCTCGCTGTAGTCGACGTCGACCGGCGAGAAGCCCGGATGATCATGGATCTTGTCGAGATCGATGGCGAAGCTGTCGACCGCGTAGCCGCGTCTTTCCAGCTCTCCGGCGATGAAGTCCTGTGCCGGCTTTTCCGCGCCCCGCAACGAGGGAAAGCGGATCAGCTCTTCGGTGAAGGCGATCTGCTCCTCGAAGCCGTCATCGACCGCACGCAGGATATCGCGGGCAAGGAAAGCATCCAGCATCGTGACCTCGCTTTGGGAAGACAGGCCCGCAGCGGATCCGCCCGGGACAGGGAAGGAACGCCGGCGGCAGGGCTCCTGGACGAAAGCCCGGCCCGGCCGCCGGCGCGCAGTCTCGCGCTGCCGCTCAGCCGCGCGGCAACGCCTCGTCGAACAGCACCGGGCGACCGACGGAGGGGCCGGTCAGCTCGCCCTCCCACATCACCTGATTGCCGCGCACGAAGGTGCCGACCGGCCAGCCCGTCACGGTCTTGCCGTCATAGGGCGTCCAACCGCATTTGGAGGCGATCCAGTCATTGGTGATGGTCTCGCGGCGCTTCATGTCGACGATGGTGAAATCGGCGTCGTAACCGGCGGCGATGCGGCCCTTGCGGGCGATGCCGAAGAGCCGCTGCGGGCCGGCCGAGGTCATGTCGACGAAGCGGGCGAGCGAGAGGCGGCCGGCGTTGACGTGGTCGAGCATGATCGGCACCAGGGTCTGCACGCCGGTCATGCCGGAGGGCGAGGCCGGATAGGGCTTCTGCTTTTCCTCCAGCAGGTGCGGGGCATGGTCGGAGCCGAAGATGTCGAGGATGCCCTGCTCCAGCCCCCACCACAGCCTCTCGCCATGGCGTTTGGCGCGCACCGGCGGGTTCATCTGCACCAGCGTTCCGAGCCGGTCATAGTCCTCGTCGGTCAGCGTCAGGTGGTGCGGCGTCACCTCGATGGAGGCGACATCCTTGTGCGGCATCAGGAAATCGACCTCCTCCGCCGTCGACAGATGCAGGATGTGGATGCGCGCGCCCACCGAGCGGGCGATGCGCACAAGGCGCTCGGTGCATTGCAGCGCCGCCTGGGCGTCGCGCCACACGGGATGCGAGCGCGGATCGTTCTCCTTGCGCTCGCCCATGCGCTCGCGCAGGCGGAACTCATCCTCGGAGTGGAAAGCGGCGCGCCGGCGGGTCCTGGACAGGATGCTCGCCACGCCGGCGTCATCTTCGACCAGCAGGTCGCCGGTGGAGGAGCCCATGAACACCTTGATGCCGGCAGCGCCCGGCAGGCGCTCCAGTTCGGGCAGGTCGTCGACGTTCTCCCGCGTGCCGCCGACCCAGAAGGCGAAGTCGGAGTGCATGCGGTCCGTGCCGCGGGCGATCTTGTCCTCGAGTGCCGCGGCACTCGTCGTCAGCGGATTGGTGTTCGGCATCTCGAAGACGGCCGTGACGCCACCCATGACGGCGGCGCGCGATCCCGACTCAAGATCCTCCTTGTGGTCGAGGCCCGGCTCGCGGAAATGCACCTGTGTGTCGATCACGCCCGGTAGCACATGCAGTCCGGTGCAGTCGATCGTCTTGCCGGCCTGCGCGGCGTCGAAGCTGCCGACGCCGACGATCGTGCCCCCCCTTACCGCCACGTCCCGTTGTATGGCGCCGTCCTGGTTGACGACGGTGCCGTTCTTCAGGACGAGATCGTAGGTGTCAGGCATTCACGGTTCCTCGCGCATCGATCCGGACAAGCGGGCTGATGGTCACGCCCGCCCCGGAGAGTTCGTACAGGGCATCCGGCTCCACCTTGCGCCAGCGGTCGCAAGGCCCCTCAAGGGGCTCGGAGGCGAAAGCGCGGCCTCCGTGGTCCAGACAGTCCGACAGATAAAGCGTCGGAGCCCTGCCGTCATCCGCGGATCTGAAGGCAAAGATGCGCGTGCCGTCGCTGAAGGCACAGGTGAGCCGTGTCGGCTCGCCCCGCGTGCCGCGCTTTTCCGCGATTTCCGCAAGCTGCGTCAGCGTGCGCGACAGCGCCCCGGCCGGGTCCTCCTCCAGCCCGTTGGTCAGCAGCATGAGGAAAACCAGTTCCGAATCGGTCGTCCCGCGCCGGCCGGCGTAATAATCGTCGGCGATCACCGCCTCCATGTCGCGGCGCAGGACCGCGAAATTGCCGATGCCGCCATTGTGCATGAAGGCCCAGCGCCCGTGGACGAAGGGGTGGCAGTTGTCGCGCGAGGAGGCACCCGTCGTTGCCGCGCGCACATGGGCGAGAAACAGATGCGAGCGCACCAGCCGGCAGACGCTCGGCAGGTTGGTATCGGCCCAGGCGGGCAGCACGTCCTTGAAGAGCCCGGGCTCCGGCAGATGCCCGTACCAGGCGATGCCGAAGCCGTCGCCATTGACCCGCAGCTTCGCCTCCTGAGCGTCCTGACTCTGGACGAGAAGCGAATGGCGCGGGCTTGCGATGATGTTTTCAAGCGGGATTTCGGTCCCGAGATAGGCAGCCAGGCGACACATGGCGAAACGGGCCCCAAACAGGCGCGGCCCCCGCCTGGCCACGGCGGCCGGCCACGGAACGCCGCAGGACAACGACGCGCGATCCTATCGCCGAGATCCGAACAAAGCGTGTCGAAT
The DNA here is from genome assembly GCF_054880955.1 of Stappia sp. ICDLI1TA098. Classification (NCBI taxonomy): domain Bacteria; kingdom Pseudomonadati; phylum Pseudomonadota; class Alphaproteobacteria; order Hyphomicrobiales; family Stappiaceae; genus Stappia; species Stappia sp. ICDLI1TA098. The sequence goes on from NZ_JBTZBT010000002.1 coordinate 174,817, forward strand.
TTTCAGCATCTCGCCCCCGAAGACCCGGATCCGCCCCGAATAAGCACTGCTTTTTCGATCATTTTCCCCAAGAGCCTCTTGCGACGCCAACCGGCGACGGCGGCGCGGGTGTTTTTCGCAGGCGGCGCGGGACGATCCGACGCCCGCCCTTGTTGCGCCGGGCGATCCGGCCTATGTCGCAGGGGACGGTGTTTCCACGTAGCGGCATGAGGGCCGAGGGCCTTGTCGCGGGGCGGAGGGTTTGATGAGCGAGGGCACGGGTGTTCGCCTGTCCGGACGCGGCGTTCTGCGGGTTTGTGGCCCGGACGCGCGCCATTTCCTGCAGAATCTGCTGACCAATGATCTCGACACGGTGGATGAAGCGGGCGTGGGCCATGGCGCCTTGCTGACACCGCAGGGCAAGATCCTGTTCGCCTTCCTGGTCGCCCGGGCGCGCGACGCGCAGGACGCCTATCTGCTGGAAAGCGACGCGCAAAGCCTTGCCGAGCTTGCCCGGCGCCTGCGGTTCTACAAGCTCCGCTCGAAGGTCGAGATCACCGATATCAGCGACACGACCTCCGTCCATGCGCTGTGGGGCGCGGACGCGCCAGCGGCTGCGGGAGCGCTCGCGGGGGCCGTGGTCTTCGCCGATCCGCGCCTTGCGGCGATGGGCACCCGCGTGCTGCTCGACCACGGCGAGGCGGGTGCGCCGGACGCGATCGAGGGTTTCTCGGCCGCGCCTGAAAGCGCCTATCACACCCGCCGCGTCGTCTTTTGCGTGCCGGAAGCGCCCTTCGACTTTGCCCTCGGCGAGGCCTTTCCCCATGACGTCGACATGGACCAGCTCGGCGGCGTCGCCTTCGACAAGGGCTGCTTCGTCGGCCAGGAGGTGGTGAGCCGGATGCAGCACCGCGGCACGGCGCGCCGGCGCATCGTCAAGGTCTCGGCCGAGGACGACCTGCCGGAAAGCGGCGCGGAGATCCTTGCCGGCGACAAGCCGGCCGGCACGCTCGGCACCGTGTCGGGCACGCGCGCGCTGGCGCTGCTGCGCCTCGACCGCATCGCCTCGGCGCGGGCGAAGGGCGACGAGATCACTTGCAACGGCCTGCCGATCGAGGCAACGCTTCCCGAATGGGCGAGCTTCGCCTGGCCGGAGGTTTCCGGGGCGGAGGGCGGCGCGTGAGCGCGCGCGCCGCGCCGAAGAGCGAGCCTCGTGCCTGGCAGCGCATGCTGTCGGGCCGCCGGCTCAACCTGCTTGACCCCTCGCCGCTCGACGTGGAGATCGAGGACATCGCCCACGGGCTTGCCCGCGTCGCCCGCTGGAACGGACAGACCGTCGGCGACCACGCCTTTTCCGTCGCCGAGCATTCGCTGCTGGTGGAGGAACTCGCCCGCCGGCTGGAGCCCGACCTCGCGCCCGACGACTGCCTTGCCGTGCTGCTGCATGACGCGCCGGAGTATGTGATCGGCGACATGATCTCGCCGTTCAAGGCGGTGATGGGCGGCAACTACAAGGAGATCGAGGCGCGGTTGCAGGGGGCGATCCACCTGAGCGTCGGCTTGCCGGCGGCGATGCCGGCGCGGGTCAAGCGGCTGGCCAAGAAGGCCGACACGCTCGCCGCCTATTTCGAGGCGGTGGAACTTGCCGGTTTCGATGACGCGGAGGCGGGGCGCATCTTCGGCCGGCCGAGCGGTTTCGGCGGCACCCGCGCCAGGGGACCGCGCCTCGGCCTGGCGCCGCTGCCCTCGGCGGCGGCGCAACGGCGCTTTCTGGCGCGTTTCGCCGCCATCCAGGAAGACCGCGCGCGGTAGCTGCCATCGCGCTGACACGCGCGGACGTGTATTTTGACCAGGATGTCTTTTGACCGGGATTCGGGCCCGGAAAGCGGCCATAACATATACAGGAGGCGCGATGATCACGGTCTGCTCGCTGGCACGGCTTGCCGAAACGGTCGAACGCACGGGCGCCCGGCGCCTGGTGACGCTGATCACGGCTGGAACCGACGTGCCGCGCCCGCATTCCATCGCGGCCGACGATCACCTCTTCCTCGCCTTCAACGACATCACCGTGCCGGCCGAGGGCCTGACGCCGCCCGGTGTCGAGCACGTCGAGCGGCTGCTCGATTTCGTCACCTCCTGGGACCGGACCCAGCCCATGGTGATCCATTGCTTCGCCGGCATCAGCCGGTCGACGGCCGCCGCCTTCATCGCCTGCTGCGCGCTGTCGCCGGAGGCGAGCGAACGCCGGCTTGCAGCGCGCCTGCGCGAGGCCTCCCCCTCCGCCACGCCCAACGCCCGGCTCGTCGCGCTCGCCGACGACCGGCTCGGGCGCGGCGGCCGCATGGTCCAGGCGATCCGCGCCATCGGGCGGGGAGCCGATGCCTTCGAGGGAGCGCCCTTCAGCCTTGACGTTCCGCTGGGCCTTGCCCGCCCCGGGCCGGGGACCTCGCGATGATCGAGATCGGCCTCAACGCCGTCATCGTGTCCGTCGCCGATCCGCAGCCGCAGGTGCTGACCATTCCCGTGCCCGACGAGGGCGAGGCGCCCGCCCTGCCCTTCGGCCCCTTCGACCCGATGCGGCATCGCACCTTCGAGATTGGTCTGCGCGAGTGGGTGGAGGAACAGACGGCGCTGAAGCTCGGCTACGTGGAGCAACTCTACACATTCGGCGACCGCGGCCGGCACCACATCCATCCGGACGCCGGACCGCATGTGGTCTCCGTCGGCTATCTCGCCCTTGCCCGCCAGACCGCGCGGTCCGACGAGGCCATGGCGCTGCAGGCGGCGCGCTGGCGCTCGTGGTACACGTTCTTCCCCTGGGAAGACTGGCGCTCGGGGATGCCCGCCATCGTCCAGCAGGAGATCCTGCCGGCGCTCGAGCGCTGGATGGTCTCGCCGGTTCCCGACGACGCGCCGCCGCGCTCCAACACCCGCGAGGACCGGGTGCACCAGGCCTTCGACGTCAAGGACGGCATCTGGAACGAGGAGCGTGCGCTCGACCGCTACGAGCTGCTCTACGAGGCGGGGCTGCTTGAGGAGTCACGCCGCGACGGCCGCCCGGCGGCGCTCGAGCACACCGACATGCCAATGCTCGGCAAGCCGATGCTCTACGACCACCGGCGCATCCTGGCGACCGCGATCTCGCGCCTTCGCACCAAGCTCAAGTACCGGCCGGTGGTCTTCGAGCTGATGGCGCACAGCTTCACTCTCACCGAGTTGCAGCGCTGCGTGGAGGCGATCTCCGGCCGCCACCTGCACAAGCAGAACTTCCGTCGGCTGGTCGAGAACACCGAACTCGTGGAGCCGACCGGCGAGACCTCGACCCGCACCGGAGGCCGCCCGGCGGCCCTCTTCCGCTTCCGTCACGAGGTGCTGAAGGAGCGCCCCGCGCTCGGACTGCGCGTCGGCGGCCGCTGACCCCTTTTTTGCGCAAGCGCCGGGAGGCAGGACCCATGGACTTCGGCAATCGCCCCTTCGGCCTCGCGGATCCGCAAGGCGCCGCCAGCCTGCCCCGGCGCGCCCTGAAAATCCCTCCCGCACATGGATGACGGAATGTCCCTCGACGACCTGCTGCCGCACCTGCGTCCCTATTCGCGCACGCTCGACACCAGCCCCTTGCATCATCTCGGCCGGCGTTACGACGCGACCGGCGCCTTCCTGCCGGAGCCCGGAAACACCATCGTCTGTCACCTGCTGAAAGGCTCGGCGAGCGAGCGGGCGGTGGTCGCGGCACGGCAAAGCCTGATGGACCTGCCGGAGGCGCGCGAAAACCTCGCCTTCACGCCGGTCCCCAGCCTGCACATGACGCTGTTCCAGGGGATCATCGAGTACCGTCGGACGGTTCCCTTCTGGCCGCAGGACATGCCGCTCGACACGCCGATCGAGGACATGACCGCTCACTACCTGCGCAAGCTCGAGAGCTTCGCCGCCCCCGGCCCCTTCACGATGACGGTGACGGATGCGACGCCCGAGGGGCTGACCATCGACGGCGCGACGGCGGCCGACCGGGCCTGTCTGAAGGAGTGGCGCGACCGGCTGGCCAGCGCCTTCGGCTACCGCCATCCCGACCATGACAGCTACCGCTACCACATCACCTTCGCCTATGTGCTCCGCCGCTTTTCCGACGAGGCGATCCTGGCCTGGGACGAGGCGCTTCCCGACATCGTCGCCCGCCTGCGCGACGAGGCACCGACCCTCGAGCTTGCCCCTCCCGCCTATTGCAGCTTCGAGGACATGAAGCACTTCGAGGAACTGCGGGTGCTCGCCCCCGCGTGAGGCGGCGGGATCGCGACGCCCGGGGAAAACTGTCCCGACGACGCCGGGAGCACCGGCTTTTCCGGCTCCCGAGCCGGACCCCACACGCGTGTCCAGCAGGCAGTCAACCTTGCATGCAACGGTCAAAAATACAATTAAAAGTAGAAAATTTGTGACGCCACTACCGCGCGCCCTTTCCCGTGCTTGGCAAGGCCGGCGCGGGCAGGCTATCAGGGCGCATGCTCGCAACTCCGCCCGCCCCGCGCGTCTACGCGCCGCCGACCGCGCCCTTTCTCGCGGTGGTCCATGCCGACGACGACATCCTCGTCCTCGACAAGCCTTGCGGGCTTCTCACGGTGCCGGGCAAGAGCGCCGAGCTTGCCGACTGCGTGGCCTCCCGCGCGGCGGCGCGCCATCCGGGTGCGCGCATCGTCCACCGTCTCGACATGGACACCTCCGGCCTGCTCGTGCTGGCGATGAACCCGGCCGCGCACCGCCATCTCGGCCTGCAGTTCGAGCGCCGGCATGTGAACAAGACCTACGTGGCGCGCGTCGCCGGCCATCTGCGGGCCGATGCAGGCACCATCGACCTGCCGCTGTCGTGCGACTGGCCCAACCGGCCGCGCCAGATGGTCGACCATGAGGGCGGCCGTGGCGCCGTCACCCACTACCAGGTGATGGAGCGGGCCGCCGACGGCACGACACGGGTGCAGCTCTCGCCCGTCACCGGCCGCTCGCACCAGCTTCGCGTGCACATGCTGGCGCTTGGCCACCCGATCCTCGGCGACCCGCTCTATGCCACAGGCACGGCGCTAACGGCGGCCGACCGGCTCCAGCTCCATGCGGCCACGCTCGAGATACGCCATCCCGTCGGCGGCGCCAGGCTTCGCTTCGACGCGCCTGCCCCCTTCTGACGAAAAGCCCCCTCGAATTTTTTTCTCCCCTCCCCGCCGGCTTGGGCGCAGGGCGGTGCTGCGCGCGAAAATCCCTGTCCGGCAAGACGCTTGCCACGGCGATCGCATTAACCAAGATCGCCCCCTTGAGACGGCGCGAGCCCACCGGTTCCGCGGGTCTTGTCCGCCATTAACTCTCTTTCAAGGTTAAACGACGACGATCATGGTTATCGCGCCGGACGGCTGAACGCCCGGGTCGCATCGAGTTTTCGCGTAAGGACCGGAGTTGCCGCGTATGCATGGCACGGCTCGCATATATGTACCCAGCCGTCCCGGGACGCCCGGCGTTCGACGCCGCGCACCGTCCCGCATCCGGCGGCTCGCCCTCCTCGCGGCGGCGGCCCCCTTCGTCTATTTCGCCTGGACGAACGCCGTTGCCCAGCAGGACATTTCCGCACTGATCGAGGCAAGCCGCGGCCAGGCGCCGCGCTGGATGTCGGCCATCGAGGCCTCCCCCCACATCTCGAGCCTGACACCCAGCGTCGTTCTCGCCGATGCCTCGAAGCAGTCTTCCGCCGACACACCCGACTACGCGGTCACCAACGCAGCACCTGGCACCGACCCGGCCGTGGTGCGCGGGCTCGAGGTCTTCGTCAAGGAAAGCGCGCCCAGGTCCGCGCCCGACAAGACGCCGATCAACCGCGCCCGCAAGGGCGACCGTTTCGTGTCGATGGCCCCCGACCGGCAGATGGTCGATGCCGCCTCCGGCACCGTCTATTACATGGGCAGCATGCTCGCCGCCGGCAGTCCGGCCGAGCTTCCCCGTGTCGCCTTCGTCCGCTCCGCCATCCCGGCCGCCTCCTCGCTCATCGCCTCGTCTGGCAAGGGCGGAAGCGGCGCAACCGGCAACCCGCTGGACCTCGCCCGTCTCGCCATGGCGCGCAATGTGGCGGCAACCAGCGTTTCCTACGCTTCCGCCTACGCGCCGAACGGCATCGACAACATCCGCGCGCCCTTCGAGGCACTGCTGAGCGGCAATGTCGGCATCGGGGCAAGCGAGGAAGCCGCACTCGAGGCCAACAGCGAGAGCGATCCCTACTGGTGGGCAAAGCGGCCGCTGCCGGCCAGCGTCGTCACCTCCAAGGAACAGCGCTGCCTGGCCGAGGCCGTCTATTTCGAGGCTCGTGGCGAACCGGTGGACGGCCAGGTCGCCGTTGCCCAGGTGGTCCTGAACCGGGTGCGCAATCCGGCCTATCCGCCCACCATCTGCAAGGTCGTCTACCAGAACCGGCATCTGCGGAATCGCTGCCAGTTTTCCTTTGCCTGCGATGGCATCCGCGATCAGATCAACGAGAAGGAACGCTGGGACGTGGCGCAGAAGGTCGCGCGGGAGACCGTGTCGGGCCAGCGCTATCTGGAGAAGGTCGGCGCATCGACCCACTATCACGCCACCTACGTGAAGCCGCGCTGGGCCCGTCACATGAAGCGGCTTCAGAAAATCGGCCAGCACATCTTCTACCGGACCTACGGCGGCGGCTGGAGCTAGACAGCTGCCGCACCGTCCCCGGCAAGCCCCGGTTTCCTGAAAATGTGACTCCCCCTACGTCTTTTTGCTGAGACTGAAACACTCCTTTCATAGATTGCAGCTATTGAAGGCGCGCCCGGGCAGGAGACACTTGCGCCTGACCCGGTGCACCGCGGCCACCGGCCCCCGCTCCTGATCGGCGGGGCAGAGATTTTGAAGCCGCGTGCTCTGCGTCGTTGCGGACGGGGGGACCGCCTGCGCGACATCGATTTTAACGACCCCGACTATGGACGCGCGGATCGCGCGCGCCCGAGCCGCATTTTTCGCGCACGCCCGACAAGGCGTGCGAAAGACTGTGGGCGATAGATGCCATGACTTTTTCTGCCAACCGGCGGATCTCGCACGTGCCTGGCCGTTTTCTGGCTCAGGTCGAGGCCGCTCTCGATTGCGCGTTCGAACCCGTCGTCGATATTCATTCCGGCGACATCTACGGCTTCGAGACAACATACACGGACCTGGAAAAGCTCGGAGTTTCCAGCATAAGCGACCTCTTCGACCACGCGGAGACGATGAAATGCGTCGCCGACGTCGAGTTGCTGGTGCAGCGCAAGGCGATACAGGCGTTTTCCAGGTTGCCGAGCGCCGTGCGCACGCGGCTCTTCGTCAAGCTCGACCCGCGCGGCCTCTTGGCCAAGGGCGCGACGCTTGACGCAATGCAGGAGACCGCCACGGCACAGGGCCTGGCTGCCTGGAACATCTGCATCGACATTCCGGACCTGGAGCGTCAGGGGGCCGACGAGGCGCTCACCCTCTTTTCCCAGGCCGCCCGCGAACGAGGGTTCACGCTGGCGCTCGACGATTTCGGGCGCGGCTACGCGCGGCTTCGCATCCTTTACCAGCTCGAGCCGGGCATCCTGAAAATCGACCGCTTCTTCATCACCGCGCTGCAGAGCGACGCCCGCAAGCGGCTGATCGTGTCGAGCCTCGTCGATTTCGCCCATGTGCTCGGCATCCGTGTCATCGCCACCGGTGTGGAGACGATCGCCGAACTGCAGGCCTGCCGCAGCGTCGGCTGTGACCTGGTCCATGGCTCGCTGATCTCGCGCCCGCTGGAGGATCCCGCGATGGTGCGGCCGAACTACCCGTTGCCGCAGTCCGTCGACCGCAGGCTCGAGGGCAAGCGCAAGGCCGACCGCGATTTCCTCGACCAGGAAATGGAGCATCTTGCGCCGATCCACGCGCATGAGAACGTCGCGCGCGCACTCGAGGTGTTCAGGGCCAATCCGACCCAATCGGTCCTGCCGGTGCTGGACGGCAACGAAGAGCCGGTCGGCATCATTCGCGAGCGGGATCTCAAGAGCTTCCTCTACATGTCCTACGGGCGCGACCTGCTGCTCAATCCGACCATCGACAACCACCTCAAGGGCTTCGTGCGCTCCTGTCCCGTCGCCGACATGCAGGCGCCGCTCGAGCGGCTCGTCGACGCGGGCGGCACCGAGCTCGGCGACGGCATCCTGATGACGGAGGGAGGCACCTACGCCGGATGGCTGTCGACCACCGCGCTGCTGAAGATCTCCAACGAGGCGCGCCTGCAGATCGCCCAGGACCAGAACCCGCTGACCAAGCTGCCGGGCAATTCGGCGATCTCGGATCACGTCACCCGCACCAGCGCCAGCCCGGAGACCGACCGCGCCTATTGCTACATCGATTTCGACAACTTCAAGCCGTTCAACGACACCTACGGCTTCCGCATCGGTGACCGGGCAATCATCCTCTTCTCCGATCTGCTGAAGCGGCGCCTGGGCGGGATGCGCCAGTTCATCGGCCATGTCGGCGGCGACGACTTCTTCGTCGGCATCGACGGCTGGGAGCCGAAACGGGTGACCCGGCTGATGGCGGACATGCGCGAGGAGTTCGCCCGTCAGGTGGAAAGCCTCTACAGCGCCGACCACCGCAAGCGCGGCTTCATCGTCGCCGAGGACCGTCGCGGCCGCTCGCAGATCTACCCGCTGCTGACCACCTCGATGGCCGTTCTGCATCTGCCCAAGGGCATTTCCATCGGCAATCTCGATCTGCTCAGCAACCACATCGCGCGACTGAAGCACCGCTCCAAGGCGGAGGCGAGCGGCCTTGCGGTGTCAAGCTTCGGCGCAGACGAGACGGCCGAGGAAGAGCGTGCCGTGGTGGCGCGATTGCCGACCCCAAACACACGCGCAAAGGGCGCTTCGGACGAGGCAATCGCCTGAGCCTGATCGGGCTCAGGCGATGACGATGTCGAGCCCCAGGTCCAGCACCGGGGCGGAATGGGTTATCCAGCCGACCGAGATCAGGTCGACGCCGGTCTCCGCGATGGCGGCCACCGTGTCGAGATTGACCCCGCCGGAGGCCTCAAGCGTCACCCGGTCGCCGGTGATCGCCACCGCCTCGCGCATCATCGCCGGCGTCATGTTGTCGAGCATCACCACGTCGGGGGCCGCCTCCAGCGCCTCGCGCAGCTGGTCGAGCGTGTCGACCTCAACCTCGACCCGCACCAGATGACCGGCAAAGCGCCGCGCCGCCGCGATCGCACTTGCGACGCCACCGGCGACGGCGATGTGATTGTCCTTGATCAGCACCGCGTCATCGAGGCCGAACCGGTGGTTGGCGCCGCCGCCGCAACGCACGGCGTATTTCTCGAAGGCGCGCAGCCCCGGCGTCGTCTTGCGGGTGCACACGATCCGGGCGCTGGTGTGGGCCACCTTGTCGGCGAACAGGCCGGTCGCCGTGGCGATGCCGGAGAGGTGGCCGAGATAGTTGAGCGCGACGCGCTCGGCCGAGAGCAGGCCGCGCGCCGGTCCTGCGATGCGCATCACCACGTCGCCGGGGGACAGCCGGTCGCCATCGGCCTTGACCGCCTCGACGCGGATCGCCGGATCACTCAGACGGAAGGCGCAGGCGGCCAGGTCAAGACCGGCGAGCCGGCCAGGGGTGCGCGCCGCGATCACGGCTGTGGCCGACACCTTGGGCCCGAGCGTCGCCTGCGCGGTGATGTCGCCGGCCCGTCCCCAGTCCTCCAGCAAGGCGGCGCGAACCGCGTCCTCCACCATCAGCCCCGGCAGCACCGGCAGATGCGCGCTTGCGTCCCTGGCGTTTGTGCTCATGCGAGCCCCCTCTCGGCGACGGCCTTGCGGCCGGCCTCGCTTGCCACCGCCTCGGCGACGATGGCGTCGACCTGGCGCATGGTCAGGAAGGTGCGATGCGCCTGGCCCGGATCGGCGTCGGGGAAATCGCTGCGGCTGTGACCGCCGCGGCTTTCCGTGCGCAGCAGTGCCCCGGCGGCGACGAGCTTGCCGGCGGTGATCATGTTGAGGATCGAGCGGCGGCGGCAGTTCCCTTCCAGCGCGTCGAGCACGGCGAGCGTTCCCGCCAGCCCGTCGGCGTCGCGCAGCACGCCGACGCCGGCGGCCATCTGCGCGCGCAGCACGGTGATCGCCTCGCGCTCCACCTCGTTGCGCCGCGTCGGCTCCTGGATGGTGTCGTCGATGCCGGGCCAGTGCGCCGTGCGCGGGTTCGGCATCTGGTTCTGGATGTCCTCGGCGACGCGCGCGGCGAAGACCACCGTCTCAAGCAGCGAGTTGGAGGCCAGCCGGTTGGCGCCATGGGCGCCCGTCGAGGCGACCTCGCCGGCGGCCCACAGGTTGTCGAGCGAGGTGCGCCCGTTGGCATCGGTGAGCACGCCGCCCATGTGGTAGTGCTCGGCCGGGGCGACCGGGATCGGCTGTGTCACCGGGTCGATGCCGGCACGCAGGCACGCGGCATGAACGGTCGGGAACTTCTCCGCGAAGGCCGTGCCCAGTGCCTCGCGGCAGTCCAGGAAGGCGCCGCGCCCGGCGCGGATCTGCGAGAAGACGGCACGTGCCACCACGTCGCGCGGCGCCAGCTCCTTCAGCGGATCGATGTCGAGCATGAAGCGCTTGCCGTCGCGGTCGATCAGCGTCGCGCCCTCGCCGCGCAGTGCCTCGGAGGCAAGCGGCGCCGGATCGATGCCGACGTCGAGCGCGGTCGGATGGAACTGGACGAACTCCGGGTCGGCGATCACCGCCCCGGCGCGCGCGGCCATGGCGATGCCCTGGCCGTTCGCCTCGCCCGGATTGGTGGTCACCGCATAGAGGTGGCCGATGCCGCCGGAGGCGAGCACCACTGCGTGGGCGGGAAAGGCAAGCCGCTCGCGGTCGCCGCGCCGCCGGGCGAGAACGCCGGTAACGAGCTTGCCCTCGCTCAGCAGCTCTTCGCCGATATAGCCCTCGACGACGCGGATCGACGACGTCTTGCGCACGGCGGCGACGAGCGCATCCATGATCGCGCGCCCGGCCATGTCGCCGCGCACGCGCACGATGCGGTTGACCGAATGCGCCGCCTCGCGGGAGAGCTGCAGCCGGCCTTCCAGATCCATGTCGAAGGGAACGCCGTAGCCGAGCAGGTCGCGGACCCGGTCGCCGGCTTCCTGGGTCATCAGGCGGACGATGTTCTCGTCGCAGATGCCGCCGCCGACGGCGATCGTGTCGCGGGCGTGGGCTGCTGCACTGTCATCGTCGGAGACCGCGGCGGCGATGCCGCCCTGTGCCCAGGCCGAGGACGCGCCCTCGCCGATGGGCGAGGTGGACAGGATCGTCACCGGACGCGGCGCCAGCTTGAGCGCGCAGAAAAGGCCGGTCAGGCCGCCCCCCAGGATGACGACGTCGTCGATGTGAGTCGTCGCGGAAAGGTTGGAAGTCATGTGGTTGGGTCCGAGAAGGCCGCAAGTGGCGGCAAGGAGGGAGCGTCGGTCGGGTGACCCTGGGTGTGCCGGGAGCCGGCATCGCCTTGCCTGTCGGGACCGGCGGGGGATTGCACGTCAGACTCGGTCTTTCGCGCCATATCATCAAGAGCCGATTTCAGGAATGTCCTCGCGCCATCGGTCCGGCGGACCGGCCTTGCGAGGAAAAACGGGGCGCGGCCATCGACCGCGCCCCGTTGGCAGGCTCAGCTCTTGAGGTTGATCATGCGTTCCACGGACTGGCGCGCGCGGGCGGCGATGACCGGGTCGACAATCACCTCGTCCTTCATCTCCACGAGCGCGTCGAGGATCTTGGACAGCGTGATGCGCTTCATGTGCGGGCACAGGTTGCAGGGCCGCACATAGTCGACGCCGGGCGTCGCGGAGGCGATGTTGTCGGCCATCGAGCACTCGGTGACGAGCATGACCTTGGCCGGACGGTGCTCCTTCACCCAGTCGATCATGCCCGTGGTCGAGCCGGTGAAGTCCGCCTCGTCCACCACTTCCGGCGGGCACTCCGGGTGGGCGACGATCTTGACGCCCGGCTCGATTGCCCGGTACTCGCGCAGTTCCTCGGCGGTGAAGCGCTCGTGAACCTCGCAGGCACCCGCCCAGGTGAGGATCTCCACATCCGTCTGGCGCGCGACATTGGCGGCCAGATACTGGTCGGGGATAAGCAGCACGCGCGGCGCGTTGAGGCTCTCCACCACCTGCACGGCATTGGCCGAGGTGCAGCAGATGTCGCATTCCGCCTTCACGTCGGCGGAGGTATTGACATAGGTGACGATCGGCACGCCCGGATATTTCTCGCGCAGGCCCCGCACGTCGGCGGCGGTGATCGACTCGGCCAGCGAGCAGCCGGCATTCATGTCCGGGATCAGCACCGTCTTGTCCGGATTGAGGATCTTCGCGGTCTCGGCCATGAAGTGCACACCGCACTGGACGATCACATCGGCCTCGGACTTCGCCGCCTCCTTGGCCAGCGCCAGGCTGTCGCCGACGATGTCGGAGACGCCGTGGAAGATCTCCGGCGTCATGTAATTGTGCGCCAGAATGACCGCGTTGCGCTGCTTCTTGAGCTTGTTGATCGCGTGGATCACCGGCGCCAGCAGCGGCCATTCGATCTCCGGGATCAAGTGCTTGACCTTCTCGTAGACCTCGGCCGTCTCTGCCTTCACCTCCTCCGTGAAGGCCAGGACCGGACGCTCGACCGGCGGAAACGCGCGGGTCGCGGAACGGACCGGCGCGGCAGCGCCGCTGTCGTTGGCAAGTGCGCCCGTGGCAAGTGCGATGGTCGACATGGCGACCTCCCTGACTGAGTGCGGGCCGGCCCTTTCAGGCCGTCCTCCTGCATCGGGCCTGTGCGGCTCGAATCTTTATACTCAATTTGAGCATAAATGCTGGTTTAAAAAACGCGGCCCTAGCCGACGCTTATGCTCTTCGTGCTCATATATAGGCAGGCGCATGCCGCTTGCCAATGCCTTTTGTAGGACATGAACAAATGTCAGGCGCACCGGCGCGCGCGGCCTCCGCGGTCGCCGTGACAACGCCCGATGCGGGACGGCCGGCTGGACGAAACGGAAATGGCTGAATAACTTGAAAATCAAGCACCACGGCCAACTCGCGACCATGACAGGCACAGGCCCCGATGGACCATCCGCTTCTTCGTAATGTCCTTTTCCGGCGGCTTCGGTCGCGAGCCTTTCAATCGACACAGCCCTCTTCCCCGCGCCCCCTCTGCGCGAGCCGCATTTTGTCCGCACCTGCCGCACGCGCCCTGGTTCTTGCGCTGCTCGCCGGCTGGCTCGCCTGTTCTCCCGCTCTGGCCACCTCGGCGCAGGACTGGAACGGCATCTGGGATTCCCGCTGGCTGGGTGGCGGCGCGCGCGTCTACCTGAAGCAGGAGGAGGACAAGGTCGTCGGCCGCTATCCGGCCTACACGGGCATGCTCGAGGGCCGCGTCGAGGGCAAGCGACTGATCGGCACCTGGTCCGCGCCCAAGGGGTCTGGAACCTTCGAGTTCATCCTCGCCGAGGACGGACGCAGCTTCATCGGCCGCTTCGGCAAGAACCAGTGGTGGACGGGATCGCGCATCCTGCCCGACGACGAACGCAACCTGAAACCGCTGCAATCGACGCCGGCGGAAACCCTGCGCACCTTTCTCGTCGCCGCGGATGCGGTGGAAAGCGGCCGGCTGGAATATCAGGACGACCTGATCGCGCTGATGGTCTTCCCGGAAAACGACCAGGCCAACCACGTCCGCGAACTCGGGCCGCTGGCGCTGCTGATGAACCAGTTCACGGTCGATCCGGATATTTTCGAGACCCGTCCGCCGTCGGGCGAGCGCGCGCAACTGGTCCTCACCCGCTACGACGGGCGCACCCTGCCGCTGGAGTTCCGGCGCATCAATGACGACTGGTTCATGGTCCCGCCCTCGCCCGAGGCGGTGAAGACGATGCTCAAGCAGATCGTGTCGGAGGCGGACAGCGGGCTCGCACCGCGCGTCGGCCTGCTTGCCATGGACACGCCGCGTGCCACCATGGAGGCATTTCTCGACGCGATGCGCGCCGGCCCGGCGATGCAGGACACGGCCCTGGCCGCGCTCGACCTTTCGGAAATGCCGCCCGTGGTGCGCGACCGCGAGGCCGTTCTGGCGGCCGAATATCTCAACGAAGTGCTTGCCCGCATCGGCGAGGTGATCTTCCAGGAGATCCCCAACGACCCGGGAGCGCGTGAACCCTTCGTCTATTTCATGCATGCCGCCGGCGACATCGTGCTGGCGCCGACCGAGACCGCGGACGGCCTGAAATGGAAGTTCACCCCGGAGACGCTGCGGTCCATCCGCTCGCTCTATGCGGCGACGGAGAACCTGCCTCCGGCGGTGCGCATCCTGCCCTATGACGCCCACTCGAAAGCGACCTATTTTCGCATCCGCGCGCTGGTCGCCGCAGTCGCGCCGACCGGCCTGCGCTCGGCCGGCCCTCTGGAGGTCTGGCAGTGGATCGCGCTGGCGACCGTCTTTGCCTGCGCCGCGCTCGCCAGCATCATCGGCGGCTTCCTGCTGCTGTCGCTGCGCCGCCTGCTGTGGCAAGACGCCGGAGCCGAGAAGCCCGCGCCCTATGCGGTGTGGGGCATCCGCCTGCTGGTGTTCGGTGCAATAAGCTACGCCGGGTTCGCGATCCTCGGCCTGCCATCCGAATTCGCCAGCGTGGTCAAGACGCTCGCTGTCCTGACCATTATTGTCGGAACGATCCCCATCGAGTTCTGGGTCATCGATCACGGCCACAGGGCCTTCGACCGCGCCGGGCTGATCAGCGCGCGCGGCGAAATCCTGGCCTCGCTGCTCGTCGGCGTGATCAAGGTGCTGATCATCTGCGCCAACATCCTGCTGTTCGCCGAGGCGCTGCGCATTCCCTATGGCGCGGCGCTCGCCGGCCTTGGCATGGGCGGCATCGCGATCGCGCTCGCCGCCCGCTCGACGCTGGAGAACGTCATCTCCGGCTTCATCCTCTTCGCCGACCGTCCGGTCGATGTCGGCGAGTTTGGCCGCTTCGACGGACGGATCGGAACGGTGGAGCGCATCGGCCTGCGCGCGACCACCATCCGGACAATCGAGCGCACGCTGATCTCGATCCCCAACGCCGAATTCGTCGGCCTGCACCTCGAGAACTTCACCAGGCGCGACAGCATTCTCATGCGCCGCACGTTCGCGCTGCGCCCGGAGACGGAGCCGGACCAGTTGCGCTTCGTCCTCACCGAGGTTCGCAGGCTGCTCGTCGGTCACCCCAGGGTCACGGCCGATCCGGCGCGCGTGCGCTTCACCGGCGTGGAGCACAACCGCATCGAGGTGGAGATCTTCGCCTACATTCGCTCGACGGACTGGTCCGAGTTCCTGGCCATTCAGGAGGACCTGTTCCTGCGGATGATGACCATCGTCGCAAATTCCGGGACGGATTTCGCCTATCCGGCGCAAACCCTCTACTTCGGCCGCGACCGGGGGATCGACAAGGAAAAGGGCACGCGCGCCGCCGAGGAGGTCGACGGCTGGCGTCGCGGCGGGCACCTGCCCTTTCCCAATCTCACCGCCGAGGAAATCGCCGAGATCGAGAACGCCCTGCCCTACCCGCCCGAAGGTGCCGCGCAGGAAAGCGAGCATCCGGCCCACGCCGCCGAAGCGCCCCCCGCCGCACCCCGGCGAAGCCTCTTCTGGCCGTTCGGCGGCTAGGATGTGGACCGATGTGCGTCCCGTTGGATATGCGACCTGACTGGAGTGCGAACTGACTGGCAAGCCCTCCACGAGACCGCCGGTCAGACGTCCACGATGTTCGTGACTGTCTCCCGGAAGAAATCCAGCAAGCCGTCGGTTTCGTGCGAGACGATGAACGTCAGGCTGGTGACGTCACGCTGCCTCTCGCCATAAAAGAACCGTTGATTGAACAGGGTCAGATGCCAGCCGTCGCCCAAGGCGTAGCTGTCGATCCCAAGCGCCTCGGTGCCTTTCGGAAACACCTCCCGACCGAGCCGCCCGATCACGGCCATCAGGGCCTCGCGGGACTTGGCTTGCTGCCAGCTTGTATCGAGTGCGTCGCGGAAGTGGTCGATGCGGAAATCGATATCGTCCGACATCAGCTCGAAGAGCGACGGGTCGCCGGCGACGAACTTGGCGAGTATCTGCCCAATGGCTGTCGCCTCCGGCCGTGCGGGGGTCATCTGCATGATCATAAATCCCTTTTGCTGTGACAAAGCCTATATGCAGCCGCGCCTATGGTTATGAAATTGCTATTCTAACTATCCTTGATATAGTCATTTGCTATGATCGACCTCAACACGCTGCGCTACTTCACCAGCGCATTCGAGACCGGCACGTTCAGCCAGGCGGCGCGCGCAAACGGCGTCAGCCAGCCGACGGTGTCAGTGGCGATCCAGAAACTGGAAGAAAAGCTGCGCGCGCCCCTGTTTCTGCGATCGAAAACGGGGCTGACCCCCACGCCGCTGGCGCGCAGGCTCTATCAAGACGCCGAACAGAGCGTCACTCATCTCGCCACACTGGAGACGCGGCTGCGCGACCAGCCGCAGCGAACTGTCCGAATCCATTGCGCGCCCGACGTTCTGATCCAGGGGATCGCGCCCGGGCTCAGCAGTCTGCGTCGGAATTTCGCGACGCTGATCTTCAGCTTCACCGAAAAGCCGCGCGACAGCGACATAGCCTATCTGTCAGACGCATGCGTTCCGGATAACCACGCGTTCATTCCGCTGGCGGAGGAGCCTTTTCGCGTCGCCGTCGCGCGGTTTCATCCGCTTTCCGCCCTGTCTGGAGTGCACCTGGCCGACCTTCGGGATCATCCCTTGATTCATCGGCCCTACTGCCCGAATGCGGATCAGATGGAGCTTGGGGCCTCGCTGGTATCTCCCGTCGCGCAGACCACGAATGACACGCAACTGCTGGATCTGGTTGCCGCAGGACTGGGGATCGCTTTTGTGCCGCTCTCCCATGGAGACGGGCGCGACGACCTCACGCTTCTGCCTCTGCTCGATGCGGATGCCGGGACGCGCAGGCTCGGTGTGTCGCATCGTAAAACCGCTTTCGCAAAAGGATTGGCCGAGAGGCTGACGCTGTCGTAACTTTTTATAATCTCAAAAAATACTGATATATCATGTATTATATATTCTGAATTCATAATATTATTATAATATTTATTTGATAAATTCTCTTTCTTTCATGTAATGAGAAAATCTCCCGACGCATTCGAGGGGCCCAAATCTAGGTCGTGTGGACAAACCTGATCCATATCCGTTGTGTAACTTCTTTGCTGACAACAGCGGACCCCATCGCTAAGCTGGCTTTATGGCTGGAGGCGGCCAGCAGCCCGCGCCCCCTGAAGGGGGCATGGCAAATGCCTCCCACTCAATCCTTCCTGACCGTTCAACCGTCGGGCGAAGGCGTTGGTAATGCGGGCGCTGACGAAGACTTCGCCGTGACGAAGGAAACGGACATGCGCGACTATCGCGATGCAAAGGCCATGGCAAAAGCCATGCGGGAAGCACTTGCCGAGCGTGGGGCGACGATCACCCACACCGAGGCACTGGAAATCATCGCCCGCCAGTTCGGGCTGCCGAACTGGAATGTCCTATCGGCGAAAGTCGACGATGACGAGGCCGTGCGTTCCGAGGGGATTTCCCTCGAACAGGCGGTGCCCATCGTCCGCATATTTGATGTCGAGAAGGCGAACGAGTTCTATCTCGGATTTCTCGGTTTCACCGTCGATTGGGAACACCGCTACGGCGACAACTTCCCGCTCTACATGCAGATCTCGCGATCAGGGCTCAGGCTGCACCTGTCGGAACATGCTGGCGATGCCACCCCCGGTGGCAACATGTGCGTCTATATGACGGGCATCCGCAACCTTCACAAAGAGCTTCAGACCCAGGACTATCGCTACATGAAGCCTGGACTTCAGGATGAGGGGGACCGGATAGAACTACAGGTCATCGATCCCTTCAATAACCGCATTCGGTTCATGGAGCTCAAGCACCGATAAAGGATTGGTCTCGGGTGAATTGGGCCCCTCCCTGCTGCATTGGCGATCCGCTAAAGCTGTGATGCAACGCTGCTCTTTGAGGAGGGCGGCGTTGATTCGAGGGCTGATGAGCGACGTGGAATGGGCGTTCTTCGCACCGTTCCTGATTGAGAACCGTTCACGTGGCGGCCGTCTGCCGCAAGATCACCGCAAGGTTCTGGACGGCATCTTCTGGATCACGCGGACGGGTTCGCCGTGGCGTGATCTGCCGGACGAGTTCGGCAACTGGAACTCGATCCACCGCCAGTATCGCCGCTGGACTGAAGCCGGCGTATGGGACGTGATGCTGGCAGCGCTTGCCGGAAGCGAGGTGGCTGACGCCACCATGCAGATGATCGACAGCACGATTGTAAGAGCTCACCAGCACGCAGCCGGCGGAAAGGGGGGATTCATAGAAATGCTATTGGCCGTTCGCGCGGTGGGCTCACTACCAAACTTCATACCCGAACGGATGCGCAGGGTCTTGCCATCGGCTTCTGCCTGACCCCCGGCCAGGCCTCGGACATGGCCGCTTATGAGGATTTGATGCAGGAAGAGGCGCCCAATCCAACCGCGATGCTGGCCGACAAGGGCTACGACAGTGATGCAATCCGCAACGACCTTGAACGGCGCGGGGCCGACCCGGTCATTCCAACCAAGTCGAACCGGAAGCTCCAGAAGCCGGTCGACAAGACCAAGTACGCGTTGCGCAATCGCATCGAGCACTTCTTCAACCGTCTCAAGCACTCTCGCCGCATCGCAACCCGGTACGACAAGCTGGCATCAAGCTTTCTCGGCTTCATGCAACTCGCAACGATCCGCCAATGGATCAGGTTTGTCCACACGACCTAAGCGACTGACCTCGTTCCGCTTGATGCCCTCTGCCGGAGGCGCTTGCGCGAATGCTTCCATCGGACCGCGCTCCCGATCACCCATGAGCAGGGTGAATGGTTCCGATCAGAATCTTTCGCTTTTCCGCATCCGGGTTTCCCCCCATGATCGGGGCAACGGTTTCCTCGTGCGCCGGGCCATGCGCGCCCTGGCCGCGCGGCGGGAACGCTCCCACCAGAGGCCGGGAACTCGGCGGCGGCGGTGATCCCGGGCGGTCCGGGCGCGCGCGTTCGACGCTCCGGTCGCCTCGACAGGATCCACGTCCATGACCCGTTCCTCGCCTGCGTCCGCACCGCCCGGTGCTTCCCGGTTCGCCGACCGCCCCAACCTCGCGCTGATCATCGTCTGCGGCTGCCTGATCTCGATGATCGGCTTCGGCCCGCGGTCCGCTCTCGGCCTGTTCCTGACGCCGATGACGGAGGCGCGCGACTGGTCGCGCGAGGTGTTCTCGCTGGCGCTCGCCATCCAGAACCTGATGTGGGGCGCCGGCCAGCCCATCGCCGGCATGGTCGCCGACCGCTACGGCACGGCGCGCACCATCGCGCTCGGCGCGGTGGTCTACATGGCCGGTCTGGTGCTCATGGCCAATGCCGAAACGCCAGGCATGCTCTACATCTCGGCCGGCGTAATGATCGGCCTGGGTGTTGCCTTCTCGTCGTTCTCGCTGGTGCTCGCCGCCTTCGGTCGCGCCGTGACCCCGGCCCAGCGCTCGCTCGCCTTCGGCGTCGGCACCGCCGCCGGCTCCTTCGGCCAGTTCCTCTTCGCGCCGCTTGGCCAGGGGCTGATCGGCGGTTTCGGCTGGCAGCAGGCGCTGATGATCCTCGCCGCGATCACCATGTTCGTGCCCTTCCTGGCGATTGCGCTGAAGGGCAAGCCGACGCCGCATTCGCCAGCGTCCGGGGAACGGGATCAGAACGTCGGCCAGGCGATCGCCGAGGCCTTCGGCACGCGCGGCTTCGTGCTGCTCTCCTTCGGCTTCTTCGTTTGCGGCTTCCACGTCGCCTTCATCACCGTGCACCTGCCGCCCTATATCGTCGACCTTGGCCTCGACGCGAGCTGGGGCGCCATCGCCATCGCGCTGATCGGCTTTTGCAACGTCTTCGGGGCGCTCGCGTCGGGCTACATCGGCGGACGCTTCTCCAAGCCCTACCTGCTGTCGGCGATCTACCTCGGCCGCGCCATCGCCATCGCCCTCTTCCTGATGGTTCCGGCGACGCCCGTGACCGTGCTGATCTTCGCCGGCACCATGGGCTTCCTGTGGTTATCCACGGTGCCGCCAACCTCGGGGCTGGTCGCGGTCATGTTCGGACCGCGCTACATGGCCACCCTCTTCGGCTTCGTCTTCTTCTTCCACCAGATCGGCGCCTTCCTCGGCGTCTGGCTCGGCGGCCGGCTCTACGACCAGACCGGCTCCTACGACGTCATCTGGTGGCTCGGGATCGCGCTGGCGCTGTTCGCGGCGCTGGTCCACTGGCCGATCCGCGAGGCGCCCGTGGCAAGGCTCGCCGGCCAGCCGGCGGAATGACGAAATCGCGTCGGAACGCGACATGTTTTCGAAATTCCGGCGCGAGATTGCACGAATTGCACACGCCCTGCCTAAAAACGGAAGGGGCCGCGCGCCGCGCAGCCCCCTCTTCCGTCCCGACCTGTCACGCGTCCTACCTGTGGGTGGTCATCACCCCGGTGACGGCGCGCGGGCATTCCTTCTGCACGATCACGGTGCCGTTGGGATAGACATAGCGAACCGTGTTGCAGGACTCCGCCGGCAGATTGCGCACCCGATCGGGACGCTGATAGTTGCTCGGAGGAGTCCCGGCGGCAGCGGCGGGCGAGGCGGCGCGCGCCATGCAGGCCGCCGAGGCGCAGATGATCGGGCCGTTCGCCGAACCGCGGAAACTCCAGGTCCGCGAGCCGCCACCGCCCTGGCCGTCACTCGAGGAGGCCGCGCTCGAACCGCCGCCGCCGGCCCCGGCGCTCTGGGCCATGCCCGATGCGGAAAAGCTGCAGATCGACAGGGCCGTAAGGCCGGTGATCGCAAGTGTTTTCAAGGTGATCATCGTCATTTCCTCCAAGTGGCCGGCGGGATCATCCCGGCCGGTCCGGGTTGTGGAGGCGGCGCCTTGGCGCTCTCCTCGCCTCCATGACCAGACAATGACGCAACGGCATTGCAAGCGCTGTGACGTGCGGCACAGGCTCACCGTTTGCTCCGGCAGCCGCTCCGCCTTGACGCGCTGCAAGGTTGATGGCACCTCTCCGCCCGGCGCCTGCCTGCGCCGAGCGGTCCGGCTGGCAGCCGGAGTTTCACCAGGGGACGAAGAGACATGACGAGCGACGCGGTCGCCGCGCATATGCGGCCCGAGAACTCCTTCCAGGGGCTCATCCTGACGTTGCAGCGCTTCTGGGCCGACCAGGGCTGCGTCGTGCTTCAGCCCTACGACATGGAAGTCGGCGCCGGCACCTTCCATCCCGCGACCACCCTGCGCTCGCTCGGTCCGCGTCCCTGGAAAGCCGCCTACGTCCAGCCGTCGCGCCGCCCGGCAGACGGGCGCTACGGGGAAAACCCCAACCGGCTCCAGCACTATTACCAGTTCCAGGCGATCCTGAAGCCCTCTCCGGAGAACCTGCAGGAGCTGTATCTGGCGAGCCTCAAGGCCATCGGCCTCGACCCGGACCTCCATGACGTGCGCTTCGTCGAGGACGACTGGGAAAGCCCGACGCTGGGCGCCTGGGGGCTTGGCTGGGAGTGCTGGTGCGACGGCATGGAAGTGTCGCAGTTCACCTACTTCCAGCAGGTCGCGGGCTTCGAGTGCGCGCCCGTTTCGGGCGAGCTGACCTATGGCCTCGAGCGCCTGGCGATGTACATCCAGGGCGTGGATAACGTCTACGACCTGAACTACAACGGCCGCGAGGGCGCGGAAAAGGTCACCTACGGCGACGTCTTCCTGCAGGCGGAGCAGGAATATTCGCGGCACAATTTCGAGCATGCCGACACCGACATGCTGTTTCGCCACTTCAAGGACGCGGAAGAGGAATGCCGCCGCCTGCTCGACCTGGGCGCAAGGGCCCGCGAGACGACCGGCGCCGCCGTGCACCAGATGGTGCTGCCCGCCTACGACCAGTGCATCAAGGCGAGCCACGTCTTCAACCTGCTCGATGCGCGTGGCGTCATCTCTGTGACGGAGCGGCAGAGCTATATCCTCAGGGTGCGCGAGCTGGCCAAGGCCTGCGGCGGCGCCTTCCTTGAGACGGAAGCCGGTGGCGTCGGCTACGTCGCGGGCTGAGCAGCGGATATTCCCGGTTCGCGCCGGCGGCCGAGGCCGGGCGAACCGGTGCTTCTCCCCGCGCCGTGACATCCGTCACAGCGGGCCGGGCAAATCCGGTTTCCACTTGCGCGAGACTTGCAATAGCCTGCGCTTCCTGCGCGGGCGAACGGAGACTACGCGATATGGCAACCTGGATCGTGCTCGGGCTGATCGTCCTGATCGGCCTTTACCTCGTCTATCTCTACAATGACCTCGTGCGGAAGCGGCAGATGGTGCGCGAGGGCTGGAGCGGCATCGACGTGCAGCTCAAGCGACGCACGGACCTTATTCCCAATCTGGTCGAGACGGTGAAGGGCTACGCCAGCCACGAGCGCGACGCGCTCGAGGCGGTGACGGAGATGCGCGCAAAGGCCGCTGGTATGCCGCGCGACGACGTCGCCGGCCGCGCCCAGGCGGAGGGCATGCTGTCCCAGGCGCTGGGGCGGCTCTTCGCCGTCGCCGAGGCCTATCCCGACCTCAAGGCGAACGAGGGTTTCCGCGACCTTCAGGCCTCCCTGGAAAAGGCCGAGGACGCGCTGCAGATGGCGCGGCGCTACTACAACGGCGCGGTGCGGGCGCTCAACATTCTGGTCGAGAGCTTCCCCTCGAACCTCGTCGCCGGCCGCTTCGGCTTCACCCAGGAAGAGTATTTCGAAATCGAGGACCCGGCGGAGCGCACCGTTCCCAAGGTCTCGTTCTGAAGGCCTCCGCCATGCACTCCCGCCCTGCCGCGATGGCGCGCGTCCTCGCCCTTCTCGCGCCGCTGCTGATCCTTCTCGGCGCCGCGGCGCATGCGGATGAACGCATCCTCTCCTTCGACAGCGACGTGCGCGTTGCCCGCGACGGCGTGCTCACCGTCACGGAAACGATCCGCGTGCGCGCGGAGGGAAACGAGATCCGGCGCGGCATCTTCCGCGACATTCCGCTCACCTTCGAGGCAGCCGGGGGACGGCGGGCACGCGCCGGCTTCGATCTTGTCTCGGTCGAGCGCGACGGACACGAGGAACCGCACCGCACCAACAGCTCGGGCGACGGCGTCAGGATCTACATCGGCTCGTCCGACATGTTCCTGCGTCCGGGCATCTACAGCTACCGGATCGTCTACGAGACAACACGCCAGGTCCGCTTTTTCGCCGATCACGACGAGGTCTACTGGAACGCCACCGGCAACCAGTGGGCCTTTCCCATCGACACGGCGACGGCGCGCGTCGTGCTTCCGGACGGGGTTAAGGCTGAAAAGGCCGACGCCTTCACCGGGGCCTATGGCTCGACCGCGCGCGACGCGACGATCCGGCGGGAGGATGGCGGAAACCGGCTGGTCTTTTCCACGACGCGACCGCTCGCGCCGCGTGAGGGACTGAGCGTCCTCATCGCCATGCCGAAGGGGGCGGTGGCGGAACCGACCGCCAGCGACGAGGCCGGCTATTTCTTCCTCGATCACAAGCTGGAAATTCTCGGCGGCCTCGGCGGGCTGCTGGTTCTCGGCTACTATCTTTGGGCCTGGCGGACGGTCGGACGAGACCCGCGCGCCGGCGTCATCTTCCCGCGCTTCGAGGCACCCGACGGCCTGTCGCCGGCGCTGTCGGCCTATGTCGCCGACAAGGGTTTCGGCGACGGCGGCTGGAAGGCGCTTTCGGCCGCCTGCCTGAATCTGGCGGTCAAGGGATACCTGCACTTCGACGACGTGGAAGGCGACCTGACCTTGTCGCGCCCGGGCGGCGACAGCCGAGCGCGCGGCGGGCTGCCGCGCGGCGAGGCGGCAATCGTCAAGTGGATGGACGCGCGCGGCGAACCGCTGACGCTCGAGAAGGCCAATGGTCCGGCCATCCAGAAGCTGGGCAACGCCTTTCGCGCGGCCATCGAGGGCGAGAACCGCGAGCGCTACTACAAGAAGAACCGCTTCTATCTGGTCCCCGGCATCGCGCTCAGCGTCCTGTCGATCTTCGTGCTTCTCGTCTTCGGAGACCTGAACGAGGAGCAGGTCGCACTGCTCATCCCGGTCGCCTTCATGGGCATCTTCGTCACGATCGCCTCGGTCAATTTCGGCAAGTCGTTCCGCCGGGCAAGCGGCATCGTCAAGCGGGTCGTTCTCGCCCTTGTCGCCTTCTTCGTCCTCGGTTTCGGTCTGATCTTCAGCACCGTGTTCCTGGTCTTCACCTCCGGCGGCATGCCGGTGCTGCCGATGATCGCGCTGGCGCTGCTCATGGTCAACGTCCTCTTCGCCAGGCTTCTGGGTGCCCCGACAGCGCTCGGGCGGAAGGTGACGGACGAGATCGAAGGCCTGAAGATGTATCTGACGGTCGCCGAGAAGGACCGGATGAACATGGAAGGGGCGCCGAAAATGTCCCCCTCCCATTTCGAGACGCTCCTCCCCTTCGCCGTTGCGCTCGGCGTCGAGAAACCGTGGTCGGGCGCCTTCCAGACATGGCTTGCGAGTGCGGAGGGAGCGGCATTGGCGGCAAGCTACCATCCCGGTTTCTACTCGGGCCGTCATTTCGACAGCAGCGACGTCGCCGGCTCCTTCGGCGACACACTGAGCGGGATGGCGAGCGGCTTTTCCTCCTCGCTGCCGGCGCCCAAATCCTCCAGCTCCGGTTTTTCCGGCGGCGGCGGCTTTTCCGGCGGCGGTGGCGGCGGTGGCGGCGGCGGCGGCTGGTAAGCACGGCGCGGATGGACCGCGCCCTCGCGAAATTCGCAACCTCCCGGCCGGCGCCGGGGGGTGACTTTTCGGCCCCCGCTTGCTAACGGACGCAGGCAATCATTCAGCGTGCCGACCGGCCGCGCCCATGAACCAATCGAGACGCCAAGATGCCCGATCTTCTCCTGGAGCTGTTCAGCGAGGAAATCCCCGCCCGCATGCAGCGCCGTGCCGCGGAAAACCTCAAGTCGCTGGTGACCAATGCGCTGGTCGACGCGGGCGTCACCTATGAGGGCGCCAAGGCCTTCGCCACGCCCCGACGGCTGGCGCTGCACATCGCCGGTCTGACGGCGGGCTCGAAAGCGACCCGCGAGGAGCGCAAGGGACCGCGCGTCGGCGCCCCGGAAAAGGCTCTGGAGGGCTTCCTGCGCGGCGCGGGGCTTGCCTCCATCGACGAGGCCAGCATCGTTACGGACCCGAAGAAGGGCGACTTCTATGTCGCCGTGATCGAGAAGCCCGGCCGGGCGACGGGCGAAATCGTCGCCGACGTGATGCCGGAGATCATCCGCACCTTCCCCTGGCCGAAGTCCATGCGCTGGGGAACGGGGCAGCTGCGCTGGGTACGCCCGCTGCATTCCATCGTCGCCAGCTACGGCCCCGAGACCGAGGAGCCGGAGGTCATCGACTTCGAGATCGACGGCATCCGCTCTGGCAAGACAACGCGCGGCCATCGCTTTCATGCGCCCGACGCCTTCGAGGTGCGCCGGCTCGAGGACTACGCCGAAAAGCTGGAAAAGGCGAAGGTCGTGCTCGACGCCGACCGGCGCAAGGACATCATCGCCCATGACGCGCGCAACCGGGCGATGGCGCTCGGGCTGGAGCTGGTCGAGGACGAGGGGCTGCTGGAAGAGGTCGCCGGCCTGGTGGAATGGCCGGTGGTTCTCGTCGGCACCTTCGAGAAGGCGTTCCTGGAGCTTCCCGACGAGGTGATCCGCCTGACGATCCGCGCCAACCAGAAGTGCTTCGTCATGCGCGACCCGGCCACCGGCCGGCTCACCAACCGGTTTGTCGCCGTCTCCAACATCGAGGCCCCGGACGGCGGAGCGACGATCATCGCCGGCAACGAGAAGGTGATCCGCGCCCGGCTTTCGGACGCCCGCTTCTTCTGGGAGACAGACCTGAAGGCTTCGCTGGAAAGCCGTCTGCCGAAGCTCGACAGCGTCGTCTTCCACGAGAAGCTCGGCACCCAGGGCGCGCGCGTGCGCCGACTCGAGGCGCTGGCCCGCGAGATCGCCCCGCTTGTTGGCGCTGACGCTGACAAGGCGGAGCGTGCGGCACGGCTCGCCAAGGCCGACCTGCCGACGCAGATGGTCTACGAGTTCCCCGAACTGCAGGGCCAGATGGGCCGCACCTATGCCGAATTGCAGGGCGAGGACGCCTCGGTCGCCGTCGCCATCGAGGACCACTACAAGCCGCAGGGCCCATCCGACGCGGTGCCGGCCGACCCTGTCGCCATCGCCGTTGCGCTCGCCGACAAGCTCGATCTGCTGACCGGCTTCTGGGCGATCGACGAAAAGCCGACCGGCTCCAAGGACCCCTTCGCGTTGCGCCGCGCGGCGCTCGGCGTGATCCGCATCGTGCTGGAGAACGGGTTGAGGCTGAAGCTCGGCGCGCTGCTGGCAGTCGCGAACCCGGCAATGGCGGGCAACGACAACGCGCTTGCCGCCGATCTCCTCGCCTTCTTCGCCGACCGGCTGAAGGTCCATCTGAAGGAGGAAGGCGCGCGGCACGATCTCATCGACGCGGTCTTCGCGCTGGACGGCCAGGACGACCTGTTGATGGTGGTGAAGCGTGTCGAGGCGCTCGGCTCCTTCCTTGCAACCGAGGACGGAGCGAACCTTCTCGCCGGCACCAAGCGCGGGGCGAACATCCTGCGCGCCGAGGAGAAGAAGGACGGCAGCACCATCACGGGCGCGCCGCATGCCGACCATCTGGTCGAGCCGGCGGAAATCGCGCTCGCCGCAGCCATCGATACGGCGCGCGCGGCGATCCGCGCGGCGTTGTCGCGAGAGGATTTCGCCGGCGCGATGACGGCGCTCGCCGGCCTTCGCGCGCCCGTCGACACCTTCTTCGACGATATCCTCGTCAATGCCGAGGATGCGGCGCTGCGCCTCAACCGGCTGCGCCTTCTCGCCGAAATCCGTGAGGCGACGCGCGAGGTCGCCGACTTCTCCAAGATCGCCGGCTGACAGGCAGGCGACAGGACACGTCGACGACGGTCCTGTCGCTTCCGTTTCAGGCAGCGTTTTCCGCGCCGACGCGGATCGCGGGCAGGCGTCGGGCGGGTTTCCCCGTCCGGCTCAGTCCTTCGGGCGGTAACGGCCGGTTTCCGGGTCGCGCTCAAGGGTCGGGATCGCCTCGCCCTTTGCCGTCTTTCTGGCCGCCTCAGACACCTTGCGCTCAACGCGGGCCATCTCGCGCCGCGCCGCCTTGACCAGCAGGTAGCCGCCAATGGCGAGGCTCGCGGCTGCAATCACATTGACCATCTCAAAATCCCCAGAAGCGGCAGGGCGCTCGCGCGCTCACAGTCCGTAGCGCGCCCACATCGCGCGTTCCTCAAGCGTTGCCAGCGTATCACCGGCAAGGCCGGCGGCAAGCGGCGCGCCGGCGGCAAGGGCCGAAAGGCCGACGCCAACACCCTGCTTGCGCGAGAACAGCGAGCGCTGCCCGCCGATCAGCCGCATGCGCACATCATCGCCGAAGCGGGCGCGCAGCGTCGAGCGGATATCGCCGAGGCGGTCGACCAGGCCGAGGTCGCGGGCGGTGCGGCCGGTCCAGAACAGGCCGGAAAACAGATCCGGCGCATCGGACAACACGTCGCCGCGCCGCGCCTTCACCATGGCGATGAAATCCTCGTGCACTTCCTGCTGGATCGCCTTGAGATGGGCAACATCCTCGGAGCGCTCGGGGCGGAAGGGATCGAGGATCGCCTTGCTCTCGCCGGAGGTATGCACCCGGCGCTCGATGCCAAGCCGGGCAATCGCCTCGGGAAAACCGAAGCCGGCGGAGACGACGCCGATGGAGCCGACGATGGAATTGGCATCGGCGTGGATCTCGTCGCCGGCAATCGCCAGCATGTAGCCGCCGGAGGCGCCCACGTCCTCGATGAAGGTCAGCACCTCGCGCTTCTTCTCGCCTGCGAGCTGGCGGATGCGGTCGTGGATCAGCCGCGACTGGACGGGCGAACCGCCGGGCGAATTGATCACGAAGGCCACCGCCGGCGCGTCAAGCGCGAAGGCGCGATCAAGAAGCGGGGCAACGGTTGCCATCGACAAGCCAGGGCGAAAGGGCGCTCCCATGCCGATGGCACCGCTCAGGCGGACGACGGGCACGGTGACCGGCACCTTGCCGAGTTTGCCGGGGAGAAACTTGCGAAGGCGATTGAACACGCGGGCGAACCTCGAAATCGGCGTCGGAAAGGATAAAGCGTCACCCAACGATATAGGACGCAACCGCGCCGATACAAAGAACCGCGCGGCAAACGCGGGCCGCGCGACGGGTTCAGGCGCTTTCCAGTGCCTCGCGGATCGCCAGGAAGTCGCGCCAGGCATAGCGCTTCTGGATCGGGTTGCGCAGCAGATAGGCCGGGTGCAGCGTCGCCATGGCCCGCAGCGTCCCGCCTCCGGCGGCCGGCCCGAGCGGAACGTCGAGCCAGCGGCCGCGCAGGCGCAGGATGCCTTCCTGGGTTCCGGCAAGCGCGCTGGCCGAGGCACCGCCGAGAAAGACGAGCACCTTCGGCCGCACCAGTTCGATCTGACGCATGACGAAGGGTTTGCAGATTTCGGTTTCCTGCGGGCTCGGCGTGCGGTTGCCGGGCGGACGCCAGGGCACCACATTGGTGATATAGGCCTGCGACCGGTCGCGCCCGATGGCGGCCAGCATCAGGTCGAGCAACTGGCCGGAGCGGCCGACGAAGGGAACACCGGAGCGGTCCTCCTCGCGCCCCGGGGCCTCGCCGACGAACATCACGTCAGCCTGCGGATTGCCGTCGGCAAAGACCAGCGACTTGGCCGTGAGGCGCAGGTTGCAGCCTTCGAAGCGGGAAAGAATATCGCGCAGTTCCGCAAGGCTGCCGGCGGTGGCCGCCGCCTCACGCGCGGTGGCGATGGCCTCGTCGCCCGGAATGGTCGGGATCTCGCCGCCTTCGCGGGCCTGCGCCGGCGGGGCGGGCATCGCTCGGGCAGGCTCGCGCGTCAGCGGCGCTTTCGGCGCTGAGCGCTCCATCGGCCGGGCAAGGGGCTCGTTCTGGAAGGAAGACGCCCCCTCCCCCGCGTCGCCTTGCGCGCCCCGCGATGACGCAGGCGCGCTGCGCACGGCAAGCGAAAGCTCCGTCAGGGCGAAGGCGTCAACCGCCTCGTCGCCGATCCAGGCATCCGCGCCGGTGCCGAGATAGAAATCGACGAGCGCTTCCAGCCCCCGCACCACCTCGGGCGGCGGGGCGTGGGGGAAGGCAGTCTCCCCGTCGGTCGGTCGGCTCGGTCCCATGGGGCTGTTGTGACGCATCCGGCGCGCGCGCGCAACGCCGGCGGAGAAGCGCGCCACATTCCCCTTACGTCAAAGGCATATAGCCGGATACTATGGCAAGGCGGATTGCGAGCGCTTTCGCACTGCACTAAAGAAAGAGCGGGTACGCGCCAGAAAAAGAGGGAGACGGGCATGGCCGAGACGGACGAGCTGCCGGAACGCGAGAGCATGGATTTCGACGTGGTGATCGTCGGCGCCGGTCCTGCCGGCCTGTCGGCGGCGATCCGGGTCAAGCAGCTTGCGCAGGAAAGCGGGACGGACGTGTCCGTGGTCGTGCTCGAGAAGGGCTCGGAAGTCGGCGCGCATATTCTCTCCGGCGCGGTGGTCGACCCTGTCGGCATCGACCGGCTGCTGCCGAACTGGCGCGAGGAGGCGGACACGCCCTTCAAGACGCCGGTGAGCGCGGATCATTTTCTGCTGCTCGGGCCGGCCGGCTCCATGCGCCTGCCGAACTTCCTTATGCCGGGTCTGATGAACAACCACGGCAACTACATCGTCTCGCTCGGCAACGTCTGCCGCTGGCTTGCCGAGAAGGCCGAGGCGCTCGGCGTCGAGGTTTATCCCGGCTTCGCGGCCGCCGAGGTGCTCTATGACGAGGACGGTCGCGTCGTCGGCGTCGCCACCGGCGACATGGGCGTCGGCCGCGACGGCAAGCCCAACGCCGGCTACACGCGCGGCATGGAGCTGCGCGGCAAATACGTGCTGATCGGCGAAGGCGCGCGCGGCTCGCTCGCCAAGGAGCTGATCGCCCGCTACGAGCTCGATGCCGCCTGCGATGTGCCGAAGTTCGGCATCGGCATCAAGGAACTGTGGCAGGTCGCTCCGGAGAAGCACCGACCGGGCCTCGTTCAGCACTCCTTCGGCTGGCCGCTTGACGACAAGACCGGCGGCGGCAGCTTCCTCTACCATCTGGAGGACAACCAGGTGGCGGTCGGCTTTGTCGTCCACCTGAACTACAAGAACCCCTATCTCTCGCCCTTCGACGAGTTCCAGCGCTTCAAGGCGCACCCGGCGATCCGCGAGACCTTCGAGGGCGGCAAGCGCATCTCCTACGGCGCGCGCGCCATCACCGAGGGCGGGTTCCAGTCGGTCCCGAAGACGAGTTTCCCCGGCGGCCTGCTGATCGGCTGTTCGGCCGGCTTCGTCAACGTGCCGCGCATCAAGGGTTCGCACAACGCGATACTCTCCGGCATGCTGGCCGCGGAAGAGGTCATGGGCGCGCTCGCGCGCGGCGAGGCCAACACCGAGCTTGCCGCCTATGACAGCGCCTGGCGCGCCGGCGAGATCGGCAAGGACCTGAAGCGCGTGCGCAACGTCAAGCCGCTGCTGTCGCGCTTCGGCACCCGGATCGGCACGCTCCTCGGCGGGCTCGACATGTGGACCAACGAACTGTTCGGCTTTTCCTTCTTCGGCACGCTGAAGCACGGCAAGCGCGATTCGGATTGCCTGGAGCCGGCGGCGAACTTCACCCCCATCGCCTATCCGAAGCCGGATGGCGAGGTGTCCTTCGACAAGCTCTCCTCGGTGTTCCTGTCCAACACCAACCATGAGGAGGATCAGCCTATCCACCTCAAGGTGAAGGACATGGCACTGCAGAAGGCATCCGAGCACGACGTCTTCGCGGGTCCGTCGAACCGCTACTGCCCGGCCGGCGTTTATGAATGGGTCGAGGAGGGCGAAGACGCGCCGCGCTTCCAGATCAACGCGCAGAACTGCGTCCACTGCAAGACCTGTGACATCAAGGACCCGAACCGGAACATCACCTGGACGGTGCCGGAAGGCTCGGGCGGCCCCAACTATCCGAACATGTGATCCGGCGCTTCGCCACCACATGACGAAAAAGGCCCCGGCGGTTCTCCGCGCGGGGCCTTTGCTTTTTCGCCTCCCCCCGCGGTCACGCACGCTGGCTGGGTCACGAGATCTCAGGCGGTCTCGCGGGCAAAGGGAACAACACGGGTGATGAACCCGTCGACGAAAAGATCAAGCGCTGCCCAGTCGGTGAATTCCAGCTCGCCGGACGCCGGCATCGCGACGCCCTTCTCACGCAGAATCCGGTGAATGACCCAGCGCTTGAGAAGGCCCATGCGGCTGTCATGGACGGCGCCAGCGGCAAGATGCACGCTGGTCGCCTCCCAATGCAGCTCATCGAAGAGATCCTCGACCACGGCGCGCGCGTCGGCCAGATCCTCCGCAAGCATCGACGCCGCCGACAGGCTGACGGAAACGAACGCCGTCGGCACCCGCTCGAGCCGCGCCCGCTGCAGGCGGATGAAGTCGACCATCTCTGCCTGGTGGCGTCCCAGATGCAGCGAGGCGGCAAGCACGGCCGCGTCGAAGAGGCCAAGCTCGAGAGCCGCCGCCGCGCGCGCATCGACGAGCGTCACCTGCGCGCGGGCCGCCTTCAGGCGCGCCGCGATGCGCTCGGCGATTTTCCGTGTCTGTCCCTCCGACGTGGCATAGACCACGAGATAATGCGACATGCTTGCCACCTGAACCTGCCTCCCCGGCACGTTCAGAGTGCATCATGCCGACGACGGTTGCATGACGCGGCGCCTTGTCTTTCGGCCTAAGCCGGCAAATCGATCAGGCTTGCGCCTGAAGGCGCTTGGTCTGCGCCTCCACCGCCGCGAAGGCCGACATGTTGACGACGCCACGCGAGGTCACCGACGGGGTGAGGATGTGCGCCGGCTGCGCCGTGCCAAGCAGGATCGGCCCGACGTGGAGGCTGTCTGTCATCACCTTCACCAGGTTGAGGGCGATGTTGGCCGCATCCAGCGACGGGAACACCAGAAGGTTGGCCTCCCCGGTCAGGCGCGAGTTCGGCATGACACGGTTGCGCATCGCCTCGGAAAGCGCGCTATCGCCGTGCATCTCACCGTCCACCTGCAAGTCCGGCGCGATCTCGCGCAGCAGCTCCAGCGCCTCGCGCATCTTGCCGGCCGAGGCCATGTCGCGGGAGCCGAAGTTGGAGGCCGACAGCAGCGCGGCGCGCGGGGTAATGCCGAAGAGGCTGATCTCCTCCGCCGCGAGACGGGTCATCTCCGCGATCTCGCGCGCCGACGGGTCGATGGTGACATAGGTGTCGGTGAAGAAGGTCGCGCCGTTCGAATTGATCAGCAGCGACAGGGCGGAAAAGTCCTGAACGCCGGGCGCCATGCCGATGATGCTGCGAACATTGCCCAGGTGCTTGGAATAGCGCCCTTCCAGCCCGCAAATCAGCGCATCCGCCTCGCCCCGACGTACGGCGAGCGCGCCGATCACCGTCGGATTGGACCGCACGATGTTTCGGGCGGCCTCCGGCGTCACACCGCGCCGGCCGGCGATCGAGAACAGAGTGTCGACATAATCGCGGTACCGCGGGTCGTCCTCCGGATTGATGTACTCGAAGTCGACGCCGGGACGGATCTTGAGACCGAAGCGCTC
This sequence comes from Stappia sp. ICDLI1TA098, assembly GCF_054880955.1. Lineage (NCBI taxonomy): Bacteria > Pseudomonadati > Pseudomonadota > Alphaproteobacteria > Hyphomicrobiales > Stappiaceae > Stappia > Stappia sp. ICDLI1TA098. The sequence goes on from NZ_JBTZBT010000002.1 coordinate 207,658, forward strand.
GCAGCGATTCTCGATCACCGACGGACGGCCGATCAGGATCGGCAGCGCAAGCTGGTCCTCGATGAGCACCTGGGCGGCGCGCAGAACGCGCTCGTCCTCGCCGTCGGCATAGGCAATGCGGGTCTCACTGGCGCGCGCGGCGGCGATGATCGGCTTCATGATCAGCCCGGAGCGGAAGACGAAGCGGTTCAACCGGTCGTTATAGGCGTCGAAGTCGGTGATCGGACGCACCGCGACGCCGGTTTCCATCGCCGCGCGGGCGACAGCCGGGGCAATGCGCAGGATCAGCCGCTGGTCGAAAGGCGAGGGAATGAGGTACTTCGGACCGAAGGTCTCCGTCACGCCGCCATAGGCGCGGGCGGCAACGTCGGAGGGCTCCTCGCGGGCAAGCTCGGCGATGGCGGTGACCGCGGCGAGCTTCATTTCCTCGTTGATGGTCGTCGCGCCCACATCGAGCGCGCCGCGGAAGATATAGGGGAAGCAGAGGACGTTGTTGACCTGGTTCGGATAGTCCGAGCGGCCGGTGCACATCATCACGTCGTTGCGCACGGCGAGCGCGTCTTCCGGCATGATCTCGGGGCGCGGATTGGCGAGCGCCAGGATCAGCGGCCTGTCGCCCATGGAGGCGACCATCGCCGGCTTCAGCACGCCGGCCGCCGAAAGCCCCAGGAACACGTCGGCACCGGGAATGACCTCCGCCAGCGTGCGCGCGTCGGTCTTCTGGGCAAAGATCGACTTCCATTCGTCCATCAGGCTCTCGCGACCCTCGTAGACGACGCCCTCGATGTCGGTGACGAAGATGTTTTCCCGGGCAGCGCCGAGGGAGACGAGCAGGTTCAAACAGGCAAGGGCGGCCGCGCCTGCGCCCGATGTGACGATCTTGACCTTGGAGATGTCCTTGCCGGCAAGCTCAAGCGCGTTCTTGACCGCCGCGGCGACGATGATGGCGGTGCCGTGCTGGTCGTCATGAAAGACGGGAATGTTCATCCGCTTGCGCAGGGCGCGCTCGATCATGAAGCATTCCGGCGCCTTGATGTCCTCCAGGTTGATGCCGCCGAAGGTCGGCTCGAGCACCGCGACCGCGTCAACGAAACGCTCGACGTCGGTCTCGTCGACCTCGATGTCGAAGACGTCGATGCCGGCGAACTTCTTGAAGAGCACCGCCTTGCCCTCCATCACCGGCTTGGAGGCGAGCGGCCCGATGGCGCCAAGCCCAAGAACCGCCGTGCCGTTGGAGATCACGCCCACGAGATTGGCGCGCGCGGTGTAGTAGGCCGCCATCGCCGGATCGCGGGCGATCTCGTTGCACGGCGCCGCCACGCCCGGCGAATAGGCGAGCGCCAGATCGCGCTGGTTGCCGAGCGGCTTGGTCGCCTGGATCTCCAGTTTTCCCGGCTGCGGGTGGCTGTGATAAAACAGCGCCGCCTCATCAAGATCGCGGGCATGGTTCGTCGCGGTGTGCGGGGCTGTCTTCGGCGCATCGGTCATGGCGGGTCACTCGGGCTTGCGGTCGGCGGCCGGGGCGGCGCCCGGCCAGGGTTCGGCAGTTGAAACGGTTGGCGCGGCCACCGTCGCTTCTTCACCCTTCGCCCGTATCAGCAGGCGAATCAACAAGAAGAGCACGACGGCGTTCAGGCAATGCCATACGAAATGCGTACCAAGGGGGAAAGCAGGACAAACAGCCGCGTCCGCTGTGCGAAAGGCGAGCGAGACGATGAAGACGCCGGCAGCGGCGAGAAGCGACCCGGCTCCGGCCAGCCCGCGCAGGCGAAGCGCGACGGCGACGCCCGGCATGGCCAGCGCCGCCGGCAGGTAGCCAGCGCCAGAACCGAGCCCCGACGCCAGGCGCGCGACGGCGAAGCCGCCGAGCAGGAAGAGCACTGTCGCAAACGCGGAAACCCGCCGCGACAGGCCATGCAGCCTGGTCAGCGCCAGATAGAAATAGACGTGAATGAAGACCGCGATCGGCAGCACATCGGCAACACCGGACCAGCGGTTGGCGAACGTGTGGAATAGAAAGGAGCCCAGGCCGATGACCGCAAGGATCGCGATCAACAGGCCGACAGCCGGATCGATGCGGCCGCGTGCCCTTGCCAGCCCCCAGGCAGCCAGGGCGGCGACCAGAAAGGCGGCGTTGGTCAACGCGTTGACCGGCTCCGCCCAGAAGCCAGGATCGAGACGCTCGCAATAGGCGTCGACGGAAGCCCACCAGTCCATGCCGCCTTGCGCCTCCCTCTCGCCGCGCCCGCGCCTGCCCCTTGATCCACCGGTACGCCCTGCCCATCTGCGACGGAGCGCGGCGGTCTTCGTTGTGGCGCGGAACCTGGCCCGAGCCTATTCTTGGCAACGCCCGCGATGCAAACCCCTGCCTGCAAGGATCCATGATCATGTCACGCATCGATGACAGCCGCCCCTTCGTTCCGCTCAATATCGCGGTGCTGACCGTTTCCGACACGCGTTCGCTGGACGAGGACAGGTCCGGGTCAACGCTGGCCGCACGGATCGAGGATGCCGGCCACCGGCTCGCCGACAGGGCCATTGTCACCGACGACGTCGACAGGATCCGCGCGGCGGTCAACCGCTGGATCGAGGATCCCGGCGTCGACGTCATCATCTCCACCGGAGGCACCGGCTTCACCGGGCGCGACGTGACGCCGGAGGCGATCGAGCCGCTGCTCGAGAAACGCATGGACGGCTTCTCGGAGGTGTTCCACCGCATTTCCTACGATAAGATCGGCACCTCGACGATCCAGTCGCGGGCGACCGGCGGCGTCGCCGGGGCGACCTACATCTTCGTGCTGCCCGGCTCGCCCGGTGCCTGCAAGGACGCCTGGGACGGCATTCTCAAGTGGCAGCTCGACTATCGGCACATGCCCTGCAACTTCGTGGAGATCATGCCCAGGCTCGACGAACACCTGAAGCGCGGCAAACTGCGGGAAGCCTGAGATCCCCTCGCTCTGACGCAACGGCATCAAAAGCCTTCACGGTTTCGTGAGAAGGTCTCCCTTGGCGCATGAGTCATCCTAGGTTCGACTGCGACGACTTCATCTCATCCGGGAGGATCCAGACCATGACGCTTCAGACGGTCAATCGCCGCACCCTGATCGCCGGCGCGGCGACGGTGGCGCTTGCCGCGCCGGCGCTGCTCTCGCAGACGCGCATCGCCAGCGCAGGAGCGCCGATGCTCGGCGCCTCCGCCCCCAGCTTCCGCCGCATCAAGCTCGGCGCCTTCGAGGTCACCACACTCCGCGATGCGGCGCGCGCGATGGACGGGCCGCATCCCACCTTCGGCACCGACCAGGAGGCTTCGGCCGTCGCCGAGCTTCTGGCGGCCAACAGCCTGCCAAGCGGGCGCATGGTCAATGGCTTCACCCCGACGCTGGTCAACACCGGGTCCGAGCTCGTGCTCTTCGACACCGGGCTTGGTGGCGAGGCGGGGTCCCTGCCCGAGCAGATCCGGGCTGCCGGCTATGCGCCCGAGCAGATCGACGTCGTCGTGCTGACCCACATGCACCCGGACCATATCGGCGGGCTGATGCGCGACGGAAAGCCGACCTTCGCCAACGCACGCTATGTCACCGGGCAGTCGGAATACGACTTCTGGTCGGCGGAGGCGCGCATGACCGGCCCGACCGAAGGCGTCGCCAAGCTGGTCCACGCCAATGTCACGCCGCTTGCCGAGAAAACCACCTTCATCGGCAACGAGGGCACGGTCGTCTCCGGCATCTCCGGCATCGACACCTTCGGCCATACGCCGGGCCACATGTCGTTCCACCTGGAAAGCGAAGGCCAGCGGCTGCTCGTGTGGGGCGACGTCGCCAACCACTTCGTCGTTTCCGTGCAGCGGCCGGACTGGCATGTGCGCTACGACATGGACAAGGCGCAGGCCGCAGCGACGCGCAAGCGGATCTTCGACATGGCCGCCGCCGACCGCCTGCCGGTCATCGGCTATCACATGCCGTTCCCCGGCATCGGCTACATCCAGTCCTCCGGTGAGGGCTACCGCTGGGCGCCGGAGACCTATCAGTTCGAACTGTGAGGGCGCGGCGGACCGCCGCCGCCCCACCCGCCTGGCCTCCCCGGCCCCCGGAGCGATCCGGGGGCCTTTTTCGTTTCGCGCGGAGCCGCACTCAGGGTCTGGTCGCCCGTCCGGCCGCCAGATCGTCATGCCCGCCCCCTGTCATGAATAACAGGGATTTCGGAACGTAGTTTTTCCGCCGGCCGAAATCATCAATGTGACGCTGCGTTTTTATCATCTGTAATTATTACAGTAACTCGAGATCACATTTCAGTCACATCTAGGTTCCGCCACGATCATTCCCCACTGTTACCCCTTGACAGCCTATTTATCGCCCGCACCGACCGCCACCTTGCTTCACATGGACGGCACCACCGCCGGCCTGCGGTCTCCCAGTCCCAACGGGGAGACCGGCAGACTGACCAAAAGGAGGCACCCATGAAGAAGACGATCATCGCGCTTGCCGCTCTCACCTCGTTCACCGGCGCGGCCCTTGCACAGGCCCCGAGCTTCGCGGAGATCGACGTCGACCAGAACGGCGAACTCTCCATCGCGGAGCTCGCGACGGCGATGCCGAATCTCACCCAGGAGGCCTTCAACACAGCGGACGCGGACGGCAACGGCTCGCTTTCCGAGGCCGAGTTCGAGGTGCTCACCTCCAACAGCGGCGGCTAACCGGCGCTGCGAGACAGGCTCCGCCTCCCACTCGTCCCACGTGGGAGGCGGGGCCTGCCCCTTTTTTCAGCTTTCCAGAAGTTCTCCCCCTGCCAATACCTCCCCCGACGCACCTGCCGCCCCTCCGGGCGGCATTTTTTTGGGCCCCCGAAATTCGCGTGGGCGCGCGGAATGCCTCAGTCCAACAGGACCGGGCCAACTCCGTCTTTTCCCAACACATCCTCGGGGTTGCGCAGCGGGCAAGCCTCCATGGAAAGGCATCCGCAGCCGATACAGCCCTGCAAGTCGTCACGAAGCTGACTGAGCGCCCTTATTCGTTGCTCCAGCCGATCTTTCCAACTCGCGGAGAATACGCGCCATTCCTGAGCAGTGGGCGCGCGGTCTTCGGGTAGGGAAGACAGCGTTTCCTTGATCTCGGCGAGAGAGATCCCTGCCCGCTGCGCTATTCGGATAATTGCGACAAGCCGAAGGAGGCCGCGTGGATACCGCCGCTGATTGCCTGCGGTCCGGCGCGATTTGAGCACACCTTTTTTCTCGTAAAAGTGCAGGGTCGATATGGCGACGCCCGAGCGTCTGGCCATCTCTCCGACAGTCAGTTCGGTTTTCATGCTGGCACCTTGGCAAACCTCGACATTACTTCAGCTTATCGCGACATCCGTGCGACCGGGCAAGCACATTCCGTACGGCCAGAGCGCGCAAGGATTCCCCTTGACCTAAACCATAGTCGAGGTCGTACAAGCTCGCTCCACAGCGACCACAAAGCCAGAAGACGAAAAATGTCATCCAATTCCATTTCCGGTTCTCCGCCCCCCGCTCGCGGAGATGTCGAGGCCAGGGCCAACTGGCCTGCGGTCTTCACGTTGTCCTTCGGGCTCTTCGGCCTTGTGACCACCGAACTTCTCCCCATCGGTCTCATCACGCCCATGGCGTCCGAGCTTGGCGTCAGCGACGGCGCCGCCGGCCAGGCCGTTACCGCCACGGCGATCATCGCCGCCGTGGCGGGCCCGCTGCTCGTTCTCGGATCGGGACACCTCGACCGGCAAAGACTGGTCCGAATTCTGGGTATCCTGTTCTTCGTTGCCACTTCGATGTCTGCACTGGCCCCCAGCCTGCCTGTGCTGCTTGCCGCGCGCGCCTTGCTGGGCGTTGCGCTTGGCGGGACATGGGCCATGGCAATCGCATTGACGATGCGCCTCGTGCCGGGTGGAAAGGTTCCTCTGGCCCTGTCCATCATCTTCACCGGCGTATCCGTCGCGAACGTCATTGCCGCACCTATCGGCGCCTATCTCAGCGATGTCCTGAGCTGGCGCGCCGCCTTCTTGATGGCCGCGGCCGTCGCTTTCATCGCCCTTGCCGGGCAGGTTTTGACGATCCCCAGGCTTCCGACAGCCACCCCGCCCAGCATCGCGTCGTTCCGGATGACCTTGAGCCGCCCGGCAGTGCTGACAGGCCTGACAACCGTGTTCTTCGTCCTTTGTGGAAACACGGCCGGCATCTCCTTCGTCCGGCCCTTCCTGGAAGCCGGCCCGCAGCTCGACGTAAAGACGATCTCAATCGTGCTGCTGACCTTCGGTGTCGCCGGTTTCTTCGGAAACCTGATCGGCGGAGCGCTGTCCTCCCGCAGTCCCGCTCTGACTGCCGCCGGCGGGGCGCTCGTCATCGCGGCTGGAACGACAGTTCTGGCCAGCCAGGGGAGCACGACGCCCATCATCTTCGTCGCAACCGCGATCTGGGGGCTCGGCTTCGGAACGTTCCCGGTCGCGATATCGAGCTGGAATGCCCAGGCAGCGCCCGATCAGGCCGAAACTGCGGGGGCGCTTCTGTCGACAGCCTTTCAAGTTGCCATCGCGAGCGGTGCCGTACTTGGCGGCCTCTTGCTGGAAGGACTTGGCGCGGTCGCCCCGATCTACAGCGCCGGACTTGCTGCCGTGACCCGCGCGTCCGTCATGCTCTTTATTGGCGGCTCGACGGAGCGACCGCGCCCGACCTGCTAACGCCGGCGGCCGCATTGCACGACCCCATGGCATGGCCGCCCGCTCTACAGCGCGCGGCCATGCTGTCGCCATAGCCTCAGATCAGGCACCGGCTTCAATGGCGCAGCTTTGTCTCGCATAGCCGCCTACACAGAAAGCGAGCGTCCGTCACTTTTCCATGGCCGCCGGTGCTGCAGGTCTTCTGGCACGCCCCTCCACGGGTCTCTTTTCAGCGCTATTTGTTCCTGATATGTTCACACTATTAGGCGTGACTCAGGCTGATGCCGATCAGGAGCAGACAGGCAATGCAGACGGGCAGGACGCAGCGTCCTCTTTCCCCTCCTCTTCCCCCGGCGCCGGAGCCCGGCGCGCCGCCCGCCGGCGATGCCCGCGGCGCATCCGGACGCGGCGCGGGCCTCAACATGGCCGGGCGCTACGAGCGGGAAAGCAGCGAGATCTTCGACGACGGCTGGGGAACGCTCGACGAGATCGAAACCCTGCGCACCCACGTCCACGAGGAGCGCGCGCGAACGATCATCACCCGCAACGAATCGCCCGACATTTCCTTCGACCGCTCGATCAATCCCTATCGCGGCTGTGAGCACGGGTGCGTCTACTGCTTCGCCAGGCCGAGCCACGCCTATGTCGGGTTGTCGCCAGGACTCGACTTCGAAAGCCGCCTGACCGTCAAGCCCAACGCGGCGGAGCTGCTCGAGCGGGAATTGTCGCGCCCCGGCTACGCGCCGCGCACCATCGCCATCGGCACCAACACCGACCCCTATCAGCCCATCGAGCGCCAGTGGAAGATCATGCGCGAGATCCTGACCGTTCTCGACCGCTGCAATCATCCTGTCGGCATCGTCACGAAGTCGGCGCTGGTGCTTCGCGACATCGACATTCTGGGCCCCATGGCAGAGCGCGGCCTGGTCAAGGTGGCGCTCTCGATCACGACGCTCGACCGCAAGCTGGCGCGCACGATGGAGCCGCGCGCCGCAACGCCCGAAAAGCGGCTCGCCGCCATCCGCGGCCTGTCCGAGGCGGGCATACCGACAAGCGTGATGGTTGCCCCCGTGATCCCGGCGCTCACCGATTCGGAAATGGAGCGGATCCTGGAGAGCGCCCACGAGGCAGGCGCGCGCGAGGCGGGCTACATCCTGCTGCGCCTTCCTATCGAGGTAAGCCCGCTCTTCCGCGACTGGCTGTTGCGGCACCGCCCCGACAGCTATCGCCATGTCATGAACCTCGTGCGCTCGATGCGCGGCGGCAAGGATTACGACGCGCAGTGGCAGAAGCGCATGAAGGGCGAGGGCCCCTATGCCGAGCAGCTTGGCCGCCGGTTTCAGCTCGCGGCAAAACGCATCGGCATGAACGCCAAGCGGCGGGCGCTGAACAAGGACGCCTTCCTCGCGCCGCGCGCGGGCGGCGTCCAGCTGCAACTGTTTTGACCGCAGCGTCGTGACCGGCTTGCCGCACCTCCGCGCAGCGATGCCCGTACTTGTCTTTGCCGGCGTTTCGCGGCAGGAACGTCAGATGAGGCACGCTCCCCCCTATCCCGACGCGCAGGCATGACCCTTCGCGGATCCATGCCGCTCTTCGACCGGCTCGAGATACCTGACGCCATCGACCCCGGTGCGGAAGCCCGGATCGCGGCACGCTTCGACAATCGGCTCGCGGGCATCGACGAGGCCGGGCGCGGGCCCTGGGCCGGACCGGTCGCCGTGGCGGCGGTAGTCCTCGTACCGGGCGACGTGCCGGACGGTCTCGCCGATTCCAAGGTGCTCAAGGAGGCCGAACGCGAAAGGCTCTTCGAGGAGATCTGCGCACGCGCCCATGTGGCGCTTGCCTATGCGGCACCGGAAACCATCGACAGGCGCAACATTCGCGCAGCGACCCTGGCTGCCATGGCGCGCGCGGCACGCGCCCTTCCACTGTCCCCGACCTTTTGCCTGATTGACGGACGCGACGTACCGCCGGGGCTTCCTGTTCCGGGCGCAGCCGTCGTCAAGGGAGACGGCCGGCTGATGTGCGTCGCAGCCGCTTCCATCATCGCAAAGGTCGCGCGCGACCGGCTGATGAAGCGCATGGCGACCCATTGGCCCGCCTATGGCTTCGACGGCCACAAGGGCTACGGCACGGCCCGACACGCCGCCGCGCTTGCCGAGGCCGGCGTATCGCCGCTGCACCGGATGAGCTTCCGTCCGGTCGCTGCTGCAGCCGCGGCCGGCAAAGCACCCGACAAAGACCGCTGACGGCGGCCGCATCGCCCCCGCAAGACAGTTCCCTGAAAAGACAGCGCACTGAAACGCAAAAACGGCCCCGAAGGGCCGTTCGCGTTTTCGCGTCCGCGCGGGCGCCAGGCACCCGGGGGCGAACTCAGTTCAGACGGGTCTTGACCGCATCGATGCTCTCGGAGAGCAACTTCTCGCTGACCGCGCCGGTGACCTTCTTCGACAGAATCGCACGGGCGGCCTCGATGGCCAGGTCGGAGGCGCGTGCCTTGACCTCGGCAATCGCCTGCCCCTCGGCCTGCGCGATCTTCTGCTCGGCGGCAACCGTGCGCCGGGCGATCATCTCCTCGAGGGCGGCATTCGCCTCGACCGTCATGCGGTCCGCCTCGCGCTTGGCCTCGGCAATGATGCCCTCGGCCTCGCCTTCGGCTTCCTGACGACGACGCTGATAGTCGGCGAGGAGAGCCTGCGCCTCCTCACGCAGCTTGCGCGCGTCGTCCAGTTCCTTGCGGATCGTGTCCGCCCGCTTGTCGAGCGAGCTTCCGATCATGCCAGGGACCTTGAAATAGGCCAGCACGACAAAGAACAGAATCAGGCCGACCAGTGCCCATGCTGTGGCGTCCATCAGCGCGTCCTCACTTCATCGCCGCGTCGACGGCGGTGTTAAGTTCCTTCTCCGTCGGCGCCTTTCCGATCAGCGTCTCGACGAGAGCGGAAGTCGTCTCGGTCGCGATTTCGCCGACGCTGGCGAGCGCGGAGGTCTTGATCTCGGCAATGTGCTGCTCTGCGGCAGCCAGCTTCCCGGCAAGATCTTCCTCGGTCTGGTGACGGCGGCTGTCGACCTCGGTCTTGAGCTTGTCGCGCGTCTCCTGGGCGATCTTGTGCGCCTTGTCGCGTGCCTCGGCGAGCGCCTGCTCGTAGGCGGCGATGGCGGCGTTGCTCTCCTCGTTGAGGCGGTTCGCCTCGGCGACGTCGCCCGCGATGCGATCGCGGCGGTCCTCGAGGATGCCGCTGAGCCGGGGCAGCGCCACCTTGCTCATGATCCAGTAGAGAACACCGAAGGTGATCGCCAGCCAGAGCAGCTGAGACGCGAAGGTCGAGCCGTCAAAAGGCGGAAAGGTGCCGACCGAATGCTCGTCGGCCGGGATCTCGATAACAGCGTGGGTATTGACTTCGCTGTGGGTCTCGGCGCCGGTCGTGGCCATGTTCATCTCCAATGCCGCAGCCATGCAAACACCGCGCCTTGCGCGGTGCGCCAGCCGGGCGCGGCTGCGCGCCCGGCTGGAAAGTTTGCGTCGCTGACGCGTGTCGCGATCTTAGACGGCGAACAGCAGGAGAAGAGCGACGAGCAGCGAGAAAATGCCGAGCGCCTCGGTCACGGCGAAGCCGAGGATGAGACGACCGAACTGGCTGTCGGACGCAGACGGGTTGCGCAGCGCGCCGGACAGATAGTTGCCGAAGATGTTGCCAAGGCCGAGGGCGGCGCCGCCCATGCCGAGACATGCGAGACCGGCACCAATGTACTTTGCTGCTTCAGCTTCCATGACACTTGCTCCTTAGATGGGGTAATTTCAGCGACGACAAGGGCGACCGCGCCTCATTGCGCGGTCGAACCAGACTGACTCTTAGTGGCTCGGATGCAGCGCATCGTTGAGGTACATGCAAGTCAGAACCGTGAACACGTACGCCTGCAAGAAGGCGACGAGGAACTCCAGACCGGTCAGCGCCACGGTCATCAGCAGAGGCAGGATCGCCGATGCGGGACCGAGGAGACCGAAACCTTCCGCTGCGCCGAGCGAGACCACGAAGCCGGCAAACACCTTCAGCGTGATGTGACCGGCCAGCATGTTGGCGAACAGACGAACCGACAGGCTGACGGGGCGCGACAGGAAGGAGATGATCTCGATCGGCGTCACCAGCGGGATCATTGCCGCGGGAACGCCGTCAGGTGCGAACAGCTTGAGGAACTTCACGCCATGCCGGGCGAAGCCGTAGATGGTCACGGTACCGATCACCACCAGCGCCAGCGCGAAGGTGACGATGATGTGGCTGGTGACCGTGAAGAAATAGGGGAACATCCCGAGCATGTTCGCCGTCAGGACGAAGACGAAGAGCGAAAACACCAGCGGGAAGAAGCGCATACCCTCGTTGCCGGCCGAGCTTCGCAAGGTACCGGCAACGAACTCGTAGCCCATCTCGGCGATCGACTGCCAACGGCTCGGAACGAGACCGCGTCCGCTCGTCGACAGGATCAGCCCCATGGAGACGACCGCAACGGTCACAACCATGAAGAGGGCGGAGTTCGTAAAGGACAGATCGAGGCCGCCGACCTCGATCGGAACAAGCTTGGTGATCTGGAACTGATGGATCGGATCGTTCGCCACCGGGTCAGCCCCTCTTTAGCGGTCGCATTGAACGCTTTCGCGTCGTGAACTGGTTCATTTCCGTCCGTTGCGCGCCTTGTCAACCGGATCCGACACCATTCCGACGGATCTCAGCACATTCAGCACGCCAGCAGCGAAGCCCAGCAGCAGGAAGACGATCAGCCCCCAGGGACTTGTCCCCAGTCCTGCGTCGAACAACCAGCCAAGACCCGCTCCGACGACGATGCCGGCGACGAACTCCGTCGACAGCTTCATTGCCTGAGCGTACCCCTGACCCGCACCCGATGAAGACGACTTGCGAAGCGACGCTTCCGCCACCTCCTGCCGTTCCTCGAGCGCCCGCATCAGCCGGCTCTTTCGCTCGGACAGTTCGGCTTCCGTAAACCCGCGATCCCCCTCGCCCGGTCCGTTCTCTTCCGGAGACATTATGCTTGCGTCCCCTTCCCAGACTGGAGCCGGCCAAATGCCCGCCTGCCCTTGAAAGCCGGGCGCACCATAGTCGGCACCCCCGGCCCTGTCAAGGAGGCATCAGAACATGTCAAGTTGCTGAAAATAAAATGGAAACGCCGTTACTCACAGGCTTTTGGAGGCGCCTCCGCACAAATGCCGCGGTCACGGCGGCGCGCGACGCCTCGCCCCTACACGGCTTCGAGGAATCGCTCCGCCGTGTCGAGGTCGACGGAGACGAGCTGCGAGACCCCGCGCTCGGCCATCGTCACGCCGAAAAGCCGGTTCATCCGCGCCATGGTGATCGGGTTGTGGGTGATGACGACAAAGCGCGTGGCGGTTGAGCGCGTCATCTCCTCCAGCAGGTCGCAATAGCGCTCGACGTTGGCGTCGTCGAGCGGAGCGTCGACCTCGTCGAGCACGCAGATCGGCGCCGGATTGGTCAGGAAGACGGCGAAGATCAGCGCCATCGCCGTGAGCGCCTGCTCGCCACCCGACAGCAACGTCATGGTCTGGGGCTTCTTGCCTGGCGGGCGGGCGATGATCTCCAGCCCGGCGTCGAGCGGGTCCTCGGCGTCGACGAGTTGCAGTTCCGCCGTGCCGCCGCCGAAAAGATGGGTGAACAGCCGCTGGAAGTGAGCGTTCACCGTTTCGAAGGCTTTGAGAAGACGCTCGCGCGCCTCCCTGTTGATGTTGGAGATCGCCCCGCGCAGGCGTTTGATCGCCTCGATCAGGTCGTCGCGCTCGCCGGTGAGCGTGCCGCGCTGCTCCTCGATCTCGCGCAGTTCGTCCTCCGCCCGCAGGTTCACACCGCCCAGCCGCTCGCGCTCGGCCTTGAGCCGGTCCACGCGGCGCTCGATCGCCTCCGGTTCGGGCAGCGGCGCTCCTTCCTTCAGCCCGGCAAGACCGGGAAGCGCGGCGACCGCCACCTCCAGCGCCTCATCGATCAGCGCCTCGATCTCGCCCTTGCGCTGGGTCGCCGCCCGCAGGCGCTCCTCGGCTCGGATGCGTCGTTCGCGTGCATCCGTCAGCGCCGAAAGGCCTGCCTGGGCGGCCATGTCGGCGTCGCGCTGGAAAGCCTCGGCGCGCGCCAGCGCATCGTCGGCGGCGCGCCGCGCCTCCTCCGCCTTCGCGATCTCGGTGAGCAGCGTGCGGCGCTTGTAGTCGATGTCGTCGGGTGCCTCGATCAGCTCGGCACGCTCTTCCTCGGCCGCCTCCATGCGCTCGCGCAGCACCTGCACCTGCTGGCGGGCGCCGGCGGTGCGCTGGCTCCAGGCGGCGCGCTCGCGGGAGATTGCTTCCATGCGGCGGCGGCGCATCTCACCCTCGCGCGCCAGTCCCTCGGCGCTCGCGCGCTCGCGCGACAGCGCCGCACGCGCCTCGACCACAGCGGCACGGGCCTCCTCGATGGCGCGGGCAAGCCCCGCGTCCTCGCCGATCTCGCGCATCGCCTCGCCGGCTTCCTCAGACGCGGCGCGAGCCTCCTCCAGATCCGCCTCGATGCGCTCCAGGGCATCGCGCAGGGACGCAAGCCGCGCCTCGGCCTCCGCATGGGCACGCTCCAGCCGGATCACCCGCTGGCGCTCGGCCTCGGCCGCGCCGCGCAGCTCCCTGATCTTCTGGCGCGCCGTCTGCTCGTCTTCCGCGGCGCGCCGAACCGTGTCGCCAAGTTCCGAAAAGGCGGCGCGCTGCTCCTCGAGCCGCTCCCGCGCCAGCGCAATCTCACCATCGAGAGCCGCAAGCCGGTTCTTGCGGGCCAGCCTCTGGGCCGCCGGCGTTGGCGCGTCGGCGGCAACCACGAAACCGTCCCAGCGCCACAGGGCGCCATCCAGACTGACAAGCCGCTGCCCGGGCGCCAGGTGCCTGGCCAGCCGCGCGCCGTCCGCCGCCTCCGCCACGCCGATCTGCGCCAGCCGGCGGGCAAGCGCACGCGGCGCATCGACGAAGCCAGCCAGCGGCTCCACTCCGGCGGGAAGCGCCGGATCGGCGGCCCCGACAGTCTCTTCGGCGGGCTCTGTCCAGCGAAGCGGCGCATCGCCGCCGAGCGGCGCGTCAAGATCCTCGCCCAGCGCCGCGCCAAGCGCGGTCTCATACCCCGGACGGGCCGACATCGCCTCGACGATGGCCGGTAAATCGCCCTGCTGGCCCTCGCCAAGCACCTCGGCAAGCGTGCGCGCCTCCGTCTCCAGCCGCGACGCCTGGGCCTCCGCCTCGCCGAGCGGGCCGCGCGCGGCCTCCATTCGGGCGCGAGACGCGGCCGTGCGCTCCTCCGCCTCGAGCACACGCTCCTCCGCCTCGGACAGAGTTTCCTCGGCCGCCAGCAGCGCCTCGCGCCCGGCTTCGAGATCCGGCGCGTCCTCGACTTCAGCTTCAAGTCCCGCAAGGTCGGACCGCGCGCTTTCGTGCTGGCGCGCGAGCTTGTCTGATCGCTGGCGCGCCGTCTCGAAGGCATCGGCGAGTTGCTGGCGTCGCGCCAGAACCCCGGCCTGCTCCTGGGTGAGCGCGGACAAGCGCTCCTCGGCGGCAGCGACCACGGTCTCGGCCTCGTCGACGCGCACCGCAATCTCTTCGGCACGGTCCTCCTCGGCCATCGCCTCGCCGCGCAGCTCCTCTTCCTCTTCGGCGAGAATCGCCAGGTGTCCGTCGTTGTCGGCGAGCAGCTCTTCCTCGCGGGCGACGTCCTGATGCAACTGCTGAAGCCGGCGACCGAGATCCTCGAGCCGCTCGCGTACACGCCGCTCCTCGCCATCAAGCTCGTTGCGGGCGATGACAAGGCGCTGCAGAACCGCACCGGCGGCAGCGGCCGCGTCGCGCGTTTCCGGCACCTTGAGGGCGGCAATCGCCTGAGCACGGGCCGCATCGCCCTGCACGGTCGCGGCCTCCCGCACGCCCGCCTCGGCCTCGGAAAACTCCCGCTCGGCTTCCGCCAGCCGGTCGCGGCAATCGAGCCAGCGCAGATAGTAGAGCGCGGCCTCGGCGGAACGGATCTCGGCTGAGAGATTGCGGAAGCGCCCCGCCTGACGCGCCTGCCGGCGCAGGCTGTCGACCTGGCCGTCGATCTGGACGAGCACATCCTCCAGCCGCTCGAGGTTCTGCTCGGCGGCACGCAGACGCAGCTCCGCCTCGTGGCGGCGGGAATGAAGGCCGGAAATGCCGGCCGCCTCCTCGAGGATCTGGCGGCGCGAGGTCGGCTTGGCGGCAATGAGCTCGCCGATCTGGCCCTGACGCACGAGGGCGGGCGAGCGCGCGCCGGTAGAGGCGTCGGCAAAGAGGAGCTGGACGTCGCGGGCACGCACGTCGCGAGCATTGATCTTGTAGTTGGAGCCGGACTCGCGCTCGATGCGGCGGGTCACCTCGAGCACCTCGGCATCGTTGAAGCCGGCCGGCGCGGTGCGGTCGGAATTGTCCAGAAACAGCGTCACCTCGGCGGTGTTGCGCGCCGGCCGGTTGAGGCTGCCGGAGAAGATGACGTCGTCCATGCCGGACGCACGCATGTTCTTGTAGGAGTTTTCCCCCATCACCCAGCGCAGGGCTTCGACAAGATTGGACTTGCCGCATCCGTTCGGCCCGACAACACCCGTCAGGCCGTCACCGATGATGAATTCCATCGGCTCGACGAAAGACTTGAACCCGAGAACGCGGAGTTTGGAGAACTTCATGGCCGCGCGACCCGCGCCATGCGCGTTGGCGCCACCACGGCAAAGGCGCGGGCACAATCCGGCCGGGAGACCACAAGGTCCGTCCGTTCAGCCATCATTGCCCCAAAGCCTCCATGGCGGCCGCAACCCCTTGCCTCATCCAACAAAGCCGAAAGCCGCCCGGGACCTGCGCGTTGTCCGGGCGGCGAATGGTTCATCAGTCTGGCGCGGGAAGGCCCCGGCCGTCAGAGGTACTTTGCAACTTCCTCGTCGAGTTGCGCAACCGTCAGCGCGCCGCTGACCTTGTTGCCGTTGAAGAAGAAGGTCGGCGTCGCGTTGACGCCGAACTCCTTCGACGCGCGCTCGCGGTTGGCCTCGATGCCCTCTAGCAGCTTCTGGTCGGACAGCGTCTTCTCGAAGCTCTCCTTGGTGAAGCCGATCTGCTGCGCCAGCTTCAGCATCGCATTGTAGGGGTCGTCGGTGAACGCCCAGGTGCGCTGCTGCTCGAACATGATGTCGATGACGTCGAAATACTTGTCCCTGGGCACCGAGCGCGCCAGCATGAAGGCGCCGGCTGCGACCGGATCGAGCGGGAACTCGCGGAAGACGAACCGCACCTTGCCGGTGTCGATGTATTCCTTCTTGAGATGCGGATAGGTGGTCTTGTGGAAATGGGCGCAATGGCCGCAGGTCATCGAGGCATACTCGACGATGGTGAGCTTTGCGTCTTCCGGACCCATGGAATTTTCGGGCAGCAAGCCCGGTTCCATCAGCTTGTCGACGTCGACCTCCTGGGCCCACGCCGGAAGCGCGTTCAGCGCCAGGCCTGTTGCGGCCATGAGGGCGGTGGAACGGAGAATAAACTGGCGGCGATTGAGGCTCACGGGGAAGGCTCCCATTGATCGAGGTTTCAGCGGCGTCGTCCGGCTTCTTATCGCCTTTGCCGTTCCGGTCAACCGACAAGGAGAATATGGCGTCATTTGGAACGGGGCGATTGTCCGCTTTAAGCGCCGCTCACAAGATCGCGAGCAGCGCGTGATCGCACCCTATCGGGTCTTGGCGATCACCGCGCGGCCAAGCTTTTCCAGCGCCTCGCCAAGGCGGGTGCCCCGCACGGCGGCAAGCTTCGCCTCCAGCTCGCGCTCCTCCTCGGCGGTCAACGGACGCGGCTTCTTCGGCGGCGTGCGCTTGGGCGGCGTCAGCGGGCGCTGGAGGATGCGGATACGCCCGATCGCCGCCCAGCCGAAGAAGCCGTTGATGCGCTCGATCACCTGGGGCACTTCATGGGTGAGCAGCAATGCCGTCGCGCCATCGGTCTGCACGACGAGCGTCGCCGGCTTCTGCTCGCCATCGACGGCCCCCTCGGGCACGCGCGGCCAGTCGACCCTGAGCGGCTGGACCCGCCCGGCGTAGCGCTCGCCGACGATATCCGGCCAGTCAACGACGAGATCGGCGGCGGCGAACCCCCTGCGGCGGCAGGACTTCTCAAGCGCCTTGCCGATGAGATCGCCAATCGGGCGCGCACGGGTAACCCAGCGCAGGCTCGAGCCCTGCTGTGCGCCGCCGGCGGCCATCGTCTTGTGCGAATCACTCATAGGTTCAGTCGACTCCGTAATTGAGTCGATTTAACGACACTTCGTCCGAGTCGCATGGGCCACGCGTCGCGGTTTTCAGCCACTCCAGAGCTTTCGGCAGGTCATCCCTGCCCCGTCCACAGCTTTGCCACAGGACTGCGCCCGCCGCCCCTTGAAATCGCCCGCCGCAGCCCGATCCTGCTTGCCGGTGCCAAGCCCGCCCGCCGCAAGGAAACCGCCGACCCGATGCCGACCGCGACACCCTCTCTCGCCGACGACCTTCTCCGCTGGTACGATCGGCACGCCCGCGCCCTGCCCTGGCGGGTGTCGCCGAAGGACCGGGCGCGCGGCATAGCCCCCGATCCCTATCGGGTGTGGCTTTCGGAAATCATGCTCCAGCAAACCACAGTGCAGGCGGTCGGCCCCTATTTCGCGAGGTTTCTTGCCCGCTGGCCGAGCGTCGAGGATCTCGCCGCCGCCGACGAGGCGGAGGTGATGAAAGCCTGGGCCGGACTTGGCTACTACTCCCGCGCCCGCAACCTCAAGGCCTGCGCCGAGGCCATCGCCAGCGAGCTCGCCGGCCGCTTTCCCCGGACCGAGGAAGGCCTGCGCGCGCTTCCCGGCATCGGCCCCTATACGGCCGCCGCCATTGCCGCGATCGCCTTCGACCGTCCGGCTGCCGTGGTCGACGGCAATGTGGAACGGGTGATTTCCCGGCTCCGCCTGATCGAGACGCCCCTGCCGGCGGCGAAACCCGAAATCCGGGCCGCGACCGCGGATCTGGTGCCGGAAGCGCGTCCCGGGGATTTCGCCCAGGCGATGATGGACCTTGGCGCGACGCTGTGCAGCCCGCGCAAGCCCGCCTGCGCGCTCTGCCCCTGGACCGATCCCTGCGCCGCTCGGCTTGCCGGCATCGCCGAGACGCTGCCGCGAAAGGCCCCCAAGGCGGCCAAGCCGACGCGGCGCGGCATGGCGTTCGTCGCCGTGCGCGCCGACGGGGCGGTGCTGATGCGCCGGCGTCCGCCGAAGGGACTGCTCGGCGGGATGAGCGAACCGCCGGTCAGCGCGTGGGGCGAGACGGCTGCGATGGACGACCTTGCGGGGATGCCGGAGGACCTCGCCCGCCTCTCGCTGGACTGGCGACGCCGGACCGGCGACGTGCGCCACACCTTCACCCATTTTCATCTGGAACTCGCCATCTGGCGCGCCGACGCACCGATGACGGCACCCGCGCCCGACGGCTGGTGGTGGTCCGAACCCGGCGAGATCGACGGCGAGGCGCTGCCCACCGTGATGCGCAAGGCGGTGGACGCCGGCCGCGCCGGCCAGGCGGCCTGAACCGCGCAACGCAACATCGCCCGCCCCCCTCGTCAAATCCGTTGCGTTTTCACGGGAACTGCCGCATAGACCCGCATCTTTTCGCCGTTGCGGAGACTTCGGCCAATGTTCACGCATTCCATTCCCGCTGTTTTTTCCCTTAGGGAAGCCACCGAAGTCATCCGGCTGGCGGAGCAGGCCCAGGCCGCTTCCGGCGGTCTCGTCGGCGGATTGCACCACCACAACATCCGACGCGCCGAGATCGCCTGGCTCGACGACACCGGCAGCGCCGCCTGGGTGATGGAGCGGGTGGTCGCCACCGTCGCGCGCGCCAACCGAGAGCATTTCGACTTCGACATCACGGATTTCGGCGAGCGCCTGCAAGTCGCCTCCTACGACGAGAGCGACGCCGGCCACTACGACTGGCATTCAGACATCGGCGACGGGCCCATCGCGCGCCGGCGCAAGCTCACGGTCGTCGTGCAGTTGAGCGAGGCGGAGGGCTACGCGGGCGGCGAGCTGCAGATCAACCTCGGCGGAGCGATCCACACATCGGACCGCGGCCTCGGCGATGCCACGCTCTTCGCCTCCTTCATGCTCCACCGTGTCGCGCCGGTGACGCGCGGCCGCCGTCACTCGCTCACCTGCTGGTGCCACGGCCCGGCCTTTCGCTGAGCTCCGGCGGACGGTCGGCTACTGGAAGGCCGTCTCGGCGAAGGAGCGCAGCTTCCTCGAGTGCAGCCGCTCGCGGGGCATCGAGCGCAGCTTTTCCATGGCGGCAATGCCGATCCTGAGATGCTGGGCGACCTGGCGCTTGTAGAAATCGGTCGCCATGCCGGGCAGCTTCAGTTCGCCGTGCAGCGGCTTGTCCGAGACGCAAAGCAGCGTTCCATAAGGCACGCGGAAGCGGAAGCCGTTGGCGGCGATGGTCGCGGATTCCATGTCGAGCGCGATGGCGCGCGACTGCGAGAAACGCTGCACCGGTTCGCGGTGGTCGCGAAGCTCCCAGTTGCGGTTGTCGATGGAGGCGACCGTGCCTGTGCGCATCACCCGCTTCAACTCGTAGCCCCCGCAGCCGGTCACCTCCTCCACCGCGCCCTCAAGCGCCACCTGCACCTCGGCAAGCGGAGGGATGGGCACCCAGTTGGGCAGGTCCGCGTCGAGCACATGATCCTCACGTACATAGCCGTGGGCGAGAACGTAATCGCCGAGCTTCTGACTGTTCCTCAAGCCCGCGCAATGGCCAAGCATCAGCCAGGCATGAGGACGCAGCACCGCCATGTGGTCGGTGATCGTCTTGGCGTTGGAAGGACCGACGCCGATGTTGATCATGGTGATGCCGGAATGGTCCGGTCGCACGAGATGATAGGCCGGCATCTGCGGCAGGCGGGCGGGCAGCTCGCCGCTCGGGCGCCCTCCAGAGCCCGCTTCGGTGATCACGTTTCCGGGCTCGACGAAACGGGAGTAGCCGCTTTGCGGATCGGCCAGAAGGTCGGCGGCGATCCGGCAGAACTCGTCCATGTAGAACTGGTAGTTGGTCAAGATCACGAAGTTCTGGAAATGCTCCGCCCCCGTTGCCGTGTAGTGCTGGAGACGGTGCAGCGAGTAGTCGACGCGCGGCGCGGTGAAGGGAGCCAGCGGACGGGCCGCGCCCGGCGCCGGCTCGAAGGTGCCGTTGACGATGGCATCGTCGAGCACCGACAGGTCCGGGAGGTCGAAGACGTCGGCGAGCGGGCGGTGCAGCGCATCGGCCACCCCCTCCACATGGGTGCCGTCATAGAAGGCGAAATGCAGCGGTATCGGCGTATCGCCGGCACCGACTTCCACCGGCACCTCGTGGTTGCGCAAAAGCAGCTCGATCTGCTCCTTGAGGTACTCGCAAAAGAGATCCGGCCGGGTGATCGTCGTCGAATGCAGTCCCGGACCGGAGACGAAGCCATAGGAGAGGCGGCTGTCGAGGCGCGAATGGGACCTGGTGCGCAGGCGGATCTCCGGGTAGCAGGCGCGCACCCGCCCCTCCGGCAGCTCGCCCGCGACGAAGGCGCGAAAGGCCTCGCGCAGGAATGCGGTGGCGGTCTCGAACAATTCCTTCAGCCGCTCGACCGCCTCCCCCGCATCGTCGAAGGCGACGAAATCGGCGCGCGGCAACTCATGCACGACGGGCGTTCCAGCCGCGACAGCCCCGCGAACATCGCCGCCGCCGCCGCTTCCCGCTCCCGTTTCGTTCGGTCCCGCACCTCGCGTCATGGCCGCTTGCCTCCGTTGCTTGCTGTTTTCGTTTCCAACCATCACCGGACTATGGGAGTTCCGTAAGGCGGCAGAAAGATTTTTCATCGTTCTCCGCCCCGCTCCGGCGGTCGATATCCGCACGCCGCCGTTAACCGTTTCCGCCTTTGTTTACATGCAATTTGCAACGGTCGATGGCGCGGGGCGCGGAAAATCGAAGCGAGGCCGGTAGATAGTGCCGGCAGGGAGGCAAGCCATCGCCCGACAGCGCGTTAAGAAAGCGAAGCAGCTTCGCGCGGAACCGTCACAATTGTAAACAATACCTTGATTCAAAAAAGATTTTTACCAAAGCGCCTTAACCAGCGATTTACCAAGACCGGTAACCATGATGCTCGTAATTGCGTGAGGTTCTGCGTCGCAATGAGTGTACAGCGTAAAGGGGTGCCCCTCGTGGCACCCCGCCTTCCCGAGGCGTCAAACGCCAACGCCGAGTGGCTCGACTCGATCCTCAAGGGGGATTGCGTCGCCGCGCTCGAGCGCCTGCCCAGGCAGTCCGTGGACCTCGTGTTCGCCGACCCGCCCTACAATCTGCAGCTCGGTGGCGAGCTGCACCGCCCCGATCATTCGCGGGTCGATGCCTGCGACGATCACTGGGATCAATTCGACAGCTTCGAGGCCTATGACGCCTTCACCCGTGCGTGGCTGATGGCCGTGCGGCGGGTGCTGAAGCCGGACGGCGGCCTGTGGGTCATCGGCTCCTACCACAACATCTTCCGGGTCGGCTCGATCCTGCAGGATCTCGGCTTCTGGATCCTCAACGATGTGGTGTGGCTGAAGTCGAATCCGATGCCAAACTTCCGCGGCAAGCGTCTGACCAACGCCCACGAGACGATGATCTGGGCGTCAAAGTCGAAGGATGCGAAATACACCTTCAACTACGAGGCGCTGAAGACGTTCAACGACGATCTTCAGATGCGCTCGGACTGGCACCTGCCGATCTGCACGGGCTCCGAACGCCTGAAGGATGACGGTGGCCAGAAGGTGCATCCGACGCAAAAGCCGGAGTCCCTGCTCTACCGGGTCCTGCTCGCCTCCTCCAATCCCGGCGACGTGGTGCTCGACCCCTTCTTCGGCACCGGCACGACGGGTGCCGTGGCAAAGAAGCTCGGCCGCCATTTCGTCGGCGTGGAACGCGAACAGGAATACATCGACGCCGCCCGCAAGCGCATCGACAGCGTCGAGCCGATCGACATGGAGGCGCTCGGCGTCAGCCAGGGCAAGCGCGCTGCCCCCCGCGTTCCCTTTGGCAACCTGATCGAGGTCGGCCTGCTGTCGCCCGGTGACAGGCTGACCTGCGCCAAGGGCCGGCACGAGGCGCGGGTGCGTGCCGACGGCTCGCTCGTCTGCGGCCAGCACAGCGGATCGATCCACAAGGTCGGAGCGCTTGTGCAGGGTCAGGAATCCTGCAACGGATGGACTTATTGGCACGTCGAGAACGCCGGCAAGCGCCAGCCTATCGACAACCTGCGCGCCCAGTTCCGCGCGACACGGCTTTCGGCCGCCTGAGACCCAAGGGCGACTGACCTCGAGCACTGCATCGCTTCCCCGCGCGAGCAGACCGCCTCCCCCGGACAACCGGGCGGGGGCGGTTCTCGTGCGCGGCGACGCGCCGCAAGCGGCTCAGCCGACGCCGAGATCGTCCTCGCCACGCTCAAGGACCAGCGGCACGATCAGATCCTCCTCATCCTCCAGGTGCCGCATCAAGCCGGTGACGAGCCGGCCGCTTTCGAGCGCATATGCATCGGCGGAGCGCCGCACCCGGTCCGCGTCGGCGCCGTGCAGGTCACGCAGCAGCACGTTGGCGCTTTGCGCGAGACTTGCGATGCGCTCGTGGATCGCCTCGTGGTCGCCCTCCAAAAGGTCGAAGCCGGCCGCAAGACGCGGCTCGGCAGCGGCGAAGACCGGAAAGTAATGGTGGTCCTCGATCATGTGATGGTGATGCAGCTCGCCAAGGAACTGCTGGAGCCTCGGCGCCAGAAGCGCGCCAAGATTGCCCGCTTCCAGGCGCTCCTCGCGAAAGTCGGCGATGATGCGTTCAAGGGTGCCGCCCAGCGTGCGGAAGCCGTCGTGCCGCGACAGCCAGAAGCGCATCAGGCCGCCGAGGTTCTCGTGTGTTTCCCAGACGCCACGCGGATGTTGCTCGAGTAGAAAGCGCAGCTCGCCGGGCAAGCCGGCTCGCGTGTCGAGGTCCGTATCGGTCATTCACTCTTTCCCGCGTCACTTGACTGCCCGGCAAGATGGGGCTCCTCGCCCTGCCGGCAAGTGGCGACGCCGGCGGCGGCAAGCCGCTGTTGCTGGCGGGCCCATGCCTTCTCGTCGGCGGCGAGCGAACCGTCAAGATCGATGACGACCCCATAGCCGCGGTTGCGGGCGCCAAGCGCGGTGCTGGTGACGCAATGGGCGAGATCCAGGCCCGTGAGACGAAGGAGTCCGACGTTCTCCTGTCGCAGGAGACGATCCAGCTCCGGGTTGGAGAAGGCATCTCCGACGTGCTTCAGCAAATCCGGGAATCCGGCCGCATCGACATCGCGGTCAAGCCGCGCGCCCGGTCGCCCCGGGTTGCCCGCCCCGCCGAGCAGCATGTCGGCGGCAAGCCGGATCGCCCAGCCCTTGTGCTGCTGGCGGATGTAGACAACCGCCTGCCCCGCACTCCTTGCCTTCGACACAAGCTCGTTGATCCTCACCACAGCCCGGTTCCGGCGCTCCTCGCCATAGGCATGGGGACCCTCCGAGCGGGTGAAGTCCTCCTGCATGTCGATGACCAGAAGCGCCTCGCCCGCAGCGTCCGCGGCGATGGGAGCGCCAGTCGTCGGCCGCGCGATCCGGCGCACGGTGGCGATGAACCAGGCCCCCAGCGCGCACATGACGAGGAAAGCGACGGCAAGAACCGAGAACCACATGACAATTTCCTGCGCTTGCGAGGGTCAGGCGAGAGGGCGAGGACGATCAGGGTCGTCCTCGAAGGCTGTGAAATGGTCGAGACAGGCCGAGAGCACGCGCCGGGCGGTGTCCACGTCCGCAGCGTCGAGCCGCCCCGCCAGGGCTGCGGCAAAGCCGTCCTCGCGCTCGCGGATCGCGGCGAAGAGCTCCTTGCCTTGCACCGTCAGGGCGATCAGCCAGGAGCGCCGGTGCGCCGGGTTGGCGCGCCGCTCGACAAGGCCGCGAGCCAGGAGTTCGTCCACCCACTTCTGCACGTTCTGACGCGGCAGGAACAGCGTGCGGCCGATCTGCGGAACGCTCATCGCGCCCTCGCACGAGAGAACCGAGAGAACCGAGAGAACGGCGCGCGCGCCGGTCCCCAGGCCCGTACCCTCAAGGTGGGCGGCAACGGAGCGCGCCACCCTGCGGTGAAGCGGACGCACCTGCTGGAGAAGCGCATAGAGGCTTTCGACATCGGCCTTCATGAGACACCTGAAACGACATACAAGATGTCATTATGACATATCATGTTTCTCTTCACCGGCAAGTGCGAAGTGGCCTGCACATATGAAAACGCCCGGCACGATGGCCGGGCGTCCTCCTGTTGCTGTCGATCCCGAAGGCCTATTCGGCGGCCTGCGGCGCGACCTTGCGCGGCTCCGGCCGCTGCCACTTGAGCACCGGGTTGCGCGCCGCGCGGGTCTCGTCGAGCCTTCCGCGCGGAGCAAAGAACGGCGCTCCCTTGAAGCGCTCGGTCACGCCCTTCTGCGCGCTCATGACGAGATCGCGCATCGTCGCCACGAACAGGTCGAGCGCCGCGCGGCTCTCCGATTCCGTCGGCTCGATCAGCATCGCGCCATGAACGACCAGCGGGAAATACATGGTCATCGGGTGATAGCCCTCATCGATCATCGCCTTGGCGAAATCGAGGGTGGTCACGCCCGTGTCCTTGAGGAAGCTGTCGTCGAAGAGCACCTCGTGCATGCACCAGCGTGACCCGAACGGCAGGCTCATGAGGTCCTCGAGGCCGACACGCACGTAGTTGGCGTTCAGCACCGCATCCTCGGACGCCTGGCGCAGACCGTCGGCGCCATGGCTCTTCATGTAGGCGAGCGCGCGCACATACATGCCCATCTGCCCGTGGAAGGCGGTCATCCGTCCAAAGGGCTGTTCGCCGTCCTTCAGGTCCGCCACGGTCTCGACCCAGACGCTGCCGCCCTCTTCCTTGCGCAGGAACGGCAGCGGCGCGAAGGCCGCGAGCCTGTCGGAGAGCACCACGGGACCCGCACCCGGACCGCCGCCGCCATGGGGCGTGGAGAAGGTCTTGTGCAGGTTGATGTGCATGGCGTCGACGCCGAGATCGCCCGGGCGCGCCTTGCCGACGATGGCGTTGAAGTTGGCCCCGTCGCAGTAGAAATAGCCGTTGGCGGCATGGACCGCCTCGGCAATCGCGATGATGTCGCGCTCGAACAGCCCACAGGTGTTCGGGTTGGTCAGCATGATGCCGGCGATATCGCCCTCATGCTCCGCGATCCGCGCCTGAACAGCGGCGGTATCGACCGTCCCGTCCTCGCGCGCCTCGATGGAGACGACCTTGTAGCCGAGAAGGGCGGCGGTCGCCGGATTGGTGCCATGGGCCGATTCGGGCACCAGCACGATCTTGGGATCGCGTCCGGCCGCCTTGTGCGCCGCCTTGATCGCCATCATGCCGCACAGCTCGCCATGGGCGCCGGCCTTGGGGCTCATCGCAACCGCGCTCATGCCGGTCATGGTGACGAGCCAGTGACCGAGTTCGGCGATCAGGTCGATCGCGCCGGGAACCGTGGACAGCGGCTGCAGCGGGTGAATGTCGCCGAAGCCCGGCAGCCGCGCCATCTTCTCGTTGAGACGCGGATTGTGCTTCATCGTGCAGGAGCCGAGCGGATAGAGGCCCGCGTCGATGGCGTAGTTCTTGGACGACAGGCGCACGTAGTGGCGCATGGTCTCCGGCTCGGTGAGCGCCGGCAGGTCGGGCGTTGCCTTGCGGGCAAGCGCGCCGAGCGCCGGGGCAAAATCATCCGGCTCCTCGAGATCGACGCCGCAAACGTCCATGCGCCCGCTCTCGAAGAGCAACGGCTCTTCCATGGCAAGCGCCCGGTTGCCGGTAAAGGTCTCGTGGATGGCGCGCGGATCCGCCATTTCGGCCGGGGCGGACGGGCGGCCTTGCGTGTTCATGCTCATGCCAGCACCTCCTTCAGCGCGGCGACGAAGGCGTCGCGATCCTCGTCGGAATTCACCTCGCTCGAGGCAACGATCAGCAGGTCGGCAAGATCGGACGCGCCCGGCTCCAGGCGCGAGACCGGCACGCCGCCGAGAACGCCCTTTTCAGCCAGCTTCTCGACCACGCCGGCCGCCGGCTTCGACAGCTTCACGGTGAACTCGTTGAAGAACGTGTCGTTCAGCACCGAGACGCCCGGCACGCTCTCGAGACCTGCCTTCAGCTTCACCGCGTTGGCGTGGTTGATCCTGGCGAGCTTCGCCAGGCCGTTGCCGCCGAGAAGTGTCATGTGGATGGTGAAGGCGAGGCAGCAGAGCCCCGAGTTGGTGCAGATGTTCGACGTCGCCTTGTCGCGGCGGATGTGCTGCTCACGGGTCGACAGCGTCAGCACGAAACCGCGCTTGCCGTTGGCGTCGACCGTCTCGCCGCACAGCCTGCCCGGCATCTGGCGAATGTATTTCTGCCTGGTGGCGAAGAGACCGACGTAAGGCCCGCCGAAAGTGAGGCCGTTGCCGATGGACTGGCCCTCGCCGACGACGATGTCGGCACCCTGGGCGCCCGCCGGCTCGATCAGGCCGAGCGAGACGACCTCGGTGAAGACGGCGATCAGCAGCGCGCCATGGGCGTGCGCCTTCTCGGCGATCGGCGCGAGGTCGATCAGATGCCCGTAGAAGGATGGCGACTGGACGACGACGCAGGAGGTCTCGTCATCGATCGAGGCCAGAATGTCCTCGGTACCCTTCGGGTCAGCAGGAAGCGCCTGGGTGCTGTCGCCGGCCATGGCGGAGAGACCCTCGACAACCTCGCGGTACTGCGGATGCAGGCCGCCGGAAAGGACTGCCTTGTTCCGCCGGGTGACACGATGGGCCATCAGCACCGCCTCGGCGGTGCCGGTGGAGCCGTCGTACATGGAGGCGTTTGCCACCTCCATGCCAGTGAGCGCGGCGACCTGTGTCTGGAACTCGAACAAGTACTGCAGCGTGCCTTGCGTCACCTCGGGCTGATAGGGCGTGTAGGAGGTGAGGAACTCGGAACGCTGGATCAGGTGATCGACGCTCGCTGGCACATGGTGCTTGTAGGCACCGGCGCCGACGAAGAACGGCACGTCGGAGGCGGCGACATTTTTAGCCGCCATGCGCGAAAGGTCGCGCTCGACAGCGGCCTCGCCCTTGTGCAGCGGCAGGTCGATCAGCCCTTCGAGGCGAGCCTTTTCGGGGATGTCGACGAAGATCTCGTTGATGTCAGAGACCCCGACGCGCGCCATCATGTCGGCACGGTCGGCATCGGAAAGCGGAAGGTAGCGCATCGGGAGCGGATTCCCTTTCAGGCGGGTCGGGTGCGTTATTCGGGGGCGGTCAGGCGCGGCGGCACGGTGTCCACGACGATCTCGCATCTGACCGAATTGGCGATGAAGCACATCTCGTGCGCCAGACGGTGGAGTTCCTCGATCTTCGCCGCATCGGGCATGATCGCGGAGCGGAAGGTGATCACCGGGCGCAGCGTCACCCGGGTGATGCCCATGCGCCCGGGGGCGATCCGCTCCATGACGGCCTCGGCCTTGTCCTCATAGGCCGCGATGACGAAACGGTCGCGGCGGGCAAGATCGAGAAAGGTCATCATGTGGCAGGACGAGATCGCGGCGATAAACGCCTCCTCCGGATCGACGGCCTCCGCCACCGAATGGGGCAGCGGCACCACGGCCGGAGAGGCGGAGGCGGGCACTTCGACGCCGCCGTCGAAGCGCCAGACATGCCCGCGCGAGTATTTTCCCTTCGAGAAATCCTCGCCCTTGCAGGTCCAGACGACCTCGGCGGTGTGAATGTGCCCGGCCATGATCAGAGCCCCTCGACGTGAGCCTTGTAGGCGGCCTCGTCCATCAGGCTCTCGAGCTGAGA
Organism: Stappia sp. ICDLI1TA098; assembly: GCF_054880955.1. Classification (NCBI taxonomy): domain Bacteria; kingdom Pseudomonadati; phylum Pseudomonadota; class Alphaproteobacteria; order Hyphomicrobiales; family Stappiaceae; genus Stappia; species Stappia sp. ICDLI1TA098. Next base: position 235,269 of record NZ_JBTZBT010000002.1, read on the forward strand.
GGCGTCGGCAAGCTTGATCCGGACGAACCAGGCGCCGCCTTCAGGGTCCTCGTTGACCGTGCCCGGAGCATCGGCAAGCGCCGCGTTGACCTCAACGACCTCGCCATCGAGCGGGGCGTAGACCTCGGACGCGGCCTTGACGCTCTCGACCACGGCGGCCTCGTCGCCCTTGGCGAGCTTGCGGCCGACATCGGGAAGCTCGACGAAGACCACATCGCCAAGCTGGCTCTGCGCGTAATCGGTGATGCCGACAGTGGCGACGTCGCCGGAAACGGTGATCCACTCGTGGTCTTCGGTGAAACGGGTGCTCATCTGATTCAGTCCTCTGGAAGAGCCGGGGTTTTTCCCGGCGATGCTTCTGGATCGGGTGCCGCCGTCAGGCCGACGGCTTGCGATAGTAGCGCTGCGGAACGAACGGCATGGCCGCAACCTTCGCCTCCAGCTCGCGGCCGCGCACGACCAGCTTGACCGGCGTGCCGACCTCGGCATGTGCGGCGGCGACATAACCCATGGCGATGGGCGCGCCGAGGGTCGGGGCAAAACCGCCCGAGGTCACCGTGCCGATGGGCTCGCCGGAAGCCGAACGCACCTCGGCGCCCTCGCGCGCGGGAGCGCGCCCTTCCAGCGTGAAACCGACGCGAACGCGCGCGGCCCCCTCGGCAAGCTCCTTGAGAATGCGCGTGGCGGCGGGGAAATCGGCCGCCTCCTTACGCCGCTTCTGCAGCACGAAGGGGATGGCGCCTTCGATCGGCGAGGTCGTCTCGTCGAGATCATGGCCATAGAGGCAAAGCCCCGCCTCGAGGCGCAGGCTGTCGCGGGCGCCAAGGCCGATGGGGGCGACGCGCTCGTCGGCGAGCAAGGCGCGGGCAATGGGCTCGGCCGCGCCCGCGGGGAGCGAGATCTCGTAGCCATCCTCGCCCGTGTAGCCAGAGCGCGAGACGTGCACCTTGATGCCGTCAAACTCCATCTCGGCGACACCCATGAACGACAGCGTCGCCGCCGCCGGCGCATGCGCCTTCATCACATCGGCGGCAAGCGGCCCCTGCAGCGCGATGAGCGCCCTGTCATCGATCTTCTCCAGCCGAACCCCATCGGGCAGGCCGGCCTCGATCATCGGATAATCGACATGCTTGCGCGAAGCGTTGACGACGAGATAGAGGCGGCCGTCGTTCTCCTCGCCAAGCGGACGCGCCACCATCAGGTCGTCGACAATGCCACCCTCGGCATTGAGCAGCACCGTGTAGCGCTGGCGACCGGGCTTCAGGCCGACGACATCGGAGGGAACCATGGTCTCCAGGGCGCGCGCCGTGGTCTCGTGGTCCGGACCGACAAGCCAGGCCTGCCCCATATGCGAGACGTCGAACAGGCCGGCTTTCTCGCGGGTGTGCGTATGCTCGGTGAGGATGCCGGTTGGGAACTGGACCGGCATCTCGTAGCCGGCGAAGGGCACGAGACGCGCGCCGAGCTCCCGGTGCAGATCGGTCAGGGGCGTGGAAAGAAGGGGCGTGGAAAGAAGGCTATCGGATGCAGCATCGCTCATCGTGTCGTCCTGAACTCGAGGGTCGGTGACGCGAACGCGGGTTTTCACCCGGCCACGCACCCCCTCTGTCCTGACGACCTGAGAGATTTCCCGCCCGCGCGAAGGCCCGATGGCCGACGCCGATCCCGGCGGTTACTCCTTCGGTGAGACCGGTCGCGTCGAGGCCAAGGCCACGACCCGTCCGGGCTGCTTTCCAGAGCGTTGCTCGATCCGCGGTCCTTTTGCCTGAGAGTTTCCGGGGCGGTTGCTCCTTCGGCGCCGGCGCCCGTGGCGCCGACCTCTCCCGCGTATCGTCTTCACCGGACACACGGCTCCGGCTTCCCGAACCCTGCTCTCCGGCCTGCGGCGCACAACGTCAACGCCGCCAAAAAACTCCAACATCTCCCGGTGACTGCCCGCCAGGGGCGTTCACCGGAGAATGTCGCATTGTCGACAGGCCATGTCGGACTGTCAACCGCGCGCCCGCTATTGCCGGCGTTTTCCGCTTTCGTCCAGAGCTATTTCCACCTTGATCGAACGATCCTGGGGAACGACGAAATTCTCCTCGACCAGCGCCCACTGCTCCGCCGGGGCACCGGCGCCGAGCGTCACCGGGACGCTGTAGACCTGAGGCTTGGGCTTGCGCCCCGTCTTCGAGTCGTCCTGCGTGTCGATCAGGGTCACGCGCAACGGCAGCAGGATCTCGCCGCCTTGCCAGGCCGGGCCCGGGGTGATGCGACCGGAAACGCCAAGGGTCATCTTGACGCCATCCGCCTCGCGCCGGCACTTGCGCGCCCACTTCTCCAGATTCGCCTGATAGATCAGCGCGCGCGGATCATTGTCGCTGCCGCGCTTGTACCGCATGACGATGTAGCGACCATCTTCCACCGAGACCGGCGGGCACGGCACATCGCGCTCGAAGATCGACGGATCGATCGAATCCACCGCCGACTTGTCGGCGGCGTTGCCCGAGATCACCGTCTTTGCGACATCGTTGCCCATGTCGCCGATGCCGCTGCCGCAGCCGGCGAGCGCCAGGGAAACCGTCAGCGCGGCAACCGCGCCCGGCAGGCGCATCCAGTCGGCGTGATCCATGCCCTTCAATCCCGATGCTTTTCGTTCCAGGTTCAGCGCCCGTCTATATCAGGGCCTCACCGGCTTGGCGAGCCATAGAGGCTTCCGCCCGGGGCGACGACCTTGACAGCGCCGGTCACGCTCCCTCTATTGCCCGCAAGGACGGGCGCCGGGGCTGAGCGGACGGCGACTTTGGAAGGACACCTCATGGCTTCGACCCTGGATGGCGAACCAAACGGCAAGGCAGGCGGACTGCCGCCGCTTTCCGTGCTCCTGTGCGCGCCGCGCGGCTTTTGCGCCGGCGTCGACCGGGCGGTGCAGATCGTCGAACTGGCGCTCGCCCGCTTCGGCGCGCCGGTCTACGTGCGCCACGAGATCGTCCACAACCGCTTCGTCGTCGACGGCTTGCGCAAGAAAGGCGCGGTCTTCATCGAGGAACTCGGCGAGATTCCGGCGGGCGAGGAAGACCGGCCGGTGGTGTTTTCCGCTCATGGCGTGCCGAAGTCGGTGCCGGCGGACGCGCAGGCGCGCAACATGTTCTATCTCGACGCCACCTGCCCGCTGGTTTCCAAGGTCCACAAGGAAGCCGAACTGCATCACCGGCGCGGCCGCGAGATCGTGCTGATCGGTCACGCAGGACACCCGGAGGTGATCGGCACGATGGGCCAGTTGCCCGATGGCGCCGTGCGCCTGGTGGAAACGGTGGAGGACGCCCGCGCCTTCACGCCCGCCGGCGACCGCCCGCTTGCCTGGATCACCCAGACGACGCTGTCCGTCGACGACACCCGGGCCATCGTCGCGGTGCTCGGCGAGCGTTTCCCCGACATCGTCGCCCCGCACAAGGACGACATCTGCTACGCCACGACGAACCGTCAGGAAGCGGTGAAGGAAATCGCTCCGCGCGTCGATGCCATGATCGTCGTCGGCGCGCCGAATTCGTCCAACTCGCAGCGTCTGCGCGAGGTCGCCGAACGGGCCGGCTGCCCGGTCTCGATTCTCGTCCAGCGCGCCACCGACATTCCCTGGGATGACCTGCCCGCCCTGTCGCGCCTCGGCATCACCGCCGGCGCCTCCGCCCCGGAAATTCTGGTGGAGGAGATCATCGCCGCCTTCGCCGAACGCCACGACGTGACCGTCGAGACCGTGCGCACGGCAGAGGAGACCATCGCCTTCAACCTGCCGCGCGCGCTGCGCGAGGCGGCGGAGTAAAGCGCCCGGCACGCCATCGAGCGGGCCGTCGGCATCTGTTCCATCGGCGTTGGCGGGCTGCTTCCCGTCAATGCCGCAGCCCACTCCCCCCGTCCCAGGGCGCTCCCCGCCCAAACCGGAACCACAGGAAAGTCGACCGACCCATGGCCGTTTATACCGACGTCTCCGACGAGGAGCTGGTGACCTTCGTCTCCGGCTACGACATCGGCGAGGTGCTTGCCCTCAAGGGTATCGCGGAAGGCGTGGAGAATTCGAACTACCTGCTGCACACGCGCACGGGCCACTACATCCTGACGCTCTACGAGAAGCGCGTGGATCCGGGTGACCTGCCGTTCTTTCTGGGATTGATGCGCCATCTCGCGGCGCGCGGCCTCTCCTGCCCGCAACCCGTCGCAAACCGTGACGGCGAGACGCTCGGCCAGCTTGCCGGACGGCCGGCGGCGATCATCTCTTTCCTGGACGGCATGTGGGTGCGCCGGCCGCAGCGCGCCCATTGCGCCGCCCTCGGCACGACGCTGGCGGAGTTCCACCTGGCCGGGGCGGACTTCGCGATCCGCCGTCCGAACGCGCTGTCGGTCGAGAGCTGGCGACCTCTGCTGGAGCTGTCGCTCGATCAGGCCGACACCATCGTCGAGGGACTTGGCGAGGAGCTGGTCCGCGAGGTCGAATACATGGAGGCCAACTGGCCGGGCGAGCTGCCTTCGGGCGTCATCCACGCCGACCTCTTTCCCGACAATGTCTTCTTCATTGGCGAGAAACTCTCCGGGCTGATCGATTTCTATTTCGCCTGCAACGACGCGCTCGCCTACGACGTGGCGATCTGCCTCAATGCCTGGTGTTTCGAACCGGACATGGCATTCAACGTCACCAAGGCGCGGGCGCTTCTCAATGGCTACCGCTCGGTACGCGGCTTCACCCAGGCGGAATTCGACAGCCTGCCGTTGCTGGCGCGCGGCGCGGCCCTGCGCTTCCTGCTGACCCGCCTGCACGACTGGCTGCGCGTTCCCGAGGGCGCACTCGTCACGCCAAAGGATCCACGCGAGTACCTGAAGAAGCTGCGCTTCCACCAAAGCGTGGAAACAGCGGCCGACTACGGGCTGACGGCATGAGCGGGGCGCGGGCGAAGGGCGCTGCCGCGGTCGCACCGGACGGACCGACGGTGACGATCCACACCGACGGCGCCTGCTCGGGAAATCCGGGGCCTGGCGGCTGGGGCGCCCTGCTGCGCTCGGGCGATCACGAGCGTGAGCTCTGTGGCGGCGAGGAGAAGACCACCAACAACCGCATGGAGCTGACGGCGGCCATCGAGGCGCTGAACGCGCTCAAGCGGCCCTGCCGGGTCGAGCTGCATACCGACAGCACATATGTGCGCGACGGCATCACCAAGTGGATGTTCAACTGGAAGCGCAACGACTGGCGCACCAGTGACAAGAAGCCGGTGAAGAACGCCGAGCTGTGGCAGGCGCTCGACACGGCGCGTACCCGTCACGATGTCACCTGGCACTGGGTCAAGGGCCACGCCGGGCACGACGAGAACGAACGCGCCGACGAACTTGCCCGCAGGGGCATGGCGCCCTTCAAGAAGAAGTAGGGCCCGACGAGCGGGCGGGAGGCGGCCAGGGCCGGTCGGCGAGCGCCGGCCGGCCTCTCTTGCGTCAGTTGCGCAGCGCGTCCATTTCCGCCTTGAGCAGCTTTGTCGCCTCGGCCGCCTCCATCGGCTGGCCGAACAGGAAGCCCTGCGCGTATTCGCAGCCAAGCTGGTGCAGCTCGAGCGAATCGGACTCGCTCTCCGCCCCTTCCGCCACCACCTGCATGCCGAGATCATGGCCGAGCGCGATGATCGAGCGCAGGATCACCGGCCGGGCGCTACGCCCGTTCGGACGCACGAAGGACTGGTCCACCTTGATCGTGTCGAAGCGGAAACGCTGCAGGTAGCTCAGCGAGGAATAGCCCGTGCCGAAGTCGTCGAGCGACAGGCCGGCGCCGAGATGACGCAGGCGTTCGAGCATGCGCGCGGAATACTCGGGATTGGCCATGACGACCGATTCCGTCAGTTCCAGCTTCAGTGTTCCCGGCGCAAGCGAGGACCGCGACAGCACCGACTTCACGTCGTTGATCAGGTCGTGGCGCAGGAGCTGGAGCGAGGAGATGTTGACGCTGACGAAAAGCGGCACCGGCAGGCGGAACGCGGTCTGCCACTCGGAAAGCTGCCGTGCGCCACGGTCAAGCACGAACAGGCCCAGTTCGTTGATGAGGCCGGACTGCTCGGCGATCGGAATGAACTCCGCCGGCGAGATCGGCCCGCGCTTGGGATGGTTCCAGCGCGCCAGAACCTCGAAGCCGGCGATGGAGCGGTCGCCCAGCCGCACGATGGGCTGGAAATGGACCGCGATGCCGTTGGTCTGCAGCGCCTTGCGCAAGTCAGCCTCAAGCTCGACACGGTTCGATCCGGCCGTCTGAAGGGTCGGGCGGAACACCTCGACGCGGTCACCGCCCATGCGCTTGGCGTGGTTCATCGCCATGTCGGCCTCGCGCAGAAGCTCGGATGCGCCCGCGGTTCCGCTCTCGGAAATGGCGATGCCCACGGCAGCGGTCAGGAAAACCTCGCGCTCACCAAAGGTGATGGGCGAGCGCACGGCCCTGCGCACCGCATCGGCGAAGGCCGCGACACGGTCAGCCGACTGTTCGGAGAGAAGCAGCAGGGCGTAGGTGTCGCCGCCCAGGCGCGCGAGCGAATCCTGCGGCTTGAGCTGGCGCGAGACGCGCCGGGCGATGGTCAGCAGGATGCTGTCACCGGCGGACAAGCCAATGGAATCATTGATCTGCTTGAAACGGTCGAGATCCAGAACGAGCACGGAAGGACGGCCAAGCCCCTCGGCCCGCGCGCGCGCCAACGCCGCATCCAGGCGGTCCATGAACAGTTCACGGTTCGGCAGACCGGTCAGGTTGTCATGCACCGCGTCGTGCAGCAGACGTTCCTCGGTCACCTTCTGCTCGGTGATGTCGAGGAGCGTGCCAACGCAGCGGATCACCTCGCCATCCGACCCGACGATGGGGCGGGCACGCAGGCGGAACCAGCGGTAGTGGCCATCATCCGAACGCAGGCGGAACGCCTGGGAGATCCGGCCACGACGCTGGTCGATGACCGCATCGAGCGTGGTGCGGAACGTGTCGCGGTCCTGCGGATGAATGACGTCAAGCCAGTCGCGCGCCGGCCCTTCGAGCACCCCCTGCTTGAGGCCAAGCAGGTCCTCCACCTCGTTGCCGGTCGAAATGCGGTCGCGGTCGATATCCCAGTCCCAGATGATATCGCCCGATCCGGTGAAGGCCAGCGCCCGGCGCTCCACGTCCGAAATCAGTCCCTGCGCGATCGCGCCGCCGGCGAAGGCATGCTGCATCACCGTGAAACCGATGAGCAGCACGACGAGCACGAGACCGCCAGCCAGCGCCGGCTGGACAATATCGTTGGCCAATACGCCCGTCACCGTCATCGCCGCGCCGACCAGCCAGGCAAGCAGCAGAACCCAGGTCGGCACCAGCATGATCGCCCGGTCATAGCCCTGCACGGCGAGCGTGGCGATCACCGCAAAGCCGAGCACGCCAATAACGCCGAGCGAGATGCGGGCGATGCCAGCCGCGACCGAAGGGTCCCACACCGCGACACCCAGCAGGCCCAGCACGAGAATCAGCGTCGCCAGCGCCAGATGGCTGTAGCGGATGTGCCAGCGATTGAGGTTCAGATAGGCGTAGAGGAAGATAATCAGGCTCGCCGCGAGCCCCACCTCGGCGCACGCCCTGTAGAGCTGCTCGTCACCCGGCGTGATCTGCAGGACCTTGTTCCAGAAACCGAAATCGATAGTCAGATAGGACAGGACCGACCATGCGAGCACGGCGGTCGCCGGGAACATGATGGTGCCCTTGACCACGAAGAGGATGGTCAGGAACAGCGCCAGCAGGCCGGAGATGCCAAGGATGATGCCCCGATAGAGCGTGTAGGCGTTGACGGTGTCCTTGTAGACGTCGGGTTCCCAGAGCCGAATCTGCGGCAGCGCGGGACTGCGCAGCTCGACGACATAGGTGACGACCGCGCCCGGATCGAGGGTGACGAGGAAGACGTCCGCTTCCTGGCTCGACTGGCGCTCAGGGGCGATGCCCTGGCTTGGCGTGATCGAGGCGATCCGCGAGGACCCGAGGTCCGGCCAGATCAGCCGCGAGCCGACGAGCTGGAAGAAGGGGGCGACGATAAGCCGGTCGATCTGCTCGTCGCCCGGGTTCGACAGCGCGAAGACCGCCCAGCTCGAGTTGGCGTCATCGAGCGAATTCACCTCGATGCGCCGCACGATCCCATCCGCGCCCGGCGCGGTCGAGACCTGAAGGCTCGGTCCGGCATTGGGATAGAGATCGACGGCGCGCGTCAGATCGAGTGCGTCCGCGTTGGGGGGAACCTCAACAGCCTCGATTGCAAGCGTCGGCGAGGCGACGCCGAGACAGGCAAAAAAGGCAAGCGCGACAAGAATGAAGAAACGCAATCGGATTATCCGCACAGGTTCGGCTTTCACGTCGTCGCGGACACGTATCGGCATCCGCTGCATGTCACAAGGCTTCTTTCCGGGAGCTGCCGAGCCCGTCGCGCCGGTAGGATTCAAGCGCTGCAAGGAAGTCGGAGGCCCCTCCGCCAGCCTGTCCCGCGATCCGCGCGTAGAGCACATGATCCTGCCATTCCCCGGCGATGCGCAGGTAGCGGCGGGCGTAGCCTTCCCGCTCAAAACCGGCTTTTTCAAGGAGGCGACGCGAGGCCGCGTTGGTGGGCAGACACGCCGCCTCGACGCGGTTCAGGCCAAGCTCGCCGAAGGCGAAAGGAACGAGCAGCGACACCGCCGCGCCCATATAGCCCTTGCCCGCGTAGGGGGCACCCATCCAGTAACCGAGCGTGCAGGCCATGGCAACGCCTCTGCGCACATTTGACAGGGTAGCGCCGCCAAGGAGGGCTCCGTCGCTCTCACGGAAGACGAAGAAGGGAAAGGCCCGCTCCTCGCGCAGCTCGCGCGCGTAGCGACGAAGCCTGCGCCGGAACGCGCCGCGCGTCAGTTCGTCCGACGCCCACAGGGGTTCCCAGGGCTGGAGAAAGTCGCGGCTTTCCGCACGTAAGGCCGCCCACGCGGGATAGTCCTGGGCCAGCGGCATGCGCAGGAAGACGGCGCCTTCCCGGCTCTGCGCGCCGCGCAGGACCCGCGTCGCGTCCGCCGCACCGAATGCCCGCAAGAACGCCATCGCGACCTCCGTCCGGGGTTCAGCCCGCAACCGCCCGACCCGGGTTTCGGCCGAGAACCGAGGTGACCGTGTCGAGATCGAGCACCGCCCCTTTCGGGCCGACGGTGGAAAGCGTCGGCGAGCCGGAGAAGACATCGGCCGCAACCCGCTTCAGGTCGGTGAGCGTCACCGCATCGACGCGGGCCTGGATTTCCTCGGGGGAAACGATCTCGCCATGGATCATCCACTGGCGGGCGATCTGGCCGGCGCGCGCGGCCGGGCTTTCCAGCGACATCATGATGCCGGCGCGGATCTGCGCCTTGGCGCGGTCGAGGTCGGACTGGTCGATCCGCTCGGACGCGGCTGCGACCTCCTCGAGAAGCACCGGGAACAACTCATCGATGTCATCCTCGCCGGTCGCCGCGTGAATGCCGAACAGGCCGGTATCCTGAAACGCCCAGTGGAACGCATATATCGCGTAGCACAGGCCCCGGTTCTCGCGAATTTCCTGGAACAGGCGCGAGGACATGCCCCCACCCATCACCGAGGCCAGCACCTGGATCGTGTAGTAATCGGTCGCCTTGTAGGGCTTGCCCTCGAAGCCGAGGATGAGCTGCAGTTCCATCAGCTCGCGCTCGAGGCGGGTCTGACCGCCGGTGTAGCGCGCGCCCGCCGGCTTTTCCGCGCCACCGCCCGGCAGGCCGGCGAAATGCGTCTCGGCCAGCGCAACAAGCGCATCATGGTCCACCGCGCCGGCGGCCGAGAGCACCATGTTTCCGGCGGTGTAGTGTTCGGCGAGATAGGCCCGCAGGTCTTCCGGCGAAAAGCCCATCACCGTCTCGCGGGTGCCGAGGATCGGTCGCCCGATGGCCTGGCGCGCCCAGGCGGTTTCCTGGAACTGGTCGAAGACCTTGTCATCGGGCGTGTCGTGCGCGGCACCGATCTCCTGCAGGATCACATGCTTCTCGCGCAGCAGTTCATCAGGATCGAAGGCGGAGTTCTGCAGGATATCGGCGATGATCTCGACCGCGAGCGGCACATCCTCGGCCAGTACCCGGGCGTGGTAGTTCGTGTGCTCGACGCTGGTTGCGGCATTGAGCTCGCCGCCGACCGCCTCGATCTCCTCGGCGATCTGGCGTGCCGTTCGCGTCGCGGTGCCCTTGAACGCCATGTGCTCGAGCAGGTGGGTGATGCCGTTCTGGTGAGGAAGCTCCGACCGGGAACCCGCCCCCACCCAGACGCCGAGCGCGGTGGAACGCAGGTAGGGGAATGTGTCGGTCACGACTGTCAGGCCATTCGCCAGCCGGCTCACGCGTACCTGCATCAGGACACCTCCAGTCCGGCAGCGCGGGCGCGCTCCAGAATATGATCCTCCACGGCCTTGCGGTCGGCCGAGACCTTCTCCAGCCGCTCGGGCGCGCTCATCATCGCGCGCAGCTCGGGCGGCAGCTCGGGCCGGATGCCGCAGGCGGCCTCCACCGCATCGGGGAACTTGGCCGGATGCGCGGTCGCCAGCACGACCATCGGCACGGGCGACTGCGGCAACTCCCCGGCCACATGAACGCCGGCCGCCGTGTGCGGATCGAGCAGGTAGCCGGTGCGCGCCAGCGTTTCGGCAATGGTGCGCGCCGTCTCCGCCTCTCCGCAGCGCCCGGCGTCGAAGCCGGCGCGGATCTCCGCAAGAGGGCCTTCGGCGAGAGTGAAGCCACCCGACTGGGCGAGGCGGTCCATCAGGCCACGCACCTCTCCCGCCTGGCGTCCATGCACCTCGAACAGCAGCCGCTCGAAGTTGGAGGAGAGTTGGATATCCATCGACGGCGAAGTGGTCTGCACCACGCCGCGCGTCTCGTAGGTTCCTGTTTCCAGCGTGCGGGCGAGAATGTCGTTGGCGTTGGTGGCGATCACCAGCCGCTCGATCGGCAGGCCCATGCGGGCCGCGACATGGGCGGCGAAGATGTCGCCGAAATTGCCCGTCGGCACGGTGAAGGACACCTTGCGATGCGGTGCGCCGAGCGCCGCGCCGGCGACAAAGTAATAGACCACCTGGGCGACGATGCGGGCCCAGTTGATCGAGTTGACGCCGGCAAGCTGCACCTCATCGCGAAAGGCGGCGTGGGTGAACATGCCCTTCACAATGGACTGGCAATCATCGAACGTGCCGGTGAGCGACAGGGCGTGGACGTTGCTGTCGGTCGGCGTCGTCATCTGCCGGCGCTGGACATCGGAGACCCGCCCGTCGGGGAACAGAATGAAGACGTCCGTGCGATCCCGCCCCCGGAAGGCCTCGATTGCCGCGCCGCCAGTGTCACCGGAGGTGGCGCCGACGATGGTGGCGCGCCGGCCGCGCTCGGCCAGGACATGGTCCATCATGCGGCCGAGAAGCTGCATGGCCACGTCCTTGAAGGCAAGCGTCGGGCCGTGAAAGAGCTCAAGCACGAAGCGGCCCGGTGCGATCTGCACCAGTGGTGTCACTGCCTCGTGACGAAAACCGGAGTAAGCTTCGGATATCATCGCCGCGAGGTCGTCGCGGGCGATCTCGCCGGCGACGAAGGGCGCGATCACCGCTTCGGCGACCTCGGCATAGGGACGACCCGCGAAGCCAGCGATCTCGTCTGCCGACAGGCGCGGCCATTCGGCGGGAACATAAAGCCCGCCGTCGGCGGCAAGGCCGGTCAGGAGAACGTCGGCAAATCCGAGGACCGGCGCCTCACCCCTTGTACTCACGTATTTCACGACCGAGACGACCTCCAGATACCTCACCGGGGAACGACTGCCCCGCCGCTCATCATCTGCGCGCGCGGCAAATCCTGCGACCCGCGAACGCAAAGCCCGCGTGCGGGCGGCAAAGGCCACCGCGCCCGGGACGGCCGGTTGTCACGGCCATGCGAACGGGTTTCACCCGGAAAACTTGGCCGGAGCGTCCTGAGAGCACCGTCAACCGACGGCATTCCGGCACGGACCGGCCGATCCATCCGCGCACCCTAGACTCGCGTCCCGCCCCGGGCAAGGCGATTGCGCCGACCGGCCACACGCCACGGCCGGCCCGAAGATCAGGCGTGACCGGCCTCGCTCGACAGCATGGCCGGGTGGATCCCGATGTTGGCCAAGGCCCGGTCCCATTTGGTTTCGGTTGCCGGATCGAAGATGATCTCGCTGTCGGCCGGCCCGGTAATCCAGCCGTTTTCCTGGATCTCCGTCTCGAGTTGGCCGGCGCCCCAGCCCGCATATCCGAGCGCCAGCATTGCCCGGCTCGGCCCCTTGCCGTCGACGATGGCGCGCAGGATGTCGAGCGTCGCCGTCAGGCAGATGCCGTCGTGGATCGGCATGGTGGAATGCGCCGCGAGATAATCCTGGGAATGGAGCACGAAGCCGCGACCGGTCTCCACCGGACCGCCGCGATGAACCTCCATACGGTCGGCCGGCGCGGGCAGCACGATGTCGGCACCGGCATCGATGATCTCGAGCTGGCGCAGCAGATCCGGAAAGGTCAGGCTCGGTGCCTTCTGGTTCAGCACGATGCCCATCGCGCCCTCGGGAGAATGCGCGCACAGATAGATGACCGTGTGGGCGAATCGGCTATCCGCCATCTGCGGCATAGCGATCAGGAACTGACCTGCCAGCGTCTGCGGATGTGTTTCATGTCGTTCCATGCCACCTCATCCCGTTCTGCTCGAAATCCCGTTCTGCTCGAAGCCCGTCCGATGGCGAACCGGCTTGCGGCAGGGAACCCGTGGCGTTTGCGCCGCCGTCTCGCCCGTCTCGTTTCACGGTGCGTCACAATCAGTGTACGCCGCCATTTCTTCCTTGTTAACAGGCCTGATGGGCCGGCCCGCCCGTCGCCGATCACGCGCATGTTCCCGCCCGACCGCTGGACCCTGCATGCGAATTGCGGCAAGTCTCGACATCAGTCGACACAAACTTGCAGGAGACGACACAGGATGCGCGTGATCACCGGCCTCTGTTTCATGACGCTTGTCGCCTGTCTGGCGCTTCCCGTGCACGGCGCACGGGCGGACGAGGCCGGCGCCAGTCCCTGGCAGAAAGTGGCCGGCGCGCGGGTTCGCCTTGTCGCCGTGCCGTCGGCGGTAGAGGGAGTGGACGACAACCGGCTCGACGCCGCCGTCGAATTCGAAATCGATCCGGGCTGGCACATCTACTGGCGCTTTCCCGGTGAGACCGGCATTCCGACGGAGGCAGACTTTTCCGCTTCCTCCGGCATCACCGAAGCGCACCTGCGCTTTCCCGCGCCGCAACGCCATTTCGACGGTGCCTTCACCTCCATCGTCTACGAGACGCACACTCTCCTGCCGGTCGACCTGCGGCTGGAGAGCGAAGGTTCGCGAGCAGAACTGGTCGCGGACCTGCGCTTCGGCATCTGCAGCGACATCTGCGTTCCGGGCGAAGCCCGCCTCGCGCTCGCGCTTCCTCCCGAAAGCGCGCCTTCGGCCCGCCGCCCTGCGATCAACGCCGCGCGCGCCACGCTTGCAACCCCGCAGGGCGAGGCGGCCCCGCGCGTCGCGACGGTGACGGCCTCGCCCGCGGCGGACCCCGACGCCGCTCCCGAGATATTGATCGAGGTGCAACTGGCAGGCGTCGACGAGCCGATCGACCTTTTCGCCGAAGGCGTGGCAGGCTCCTACAACGGCGTGCCCGTGCTGGTGGAACGCACCGGCGCGCGCGCCCGCTTCTCGCTTTCCGGCGAAGGCTTCATCGATGCGGCCGATGGCAGCCGGCCGCTGCGGCTGACGCTGATCGACGGGGCAAGGACTGTCGAACATGACGTCGACCTCGCTCCGATTTTCGGGCGCCTGCGCTGAGGATCGCCGGCGATTGGCTCCGCTGCGACCGGCAGCGCCCCTCGACTGCGTTCCTCTTTCACCCTATGTGTCGGGCGTCGGCTTGCCTTTCCCGAGCACATTTTCGCTCGAGGCCAGGCATGCGCCCGGCCCGCGCCATGCGGTTCCCACTGACCGATACCGGAGTTTCCCATGACCATTAAGGTTGGCGACAAGCTTCCCGACGCGAAATTCAAGATCATGACCGCGGACGGCCCGGCCGAGCGCACCTCGGCGGACCTCTTCTCCGGCCGCACGGTTGTCCTCTTCGCCGTTCCCGGCGCCTTCACGCCGACCTGTCACCTGAACCACCTTCCGGGCTTCGTCGAGCACGCCGACACGATCCTTTCGAAGGGCGTGGACGAGATCGCCGTCGTTTCGGTCAATGACGTCTTCGTCATGGACGCCTGGGAGAAGGCGAGCGGCGCCGGCAAGATCGCCTTCCTGGCCGACGGCAGCGCCGAGTTCACCAAGGCCATCGGCCTCGAGCTGGACGCCTCCGGCTTCGGCATGGGCGTGCGATCCAAGCGCTATGCGATGATCGTCAAGGATGGTGTCGTCACGGCGCTCAACGTCGAGGACACGCCCGGCACCGCCGAGGTTTCCGGCGCGGCGGCGATCCTTTCGGCTCTCTGAGCGAAAACGACGGGCAAGGCCCTGAAAACGGAAACGGCCGGGCGACAATCGCCCGGCCGTTTCCTTTTGACGCGCGCGCGTCGCGTTTGCTCAGCCCTTTCGGGGTGGCCGCGCCTCGCCGCGGGCATAGACGATGAAGATCACGATCAGCACCACCGCCAGCCCGTACCAGGTCACCGCATATTGCAGGTGGTTGTTGGTGAAGGAGACGATGGTCTCCCCCGCCTGTGGCAGACCGCCCTCGGGCGTGAAACGCGCCGGCAGATCGATGGTGAAGGGGGCAACGCGCGACGGATCGAGGCCGAGAGCGGCTGCCATCTCGTCACCCTCGCGCACAAAGAAGATGCGCTTTTGCGGGTCCGAACCGATGATGAACATGTTGCCGCGCTCGTCGCGCCGCAGCAGCCCGCTGATCGTCATCTCGCCCGCGGGCGCGGCACTCGCCGGCCGCGTTTCCAGCTGGCGCAGGCGGTCGGGCACGAAACCGCGGTTGACCATCACGATCTCGCCGCCGTCAAGCTCGAACGGCGCATAGACGAAATAGCCCGGCCCGTCGTAGGCGCCCTTGGCATCGCCAAGCGTGATGTAATAGTAGGCCTCGCCCTCCAGGAAGCGACCGTGTGTCTCGACGGGGCGATAGTCCCAGGCTTCCTCGGAAAGCCCTGCCCAGGCGGCTGGGTCGGGCAGCGGAACGGGCGTGCTGCCGGTGCGCGCCTCGACACGCTCGATCAGGTCCAGCTTCCATTGCAGGCGCATCACCTGCCAGGTGCCCAGGCCCAGGAGTGCGGCGAACACGACGACGGCGGCGATGGCAGGCGCAAGCAGACGGCGGCGCGGCGCGGCCGGCCGTTCTTCGGCGGAAGCGCTCGAGGTGGCGGGATCAGTCAAGGTCCTTGTCCTCCTCCCCGGCATCGTCGATCTGTCCCTCGCGGGCGCTATGCTTGAACTGCTGCGCGATCATCACGCCCTTGAGCGGGCGCAGGATCAAAAGCGCCAGGATCACCGTCAGCGGCAGCCACAGGACGAGATGCACCCAGATAGGCGGTCGGTAGGCCAGTTCCGTGACCAGCACGAGAGCGACGACGACAAAGCCGACGAGCATCATGATGAACACCGCCGGGCCGTCGCCGCTGTCGGCGAACTCGAAACTCTGTCCGCAATTGCGGCAGGTCGGGCGCACGGTCAGGTAGCCGTCGAAAAGCTTGCCCTGGCCACAGCGCGGGCAGCGGCCGGCAAGCCCGGTGCGCAGCGGGTCCTGCGGCGGATAGTGCGCGCTGTCTCTTGCGTCTGCCATGAATGTCGCTCCTTGGTGTCTTCCCTCGCCCGGCACGCGGGCCGGGTCAGGGACGGATCTCGATCGGCGTGCCGTTCGGCACCATCCGCCAGATCTCCTCGATCTGCGCATCGGTCACGGCGATGCAGCCGTCGGTCCAGTCGAGGCGGAGATGCGCGCTCCCCAACCAGCCGAGCCCGTTTGGCAGGCCGTGAATCATGATCATGCCGCCCGGATCATCCCCCCGCCGGGAGGCGGCCCTGCGGTCGCGGACATCGGGGTAGGAGACGTGAAGCGAAAGATGATAGGCGCTTTTCGGGTTGCGCCAATCGAGAACATAGGTCCCTTCGGGCGTGCGGCCATCGCCCTCGCGTTGCTTGTGCCCGACAGGCTGCCCGCCGAGAGCAACCTGATAGGTGCGACGCTCGACACCCTCCCGATCGATCAGAGCCAGCCGACGCTCGCTCTTGAGAAGCAGGATCCTGGCGATTTCCGCCTCATGCGCGGCGGGCGTCGGCGGGGGGACCGCAGTCGAACCACCGGCCCAAGCAACTGCGGCGGCCAAGGCCGCCGCAACCAGTAGCAATGTCAGGATCGCGACAGGGGCCACCCGCATGTCTGCGCTCGCATCTGCGACAAGGACCGTGGCCCGGCCATGAGCCGGGCCCACGCCCTTACGAGTGGTAGGAAGACCCGGCACCCCAGATGTAGATCGAGACGAACAGGAAGAGCCAGACCACGTCGACGAAGTGCCAGTACCAGGCAGCAGCCTCGAAGCCGAAGTGCTTCTGCGGGGTGAACTGGCCCGCGAGCGCGCGGATCAGGCAGACGATCAGGAAGATCGTGCCGACGATGACGTGGAAGCCGTGGAAGCCGGTCGCCATGTAGAACGTCGCGCCATAGATCGAGCCCGAGAAGGCAAAGGTCGCATGGCTGTACTCATAAGCCTGCACCATCGAGAAGAACAGGCCGAGGATGACGGTCAGCGTCAGGCCCCACTTCAGGCCTTCGCGGTCGTTGTGCAACAGCGCGTGGTGCGCCCAGGTCACCGTGGTGCCCGAGGTCAGCAGGATAAGCGTGTTGAACAGCGGCAGATGCCAGGGATCGAAGGTCTCGATGCCATGCGGCGGCCACACGCCACCGGTGACATCGAAGCGGGCGTACTGGTTGGCTTCGCCGACGAAGAGCGAGGCATCGAAGAACGCCCAGAACCAGGCCACGAAGAACATCACCTCGGAAGCGATGAACAGCAGCATGCCATAGCGCAGGTGAAGCTGGACCACCGGCGTATGGTCGCCCGCGATCGACTCGCGGATGGTGTCGCGCCACCACATGAACATCACATAGAGCACGACCAGCAGGCCGACGGCGAAGATGCCCCAGCCGGCGAGATCGACGCCGAACAGCAGGAACGGCTTGTCGCCGACGTGCTTGAACAGGCCGATGGCGCCAATGGCCAGAAGAAACGCACCGACACCGCCGAGGAACGGCCACGGGCTCGGGTCGATGATGTGATAATCGTGGTTCTTGGCGTGCGCCATGGGTCTTCCCCCGATCTTTCTCTCTCTGAACGCCCCCAGGTGGCGGGCTACGTTATTCTACAAGTTGTTGTTTTTTGCGTCTTCCGCCTTGGTCGCCTTCGCGGCCACGGGCGTTTCCGGCTCCTTGGCCGGGAAGAACGTGTAGGAGAGCGTGATCTCCTTGATATGCTTCAACTCCGGATTCTCGTCCATCTCCGGATCGACGAAGAACACCACCGGCATTTCCGCGCTTTCGCCCTGCTTGAGCGGCTGCTCCGTGAAGCAGAAGCACTGGATCTTGTTGAAGTAGGCGCCCGCCTCGAAGGGCGTGACGTTGAACACGGACGTGCCCGTGTTGGCCTCCGCGCCAAGATTGGTCGCGTGATAGGAAATGGTCTTGGTCTCGCCCATGCGGATCGTCACCGAGCGCTGGTCGGGACCGAAGCGCCACGGCAGCGACGCATTGACGTTGCCGTCGAACCGCACGGTGATCTTGCGGCCGATCACTGTGCCACTGTCGGCATCTGCGCGCTGCGTCGTGCCGCCATAGCCGGTGACCTGGCAGAAGAGCTGGTAGAGCGGCACGGCGGCATAGGCGGCGCCGACCATGGCGAGCACACCGCAGAAGGCGGCGACGCCGATGCGGCGGTTGACCCGCGCCATGCGCGCCGCGCGGACCTCTTGCGAGGTCTGTTCCGGCGTGACCGGGGTCTGGCTGTCCTGCGTCATGCGCGTCACCTCCTAGAGCGGGCGGTTCATGATCCCCGGCCCCATCTTGACCAGGGTGATGACGAAGAAGAGCACCGCCAGCACGCCAAGCGTGATGCCGATGGCCCTCGAGCGTGCGCGCTGACGCCGCTTCTGCTCTTCCGTCTGCCGAATGCCGTCGTTCTCGCTCATGCCGCCCCCGGAAACCAGAATGCAGGGAAGAGATCGCCGGCCAGCGTATCGGCGAACAGCAAGGCGAAGACGAGGAAGAGATAGACCAGCGAGAACTTGAAAAGCGCCACCGCCGCCTTGCGCGCGCCATCGCCCTCGCGCCTGAGGAAGACGGCAACGGCATAGGCGACGAAGATGGCGCCCAGGACTCCGGCGATCACGCCATAGGCCGGCGAGGCGAACCCGAGCAGCGCCGGCGCGACCCCGATGGGTGCAAGCAGGATCGAATAGACCAGGATGTGGGTGCGGGTCGTGTCCTCGCCGGCGACGACGGGAAGCATCGGGATGCGCGCATCCTCATAGTCGCCGCGCTTGAACAGAGACAGCGCCCAGAAGTGCGGCGGCGTCCACATGAAGATGATGAGGAACAGGATCGAGCTGTGCAGGCTGACATCGCCCGTCACCGCCGCCCAGCCGATCATCGGCGGGAAGGCCCCCGCGGCGCCGCCGATAACGATGTTCTGCGGCGTCGAGCGCTTCAGCCACATCGTGTAGACGACGGCGTAGAAGAAGATCGTGAAGGCGAGCAGGCCGGCCGCCAGCCAGTTGACGGCAAGCCCCAGGATCGCAACCGAAAACGCCGAGAGCGTCAGGCCGAAGGCCAGTGCCTCGTTCGGCGCGATGCGACCGGCCGGGATCGGCCGCTTGCGGGTGCGCGACATCACCGCGTCGATGTCGGCGTCGTACCACATGTTGAGCGCGCCGGACGCGCCGGCGCCGATGGCGATGCACAGGATCGCGACGAGGCCAAGCACCGGATGCAGCTCGCCCGGCGCGATCAGGATGCCGACCAGCGCGGTAAACACGACCAGCGACATGACCCGCGGCTTCAGCAGCGCGAGATAATCGCGGACCTCTCCCTCACCGCCAAAGGCGGCGACGTCGTCAAGCGGCCCGTCCCGAAGTTCAGCAAGCGACATGTTCTGCTCTTCGTCTCGTTCGCCCGCCATCCGGGGGCAGGCCCATCCCGTTTCCCGTCAGGCGCGAGCGCTTGCGCGGCCCTGTGCCTCTCCCGGACGGGAGCCGGTCTCGAAGTCTCGTGCGCGGACATCGCGGTCCGGCTCCAGGCCGTCCCTTTGTCATCGCGCCGCCGCCGGGCCTTTCGGTCCGACGGAAAGACCGCGCCGCGGAGAGCCGCGGCGCGGGTATCGTTTTCAGCCGTGCCGCTTACTTGATGCGCGGCAGGACCTCGAACTGGTGGTAGGGCGGCGGGGAGGACAGGGTCCACTCCAGCGTCGTTGCGCCCTCGCCCCACGGGTTGTTGCCGGCGACGCGCTTCTTGGAGAAAGCCTCGACGATGCCGAACAGGAACACCAGGACCGCGAAGGCCGAGATGTAGGACCCATAGGAGGAGACAGCGTTCCAGCCGGCGAGCGCATCGGGATAATCGACGTAGCGGCGCGGCATGCCCTGCAGACCGAGGAAGTGCTGCGGGAAGAAGATCATGTTCACGCCGACGAAGGTGATCCAGAAGTGGGCCTTGCCGATGGTCTCGTTGTACATGTAGCCGAACATTTTCGGGAACCAGTAGTACCAGCCGCCAAAGATGCCGAAGACCGCGCCGAGCGACAGCACGTAGTGGAAGTGGGCCACCACGTAGTAGGTGTCGTGCAGCGAGCGGTCGAGACCGGCGTTGGCGAGCTGAACGCCCGTGACGCCACCGACCGTGAACAGGAAGATGAAACCGACCGCCCAGAGCATCGGGGTGCGGAAGGTGATCGAGCCGCCCCACATCGTGGCGATCCACGAGAAGATCTTCACGCCCGTGGGAACCGCGATGACCATCGTCGCGGCGACGAAATAGGCCTGCGTGTCCACGTCGAGACCGACCGTGTACATGTGGTGCGCCCACACGATAAAGCCGACAACGCCGATCGCGACCATGGCGTAGGCCATGCCCAGGTATCCGAAGATCGGCTTGCGGGCGAAGGTCGAGATGATGTGGCTGACGATGCCGAAGGCCGGCAGAATCAGGATGTACACCTCGGGATGACCGAAGAACCAGAACAGGTGCTGGAACAGGATCGGATCACCGCCACCGGCCGGATCGAAGAACGTGGTGCCGAAGTTGCGGTCCGTCAGCAGCATGGTGATGCCGCCGGCGAGCACCGGCAGGGACAGCAGCAGAAGGAACGCGGTGACGAGCACCGACCAGGCGAAGAGCGGCATCTTGTGCAGCGTCATGCCCGGAGCGCGCATGTTGAAGATCGTCGTGATGAAGTTGATCGCACCCAGGATCGACGACGCACCGGAGATGTGCAGCGCCAGGATGGCGAGATCCATCGCGGGACCCGGATGGCCCTCGGGACCGGCCGAGGAGAGCGGCGGATAGGCCGTCCAGCCGCCGCCGAATCCGAAGCCGCCCGTCGGACCCTCGACAAAGAGCGAGAGCAGGAGCAGCAGGAAGGCCGGCGGGAGCAGCCAGAAGGAAATGTTGTTCATCCGCGGGAACGCCATGTCCGGCGCGCCGATCATGATCGGCACGAAGTAGTTGGCGAAACCGCCGATCAGCGCAGGCATGACCATGAAGAAGATCATGATGAGGCCGTGCGAGGTCGTGAACACGTTGAAGGTGTGCGGGTTGGAGAAGATCTGCAGACCCGGTTCCTGCAGCTCCAGACGGATGCCGACGCTGAGCGCGCCGCCAATGATGCCCGCGATGATCGCGAAGATCAGATAGAGGACACCGATGTCCTTGTGGTTGGTCGAATAGACCCAGCGCGTCCATCCGGTCGGATGGTCATGGTCGCCTTGCGCATGCGCTGCATAGGCCATCTTCCAGCTCCCTCGTTTTGATTCCGGTTGACGGACGCCTTAGGTCCGCCGTGAGCCGCGGGCGGCGAACCGTCCGCGGCGGAAATTCGCGTCCGCGATCAGCGCGCGGCGAGTTCCAGCGCCTTCGGCGTCTCGACGGCAGCGGTGCCGTTCGACGCCGCAATCGCGGCCATCAGTTCCTTGGTGGCGCCCTCGACGTCCGTCTTGGCGCCTTCTGCCCACTTGTCGTACTGCGCCTGCTCGACCACGCGGATGGCGATCGGCATGTAGGCGTGATCCTTGCCGCAGAGCTCGGAGCACTGGCCGTAGTAGATGCCCGTCTGGTCGGCGCGGAACCAGGTCTCGTTCAGACGGCCCGGGACCGCATCGACCTTCACGCCGAAGGCCGGCATGGCGAAGGAGTGGATCACGTCGGCGCCGGTCACCTGGACACGCACGACCTTGCCGATCGGCACGATCATCTCGTTGTCGACGGCCAGAAGGCGCGGATATTCGCTCTCCGGACGCTTGAAGTCGGCGGCGCGCGCCTTGCGCTCCTGCTCGTCACGAATCAGAAGGCTGTCGAAGACCACGTCTTCCATGCCCTCGTCAGTGTACTCGTAGCCCCAGTACCACTGGTAGCCGGTCGCCTTGACGGTCATGTCATAGGCCGGCACCTCGAGCTCCTTGTAGAGAAGGCGGAACGAGGGGATCGAGATCACGACGAGGATCAGGATCGGCGCCAGCGTCCACACCACCTCGATCATCGTGTTGTGCGAGGTGCGCGAGGGCTTCGGGTTGCTCTTGGCGTTGAAGCGCAGGACGCACCACCCCAGGAGCGCCGTCACGAGCAGCACGATGACCGTGACGATGACAAGCGTGAAGTGGTTGAACCAGCGGACATCGCCCATCACCTCGGTGACGGCCGGCTGCATGTCGATCTTCCAGGGCTCCGGCTGCGCCGCGAGCGCGGTGCCCACGAAACCGCCAAGCGCTGTCATTGCGCCCGCCGCCACGCCCATCAGACGCTTGAACACCCGTGTCGGCTTGACCATCTGTGTCACGTCCGTGCTCCCTTCCTGCCCCCGCCCCTGCCGGAGCGTGCGGGTCATTTCTTCATCTTCGCGATCAGCACGCGGCCGACGCGTGCCCGGATCGCAAGTGCCCGTCGGGGCGACCTTGCGTGCCGCCGCCGTATCCTGTCCGCGCTCGCCGTGTCTGCATGGACGGGCCGAGCCAGCCTGCGGAACGTTCCTTGCGCGGAGTGTATCTTACCTCGCCATGGCATGAAGGGGCGTCAAAACGCCGCAGCCGCGCATGATCAAGATCAAAGCGGGGATGAAAAACCACATGCGGCCGCATTGCGCAATGCACTAGTTTCGCGAATGCCCAAATTCCGGCCAATTCAGGGCGTTGCGTGGCTCCCCCGACCGGCTCGCCGCATCTTTCCCACGTCCCGGACAGGCGCGATCGCCCATTGTCGGTCTTTCGCCTTGAAATCGGCCTGTCGAGGAACGAAAAAGCAGTGTCGCGTCCTTTTCGGGCGAATCATGCCGCCATGTCTCCCGCGCGGAGAGACGGTGCACGGGTCGGCCCTTCAGGCGACGTGACGCAACGACGAGCCGCGAGCCAACGGAGTTCCGCCTGTGCCTCTTGCTAGATCGCCGATGATGCGCATGGCCGCTGTAGCCGCCGTCATTCTCGCCCATGTTCTTGCCACGACGCCCGCCGCTTTCGCGCAAGGGGCGGTGCGTTCCGTCCATGGCGACTGGCAGATGCGCTGCGACACGCCCGCCGGCGCACAGCAGGAGCAATGCGCGCTGATCCAGAACGTGACCGCAGACGACCGCGAGAATGTCGGTCTGTCCGTGATCGTCCTGAAGACGGCCGACAAGAAATCCTACCTGCTGCGCGTGCTGGCCCCGCTCGGCGTGCTGCTGCCGATGGGCCTGGGCCTGCGGGTCGACGGCGTCGACGTCGGCAGCGCCGGCTTCGTGCGCTGCCTGCCGAACGGCTGCATCGTCGAGGTCGTCATGCAGGACGACCTGCTCGAGAAGATGCAGAAGGGCCAGGCCGCCACCTTCGTCATCTTCCAGACACCCGAAGAAGGCATCGGCATCCCGATCTCGCTGAAGGGCTTCTCCGAAGGCTTCGCCACACTGCCCTGAGTACGGATCGCGGCGCGGGACGCCCAGGCCGCATCCCCTCTGTTTTCCCGTCCGCGCCGGCCTCTTTGGCGGGGCGGGCAAGCTCATGTCCCGATGCCGCCGGCAAGCGCCCGCGCGCCTGCGGCCCACGCCGAGGAGGCTTTTCGTGACCCAGCCCGCCATCGATCTCATTGCCGGCGCCGATCTCGGCGAGGACGAGGCGCGCCGGATCCTCGCCAGCGCCCTTTCGGGTGCCGACGATGGAGAACTCTTCCTGGAGTACAGGGAGTCCGAAAGCCTCGTCTTCGACAACGGCCGGCTCAAGGGCGCGAACTACGACACCTCGCAGGGCTTCGGCCTGCGCGCCGTCGCCGGCGAGGCGGCCGGCTATGCCCATTCGGGCGAGATCTCGGTCGCCGCGCTGAAGCGCGCTGCCGACGCGGTCTCCGCCGTTACCGCCGGCCATTCAGGCACCTACAGCGAGCCACCGCAGGGGACCAACGGCAAGCTTTACTCCGATGCCAACCCGCTGCTCGCGCCGGGCTTTGCCGAAAAGGCACGCCTGCTCGAGGAAATCGACGCCTATGCGCGGGCACGCGATCCCAAGGTGCGCCAGGTCAGCGCCTCGCTCGCCACTTCCTGGCAGGTGGTGGACATTCTGCGCGCCGACGGTCACCGGGTGCGCGACGTGCGCCCGCTGGTGCGCTTCGGCGTCTCGGTCGTCGCCGGCGACGGCACCCGCCAGGAGGCCGGATCACACGGCTTCGGCGGTCGCGACATGGTGGATGCCTTCGTCACGCAAGAGAGCTGGAAACACGCCGTCGACGAGGCCCTGCGCCAGGCGCTGGTCAATCTCGAGGCGGTGCCGGCGCCGGCCGGCAGCTTCGACGTCGTGCTCGGGCCCGGCTGGCCCGGCATTCTCCTGCACGAGGCCGTGGGCCATGGGCTTGAGGGCGATTTCAACCGCAAGAAGACCTCCGCCTTTGCCGGGCTGATGGGCCAGCAGGTCGCCTCGCGCGGCGTTACCATCGTCGACGACGGCACCATCGGCGGCCGGCGCGGCTCTCTCACCATCGACGACGAGGGCACGCCGACGGGCCGCACCGTGCTGATCGAGGACGGCATCCTCACCGGCTACATGCAGGACCGGCAGAACGCGCGGCTGATGGGCGTACGCTCGACCGGAAACGGCCGACGCCAGTCCTTCGCCCATATTCCGATGCCGCGCATGACCAACACGATCATGCTCGCCGGGGACCGCGATCCGGGTGAGATCCTCGAAGGCGTCAGGGACGGCATCTACGCCGTCTCCTTCGGCGGCGGCCAGGTCGACATCACCAGCGGCAAGTTCGTCTTCTCCTGCACCGAGGCCTACAGGGTCGAGAATGGCAAGGTCGGCGCGCCGATCAAGGGGGCGATGCTAATCGGCAACGGACCGGACGCGCTCACCCGCATCTCGGCCGTGGGCAACGACCTGCAGCTCGATCCCGGCATCGGCACCTGCGGCAAGCAGGGTCAGGGCGTACCGGTGGGCGTCGGCCAGCCGACCCTGCGCATCGACAAGATGACCATCGGCGGCACCGCCGTCTGACCCGGGAGGCCGGCGCCTCAGGCGCCGGCATTCTCCAGCAGGAACGGCAGCAGCACCTCGAGCGTGCCTTGCGGGTTCTCCTCCACCAGGAAGTGGCCTGCCTCGACGCCGGCGGCGGAAACATTGTCGCACCAGTCCGACCAGGTATTCAGCGGAAGCGCCGTCTTGCCGGCAAGGCCAGCCGCGCCGAACAGCGCCAGCACCGGGCAGAAAATACGATGGCCGCTCTCCCGGTCGCTGGTATCCAGAACCATGTCGACGGTCGCCCCGGCGCGGTAGTCCTCGCAGGCCGCGTGCTGGCGTTCGGGTTGCGAGAACGAGGCGAGATAGTCCGCCCGCGCCGCCGGGTGGAAGGCGGACAAGTCCTTGCTCGCCGTCCAGCTCGCCAGCGTGTGATCGAGATAGAACTCCGGCGCGCCGGCAATCAGCCGTTCGGGCAGCGGTCTGGGCTGGGCGAGGAACGTCCAGTGATAGATCGCCATGGCGTAGCGCCAATCCATGTTGCGCCAGTAGTCGTAGGTCGGAAGGATATCGAGGACGGCAAGCCCTGTCAGGCGCTCGGGATGGTCGAGCGCCAGCCGGTAGCCGACGCGGCCGCCGCGGTCATGCCCGACCAGCGCGAAGCGCTCGTGACCGAGCGCCCGCATGACGGCAATCATGTCGCGCGCCATCACGCGCTTCGAATAGAGGTGATGCCCCTCGTCGCCCGCAGGCGCGTCGGACTGGCCGTAACCGCGCAGATCCGCCGCGACCACCGTGAAATGCTCTGCGAGCCGGCCGGCGATGCCGTGCCACATGGCATGGGTCTGCGGATATCCGTGCAGCAGCAGAAGCGGCGGCCCCTCCCCGCCTATGCGGCAGAAAATCTCGACTCCCTCTCCAGGCAGCCGCCGCGCGGCAAACCCCGGAAAGAGATCGCGCGCGGCTTCCACCATCGCCATATCCCCCCTTGCGGAGATCGCGACACATGACGCGCTTCCCTCTCCCGCAACAGGAGAATGTGGGAGCCGCCCTTTCAGTTCAAGGCAATAACCGAAGCTGAAGCTCTTCGCACCGCGCCGCGCGTCAGTGTCCGTCGCGCTCCAGCGCGCGCCAGGCGATATCCCGGCGGCAGAAGCCCTCGGGCCAATCGATGCGATCGATCGCGGCATAGGCGCGCGCGCGCGCTTCCGCGACGGTGGCGCCCATCGCCGTCACATTGAGCACGCGTCCGCCGTTGGCGAGAATGCGCGCGCCCTCGGCGCGGGTGCCGGCGTGGAACACCTTGAGGTCGGGCGTTGCCTCGAGCGCATCGAGGCCGCGGATCTCGGTGCCTTTCTCGTAGACCCCCGGATAGCCCTTGGCCGCCAGCACGACGGTCAGCGCCACGGCGTCGTGCCAGTCGGCCTCCGTCTCGCCGAGGCGCCCCTCACAGGCGGCCACGAGCAGATCGACGATGTCGGAGCGCAGCCGCATCATCAGCACCTGGCACTCGGGGTCGCCGAAGCGGACGTTGTATTCGATGAGCTGGGGCCCGTCGGCGGTGATCATCAGTCCCGCGAAGAGCACGCCGACGAAAGGCGTTCCCTCGGCGGCGAGCGTGGCGATGGTCGGGCGCACGATTTCGGCGAGCGCCCGCTCGGTCATCTCCGGCGTCATCACCGGCGCGGGCGAATAGGCCCCCATGCCGCCGGTGTTCGGACCGGTGTCGCCCTCGCCGACGCGCTTGTGGTCCTGGGCAGAGGCGAGCGGCAACGCGTTGACGCCGTCGGAAAGCACGAAGAGGCTCGCCTCCTCGCCCTCCAGGAACGCCTCGACCACCACTTCCGCGCCGGCCGCGCCGAACTCGCCGTCAAAGCAGGCGTCGATGGCCGCCAGCGCCTCCTCCTCGGTCATGGCGATGATGACGCCCTTGCCGGCCGCCAGCCCATCGGCCTTGACGACGATGGGCGCGCCTGCCTTGCGCACATGTGCGCGCGCCGCCTCGGCATCGGAGAAGCGGCCATAGGCGGCGGTGGGAATGCCGGCGCGCGCGCACAGGTCCTTGGTGAAACCCTTGGACCCTTCGAGGCGGGCGGCCGCCTGGCGCGGGCCGAAGGCCATGATGCCGGCCCGGGTCAGGCTGTCGACCAGACCGTCGACCAGCGGGGCCTCGGGGCCGACGACGACGAAGCCAATCTCGTGATCGCGGCAGAACGTCACGACGGCGGCGTGATCGGAGACATCGAGCGCGATGCAGGTCGCCTCCGCGGCGATGCCGGCATTGCCGGGCGCGACATAAAGCCGGTCGCACTTCGGCGAGCGCGCCATCGCCCAGGCAAGCGCATGTTCCCGCCCGCCGGATCCGATCAGAAGAATGTTCATCGCGCGCCTGTCCCGTCTGGTGCCACGTCCGCGTCCGGCCTGCGCCGGCGCGCGCGACCCGCCGGCCGCGCCCGGGTGGTACAGCGCGCGGGCGGGAGAGACAAGACCCGGCCTTTCATCGGACGGCCAAAGCCGCTATCACCCGGGAAACACGCAAGCGCATCGGTGGAAAGCATGAACGACGGCACGGTCAGGGGACGGGTCGCGGACGCGGTTCGCGGCCATTGGGTCGACACGATGGCGCCGGACTGGCTCAGGCCCTATGCCCGGCTCGCGCGCTGGGAGCGGCCGATCGGCTGGCGGCTGCTGCTGTGGCCGTGCTGGTGGTCGGCCGGACTTGCCGCCATCGCCGGCGGCCGGCCGGTGCCCGACATCTGGCACCTCGTGCTCTTCATGGTCGGAGCCATCGCCATGCGCGGGGCCGGCTGCACCTACAACGACCTCGTCGACCAGGACATCGACGACAAGGTGGCACGCACCCGTTCGCGCCCCCTGCCCTCCGGACAGGTCACGCCGTTCAGGGCCAAGATCTTCCTTGTCGCGCAGGCTCTGGTCGGGCTCGTCGTACTGCTGCAGTTCAACATGTTCACCGTGCTCCTGGGCATCGGCTCGCTGGCGGTCGTGACCATCTATCCGTTCATGAAGAGGGTCACCAACTGGCCGCAGCTCTTCCTCGGCCTCGCCTTTTCGTGGGGCGCGCTGATGGGCTGGGCGGCAGCCTTCGGCAGCCTCGCCTGGCCCGCTTTCGCGCTCTATGCCGGCGGCATCCTGTGGACAATCGGCTACGACACGATCTACGCCCATCAGGACAAGGAGGATGATGCCATCGTCGGCGTTCATTCCACGGCGCGGCTCTTCGGCGACTGGACGAAACTCGCGCTGATCGCGCTCTACGGGGGGGCGACGCTGCTGTTCGGGCTGGCATTCTTCGGCGCGGACGCCGGGCCGGCGGCCTTCGCCGGACTCGTTCTCGGCCTCGGCCATCTCGCCCGGCAGATCATCGTGCTCGACATTGACGACAACGATCAGTGCCTGAAGCTCTTCCGCTCCAACGGCGGCTACGGCTGGATCCTCTTTGCCGGCCTCGTCGCCGACGCCCTCGTCCAGGCGCTTCTCTAGTCAGACGCCTTTCTAGGTCAGGCACCTTCTCTGCCCTGGCGGCTTGGCCGGGGGTAGCGGCGGGGGGCCGGGGCCTCCCGCGTCAGGTCCGGGCGATGATCTCGCGTTCGCCGCGATGGACCGGCGCCGTGCCGATAGCCCGACCGGCCTTGCGGCGCACCAGGAAGCGCGGACGACGGGCCGTGAGGGCGGCAACGCGGCGGCGCGTGGGCAGCCAGCGACCACGGATCGTGCCTGTCTCTCCCGCCGGTGTCACCGGATCGTCGAGCCGGGTGATGTGGCCATCCGCCTCCACCAGCAGCAGCGGCAGCGAGAGCGCATCGGCCCAGGCGCGCCAGTCGGCGGCAAGCACCTCGAGGGCCTCGTCGCTGGCCAGTTCGATCGACAGGGCCGGATCACGGTGCATGAGACCGATACGGGCCTTGAAGGATCCGGGCGCATCGCCCGGCGAGACCTCGGCGAAGACGCCCAGAAAGGCGCTCATCGGCTGGGCGAGGGTCAGCGGCAGACCGGCGAGCCGGCGCTTGACGATGACCTGCCCCGGGTCGATGTAGACGTCGAAGGCAACAGCCTCCGCCGCCTCTCCGCAGCCCGTTCCCCGGGCGGCAAAGCGATGCGGCATCTGGGCCGGGTCGAGCCGCTTGGCGCGGCCCGACCCGTTCGATACGGCATCCTGTTGGGCTGTTTGACGCTTCAATTCGCTCTCCATCGGGCCGGTTATGATGGCCTCTGATGGAAAGAACTCTAGCAAGCCCGTGTCCCGATCGGCTTAACGATCACGGTTAAGTTTTTCTGTCTGCAACCAGGGTTAGGGATTGGTCACCGGACAAGGCAAACAAATCGTGACCAGCAGCCACGCCTTCCTTGCCGCACCGCGTTCGGACCACTAGGTTTGCGCGCGACACCAGCCAGTCGGGAACCCGCTTCATGACGCTGACGCAACCCATCGACCAGACACTCCTCAGGGACGGCGCGGAGCGCCTCGTCGCCGCCGCGCGCAAGGCAGGCGCCGATGCCGCCGAGGTCGTTGCCGCAACCGGCATCGCGCTCGGCGCGGACGTGCGCGACGGCAAGGTGGAGGAGAGCGAGCGCTCCGAAGGAGACGACGTGACGCTGCGGGTCTTCTGCGGCCAGCGCGTCGCCAGCGTCTCCTCCAACTCCTTCGCCAATCCCGAGCGTCTCGCCGAACGCGCTGTCGCCATGGCGCGCGCGGCCCCCGAGGATCCCTTCGCCGGCCTCGTCGAGGCAAGCGAGCTTGCCACCGACATCGCCGACCTCGACCTTCTCGATCC
This sequence comes from Stappia sp. ICDLI1TA098, assembly GCF_054880955.1. Taxonomy (NCBI): domain Bacteria; kingdom Pseudomonadati; phylum Pseudomonadota; class Alphaproteobacteria; order Hyphomicrobiales; family Stappiaceae; genus Stappia; species Stappia sp. ICDLI1TA098. The sequence goes on from NZ_JBTZBT010000002.1 coordinate 264,770, forward strand.
CGTCGCCGTCGCCGCCGACACGCTTGCCACCCGCGCCCGCGTAGCGGAATCAGCGGCGCTCAGTGTGCCCGGGGTCAGCAAGTCCGGCGGCGCCAGCGCCTCCTGGCGCATCGCCGGGCTGGTGCTGGTCACCAGCAATGGTTTTTCCGGCGGCTATCTCGTTTCCCGCCACGGCGTTTCGGTGACAGCCATCGCCGGCGAGGGAACGGCGATGGAACGCGATCACGACTATGACGGACGGACCTGGCTCGCCGATCTGGCGGACGCCACCGAAGTGGGCCGCAAGGCGGGCGCGCGCGCCGTTGCCCGCATGCGCCCGCGCAAACTCTCGACGCGCCGCTGCGACGTCATCTACGAGCCGCGCACCGCACGCACGCTGCTGGGGCATTTCGCCGGCGCCATCAACGGCGCCGCGATCGCCCGCGGAACCTCCTTCCTGAAGGACCGCATGGGCGAGGCGATCTTTCCCGCGGGCATCACCGTAACCGACGATCCGACCGTGCCGCGCGGTCCGGCGAGCCGCCCGTTCGACGGCGAGGGCCGGCCCGCCCGCCCGTTGACGCTGGTCAAGGGCGGTGTGCTCGAACAATGGCTGCTCGACACGCCTTCCGCCCGCGAGCTCGGTCTTGCATCGAACGGCCGGGCAGCGCGCGGCGGCTCCGGCACCAGCCCCTCGACCACGAACCTGACCCTCGCGCCGGGCACCCATTCCCAGGACGCGCTTCTTGCCGAGATGGGCACCGGCCTGCTGGTCACCGACCTGATCGGCCACGGGGTCAACGGCATCACCGGCGACTATTCGCGCGGCGCATCCGGTTTCTGGGTCGAGGACGGCGAAATCGCCTATCCTGTGAGCGAAATCACGCTCGCCGGAAACCTGATCGACATGTTCGCGGGTCTGGTGCCCGGCAGCGATCTCGACACCCGCTCGGCCTATGCCGTGCCGAGCCTGCTTGTGAGGAACATGGCCATTGCCGGTGAGTGATGCCCCGATGAGCGACGCCCCGACCAATCGCACCGATACGGACCTTCTCGCCGAAGCCGCGCGCGCGGCCGGCGAGATTGCGCTGTCGTTCTTCCGCAAGGACCCGCGCCGCTGGACGAAGGAGAATGATTCTCCCGTCTCGGAGGCGGACCTCGCGGTCGACCGACACCTCGGCGAGCTGCTGCGCGCGGCGCGGTCCGACTACGGCTGGCTGTCCGAGGAGACCGTCGACGACAATTCCCGCCTGAGCGCGCGGCGCAGCTTCGTCGTCGATCCCATCGACGGCACGCGCGGCTTCCTCTCCGGGTCCAGCGAATGGACGGTCGCGCTGGCCGTCGTCGAGGCCGGCCGGCCGGTGGCCGCCGTCGTCTACAGGCCCGTCGGTGGGGATCTCTATCGCGCCACACTTGGCGAAGGCGCCACGCTCAACGGCGCGTCCGCGCGGATCTCCGCGCGCGGCAGCCTGTCGGGTGCCCGCGTCGCCGGGCCGAAGTCGATCACCGGCAAGGCCGCGCTCGCGTCGGCGGGCCTGGAAGGCGTCGGCTACATCCCCTCGCTGGCGCTTCGCCTGGCGATGGTCGCGGCGGGGGATGTGGATCTCGCGCTCGCCCGGGAAAACGCCTGCGACTGGGATCTTGCGGCGGCCGATCTTTTGGTGCAGGAAGCGGGCGGACGGCTGGAGGACTTCAGCGGCACACCGCTGTCCTACAACCGTGCGAGCGTCCGACACCCCGCCCTCCTCGCGGGGCCGCCGGCACTGGTCGACCCCCTGCGGGCCATGCTGGCCGAGACCTTCTAGCGCGACAGGAACATCCGGAGACATCTCATGAGCGATGCAGTAACCGGCAAGCAGTTGCTTCACCTTGTGTTCGGCGGTGAACTTGAAACCCCGGACGGCGTGACCTTTCGCGATCTCGACGATCTCGACATCGTCGGCATCTACCCGAACTATGCGAGCGCCCTCAAGGTGTGGAAGCAGAAGGCCCAGCAGTCGGTGGACAATGCGCACATGCGCTACTTCATCGTCCACATGCACCGGCTGCTCGACCCGGAGACCGACGATAACTGATCCCAACGCGATGACCGCATCCATTCGTCGGGGCGGGTCCGCGCGGGGCGCATCATGCTGAAACGCGCCGGGCGGCACCCGCTCGTTCAAGGCATTCTCGGCAACGGGCTCGCCGCCTACCTTCAGGGGGTGCGCAAGACCAGCCGGTTCGTCCTCGATCCCCCCGACCTCTACGACCGCTTCGAAGCTGAAATTCCGGCCATCATCGCCATGTGGCACGGGCAGCATTTCCTGCTGCCCGTCGGCCGACCGCCGCATTTCGACATACGGGTGATGATTTCCCGCTCCGCCGATGGCGAGATCAACGCCATCGCGGCGCGCAAGCTCGGCATGGGCCTGGTGCGCGGATCCGGTGGACAGACCGCCCGCCAGATCGCCAAGCGCGGAGGCGTGCGCGGCTTCATCGAGCTTATGCGGGCGCTGAAGCAGGGAGCGAGCATCGCGCTCACCGCCGACGTGCCGAAGGTTGGCGGCGTCGTGGGCAGCGGCATTGTCAAGCTCGCCAGCCATTCGGGGCGGCCGATCGTGCCGCTCGCCATGGCCAGCAGCCGCCACATTCACCTGCGCACCTGGGACAAGGCGACGATCAACCTGCCCTTCAGCACCATCGTGCTGTCGATGGGCGAGATCATTCACGTCGCGCCGGGTGCCGACGACGCCGCGATCGAGCGCGCGCGCGGCGAAGTCAAGGCCAGCCTCGAAGCGGTCACCGAGCGCGCCTATGCCATCGCCGCCGGCAAGATCCCAGCGGGGTCTCCGGCATGAGCGGACAGGCGACGACCGACGGTTTGCTCTCGCGGTTCTGCGGCGAGGCGCTGCTTGCCGGCTACAGGCTGTTCGGCCGCATCGCCAATCCGGCGCTCGCGGTCGTGTGGGCGCGGCGCGCCCGGCGCGGCAAGGAGGATCCGGAGCGGCGCGGCGAGCGCTTCGGCCACGCCTCGCAGGCACGTCCCGAAGGCCGGCTGGTGTGGCTTCACGCGGCCAGCGTCGGAGAGATGAACGCCGCCGAGCCGCTTCTCGCCGCGCTCTTGCGCGAGGGCGCGAAGGTGCTTCTGACCACCGGCACGGTCACCTCCGCGCGCATCGCGGAAAGCCGCGTCCGTGCCGGCGTCATCCACCAGTTCGTCCCCTACGACACACCGGGCAACATCGGCCGCTTCCTCGATCACTGGCATCCAGACCTGGCGATCACGCTGGAATCGGAAATCTGGCCGACGACGATCACCTCGCTGTCCGACCGCCGCATACCGCTCGTCATCGCCAGCGCCACCATGTCCGAGCGCTCCGAGAAAAGCTGGTCGCGGGTGCCGATGCTGGCGCGGCGGATCTTCTCGCGCATCGCTCTCTGCCTCGCCCAGACCGAAACCGACGCAAGCCGCCTCGCCGCCTTCGGCGCGCGCCGTGTCGTCGTCGCAGGCAACCTCAAGTTCGACAGCCGCTCGCTGCCCGCCGACCCGGAGGCACTGGCGGAGCTGCGCCGCGCCATCGGCGCGCGCCCCGTGTGGCTTGCCGCCAGCACCCACGAGGGAGAGGAAGCCATCGTCGGGCGGGTCCACACCCGGCTGAAGGCGCGTTTTCCCGGTCTTCTCACCCTGCTGGTGCCGCGCCACCCCGAGCGCGGCGCGGAAATCGCCGCACTGCTGCGCGGGCACGGGCTCGCTGTCACCCGGCGCGCCGAAGCCGAAACGATGGATGCGCACACCGACATCTATCTCGCCGACACCATCGGCGAGATGGGCCTGTTCTACCGGCTCGCGCCGGTTGCCTTCATCGGCAAGTCTCTCGTCTCCGAGGGCGGGCAGAACCCGCTCGAGGCGGCTCGCCTCGACAGTGCCATCCTCACCGGCCCGCATGTGTCCAATCTGGAGGACATCTACGCGCCGCTGATCGCCGCGGGCGGTGCGTATGTGGTCGAGGACGAGGAAGCGCTCTGGGCGGCCGTCGCCGGCCTGCTCGAAGATCCGGCGCTCGCCGCACGCCGGGCCGCGACGGCGGCACGCGTCGTCGACGCCGGCAGCGGCGCGCTCGCGCGCACGCTCGAGGCGCTAACGCCCCTTCTCGCGCCCCCGGCGGCCGGGGGCGGCACCGGACCGGGCACGACATGAGCGGGGGCCTGAGCGCGCCGGGCTTCTGGTGGCGGACACGCCCGAGCCTGCTTGCGCGCCTGCTTGCCCCCGTTTCCTGGATCTATGGCACGATTTCGGCACGGCGCATGCAGCGACCGCCGCAGGCGCGCCCTGCCCTGCCGGTTGTCTGCGTCGGCAACTTCGTCGCCGGCGGCAGCGGCAAGACGCCCATGGCGCTGGCGCTCCGCACCCTGCTTTCGGATGCCGGCTGGCATCCCGTGTTCCTGACCCGCGGCTACGGCGGAACGCTCGGCAACCGCGCCGGCGGGCCGGTCGCGGTAGATCTTGCCCGGCACACCGCTGCCGAAGTCGGCGACGAGGCGCTGCTTCTCGCCGAGGCCGGCCCGACGGTCGTCAGCGCGGACCGGGTGGCCGGCGCGCGGCACGCGGAGACGCTCGGAGACATCCTCATTATGGATGACGGCTTCCAGAATCCGGCGCTGGAAAAGACCCTGTCCCTCGTCCTCGTCGATGCTGAGACCGGCATCGGCAACGGCCTTTGCCATCCTGCCGGCCCCTTGCGCGCGCCACTGCGCGCGCAGCTGCCGCGTGCCGACGCGCTGGTCGTCGTCGGCGCGGGCACCGGCGCGCGCGGCATTGTCGCGCAGGCGCACAGCCATGGCATTCCGGTGTTCGAAGCCGCGATCCGGCCGGATCCGGCCTCAGGCCTGTCAGGACGGCGGCTGCTTGCCTTCGCCGGCATCGGGCGGCCGGAGAAGGTCTTCGCCTCGCTGCGCGCGGCCGGCGCGGAGGTCATCGCGACCCGCGCCTTCGGCGATCATCATGTCCTGAGCGACGGGGAAGCCGGCTCGCTGCTCGCCGAGGCGGAGGCCGGAGACCTGCTGCCCGTCACCACCACCAAGGACCGGGCGCGCCTGACGGGCGTGCCGGCAGCAAGTGCACGCGCACGGCTGCGCGACCGGATCGCCGTCCTTGCCGTGGAGATGCACATGGGTGAGCCGGCGCGGTTCCGCGATTTCATTCTCGGGCGGGTCGGCCAGCCCCGTCCCTAGCCTGTCCGCCGGCCCCTTCGGCCCGGGCGGCTCACGCCTGGTTGCCGGTTTCCCGGTAGCGGGCGAGCGCGGCATGGGCGTCGGCATAGGCCTCCTGGCGCGAGACACTCCAGTACTTCAGCTCGTCCAGCGGGATCGACTGGCCGGTGACGGCGCAGCGCACGAAGGTGCCCGGCGACAGAAGCTGATAGTCGGCGTCGAGATAGCGCACGCGCGCCTCGCCTTCGGCGCGGGGAGTTTCCAGTCGGTTCATCATTTTTCTGCCTCTCGCGGTCCGTCTGGCGCCGCCTGGCGGAGCGCGTCGGCCGCTCATGCCGTGTCCTTGCAAGGTTGAGCCCCCTAAATAGCGGGCGCGTCCCGGATTGGCCACAGCCGATCTTGCAACTCAGCCCTCTTCCCGCTCCGGCTCCCCGCCGCGCCCGGGGGACCGGCGCGGCGTCATGCCCTCGTCGCCGGCCTTCGGCCCGTCGCGGAGCTGGAGCTCCATGCCCTGCCGGTCGCGCAGACGCAGATCCTCCTCGATTTCCTCCACCCGCTCCGGAGCGATGCCCAGTTCGCCAAGAGCGGCGCGGCCGAAGGTGACGCCAGATTCGAAGGTCTCGCGGATATGGTAGTCGACGCCAAGCCGGATCAGGTCGAGCGCATGGGCCCGGTCGGTCGCCCGGCAGAACAGCTTGGCCTTTGGGAAATTCTCCCGGACGATCTGGATCGCCTGCCCCATCACCCGGTCGTTCTCGATGCACAGCGCGATCAGCACGGCGCCGTCGCCGCCGGCCGCCTTGAGCACATCGGCGCGGGTGGCGTCGCCGACGAAGACCTTGTAGCCGAGCTTCCTGGCGTAGGCGACGCGCTCCGGACGATTGTCGAGGGCGATGATCTCGATCTCCTCGGAGGTCAGCATCTGTGCCACCAGCATGCCGAAGCGGCCGAAGCCGACGACCATCACCGCCGGCCGCGTATCGGCGAAGACCTCGATGGCGTCGCTCTCGACGCCATGCTTCTGCAACCGGCGCGCCACCAGATCGTGCACCGCGCAGCCGAGCGGGGTCATCAGCATGGTGACGACGACGACGGCCAGAAGCAGCGTCTGCTCCTCGCCGCCGAGAATGCCGGCGGCACCCGCCGTGGTGAAGAGCACGAAGGCGAACTCGCCGCCCTGCGGCAGCGTGACGGCAATCTTCAGCGCATCCGAGTTGGACGATCCGAAGATCCGCGACAACCCCCAGATCAGGCCGCCCTTGACCGACATCACCCCGGCGACGCCGAGAAGCAGCAGCTCCCAGCGCCCGAGCACGACGGAAAGATCGAGAGACATGCCGACGGAGATGAAGAACAGTCCCATCAACAGCGAGCGGAAGGGCTCGATATCGGCCTCGAGCGTGTGGCGGAAGCTCGATTCCGCCAGCATCACGCCGGCGAGGAAGGCTCCGAGCGCCATCGACAGGCCCGCCGCATGCAGCACCCCGCCGCTGCCGAGCGCCACGAGAAGCGCCGCCGCGAGCATGACCTCGCGCGCCCGCACCGCCGACAGCAGCGTGAACAGCGGCGTCAGCAGATAGCGCCCGGCGAAGATCACGCCGCCCACCGCCGTGATGGTGATGCCGAGTTCGACAAACACCTCGCGTCCGGAGGACGGCCCCGTGTGGGGCGCCAGGATCGGGACCAGTGCCAGCAGCGGCACGATCGCCATGTCCTGCAGCAGCAGGATGCCGAAGGCGCGCTGGCCGTATGAGGTTGTGAGCTGGCCGCGCTCCTGCAGAATCTGCAGCGCGAAAGCGGTGGAGGACAGAGCCAGGCCGAAACCGGCGATGACGGAGACTTCCGGCGACTTCCCGGCCAGCAGCAAAAGCCCGGTCATCGCCGCGCCGCAGGCGAGCACCTGCGAGGTGCCGAGCCCGAAGATGTCGCCCTTCATTTTCCACAGACGCGCCGGCTCCAGCTCCAGGCCGATGACGAACAGCAGCAGCACCACGCCGAGTTCAGCGACGCCAAGCACATCCCCGGCGGAGGCGATGAAGTCGAACCCATAGGGGCCGAGCGCCATTCCGGCGGCCAGATAGCCGACCACGGAGCCAAGGCCGATGCGCTTCGCCAACGGCACGGCGACCACCGTCGCCGTCAGGAACAGCATGGATTCGGCAAAGAAGGGCGGCGCGACGTCGCTTGCCATGAGGGCCTTCCGTTTGTTCAGGCGTTGGACCGCGCCCGGCGCCCGATCTTGATGAATTGCTTGCGAATCCGGCGCGCGGTGCCGGATACCGCGCAGACTAGCACGCCGCGCGGACGCAAACGCACCCCGCCATCCGTCATCCGCTCGGCCCGCTTGGCTCGCGCGACATGCACCGCGGTGAAATCCCGCGCCGGCGCGCCGCATTGCCGGTTGAACGCGATCGGCCGCCGTGGTTCCCTCCAGCCGCGCCGCAAGCTGACGCATGAGGACGACAGGAGAGCCGATGTCCGACGAGCGATTTCCCCGCGACCTGAGAGGGCTCAGCGCCCGGGACGTCTGGGACTACGAGAACGGCTTCGCCTGGTTCTCCCATCCGAGCCGGCTCGCCAAGGCGCTCGCCCATTTCGAGATCTACAAGCAGATTGTGCCGCTGCCCGGCGATCTGCTCGAGTTCGGCGTCTTCAAGGCCGCCTCGCTGCTGCGCTTCGCCACCTTCCGCCATCTGCTCGAGGGCGATCACGCCCGGCGCATCGTCGGGTTCGACGCCTTTGGCGCCTTCCCCCGCGAGGCGCTGTCGCTTTCCGCCGACCGGGCATTCGTCGAGCGGTTCGAGGGGGCGGGCGGCGAGGGTCTCGCGCGCGAGGAGGTCGCCGGTCTCGTCGCCGCCAAGGGCTTTGCCAATGTGGAGCTCGTCGCCGGCAATGTCTTCTGCACGCTGCCTGCCTTCCTGGAGGCCAACGCCGCCCAGCGCATCGCGCTTCTTCATCTCGACATGGACGTGATGGAGCCCACCGTCTTCGCGCTGGAAACGCTCTATCCGCGCGTCGTGCCCGGCGGCATCATCGTCGTCGACGACTACAACGCGGTCGCCGGCGCCAGCGACGCGCTCGACGCCTTCGCCGCCAAACATGACCTCGTCCCGCAAAAGGCCCCCTTCAACCGCACGCCGACGCTGCTGCGCAAGCCTGCCGGCCGCGCCTGAGCATCTCGAGGCTTGTCACAATGGCTCCGCTTTTTGTCCCTAAGGCCCATTGCCCGAGGCAGACGGAAGACGGAATGGCGGAGACGGTTTCATGACAGCACCGAGGATCGGCATCGCGCTCGGCGGCGGCGGCGCGCGCGGCATGGCGCATGTGCCCGTGCTGGAGGCCCTGGACGACCTCGGCGTGCGGCCGGCCGCCATGTCCGGCACATCGATCGGTGCGATCTTCGCCGCCGGCTATGCGGGCGGGCTCTCCGGCGAGGCGCTGCGCGAGATTGCCACCACCACCTTCCGCGACCGCAACGCGGTGCTGGCGCGTCTCTGGAAGCTTCGGCCCCGCCGCTTCGGCGACTTCTTCGGCTCCCCCGGCCTCATGCAGTTCGACGCGCTGCGCGTTCTCGAGACCTTCGTCGGCGAGAGCATCCCCGGCAGTTTCGAGGAACTGGAGATCCCGCTCAGCGTCATCGCCACCGACTTCTACGCCTGCTGCGCCGTCACGCTCGCGCAGGGCAGCCTGCCCAGCGCGGTCGCCGCCTCCATGGCGATCCCGGCGCTGTTCAAGCCCGTGAACTACGAGGACCGGGTGCTGGTCGACGGCGGCATCGTCAACCCGCTGCCCTTCGATGCGCTGCCCCCTGACCTCGACATCGTCGTCGCCAGCGACGTGGTCGGCTCGCCGATGCCGCGCAAGGGGCGAAGGATCCCGCGCGCCGGCGATGCGCTGTTCGGCTCGATCCAGGTTCTCATGCAGTCCATCACCGTGGAAAAGCTGAAGAACCGCGCGCCGGACATTCTCGTGAAACCCGACATTCCCGGCTATCGGGTGCTCGACTTCCTCAAGACCGAGGAGATCCTCGCGCGCGCCGAGCCCATGCGCGAGCAGGTCAAGCGCGAGCTCGCGGCAATGATCGAGCGGTTCGAAAAGGACGGCACAACAGCTTGAACCGCCAACCTCCGGCGCTATCCTTCACCTTACGTTAGGACAGCCTGGAGCGTGACGCCATGCCAGCCCGACTTCCGCGCCGCGCCGCCATTGTCGTCGCGGCGGCGCTTACGATGCTTGCCGCCGGCCTGCCAGGAGCTCGGGCGTCCTGCCAGCTTCTTGCCAACGCGGGCGACTTTCCGCTGCTGCGGGCGAGCCTTGCCGCCGACGAGGTTGCGATCCGCTACATCGGCCACGCGACCTTCGAGATCGAAACGCCGAAGGGCGTGCGGATCGCAACCGATTACAACGCCGTCCACCGCCCGGCGCGGCTGCCGCGCGTGGTCACCATGAATGGCGCGCATCGCACCCATTTCACCCCGGATCCCGAGCCGGAGATCGAGCACGTTCTGCTGGGCTGGAACCCGGCCGGCGGGCCGATGAACCACGACCTCACCGTCGAGGACGTGCGCATCCGCAATCTCCAGACCGCGACGCGCACCTGGGGCGGCGAGACGCGCCTGCTCGGCAATTCGATCTTCGTCTTCGAGGTGGCGGACCTGTGCATCGCCCATCTTGGCCATCTGCACCACCGGCTGACCGACGAGGACCTGGCGCGGCTGGGGACCATCGACATCGTCATGGCGCCGGTCGACAACGCCACGACCCTGCGGCTCGACAGCATGATTGCGGTGCTTTCCTCGCTGAAGCCGCGCATCGTCATTCCGATGCACGCCCATACCCATGGCTCGCTCGAGAGCTTCCTGGCGCGCATGGCCGTCGAGGGCTACGAGGTGGCGCGCTCCGCCGGCCCGCTTTTCATCGCCCGCCGCGCGGAGCTGCCGGAGCGGGCGCGCGTGCTGGTGTTGCCGGGCGGATAGGCGTCCTTCAGCCTTCCAGCCGGGCGCGGCTGTCCGCCGGCGCTTCGTCGCGCGCATCCATGCCGTAATCGCGGATCACCCCGGCGACCCGCAGGCGGTAGCCGGCGAAATGCGTGTTGCGACCGGCCGCCTGCGCCAGCCGGTGTTCCGCCGTCTTGCGCCACACGGCAACCGCCTCTTCGTCGCGCCAGAAGGACAGCGACAGGAGCTTGCCCGGCTCCGCCAGGCTTTCGAAGCGCTCGACGGACAGAAAGCCGTCGGCCTCGACCAGCAGCGGCTTCAGTTCGGCGGCGATGTCGAGATAAGCGCCCCTGTGGCCGTCCTTCGGCCAGACCTCGAAAATCACGGCGATCATTGTCGTTTCCTCCCTTGTGCGGCCGCGCCGCCTCCGCTTCAGTCGCGCCTGTTGCGGAAGAAATCCCTGAGCAGGCCCGCCGCATCGGCCTCCGCCAATCCGGAATAGACCTCCGGCGCATGGTGGCAGGTCGGCTGGCCATACAGCCGCACGCCGTTTTCCACCGCACCGCCCTTCGGGTCGCCCGCGCCGAAGTAGAGCCGGCGAATGCGGGCGAAGGAAATCGCCGCCGCGCACATCGGACAGGGCTCGAGCGTGACATAGAGGTCGCAATCCGGCAGGCGCTGACTGGCGAGCTTTTCGCAAGCGGCGCGGATCACCTGCACCTCCGCATGGGCAGTGGGGTCGCAAAGCTCGAGCGTGCGGTTGCCATCGGCGGCGAGCAGCACGCCGTCGCGCACCAGCACCGCGCCGATCGGCACCTCGCCGCGCGCCGCCGCAGCGCGCGCCTCGGCAAGCGCCAGATCCATGAAGCCGCCGGCGCTCGGACGCGCGGCGGACACCGGGGACTTGGTCATACGCAGATCTTTCCGCCTTGCGCCGCGTCGCGTCAATCCGGGCCGGTTTCCGGCCCCTTGCGCCTGCGGCGGAGAGCCCCTTCGGGCGCAAGCGTGGTACGCGCGAAACCCGCCAGCCGCAACCCCCGCGCCGCGCCGTCTGCGGCTGGCGCAAAAGCGCGCTTCCCCGCACCTCGCCGCTCTGGTATGACGCGCGCCATGAACAAGGACAATCGCCCCAAGCGGCCTGGCGGCCGCCCCACATCTCCGCGCGGCCCCGGCGGGCCTCGCAAGCCCGGCGGCAAGGCCGATCACAGCAAGGCCCCGCGTGGCGCCCGGTTCGACAAGGGGCATGCCGCGAAGGGCCGCCCCGACAAGGCCCGACGCGCCGCCGCCGAGGAGGCGGGTGCGACAGAGGCCGCCGTCGAGGAGCGTGTCGCCAAGGTGATCGCGCGCGCTGGCCTGTGCTCGCGCCGCACCGCCGAGAGCTGGGTGGTCGAGGGCCGCGTCGCCGTCAACGGCATCGTGCTGAAGACCCCGGCCGTCACCGTGACGCCATCGGACCGGATCACCGTGGACGACGAGCCGCTGCCGGAGCGCGAGCGCACGCGCCTGTGGCTCTATCACAAGCCGCGCGGGCTGGTGACCACCAACCACGACCCCGAGGGCCGGCCGACCGTGTTCGAGCGGCTGCCGCGGGATCTGCCGCGCGTGCTGACCATCGGGCGGCTGGACATCAACACCGAGGGCCTGCTGCTCCTGACCAATGACGGCGGTCTGGCGCGCATTCTGGAACTGCCGGAGACCGGCTGGCTGCGTCGCTACCGGGTCCGCGCCTATGGCCGCATTGCCCAGACGGAGCTCGACAAGCTCGCCGACGGCGTCTCCGTCGACGGCATTCTCTATGGCGCGATCGAGGCAAGCCTCGACAAGGAGCAGGGCGACAACGTCTGGCTCACCATTGCGCTGCGCGAAGGCAAGAACCGCGAGATCAAGAAGGTGCTCGAACACCTGGGTCTTTCGGTCAACCGGCTGATCCGCGTTTCCTTCGGCCCGTTCCAGCTCGCCGAGCTGCCCGAGGGCGAGGTGCGCGAAATCCGCGGGCGGGTGCTGCGCGACCAGCTCGGCGAGCGTCTCGCCAAGGAGGCCAGCGCCGACTTCGAGGCGCCGCTGCTCGGCCCCGGCGCCGACAGCGACGAAAAGCCGGCCCGTGCGCCGGCCAAGGCAACCGCCCGTGCCGGCCGACCGGCCCCGCAGCAGGAAGGCCGCTATCTCAGCAAGCGCGAGGGCGAAGCCGAATTCGACGGGCGCGGACGCAAAAAGCGCGACGGCGACCGCGACGGCCGACGCAAGCCCGAGAGTGGCGACCGCAAGACCGGCAGCCGGGATGCCCCGGCCAAGGCCACCTATATCTCGCCGCGCTCTCGCTTCCGCTTCACCCCGGACCTGATGCCGCGCGGCGGTGGCGACCAGCGCCCCGAACAGGGCGCCAGGCGTCGGGTTTGGGACGAGGACGGCTCGCTCATCGAGGAGAACGGACCCGCTCCCGAGCGCGATACCCGCGGCAAGGGCGGCGACCGCACCGGTCCCGGTAGGGATCGCGGACGCGACGGCGGTGATCGTGGCGGCCCCAACAGGGAGCGCGGACGCGACGGACCTCGCGAGGGCGGACGCGGGTTTGCGCCGCGCAGCGATGCGCAGCGCGGCGGTCCCAACAGGGAGCGCGGACGCGACGGCCCACGTGAGGGCGGACGCGGATTTGCGCCGCGCGGCGATGCTCCGCGCGGCGGCGGCTTCGGGCGCGACCGCGATGGCGGTGATCGCGGCGGCCCCAACAGGGAGCGCGGACGCGACGGACCTCGCGAGGGCGGACGCGGGTTTGCGCCGCGCAGCGATGCGCAACGCGGCGGCTTTGGACGCGACCGCGATGGCGGGGATCGCGGCGGCCCCAACAGGGAGCGTGGACGCGACGGCCCACGTGAGGGCGGACGCGGGTTTGCTCCGCGCGGCGATGCTCCGCGCGGCGGCGGCTTCGGACGCGACCGCGATGGCGGGGATCGCGGCGGCCCCAACAGGGAGCGTGGACGCGACGGCCCACGTGAGGGCGGACGCGGGTTTGCTCCGCGCGGCGGTCCGAACAAGGGCGGTCCTGGCAGCGGCGGTCCAGGCAGGGGCGGTCCAGGCAGGGGTGGCCCTGGCGCGGGCGGTCCCGGTCGCGGCGGTCCGGGGCGCAATGGCCCCTCCCGCAGTGGTCCCTCGCGCAACGGCCCGTCCCGCAACGGCCCCGGAAAAGGCGGCCCCGGCCGTGGCGGTCCGGATCGCGGAGGCAAGCGTTGAGGATCGTTGCCGGCCGGTTTCGCGGCAAGGCGATCGAGGCTCCGCGTGGAGCCTCGACACGCCCGACCAGCGACCGGCTGCGCGAGACCCTGTTCAACGTGCTTGCTCACGGCTACCGCGACCTGCTTGAGGACGCGCGCGTGCTCGACCTCTTCGCCGGCAGCGGCGCTCTGGGCCTTGAGGCCCTGAGCCGGGGTGCCCGGCACTGCATCTTCATCGAGGAGGCCGCCGGGGCGCGCGCGGCCATCCGCGCCAATGTGGAGGCGCTTGGGCTAACCGGAGCAACCAAGCTCTTTCGCCGCGATGCCACGAGCCTTGGCCCGGTCGGCACCATCGAGCCTTTCGATATGGTCTTCGCCGACCCGCCCTATCGCAAGGGCCTCGGCGAGGCGGCGCTTGCCTCGGCGCGCGCCGGCGGCTGGCTGAAGCCCGGCGCGCTGGCGCTTCTTGAGGAAGACGCCAAGGCCGAGATCGAGCTCCCTGACGGGTTCGAGGAACTCGACCGCCGCACGGTCGGCGACAGCCAGGTCATTTTCCTGAGGTCCTCGTCCTGAGGTTCTCAGGCCCGGCCTGGTTTGCGTCCACTTCCGCAGGCGGCGGAATGACCGGCTTTGTCCATTGATCGAACACGCTCTGGCAGAACAATCCCCAGGACTCGTGCCGGTCCACTCGCAGTTCGACCGTGTTGAAGTCGGGGTTTGAAAACAGCTCGCGGCAGAATTGCCAGTTCTCATTGCTCTGCCGCACGACGGACGCGACGTTGTACATCGAGAAAAAGCACAGGAGAAAAGACAGGGAAGACAGTGTGATCCTGCCGCCCTGATCCTGCTTTTGACCCATGTAGTAGATCATGTAGCCGCCGAACAGTGTGAACACCGCCGGCACGAGATCGCCGACGACGCTGTCGCGGCTGGAGCCGCCAAGTTGGCCGGTAAACGCACCGATGAGCCCGGTGAGCGCGACAAACGGCAGGCAGGCGCAAAAGCCGGTCAGCCAGGCTCCGGGGAACGACGTCTCCCGCCCTCGCCGCAGAGCCCGGAAGCCGGAAAAGACAAGAGCAATCGCCACGGAACTGGCGGCTGCCACCGCGACACTCAGCAAGATGGCCTTGTAGGCAACGAAAGTGCCCTCCAGAACCCAGCTGTCGAAGAGAGCGTCGGCGCTCACTGCGCCGCCCCTGCCGGCGAGGCCGGCATGGGCCGGTTGAACTGACGATCAAACTTCAAAAAATCGGCGGCGTCGCCCGGCACGATGCCCAGGTTGTCAGGCGCGATACCTGCATTGTTCAAACCTGAAAGCTGATCCGCTTTCGGCGCGATGTTGGCCTCATCGATCAGCAGGCGCACGGAGTTCTTGTCCTGAATTCCCGCTGCCATCAGAGCGATCCAGTCACCGTCGGCAATTCCCTGTTCGCTCTTGATGCTCCTCAGGGAACGCTCAAGATCCCGCAACGTAAAACCGTTTGGATTTCCGGCCTGTATGGTGCCGATCCGCAGCCGCGCCGGCTCGCGTGGGAGACACGGCGCAAGAGCGGCGGACCGCCCGTTTGGCACGCTTGCGCCACGTGCAGCGGGCATCACCACGGCGGCGCGCCTTTGACACTGTTCAAGAAGTTGCATCGCAAGCAGTTCGTCCGGGTATTTGTCGGCAAGCGACTTTTCAAGTCTGCAAGTCTCCTCCCGGGATTGCGCGTCCGGCGAAAGAACAAGAAAAGCCAATGCGGAAAATGCAAGAAGAGCACCCCGAAAACCAATAAATCCGGAGTGTGGCATGGCCCGCCTCCTGTCGAAAAGAGATGTGAAATACTATCAGCCACGCAATCTTGGATTGCAACTCCCGAGCTCATCTCACCGGTTCAAGCAGGCTGACTGCGAAGCCCCGGGGAGCTGCGGAGGCTTTCGCCTGGGCCGGCTGCGGCGAAGGACGGCGGAAAAGGCGGGCGGCGCGCGGTCCTCGACCCATGTGAAGAGCGCGTCGAGGCGCATCTTCCGGCGCCGGTGGCCGCGCAGCCAGCGCAAGGCATGCCGGCTGGTGCCGAGAATGAGCACGAAGCCGCCGGCAAGCAGCGGCACGCCGGTCGGGATCGGCGTCCAGACGGTCAGCAGTCCGAGCAGGATGAGGACGACCGCGGCCGCCCAGACGAGAACCCTCATTGCGGCGTGCCCCGACCGTCCCGCGTTCGATCCCGCAGTTGAACATGATTTGCGCGACAGGCGGGTGACGCCGGGCCTTGCCCGGAAATGGCCGCGCTATTTGCGCCCGAACAGCCGCTCGATGTCGGAGAGTTTCAGTTCGATCCAGGTCGGGCGGCCGTGGTTGCACTGGCCGGAGTTGGGCGTCGCTTCCATCTCGCGCAGCAGCGCGTCCATTTCCTCGGGACGGAGCCTGCGCCCGGCGCGCACCGAGCCGTGACAGGCCATGGTGGCGGCGACATGGTCCAGCCGCTCGCGCACCCGCGTCGCCTCGTCCCATTCGGCGAGGTCGTCGGCGAGATCGCGCACCAGCCCTCGAATGTCGATCTGGCCGAGCATCGCCGGCGTTTCCCTGACCGCGATGGCGCCCGGTCCGAAGGGCTCCAGCACGAGTCCGACGGACGACAGCTCCTCCGCCCGTTCGGCCAGGCGGGCAACGTCTTCCTCCGGCAGCTCGACGATCTCCGGGATGAGCAGGCCCTGGGTCGCCACCGCGCGGGTGGCCAGAGCCTGCTTCAGCCGCTCGTAGACGAGCCGCTCGTGCGCGGCGTGCTGGTCGACGATGACAAGACCGGTCTCGGTCTGGGCGATGACATAGGTCTCGTGGATCTGGGCCCGCGCCGCGCCGAGTGGCCGAGCCATGCGCTCGGCGCTTGCGTCCTGCGCATGGGCGCGCGCATCCGCCGAGGGCAGATCGACGGCGGCGAAGGCGCTTTCGCCCTCCTCCGCAAGCCCTGGCGAAATGCCCGCCACCGCGTCCCCCTCGCCGGTTTGCCCGGCAAGCGGGCGGTAGGGCGAGTTGCGCCAGTCACCCGCCGCAAAGCCGCGCCCCGAGGGCATGGAGGAAGCAGGATGGCCGCCGCCGGTCGCCCCCGGTGCGCGCGTCTGCGCGCCACCCGTGGCGAAGGCGGCCAGCGCCGAGGCGGCATTGTGCGAGGAGGAGAGATGGCCCGCCTCGTGAAACGCCCGCTTCAGCGCGCCGACGACAAGGCCGCGCACAAGCTGGCCATCACGGAAGCGCACGTCGGCCTTGGCCGGATGCACGTTGACGTCGACCTGGCGCGGATCGAGTTCGATAAACAGCGCCACGACCGCGTGCCGGTCGCGGGCGAGCACGTCGGCATAGGCCCCGCGCAGCGCCGACATCAGCAGCTTGTCGCGCACCGGCCTGCCATTGACGAAGAAGAACTGGGAGAGCGAGTTGGCCCGATGATACGTCGGCAGCCCGGCGAGACCATAGAGCCGCACACCTTCGCGCTCGGCGTCGATCTCGCAGGAATTCTCGACGAATTCCTCGCCGAGAACCTGGGCGATGCGCGCCGCAAGCGCCCTCTCGCCGCTCGCCGCCGCATAGCCCAGCGCCTGCCGGTCCGAGCCGGAAAGCTCGAAGCGGACGCTGGGATGGGCAAGCGCCAGCCGCTTGACCACATCGGTGATCGCGCCGGCTTCCGCCCGGTCGGACTTCAGGAACTTGAGCCGCGCCGGCGTCGCGTAGAAGAGGTCGCGCACTTCCACCCGCGTGCCCAGGGGACGGCTGGCCGGGCGGAGCTGCGACTTGGCCCCGCCTTCCACGTCGATGGCCCAGGCATGGGGCTCCTGCGCATGGCGGGAGGTCAGCGTCAACCGCGACACGGCGCCGATGGACGGCAGCGCCTCGCCGCGAAAGCCGAGGCTGCGGATGTCGAAGAGATCCTCCTCGGAGAGCTTTGAGGTGCAGTGCCGCTCGACCGCGAGCGCAAGGTCGGCGGCGGCCATGCCGGCGCCGTCATCCTCGACGCGCATCAGCGTCTTGCCGCCTGCCGCCGTCACCACCGACACGCGCCGCGCGCCGGCATCGATGGCGTTCTCAACAAGTTCCTTGATCACGCTCGCCGGACGCTCGATCACCTCGCCGGCAGCGATCTGGTTGATCGCGTGATCGCTCAACTGCCGGATTGCCATTCCGCTCGCCACTCCGAATCGTCGCCCTCGTCCTGCGACAACATCCCCCGTTTGCCCGCCCGACGCCACCGCCGCGCGCGGGAAGCGCACAACGGCATTTGACAGATGCGCCGCAGTGCAATAACGCTATTGCATATCATTCGCAAAAGCCAGCCACACCGGCAAGCAAGCCCGCGAAGGCCAGATCCCCGTGAGCAATGGACCATCGGGAGAGCCGAACACCCCGGCCGCTCCCCGTTCCGCCACTTCCCGCCAGCCCGCCTCCCCGCCCACCACGGCCGATGAGAGCGGCTGGCGACGTTCCGGCAAGGGCGCGGCGCTTTCTGATGTTCACCGCAGCATCGCGGTGACCACCGCCAAGAGCCGCATGCGCCGCTTCGCCGCCTTTGTCGGCCCCGGCTATCTGGTCGCCGTCGGCTACATGGACCCGGGCAACTGGGCGACCTCCATCGCCGGCGGCTCGGCCTTCGGCTACCAGCTTCTCGTCGTCGCGCTGGTCTCCAACATCATGGCGATCGTGCTGCAGTCGCTGTGCGCGCGACTGGCCATCGCCACCGGCCGCGATCTCGCGCAGGCCTGCCGCGACGCCTATCCCGGCTGGGTGGTGTGGCCGCTGTGGCTGCTTGCCGAGATCGCCATCATCGCGACCGACATCGCCGAGGTCGTCGGCACCGCCATCGGCCTCAACCTCATCTTCGGCCTGCCGCTGGAAATCGGCGTCATTGTCACCGCGCTCGACGTGTTCCTGATCCTCTATCTGCAGCGCCTCGGCTTCCGCTATCTGGAGGCGGTGGTGATCGCGCTGCTGGCGGTGATCAGTATCTGCTTCGCGGTCGAGATCGGGCTGGCGGATCCGGACTGGGGCGCTGTCATCCGCGGTTTCGCGCCAACGACCGACATCCTCTCCAACCCGGACATGCTCTATCTGGCGCTCGGCATTCTCGGCGCCACGGTGATGCCGCACAATCTCTACCTGCATTCGGCGGTGGTGCAGACGCGCGCCTGGGGGGCCGGGGAGCCGGAGCGTCGCGAGGCGCTGCGCTTCGCCACGCTGGACGCCACCATCGCCCTGATGCTGGCGCTCGCCATCAACGCCTCGATCCTGATCCTCGCGGCCGCCGTCTTTCACGCCAGCGGGCGCACCGACGTGACCGATATCAGCCAGGCGCAGACGCTGCTCGAGCCCCTGCTCGGTTCCGCCGCCGCGCCCATCCTCTTCGGCGTGGCGCTGCTGGCCAGCGGGCTCAACTCGACGGTAACGGCAACGCTCGCCGGACAGGCGGTGATGGAGGGGTTCATCAACATCAAGGTGAAGGCCTGGCTGCGACGGCTGGTGACGCGGGCCATCGCCATTCTGCCCGCCTCCGGCGTCATCCTGTTGTATGGCGAGGCCGAGACGGGACGGCTGCTCATCCTGACCCAGGTGGTGCTGAGCCTGCAGCTCTCCTTCGCCGTGGTGCCTCTGGTGCAGTTCACCTCCGACCGGCGCAAGATGGGCTTTCTGGTCGCCCCGCGCTGGCTGATAGGGAGCGCCTGGCTGATCGCGCTCATCATCATCGCGCTCAACGTCAAGCTCGTCGCCGACTTCATCCTGCCCGGCGGCTCCCCGCCCCTGCACTGACGAGCCGGCCGGCGGGCGGGTCTTTTGCTTTCAGGAAAGGGCGTCTATGGTCGCCGCCGACTGGCCGGCGGCATGCCGGCAGCCCGCCATGACCGGATTTCCAGCCCGAGAGAGCCTTCGATGCCGTCTTCCACCCCGCTTCTGGTTCCAGGCCTTTCGGCCCTCGCCCCGTCCTATGGCGCCGTCCTGTGCGACGTCTGGGGGGTGCTGCACAATGGTGTCGCCGCCTTCGGGCCGGCATGCGAGGCGCTGACGGCGTTTCGCCGCGAGACCGGTGGCCCGGTGGTGCTGATCACCAACGCCCCGCGCCCGAACGCGCCGGTGCGCCTGCAGCTTGCCGAACTGGGCGTACCGACCTCCGCCTTCGACGACATTGTCACGTCCGGTGACGTGACGCGCGGCGCCATCGAGGCGCTCGACGGCGCGCCGGTTTTGCACATCGGCCCGGAACGCGACCTGACGCTGTTCGAGGGCCTGAAGGCCCCGCTGTCCGGCGAGGACGGCGCAGAGGCGGTGGTGTGCACCGGCCTTGTCGACGACGAGCAGGAGACGCCAGAGACCTACCGGCCGCTGTTCGAGCGGCTGATCGCGCGCGACATTCCCTTCATCTGCGCCAATCCGGATATCGTCGTGGAGCGCGGCGACACGCTGATCTGGTGCGCCGGCGCACTCGCCAGGCTTTATGAGGACATGGGCGGCCGGGTCACCATCGTCGGCAAACCACATGCACCGATCTATGAGGCCGCCATCGCCCGGGCCGAGGCGGCGGCCGGGCGCAAGCTGGAACGCTCGGCGATCCTGGCCATCGGCGACGGGCTGCCGACCGACATTCGCGGCGCGGTCGCCAACCGGCTCGACGCGCTGTTCATCACCGACGGCATCCATGGCGCCGACTTCGGTCCCGCCGGCCAGCCCGACGAGGCGCTGGTGCGTGCCCGGCTGAAAGAAGAAGGGCTCACCGCCCGCGCCGCCGTTCCGCGCCTCGCCTGGTAGGCCGCGCGCAACCACGACACGAACGAAAAAGAGGCCGGAACCTTTCGGCTCCGGCCTCCTTCAGGTCGCCGGCCACTCGCGGGGTCGCGGGCCAGGACGAAACGGCATCTCTTGTTGCGGATGCCGAACCATGGCGCGTCGGCTGTCGCCGCTGCGCCCTCAGTCGAAAAGCTTGTCGATCTCGTCCTGCGAGTCGCCCGACATCATGCTGTCGATGTCGTCCTGCGACACGCCCTCGCCATCGTGCTGGGGGCCGTGCAGGATCAGATCGCGCTTGCGCCGCTCCTCCGCCGTCTCCTCGCTCGGGGCATCGTCGTTCTCGGCGATGCGCAGGCGTTCGACGAAGGCCGAGACGCGACGGTCGATGGAATTCAGGGTGCTGACGACCTTTGAGATCCGCTGTCCGGTAATATCCTGGAACGCGCAGGCCTCGAAGATGGCGATCATCTTGTCGTTGACGAGATCCCGGTAGTCCTGCTCCGACAGGGCGTCGGCGCTCATGATCGTCTCGGCGGCGCCCATGATCGTATGGGTCGCCTGTTCCGTCGACTCGACGATCGCGTCGAGCTCGCGGCCGGCGTCCGGGATCTGGTTCGCCTTCATGTCATGCGGGCGCAGCTTGACGATCTCGTCCTTGAGGCGTCCGATCTCACCGGCGATCGCCGTCAGCTCGGCGGTGATCGTCGGCTGCACGCCGGCAAGAAACTCGCGCATCGACCCGGTCATCATGTCGGCCAGGTGAATCACGTCGTTCAGTGTGACGTCGCGGTCCCGGTTCTCCTCCAGAAACTGGATAAGACCGGCGACGTCCTCTTTCGTCATTGCACCCATGACTGCCCCGTTATCATTATTGTCCCGGCCCAAAACAGGCCGCAGGCACCCGTTGGCGTGCCGCGGGAACGGCCGCCATGCTGCCGGCCCGCAGGCCGGCATCACACGGAAAGAAATCAACGATTGCCGATCGTCAGTCGGAGAAGACCGCCTCGATCTTGCCCTTCAGCGTCTGTGCGTTGAACGGCTTCACGATGTAGTTGTTCACGCCAGCCTTCTTGGCCGCGATCACGTTCTCCGTCTTGGATTCCGCCGTTACCATGATGAACGGCGTCTTGCAGAGACCGGCATCGGCGCGGACCTGCTTGAGCAGTTCGTAGCCGGTCATCGGCTCCATGTTCCAGTCGGAAATCACAAGCCCGTAGCGGCGCTGCTTCATCTTCTCGAGCGCCTCGGTACCGTCGGCGGCATCGTCGATGTCCTCGAACCCGAGTTGCTTCAGCAGGTTACGAATGATGCGGATCATCGTCTTGTAATCGTCCACCACGAGGACCGGCATCTGAACATCGAGGGCCATTGTCTACTCCATACTGTCAATCTGCCCGACCCGTTATGAACGGGCGCTTGATGCTTCCTGTTTCCAGGAGGACGACACGTTTTCTTTGTGTCTCTGCCTCCCCACGCTGCCTTACTGTAGCCCGCGCCCCTGAAAACTCCGTTAATGCGCAGGTTCAGATGCAGTGAATGGATTGTTGCACTGCACACAGGAAGCCAATAGCCTCCGAGGCTCGCTCAAACTACGGAGGGAATGTCCTGTGCTGGCCTTGCGCACACTCTATTTCGAAGACCTGTCGGTGGGTGACAGCGAGACTCTGACGAAGCACGTAAGCTCTTCAGACGTTGTCGGTTTTGCCGAGGTCTCGGGGGATCGAAACCCCATCCATCTCTCGGAGCATTTCGCCGCCAACACCCCCTTCCGGACCCGCATCGCACACGGGCTCTACACCGCCAGTCTGATCTCCGCGCTGCTCGGCACACGGCTGCCCGGACCGGGCGCCATTTACCTTTCGCAAACCCTGAACTTTCGTGCCCCGGTGAGAATCGGCGATGACGTGGTCGTCACGGTGACGGTCGCGGAGCTCACGGAGCGGGGCCACCGCGCCCGTCTCGACTGCCTCTGCCGGGTCGGCGAAACCATCGTCCTGGAGGGCGAGGCGACCGTCAAGGTTCCGACCCGCGCCGAGGCCTCGGAGGAGCACGACTGAGTTTCATCGGTGCGGCCCGTCGCGCTTGACGTTTTCCGACCGAATGGGCAGGGTCCGCCGGCACCCGCCGCCATCCGGCCGCGGGACGGGTGCGCCGGCATCGCGCGAAGTCGCCATCCGGCGAATCCGGCCGGTTTCCTGCCCTGCCGGCGCCAGCCGGTGCCAGTACCGGTCCGCCGTCCATGTCAGAGCCTGCCCCGACCAGCTTCTCCCTCGTCACCGACTTCGACGCCTTTCCCGAGGCGTTGCGTGGCGGCGTCGTCGCGATCGGCAATTTCGACGGGGTTCACCGCGGCCACCGCGCGGTGCTCGACGCCGCCCTTGCGGTCGCCCACGGCAAGGGCCTGCCTGCCTACGCGCTCACCTTCGAGCCGCATCCCAGGTCCGTCTTCGCGCCGGATCGGCCCGTCTTTCGCCTGACGCCAGCCGACGCCAAGGCCCGGATCGCACGGGCTTGCGGGCTCGACGGCATCGTCACCGCCCCCTTCACCCGCGCCTTCGCCTCCATTGAGGCGGAGGATTTCGTCGCCCGCATCCTCAAGGACAAGATGGGCATCGTCCACGCGGTGACCGGCTACGACTTCCATTTCGGCCGCGCCCGGCGCGGCACGCCGGATTTCCTCGTCGCCTCCGGCCAGGCCGAGGGCTTCGGCGTCACCATCGTGCGCGCGGAAACCGACGAGGGCGGCGAGGCCGTCTCCTCGAGCCGCATCCGCGCGGCCCTTGCCGAGGGCGACGTGGCGCTCGCCAACGCGCTTCTGGGCTATCGCTGGTTCTTCGAGGCCGACGTCACCCATGGCGACAAGCGCGGGCGCGACCTTGGCTATCCGACGGCGAATCTGGCCCTGCCTCCCGAGACCGGGCTGGCGCACGGGATCTACGCCGTGCGCGCCGAAATCGGAGGTATCTGGCACGATGGCGTTGCAAGCTTCGGCCGCCGTCCGACCTTCGACAATGGCGCGCCGCTCTTCGAGGTGCATCTTCTCGACTTTTCCGGCGACCTCTACGACCAGCGCATGCGGGTCGTGGTCGCCGGCCACCTGCGCCCCGAACTGCGGTTCGACAGCGCCGAGGCGCTCGTCGCCCAGATGGACCGCGACAGCGCCGAGGCGCGCGCCCTGCTCGCCAGCCTGACGCCGCTCTCCGCACTCGACCTCTCCCTCAACGGCGGGCCGGGACAATGAGCGTCCAGGGGCCAGAGATCCCGGCGGCCACGGTGATGCGCGGCATCGTGCTGATGTCGGCGGCCATGCTGCTCGTTCCGCTGATGGATGTGACGGCAAAATACCTCACCGCCACGCTGCCGCCGCTGCAGATCACCCTTGGCCGCTTCGCCTTCCAGATGCTCTTCGCGCTGGCGACGGCGGCAATCGGGCCGGGCGTTGCCGTACTGAAGGCGCCGAACATCTGGCCGCACCTGCTGCGCGGCGTGTTCCTGTCGGGCGCCTCGGTGTGCTTCTTCACCGCCATCGCCATCATGCCGGTGGCCGATGCCATCGCCATCTTCTTCATCGAGCCGATGATCCTGACCGCACTCTCGGCCGTCGTGCTGCGCGAGCCGGTCGGACCGCGACGCTGGGCGGCGGTGGCCGTCGGCCTCGTCGGCGCGATCATCATCATCCGGCCGGGCTTCGCCACCTTCGGGGCAACGGCCCTGCTGCCGCTCGCCACGGCGCTGCTGTTCGCCCTCTACCTGATGATCACCCGCCAGTTGTCCGGCTCCGGCGGCATGCTCTGCGTGCAGTTCACCGCGGGCCTTGCCGGCACGGTGGTGCTCGGCGTCGCCTTCATCGCGGCCAACATCGCGGGCTACGCGCCGGCGATGGCGGTCACGCCACGGCTGCCCGACTGGGGACTGCTGGCAACCGTCGGGGCGCTTTCGTTCTTCGCCCACGGGCTGATCGTCAAGGCGTTCGCGGCCGCGCCCGCCTCCGTGCTGGCGCCCTTCAACTATCTCGAGATCATCAGCGCGACGCTGTTCGGCTATCTCGTCTTCGGCGATTTCCCCGACGGGCCGACCTGGATCGGCATCGCGCTTATCGTCGGCAGCGGCATCTACATCGCCCATCGCGAGAGCCGCCGCAGCCAGGAAGAGCTCGCCGCCCGGATCAACCGCACCGGTCCGCCCGACTGACCGCGCCCGGGATCGCGCCAACGAGGTTGTCATGACGTCTTCCGCCCCCCCCTCTCCCCTGCTGTGGGGCCGCAACAGCGGCCTCGTGCTGGCCGTCTCCCTTGTCGGCATGGCGATCGACCAGGCCTTCAAGCTGTGGATGCTCGACGGTTTCGACATCGCCGGACGCGGACGGGTCGTCCTCACCCCGTTCCTCGATCTGGTGATGGTCTGGAACTACGGCATTTCCTACGGGCTCTTCCAGCAGGACGGCGATCTCGGGCGCTGGCTGCTTGTCGGCGTCACCGCGCTCGTCACCGTGGTTTTCTGGGTCTGGGGCGCGCGCAGCGAGCGGCGGCTGCAGGCGCTGGGGCTCGCGCTCGTCATTTCCGGCGCGCTCGGCAACGGCATCGACCGGATAGCCTATGGCGCGGTGGCCGACTTCTTCCATTTCCACGTCGGGACGTTCTCCTGGTACGTCTTCAACCTGGCGGATGTCTGGATCGTTGCCGGTGCGGCGCTGCTCATGTATGACAGTTTCCGCGGCAGCCCTAATGATGCCGCAAATCGGCCCTCTGAGTAGCGCGCGGATGCCTGTTGGCAGCCCGCCGGCTGGCTTTTGCATGCTTTGCCACCCCCGGCCGAAGGGCGCTCCGGCGAGACCGGGCCCGCCAGCACGGGGCCGGCAAGCAGGGAGCTGGCAAGAACGGGGGCCGACAAGACAGGAAGCCTCGTTTTCGGGACTTCGGACCCAACCTTCGGACCAAGGATAGTCGCAGTGCCGCGTCGTTCACTTTCCCTGACCCGTTCCCTCCGGCCCGCCTCGCGGCGCGGAGCGCTTGCGGCAATCGCCGTGGCAACGCTCACGCTCGCCGGTTGCCAGTCGGGTTCCGACGGTTTCAGCGACGGCACGACCAACGACGAGGCGCCCGACGTTTCGATGGTGCGCTCGCTGATGGAAGGTCTGGGCGCGGTCGACGCCAAGACCAACAAGAAGATCGAATACACGCCCCGCGCGCCGCTGGCGATGCCGACCACGGTCGACAATCTGCCGCCGCCGGAGGAAAAGGAAGTCGTCGCCAACTGGCCCGAGGCCAATGACGCCGAATTCAAGAAGATCCAGGACGTCTACCGGGACAAAAACCCCGACCGTCTCGAGGATGCCGGCCGAAGCAACGCGGTACAGTCGCGCGGTATCAAGCAACTCGCCAACGGCGGCTCCGACCGCAACATCGCGGCCGAGATCAAGCAGGAAAACCGTCTTGAGAGCGGGCGCCTGAAGCCCAGCGAGCTGAACCAGCGCGTCGGCATCACCAAGCAGGACACCGCCGTTCTGGACGCCAACGGACAGCCCGTGCGCCGGTACCTGATCGAGCCGCCGACCGAATACTCCAAGCCCTCCGACGCCGCGCCGATGCGCGCGCCGGAGAAGATGGAGCAGGACAAGCCGCGCCTCTCCACCACGGAACAGCTCATGGACGGCAAGTCGGCGCGCACGCTCAAGTAGGCGCGCGCCCGCGAAGCCGAACGTGGACGGCGGGGCCTCGCCTGTCGCCGACCGCTTGCGCATGCCCGCATTCCGGCCGGATCGGCCGCCCGCCGCCCGGTCCAACCTTACGAAAAGTTCACGGGGCAAAGCAGCCCTTCCGGCCTATATCTCTCATCACCGCACCGCGCCGGCGAGCTTTGCCGGAGCCGTGCTCCCGTCCGGCGCCCCCGCGCCGCAAACCGGAGAGCGTTCGTGCCGAATACAGTCCCCTTCTCCCCTTCCGACATGTCGCAGGACAGCCGCGCGCCGGCCGCCCCGCCGAGACGCCGTCGCTTTCGCCTTGCGCGCGCGCTGGCCGTGGCCGCGCTGCCGCTGGCACTTGGCGGCGGGCTCCTCGCCGCACCGGCCGTGCGCGCCGAGACCGCGCAGGCCGCCGACGCGGCCGCCTTCGCCAATATCCGCATCGGCGGCGAGCTGTCGCATTTCACCCTCGACAACGGGCTCGAGGTTCTCGTCATCCCGGATCACCGCGCCCCGGTGGCCACCCATATGATCTGGTACAAGGTCGGTGCGGCGGATGAGCCCGCCGGCATGTCCGGCATCGCCCATTTCCTCGAGCATCTGATGTTCAAGGGCACCAAGGCGCATCCGGACGGAGCCTTCTCCAAGCGCGTGGCCGCAATCGGCGGCGAGGAAAACGCCTTCACCTCCGACGACTACACGGCCTATTTCCAGCGGGTCGCCAAGGAGCATCTCGCCGAGATGATGGCGCTCGAAGCCGATCGCATGGAGAACCTCGTTCTGACCGACGAGGTGGTGACGCCCGAGCGCGAGGTGGTGAAGGAAGAGCGGCGCATGCGCGTCGACAGCGACCCTTCATCGCTGCTGGGCGAGACGCTCGACGCCATGCTCTACGTCAACCACCCCTATGGCACGCCGGTGATCGGCTGGCCGGACGAGATCACGGCGCTGTCGCGCGACGATGCGATCACCTTCTACAACCGCTTCTACACGCCGAACAACGCCGTGCTGGTGGTTGCAGGCGACGTCACCGCCGACGAGGTGCGCAAGCTTGCCGAGGAGACCTATGGCAAGGTTGCCCGCCGCGCGGAGCCCGGCGCGCGCATCCGGCCCGAGCCGCAGCAGCTTCGCGGCGCACTGCAGGTCAGCCTTGCCGACCCGCGCGTCAACCAGCCAAGCCTGCGCCAGGCGTGGCTGGTGCCAAGCTACACCTCGGCGATCCGCGCCGACGCGGAGAACGGTGCCCGCACCGCCGCATCCCTCGATGTCCTCTCGGAAGTTCTTGGCGGCGGCAGCACCAGCCGGCTCTACAAGACGCTGGTGATCGACAAGGGCATCGCCTCCTCCGCCGGCGGCTGGTACCAGTCGAGCGCGCTCGACGAGACCCAGTTCGCCATCTACGCCGTGCCCGCCGACGGGGCGAAGATGGAGGATGTGGCCGCGGCCGCGGACGAGGCCATCGCCACGCTGGTGCGCGACGGCATCACCGAGGAGGAACTGGAACGGGCCAAGACCTCGCTGCTGTCCAGCGCGCTCTATGCCCAGGACAGCCAGACGAGCCTTGCCCGCATCTTTGGCGTGGCGCTCACCACCGGCTCGAGTGTCGAGGCGGTGCGCGACTGGCCGGCGCTGATCGGCTCGATCACCGCCGCCGACGTGCAGAAGGCCGCCGCCGACCATCTCGCCCATGAGCCCGTCACCGCCTATCTGCGCCGCGACCCGTCGGCCGGTGCCTCGGCGGCTTCCGCCGGCGACGCATCGGGCGTCCCCGCGCCGACGACGGTGGCGCGATGAGCGCCCCCCGCCACGCCCCCGCATCCAATCCGGAGAGACCCCTCATGGGACGTATCGCAGCCGGCCGCCGGACGCTCCAGGCCTCATGGCGCGGCACCGCCGTCGCCGCTCTCGCCTTGCTGAGCGTCGTCGCCACGCCGTTTTCGGCAGAGGCGATGGACATCCAGACCGTTGAGACGCCGGGCGGGCTTACCGCCTGGCTGGTCGAGGACCACACGGTTCCCATCGTTGCCGTCAACTTCGCCTTCGACGGCGGCTCGACGCAGGATCCCGACGGCAAGGAAGGGCTTGCCAACCTGCTGTCGGCAACGCTCGACGAAGGTGCCGGCGATCTCGATTCCCAGGCCTTCCAGACCAGGCTGCAGGACCTGTCGGTGCGCATCGGCTTCGATGCCGGCCGCGATTCCTTCTACGGTTCGCTGCGCACCCTGTCGCCCAACACGGACGAGGCCTTCGACCTGCTGCGCATGGCCGTCAACGAGCCGCGCTTCGACGAGGAGGCGGTCGGGCGGATGAAGCGCCAGATCGTTTCCGGCCTGCGCCGCCAGGCGACCGACCCGGATGCCATTGCCTCCTGGACCTCCGCCGAGCTCGCCTTCCCCGGCCATCCCTACGGCCGGCGCAGCGACGGCACGGAGGAGACCGTCACCCCGCTCGCGCCGCAGGACCTGAAGGACCTGCGCGCCCGGCTGTTTGCCCGCACGGGCCTGAAGATCGCCGTGGTCGGGGCCATCGACGCCAAACATCTGGCGACGCTGCTCGACACGGTGTTTGCCGGCCTTCCCGAGACCGGCGACCTCACGCCTGTCGCGGACGTGACGCCGAAGACGGACATCGAGAAGGCGGTTGCGCTCGACGTGCCGCAAACCTCGATCCGCGTCATCCTGCCGGGACTGAAGCGCGAGGATCCGGACTTCATCCCGGCCTTCGTCATGAACCACATTCTCGGCGGCGGCAGTTTCTCGTCCTGGCTCTATGAGGAAGTGCGCGAGAAGCGCGGCCTGGCCTATTCGGTCGGCTCCTATCTGATCGACTACGCCCATGCGGGGATGCTGATCGCAGCCACCGGCACCCGCTCCGAGCGGGCCGGCGAGACGCTGGAGATCATCGGTCAGGAGTTCGCGCGCATGGCGGCCAAGGGACCGAGCGCGGAAGAGCTGGCCAAGGCGAAGGCCTATCTGACCGGATCCTACCCGCTGCGCTTCGACACGTCGGACAAGATCGCCAACCAGCTTCTCGGCCTGCAGATCGAGGGGCTCGGCAAGGACTATATCGAAACGCGCAACAGCCTCATCGAGGCGGTGACGCTCGAGGACATCGCAAGGGTCCGCCAGCGGTTGCTTTCCGATGCCAAGCCGATCGTCGTCACCGTCGGCCAGACCGACGCAGCGGAAGCCGCGGCCGCGCAATAGCCAGACCAAGCGACGACAACGCAACGACAAGGGGAGGCCCGGGCGCCTCCCCTTTTTTTATGCACACCCGCTATCGCCGAAAGGGCCGAACGCGGCCACGCCCCTCTCCCCGTCTCTCGCCCCTGCCAACAAACACAGCTTCGGGCGCGGAGAGCGGGAGCGGCGCGCGCGCTGCATCTTCGCAGCGCCAACGAAGCCCGCAAGCACGGCGCATAGCAACCATGCCATCGCGCCTCCGGGGTGCGGGGCGTTGTGTAGAAGGAAGGTTATTCCGCAGCGCGACGGGAGGCCGGACCGCGCGACACGGCGGCTGCGGAGCGGCCGGCGGGCTGGAGCACTTCCGGGCGCACCGGGCGCGGCGCGGAGAAGAGATAGCCCTGGCCGATGCGCACATCGAGGTCGAGAATATCGAGAACCTGCGACTCCGTCTCGATATGGTCGACAACGAGTTCCATCGCGTAGCGGCGCAAGAGGTCGCCGAGATCGGCGGGATGGATATGGCTTGCCTGCATCCGCTCAGTGCCGAGCAACCGGCCGGCATGCAGCTTCAGGAAGCGGAAGCCACGGTCTGACAGGCCCTTGAAGTCCATCCGCAGGTCCTCGACCCGGTCGATGGAGAAGCGGTAGCCAAGTTCGAACAGCGCCGCGAGGCTCTCGTGTTCCAGAGCGCCCATCTCGGCGACATCGGCCTGGGTGAACTCGAAGGTGAGCATCCCCGAAAACGCCTCGTTGGCCCTGAGGAAATCGAGGAAGCCGGGGAAGAAGCGCTCGTCCGCCAGCGTCTGGATCGACAGGTTGACGAAGAGGCCGGACTTGCGGTTGCGGCTCGACAGGCGGCGCAGCACCTGGATCGAGCGCAGCAGCATCAGGTTGTCGATCGCCGGCATCAGCCGCGACCGCACGGCCTCGTCGATGAAGTCGACCGGCTCCAGCAGGTTGTCATCGGCATCGCGAATGCGGGTCAGCGCCTCGTACTCGCGCACCTGGCGCTGCGGCAGGGTAACGAGCGGCTGGAGATAGAGGTCGACGCGGTTGGCGTCGAGCGCCTCCTCGATCACCCGGCGCATCTGCGGATCGGAGGGACGCGCGCGCGGTGCACCGGCGCCCGGACGCGGGCCCGGCGCATGGGCGACCGGCATGCGGTCTTCGGCGGCCGGCGCGGGGGCGGGTCGGCGCATGGCGGGATCCGGCTGCACCGGCGGCGCGGCACGGGAGGGCTCGCGCGGCGGCTGCCGGTAGGCGGCCTCCTCATAGGCCGGCTCGGGCTGGTGCTGCGGCTGCGGGGGAGCGAAGTCGGACTGATAGGGAGCCTGGCCGTAGCCGCCGAAATCCTGAGGTTCGGGCTGGTGGCGGGCCGGCGCGGGCTGCCGCTGCTGCTGCGGAGGCGGCGGGCTGTTGTAGCCGAGCGCGCGCGGGGTGTCCTCGTAGCGGGCATAGCGCTCGGGCGGCGGAGGCGGCTCGAGCTGACGGCTGTCCTGCTCGTCGATGCGCTCCTCCATGCCGGCCATGGCCTCTGCCATCTGCTTGATCAGGCTGCCGAGCACCTCGACCTCGGCGAAGAGCGGGTCGATCTCCTCGCGGGTGCGGCGCGGCAGGTTGGTCTCCATGCCGGACAGACGTCCCTCGAGATTGCCGATGTCCTCGTCGACCTCGAGCACGCGTTCCTCGAGCGCGGCCACCTTGCGGGTGACCTCGCCGCGTTCGCGTTGACGGGAGAAGACGAGATGCAGAACGACCATGGTGCACATGGACGCGAGCCCGAGCGAAAGCGCTTCGCCGAACGGCCGGGCGAACTGGAACATCATGATCGCCACCGCCGAGGCGGAGATCACCCCCATGCAGAGGACTATGAAGACGTTTGTCGCCCTTGCCATACCCATCCGGCCATACTCGAGGACTAGCCGAAGCCGAATCAACGATACCCTTTATAGGGCATGAATACGATGATTCTTGCCAATCTCCAGCCCCCGCCGGACCGTGGCGGCCTTTCGGGCACAACAAAGACCGGCTCGGCGGATCGCCTGTCGGCCTCCCCTTGACCTTCCATCTGCTGGAAGCACCATATAACCGGTCGGAAGCCCGCCCGCATGGGGCGGCGAAGACGGAGATTGCGAGATGATCGAGTTGAAGGTCGAAGGCATGGCCTGCGAGGGCTGCGTCAAGTCCGTGACGAAGGCGGTGACCGCCGCCGATCCTGGCGCGACGGTCGAGATCGACCTGGCGAGCGGCGTGACCCGCGTATCGGGCAGCGCGCCGCGCCAACGCCTTGTCGAGGCGATCGAGGCGGCCGGCTACGACGTCGAGGCCGCCTGAGGTCCGTCTGAGGTCCGCCAGGCCAGGGCCGCGCGGCGCCGCACAGGTTAACGCCGGAACGCCATTCGTTAACTTCGCCGCCTCCCGGCAGGCGACGACACGCGCCGCGCCGGCCCCTCGGCGCGGCTTTTTTGCCGCCGCAACGCTCCCCAACCCCCGGTTTCCGTCGCGGCTTTGCCGATTTGCGGTGCAAATACGCCGGCAAACGGCGTCGGTCACCATTCGTTAACCACAATGGCAACACTTTGTTTACCATGTCGGAGGAAGATTCTCCCCGGCAAATCAAATCGATGCCGCTTCTGGCGGCACAGCAGCAAGGGGGACGCCACAGCATGGAATCCATGCCTGGCGATGAGGGACAGATCAGACTGGCCGTGCTGGATGGCGACGGGGCGACGCGCAAGCTCGCCGGCTCGATCGCCGATGCCATGGACCATGCCTGTGCCACGCCTGTGACCTACCACAGTTTCGAGCCCTTTTACGCGGCCAACACCCAGGTGCGACCGGACGTGATGATCGTCGACCTGGAGACGTTGGGACAGGACGGTTTCCTGTCGCGTCTCGCCGCCGCCCAGCCGCAGGCGATGTTGATGGCGGTCAGCGCGCGGGAATCCCTGACCCGCAGCCTCTCGGCGATGGAGGCCGGCGCCCATGACGTCATCGCCTTCCCGGCGAACCCCAGGGCGGTCGCAGAGAAGATCGACCGCTTCCTGATCCAGAACACCCGCGGCCAGCGCGATCCCGGCAGTCGCCGCATGCGCACGCCGAGACCACGCGACACCGCCCAGGCGGAGGCCGGAGACGGCGGGCGCTCGGCCCAGCAAGCGACGCCGCCCGCGGCGACCTTCACCTTCGAGCGTTTCGTCGGCGGGTCGGCCCGCATGCGCGAGGTCTACGACCAGATCCGCCGCATCGCGCCTTCCACCGCGCCCGTGTTCGTCACCGGAGAATCCGGTTCCGGCAAGGATCTTTGCGCCAGCGCCATCCACATGCGCTCGCAACGCAACGACGCCCCCTTCATCGCCCTCAATTGCGCCGCGGTTCCGGCCGAGACGATGGAAAGCGAGATCTTCGGCCATGCCCGCGATGCCTTCGCCGGGGCGCGCGAGGATCGTGCCGGCGCGGCTGAGCTTGCCGACGGCGGCACGCTGTTTCTTGACGAGGTCGGCGAACTCGATGTCTCGCTTCAGTCGAAGCTGCTGCGCTTTGTCCAGACCGGACTGATCCAGCGGCGCGGCGAGACCCGCCTGCGCTCGGTCGACGTGCGCATCGTCTGCGCCACAAACCGCGACCCGCAGAGCGAAATCGCCGCCGGACGCTTCCGCGAGGACCTGTTCTACCGGCTGCATGTGCTGCCGATCCGCATGCCGGCCCTGCGCGACCGGCGCGAGGACATCCTGCCGCTGGCCGAGAGCTTCCTCGCCCGCTACGCCACCGAGGAACAGCGCGGCTTCACCGAGATTGCGCCCTGCGCCGGTGAGCGGCTGCTCACCCACGACTGGCCGGGCAACGTCCGCCAGCTCGAGAACGCCATTCGCCAGGCCGTGGTGATGAACGACGGCACGCGGCTGTTGTCGCAGATGCTGCCCGCCTTCCTGTCGGGCGAGGGCCTGTCGGTCCGCCTCGAGACGCCACGCGGCGTGCAGCCGCGCCGGCTGATCGAGATCGAGCCGCTCTGGGCCCAGGAGAAGCGCATCATCGAGAGCGCCCTCGACGCCTTCGACGGCAACATCGCCAAGGCGGCGGCGGCGCTTGAGATCAGCCCGTCGACCATTTACCGCAAGCGCCAGTCGTGGAGCGGGCGGGGAGATGAAACGGCGATGGCTGGCTTTACCGGTTTCGCCGGATAACCTTGTCGCACATCCCCGCCCGGTCTATACGGGCGCTGCGAAAATGCGGTTTCACCGCACGTCGCGGACCAGATCAGGGCGGGGGCTTAGGATGACGAGAACAGGGATTTGCGGCGGCAGGACCCCAGGCGGAGCCATGCGGCATCTTCTTGCAGGCGTGGCGCTGCTGACGGTGGGCGCAACCTGCGCGGCCGCCCAGGACACGGCCACGGTGCCGCCCGCCCTCGCCTCCGCCTATGAGCGGCTCGATGCGGCCTGGGCCGAAGCGCCGCTCGGCTTCACCGCCGCCACCTTCGTTTCCGGCGATGTCACGGGCTACGGCCAGTATACGCCGCGCGCCGACGCGGTCTTTGCCGCCGGCGAGCCTCTCGTCGTCTACGCGGAACCGGTGGGCTTCGGCCATGCGGCGACCGACGACGGTTTCCGCGTGGCGCTTGCCGCCGACTACGAGATCCTCAACCCCTCGGGTCAGGTGCTTGCCAGCCAGTCCGGCTTCGCCGAACTCGGGGCCAGCGCCCGCGTGAAGATCCGCGAGTTCCACACCACGCTGCGTTTTGCGTTCGAGGGATTGCGTCCGGGCGACTACCGCCTGGTGACCCGGCTGCGCGACACGGCCAGCGACAAGACCGGCAGCTTCGTCCTGCCCTTCACCGTGAAGGCCGCCACGCAGGCGAACTGACGCGGCGGCGGACTGTCCTCTATCGGCTCAGGCGCAGGCGGGTGATTTCGTTGGCGATGCGCTTGAACGCATCGACGAGATCGCCGTTCGACTGGGCATCGAAGGCCATGGCCGAGGTGGTTGCGCAATTGCGCAGCAGCGTGACCGTGTTCTGGTCGCGGATCTGGAAGGCGATCGTATAGATCTGCACTCCGTCCTTCTTGGCGTTCGAGCAGGTCAGCGCGACGCGCTCGTCCATCTTGTTTGGGATCGACCAGGACGTGTTCACACCGGGCCCGAGACGCTCCTCCGTGCCGTAGCCATAGGCTTCCGGCTGGGTGTTGTTGGGCGAATTCTGCTGACCATAGGTGTTGTCGCCATCGGTCATGATGATGAGGATGCGGACATATTCCGTATCCTCCTCTTCCTTCTCCGGATCCCGGGCCGAGGTGAAGGGTGCCTGCGGCGTCAGCAGGCGCCAGCCCCACACAGCACCCTGATGGATGTTGGTGTTGCCGTCGGCGTTCATGCTGTTGATGGCGTTGAGCACCGAGGACTTGTTGTTGGTCAGGTCCGTCAGTTCCTGGGTGCGGCAATTGTAATTGGGGCCGCGGCTCCAGCTCGTGCCGTAGTTCCGCGTTTGCCTGCGATACTTGCACAACCGCTTCTGCGCGTATTCCCAGCGCTCCATGCCCTCGCGCCAGTAGACGTCGCGCACGCGGCTGTCGCAAGAGCCGTCGTCATCGTACAGATAGCTGTTGGAGAAATAGTCGTACCAGCCGGCATTGGAGTCGTCCGGCTCGTCGGGCGCGAATTGCGGGACATAGAGCGTCGCCGGGTTGGACGCGGTCGGCGCCGTGTCATCCACGTCATAGGGCATCGGCCGGGACTCCACGCAGCCGCGCCAACTGGTGTACTTGAGCTGCTTGTAGAGACTGAAGCGGCTTGGCTGTCCGTTGATCAGCGCGTCACGATCGAACTCGGCCGGGTCCGGCGTGCCGTTCGGCCGGGTTTCGAAGTTCTTCCAGTGGATCGGCGACTTGCCTTCCCTGTCCATCCAGGTCGCGTCTTGGTTCGCGGGACCGATGTTGACGAAGGAGGTGAAGGGCACGAGCCCGATCTTGACCCGGTCCTTGCGGTCGCTCTCCTCGTTGATGGCGAACAGGGTCTTGGTCAGATCCGTCGCCGCGCTCTTCAGCGTCGACATCTTGCTGCCGCGCATGGAGCCGGAATTGTCGAGCACCATCGCCACGTCAAAGACCGCCTTGCCGACCACGGTCTGCGAGTTGACCTCGACATCGAGCGCCGACAGCCCGAGCAGGCCGCCGAACTTGGTCGGGACGCTCGTCTTGGCGGTGACGCTGACCGTTCCCTTCTCGACGGAGACGAGAAGCTCGGGGGCAACCCCGTCGGGATCCTTGTAGATGGAGTTGAAATAGGCTTCCGCCCGTTCGCGGATCTTGGCGTCGGACAGGCCGTTGCTGTCGTAGTTCGCCGCCAGCGCCGTCGCGTCCACCGCCTGCTGCAGGCCGATCTTGACGGTGTAGCCGCGCGAAAAGTCGACGCCCGCTCCGACAATCATGATCATCAGCCCCGCCGCGATGGCAAAGGGAATGACGATGTTGCCGCGCCTGTCGCGGACGAAGCCGGCAAGGCGCGCGCGGATTCCGCTCTGGCGGGGGGCGTCGGAAGGGGGTCTTTTCATGGCGCCGACGGTATCCCCGTCAGGTTTCGAATTCCTTGCACGGACCGTGCATTTCGAAGGCTTTCGAGGGCTTGGGAAAAACTCGACGCTGAGTCATTGACAGCCGCCGGGGCCCATCCTACATCAAGCTCGCTGTTAGCACTCTCATCAACAGAGTGCCAACGTGGTCCGCGGCTTCCGTCGTCGGATCCGCAATGCCGGCGGGGGACAGGCGCTCTCCTGACCCATGCATGGCGCGGAACGCGGCGGAGGAAGTACCACGCTGGCCGGGAAAGGAAAGAGCACAACATGAAATTCCGCCCTTTGCATGATCGCGTCGTTGTCCGCCGCGTCGATTCCGAGGCCAAGACCGCCGGTGGCATCATCATTCCGGACACCGCCAAGGAGAAGCCGCAGGAAGGCGAAGTCGTCGCCGTCGGCCCCGGCGCGCGCAAGGAAAACGGCGACCTCGTCGCTCTCGACGTGAAGGCTGGCGATCGCGTCCTGTTCGGCAAGTGGTCCGGCACCGAGGTCAAGATCGACGGTGAAGACCTGCTGATCATGAAGGAAAGCGACATCATGGGCGTTGTCGGCTGATACCGACGCACCTTCCCTGATCTGCCCCATGCCGGGGCGCTTGCGGGGGCCGAAGACAGGCGGATGGCGAAAGCCGGTTCCGCCCCGGCCCTGAAAACGGGACGCCGAACCTCGTCGTCCGCCGCAAGCCGCGCCCCACGGGGCGATTTTCTGTCAAGGAGACCTGAAAATGGCTGCCAAAGAAGTCAAGTTTTCCACTGATGCCCGCGACCGCATGCTGCGCGGCGTCGACATTCTCGCCAATGCCGTCAAGGTGACGCTCGGCCCCAAGGGCCGCAACGTCGTCATCGACAAGGCCTTCGGCGCTCCGCGTATCACCAAGGATGGTGTGTCGGTCGCCAAGGAAATCGAGCTTGAGGACAAGTTCGAGAACATGGGCGCGCAGATGCTGCGCGAAGTCGCGTCGAAGACCAACGACATCGCTGGCGACGGCACGACCACCGCGACCGTTCTGGCCCAGTCGATCGTCCGCGAGGGCGCCAAGTCGGTTGCCGCCGGCATGAACCCGATGGACCTGAAGCGTGGCGTCGACCTTGCCGCGGCTGCCGCCGTGAAGGACCTCGAGGCCCGCTCCAAGAAGATCTCCACCTCGGCCGAAGTGGCTCAGGTCGGCACGATCTCCGCCAACGGCGACACCCAGATCGGCGCCGACATCGCGGAAGCGATGCAGCGCGTCGGCAACGAGGGCGTGATCACCGTCGAGGAGGCCAAGTCGCTCGAGACCGAGCTTGAGGTCGTCGAGGGCATGCAGTTCGACCGCGGCTACCTGTCGCCGTACTTCGTGACCAACGCCGAGAAGATGGTCGCCGATCTCGAGAAGCCGTACATCCTGCTTCACGAGAAGAAGCTCTCCAACCTCCAGGCCCTGCTGCCGATCCTCGAGGCCGTCGTTCAGTCCAGCCGTCCGCTGCTGATCATCTCCGAGGACGTCGAAGGCGAGGCGCTTGCCACGCTCGTGGTCAACAAGCTGCGTGGCGGCCTGAAGATCGCTGCCGTCAAGGCTCCGGGCTTCGGCGATCGCCGCAAGGCCATGCTCGAGGACATCGCCATCCTGACGGGTGGCACGGTGATCTCCGAGGACCTCGGCATCAAGCTCGAGAGCGTCACGCTCGACATGCTCGGCACCGCCGAGAAGGTCGCCATCACCAAGGAGACCACCACGATCGTCGACGGTGCTGGTGACAAGGCCGACATCGAAGGCCGCGTCGCGCAGATCAAGGCGCAGATCGAGGAGACCACCTCTGACTACGACCGCGAGAAGCTCCAGGAGCGTCTTGCCAAGCTCGCTGGCGGCGTTGCCGTGATCCGCGTCGGCGGTGCCACCGAGGTTGAGGTCAAGGAAAAGAAGGACCGCGTCGACGACGCTCTCAACGCGACCCGCGCGGCCGTCGAAGAAGGCATCGTCCCGGGCGGCGGCGTCGCTCTCCTGCGCGCCAAGAAGGCCGTCGAGGCCCTGACCTCCGACAATCCGGACATCATGGCCGGCATCAAGATCGTGCTGCGCGCGCTTGAGGCTCCGATCCGCCAGATCGCCCAGAACGCGGGCGTCGAGGGTTCGATCGTGGTCGGCAAGATCCTCGAGAACAACGACGAGACCTTCGGCTTCAACGCCCAGACGGAGAAGTTCGTCAACATGGTCGAGTGCGGCATCATCGATCCGACCAAGGTCGTGCGCACGGCTCTCCAGGACGCGGCTTCGATCGCCGGCCTGCTGATCACGACCGAAGCCATGGTCGCCGAGATCCCGAAGAAGGACGGCGGCGCTCCGGCAATGCCGGGCGGCGGCATGGGCGGCATGGGCGGCATGGACTTCTAAGAAGTCCTTCCGACCGATATCAAGTGAATGGGCGGCCTCGTGCCGCCCATTCCGTTTGTGCGGCACCATCAAAGGAGCGCATGATGAACGACAGCGATACACGGGGCCGGATCGATCGGCTCGAGGAGCAGATCGCCCACCAGGAAAAGAGCCTGGAGGACCTCAACGAGGTTGTTACCCGCCAGGCAGACCTGATCGACGCGTTGACGCTGCAGTTGCGCCGGCTGAGCGAGCATGTCGAGGAAATCGAGGATCTTTCGGCGAACCCCACCCCGGTGGCCCGCCCGCCTCACTACTGACACGGCCGGGCGGCGGCGAGCGAAACCGCGCTCAGGCTGGCGTCGATTGCGGCGGAAGCGATCCGGCCCGGGGAGCCACACCGGGAGCGGCGGGAGCCGGCCGCGTGCGATCAGACACCTCCGCGCAATAGACGTCGACCCGGTTGCGGCCGCCGTATTTGGCTGCGTAGAGCGCCTTGTCGGCCTTGGCGATCACTTTCGAGAGCTCACCGTCCTCCGCCTCGAATTCGGCGACACCGATGCTGACGGTCAGATCGACAAGGGCGCGCCCCTCGTCCCGTTCGATGCCGAAGGGCGTGCCGGCGACTTCCCGGCACAGGCGCTCGCCAAGCTGACGCGCCTCCCCCGCGTCCGTATCGTGGAGTACGGCGATGAACTCCTCGCCTCCCCAACGCCCCACCACGTCCTGCTGCCCACGGACCAATTCGCGAAAGCGTGTGGCGAACTCGGCCAGAACCGCGTCGCCGGCCTCGTGCCCGTAGCGGTCGTTGATGCTCTTGAAGTTGTCGAGATCCGCCAGCAACACCACCATCGGACGGCGGTTTCTGCGGCCTGCCACGAACACCGGGCCGGTGCGTTCCTGCACGCTGCGCCGGTTTGCGAGCCCGGTCAGCGGATCCGTCGTCGCCATCTCGCGCAGCGCCGCCTGGGCGCGTTCCAGCGACATGGTCAAAAGTCCGACATAGAAGATCGTGCCGATCGCCTGATCGATGACGAAGATCGTGGCGAACTCATTGTCCGAATGCGCCTGGGCAGCTCCGGTGAGCAGGATCTCGACCAGCACGACAACAGCCACCATGCCGAACACGCCGGCATAGGTGGCAAGCGATGAGACGACGATGATGCGGGAGGGGAGCCAGGGTTCGCCGCGCCGCGCCACATAGGCACCCATCGCCCTCAGGCTGAAGAAGCTCAGGAGCAGCAGCGCCGGCAGGATGGCGATGTGGAAGGATCCGCTGGCAAGCCAGGCGCCAAGGTAGGCGGCTCCGGGCGCCAGCCCCGTCAAAAGCAGCCTGCGGATCGCATAGCTGTGCCCGAAGAAGCGCGCTCCACCGGCCGCGGCGAAGGCGATGCTGAATCCCAGGAACATGAAGGCCATCGCGGCCAACAGCGGCTCGCTCTCATAAAGCCCCCACCCGCCGTAGATGATCGAGATACCGGCGCAGCTTGCCACCATCCCGGCTGTCCAGTGACGGAACGCGGCCGTCGCCGGTCCGCGAAAGCAGGCAATCAGGAAAAGCAAGACAAAAGCCAGTCGGGCGGACAAGCTCGCGAACTGTAACGTAGAGATATCGAGCATCAGGTCCTTGCCGTATCTTTCCCTGGTCCCCGTTACGATCAAACCACCGCAGCATACCCTGCCTTCGAGGCCGCAGCACCATAATTCACTGTAATTTGTACCTAGGAATTTCACGCCGGCATATAATATTCGAAAAATCTTTCCGTAACTGTTTGATCTATCCGCCGATCATTTATCGGCATATCGGGCAGCGGTGTGGCGGTGGCCGGAGAATTTGCTAGGGTCGGTCCGGCGTGGTGCTTCGTCGCGAACCACGCCGGACCGAACCCACGCAAGGCACCGCATCCCACCATGGCTCACATCATCCCGATCGCGGCGCTTCTTGCCGGTTCCGCCCTGCTCCTGATGGCGGGAGGACTGCACGGCCTGCTGCTGCCGCTGCGCGGCTCGATCGAGGGTTTCAGCGACACCTCCCTCGGTCTGCTAGGTACAGGCTGGGCCATCGGCTATATCGCCGGCTGCGTGCTCACTCCGGTGACCGTATCGCGAGTCGGGCACATCCGCACCTTCGGCGTCCTGTGTTCGCTCGCCGGCATCGTGGTGCTTCTCAACCTGGTTTTCATGCACCCGCTTGCCTGGGTTCCGCTCAGGGCGATCTCCGGCTTCTGCTTCGCCGGCGGGGCGATGGTGGTGGAGAGCTGGCTCAACGAGCGGGCGACGCCGGACACGCGCGGGCGGATCTTCGGCTTCTACACGATGATCAATCTCGGGGCGACGACCGCCGGGCAGATGCTGCTGACCGTGGGCGACCCGCGGGGCTACCTGTTTTTCGTCATTGGCTCGATCATCTATTCGCTGGCACTGCTGCCGACGGCGCTTTCCACCGCCGTGCAGCCGGTTCCCCTGGCGCGCGTGCGTCTCGATGTGCGCGCACTCTGGCACCATTCGCCGATCGCCGTCGTCGGCGTCGTGCTGATCGGCATTTCCAACAGCGCCTTTGGCACGCTCGGCGCGGTCTACGGCCGCAACATCGGCCTGGCCATCTCCGACATCGCCACGATGATGTCGGTGGCGCTGCTTGCCGGCTCGCTGATCCAGATCCCCGTCGGCATGCTGTCGGACCGCATGGACCGGCGCGTCGTGCTCATCGGGCTCGCCTGCGCCGGCAGCGCCATCGGCGCCATGCTGAGCTTCGCCGCCAGCTTCCCACCCGTCGCCATCATTGCGCTGATCGGCGGTTTCGGCGGCATGGTCTATTCGATGTATCCGGTGATTGTCGCCCATGCCAACGACCACGCGCCGAACGGCGAGTTCCTGAAGACCAGCGGCGGCCTGCTGCTGCTCTACGGTGTCGGCTCGGTCGTCGGCCCGCTGTTCGCCGCCGTGATGATGGAAATGACCACGGCCGCCGGGCTTTTCATCGTGACCTCCGCCGCCCATGCGCTGATCATCGGTTTCGCCGCATGGCGCATCACCCAGCGCAAGGCGCTGTCGACGGACGACAAGGAAGACTTCGTCGCCATGGCCGCCGGCGGTCGCCTGACCACGCCGGAAGCCCTCGCGCTCGACCCGCGCACGGAGGAGGGCGAGATCGAGGAAAGCCAGCCCGACGCCGAGACCGACGAGCCTCAGGAAACGGAGTTCGAGGCCGGCCTCGACGACATGCCGCCGCAGGAAAGCGAGCCCGAAACGGAGGCCGACACAGCCCCTGACGAGGACCACGCCCCGACGACGGACGACACGAAGCCGCCGACCGGCGCGTGACACCCTGCCCCAGCTGGCGGCGCGGGCGGACGTACCCCGCACTTGCACCGCCTCGCCCGCCGTGGCATAGAAGCTCCATCATCAAGAGAAGGGCTGGCGCCCTCGCCAACCTGCCCGACCGGGCAAGGTGGTCTCCCTGACCGGGGTCCCTCGCGGGAACCCGAACTTGGGGATGGGGTCGCGAAAGCGACAACCAAACGGTCGAACCGAAACTGCGCCAGTCCTCCTCGGGAAACCGATGGAGGATTTTTTAATGTCGACACCGCTTGCACCGGAGCACGACGCTCCCCGCCCGCAACGTCCGCGGCCATGCGCGCTCAAGACAGATCCCGCCAGCTCCCTTGCGCCAGCTCCGACGCCGAGCTTCGCGGAACTGCGGGTGCTCGCCGCCGGCGCCGCACTCGGCGTGCGGGCAAACGCGAACGCCGGCCCCGGCCTTTCGCAGGTCGAACGCCGGCGGCGCATCGAGGCCCTTCTTGCGCTCTGGCAGACAGGCTGCCGCAGCGTGATCGACGAGGCTCTCTACACCGACCTCGCAGCCCGCCATCCCGAGCTTGCCGCCCTTGTGCGGACCCGCCTGCGCCGACGGGCGCGCGGTTCGCGCGCCCACGGCTGATCCGTCAGGCGTCGGCCGGCTCCTCGGGGGGAACAGGCACCGGGCGACCGTCGTCATCGACGGCGACGAAGGTGAAGACCGCGTCGGTGACCTTGACCCGGTCGCCCCGGCGCTGCCGGCGAACCCAGGCCTCGATCTCCGCCTTGAGCGAGGTGCGCCCGACCCCGACGATGCGGCAATAGACGCAAAGCACGTCGCCGACGTGGACCGGGCGGATGAAGGTCATCCGGTCGACGGAGATCGTCACGACCCGCCCGCCGGCGCGTTCTCCGCAGGCTATGCCGCCCGCCAGATCCATCTGCGACAGCACCCAGCCGCCAAAGATGTCGCCGGACGCGTTGGTGTCGGCGGGCATGGCCATGGTGCGCAGGGTGAGTTCGCCCTTCGGGCTTTCGCTTTCGTCTGTCTCGCTCACTGATCTTCTCTTCCGGTTGGGTCTGGCCACCTTGTCTGGGAAGAGGCAAGCTTACAGGCGGGACGCGGCCTTGCCCACCCGGCGCCACGCCATGATCCCCCGCTACGGGGCGGCCTTGCGCGCCCGCGCCGGGCTTGGCAAGCCGCGATGTGCGTGGGAAAGTCGGCGTCCTTCCTGTCCGCGGCCGACGCCATGCCGGCGGCGCGCCCCTTCATCCAGCCCCCGCCTTTCCAGAACGCCCCGCTTTCCAGAACCATGCCGAGAGAAAACCAGCAGCCATGACGACCTCAGCCCTTCCGACTGATCTTCACGAGTTCAGCGCCCGCGCCCTGTCGCGCGCGATCCACCGGCGGGAGGTTTCCGCGCGCGAACTGATGCAGGCGACACTGACGCGCATTGCGCGGATCAATCCCGAGATCAACGCCGTCATCTCGCTTCGCGACGAGGACGCGCTTTTGAAGGAAGCGGAACAGGCCGACGCCGAACTGGCGCAGGGACGCTCGCGCGGCGTGCTGCACGGCTTTCCCCATGCGGTGAAGGATCTGGCCATGACCGCCGGCATTCCCACAACCATGGGCTCGCCGGTCTTTGCCAGGCAGATCCCGGCGGAGGATGCGACCCATGTGGCGCGGTTGCGCTCCGCCGGTGCGATCCTGATCGGCAAGACCAACACGCCGGAGTTCGGTCTCGGCTCGCATACCTACAACCCGCTGCACGGCGCGACGCTCAACCCCTACGACCGGACACGCTCGGCCGGCGGGTCGAGCGGCGGCGCGGCGGCCGCGCTCGCCGCCCGGCTGCTGCCGCTTGCCGACGGCTCGGACATGATGGGCTCGCTGCGCAATCCGGCAGGGTTCTGCAATGTCCTTGGTCTGCGGCCGAGCTACGGGCGCGTGCCATCCGGCCCCGCCCCGGAACTCTTCATGGACAGCATGGCGACGGACGGGCCGATGGCGCGCTCGGTCGGCGATCTCGCCCTGCTGCTGTCGCTGCAGGCCGGTCATGATCCCTCAGCGCCCCAGTCACTGCCTGGCGACGGCACCGAGTTTGCCGCGCTGGTCGACCAGCCGGCGGCGGCAAGCCTCAAGGGGGTCAGGATCGGCTGGCTCGGCGACTTCGGCGGCCACCTCGCCATGGAAGACGGGGTGCTCGATCTCGACCGGCGGGCGCTCGAGGTTTTCTCCGGCCTCGGCGCCGAGGTGGAGCACGCATCGCTCGGCTTCGATGCCGAGCGCATCTGGCAGGCCTGGACCGACCTCAGGAGCTGGCGCGTGGCCGGCAAGCTCGGTCCGATCCTCGATGCGCCCGCCACCCGCG
This sequence comes from Stappia sp. ICDLI1TA098, assembly GCF_054880955.1. NCBI lineage: Bacteria > Pseudomonadati > Pseudomonadota > Alphaproteobacteria > Hyphomicrobiales > Stappiaceae > Stappia > Stappia sp. ICDLI1TA098. The sequence continues at coordinate 308,288 of NZ_JBTZBT010000002.1, forward strand.
ATGCGCTGAAGCCGGAGGCGGTCTGGGAGGTGGAGCGTGGCCGGGCACTGTCGCTCGCGCGCATCGAGGAGGCGAGCCAGACCCGCAGCGCCTGGTACCGGGCGGCGATGCGCCTGTTCGAGCGCCACGACTTCCTGGCGGCCCCCGTCGCACAGGTCTTTCCCTTCGACGTGACCCTTGCCTGGCCGAAGGAGATCGCCGGCCGGACGATGGACACTTATCACCGCTGGATGGAATGCGTTGTCCCCGCGAGCCTGCTCGGCCTGCCGGCAATCTCGTTGCCCGCCGGCTTTGGTGGCGGCGGTCTTCCCGCCGGCCTTCAGCTCATCGGCCGGCCGCGCGACGATATCGGCCTGCTGAAGATCGCGTCGGCCTATGAGGCGGCGACGGACTGGCTCGGCCAGGCACCGGATCTCGGCTGACGAAAGGGCATTGGCAAGAAAAAGGAGGTCGCTCTCGGGGGAAGAGCGACCTCCGCTGCGGGCTGCTACCGTGTTGAACCTCCCGCACGAGAGAGGCGTGGGGTAGGCGGCGGGATCGGGTGGTGACGTCCGCAGCCGTGCCTCTCTCTGGCGCATTACGCGAGGGGAGGTCGGCTGGATCACAATCCGGTCGCGGCGATGGCGCTCCTGATACAATCCGGCTTGCGCGCAACACATGTTTTCGAAAATTACGCGCGATATTGCAGGAAATGCAGGCCCTGAAGCGGAAATGCCGCGTCAGTCGCGGCGGTCGGTGTAGCGCGCCTCTTCCTCGTAATAGGCGTCGAAGCCGACCGCCTTGCGCAGGTCGGCGAAGTCGAGAAGCAGGTCGTCGGGATGGCGCCCGTCCTTCATCACCGCCAGCGCCTGCTGCATCGCCCGCGTCACCGCCGAAAGCAGCGTCAGGGGATAGGCGGCGAGCCGGAAGCCGATGCGCGCCAGTTCGGCATGGGAGAGAAGCGGCGTCGCGCCGCCCTCGACAAGGTTTGCCATGTGCCAGGCCGGCACCTCCCGGCAGATCGTCTCCATCTCCTCCACGCTTTGCGGCGCCTCGACGAAGAGAATGTCGGCACCCGCTTCCCGGAACAGCCGCGCCCGTTCCAGCGCCTCGTCGAGCCCGTGACCGTGGCGCGCGTCGGTGCGCGCCAGGATGAGGATATCCTGCCCTTCCTCGCGCGCGTCGACCGCCGCCTTGACCCGGTTTACCGCCTCCGCGCGGTCGACGACGAGCTTGCCCTTGGTGTGGCCGCAACGCTTGGGCGCGACCTGATCCTCGATCATCACGCAGGCCAGCCCCGCCTGGGCATAGCCCTTCACCGTGCGCTTGACGTTGAGGGCATTGCCATAGCCCGTATCGCCATCGCCGATGACGAGCGCCGAGGTCGCGGCGGCGACATTGCGGGCGGTGTCGACCATCTCCGCGTAGGAGATCAGGCCGGTGTCTGGCTGGCCTATGCGGGTCGCGGAGACCGCGAAACCGGACATGAAAGTGACGGGGAAACCGGCCTCTCCGATCAGCCGGGCGGAGAGGCCGTCGAAGCAGCAGGGCATCGGCGTGAACGGCGTCGTCTCGAGATGGGCGCGAAGGCGCGCGGCGGGCGTGGTCATGGGGGCACTCGTGCGGGCTGCGTCGTGGCGGGGTTCGCGCGGGCGACATTCGCGCCCGCGCGGGGTTCACATCCTGAAGGGAATATAGAGGACAAGATCGGTCCAGAAGAAGAGGATGACGACGCTCGCCAGCATGATCACAAGGAAGGGCCAGACGCCGGTCGAGACCTCCCCCATGGTCGCTTTCCCGACCGCCTGGATCACATAGAGATTGAGCCCGACGGGCGGCGTGATCAGCGCGCATTCCACCATGATGACGAAGAAAACGCCGAACCACACGGGGTCAATCCCCAGCCCGAGCAGCGCGCCGGAGAGCACCGGCACCATGATCAGCATCATCGACAGGGCCTCCAGGAAGAGCCCCATGACGAGCAGCACCAGCGCGACCACGAGAACGAACAGGCCGGCGGTGGATATGTGCTCGGACAGGAACAGCGAGATGTCCTGAGGGATGCGGTAGAGGGTGATCGCCTTGCCGAAGACCTTGGCGCCGGCAACGATGAGCAGGATGGCGACCGTCGTCGTCATCGCCTCCAGCACCGCATCGCGCAGCTTTGGCCAGTCGAGGGTCCGCAGCACCACCCCGACAACGAACAGCGCCCCGAGGAAACCGATCGCCGCCGCCTCGGTCGGAGTGAAGGCACCAAGATAGATGCCGGAGATGACGAAGGCCGCAAGCAGCGCCGTCGGCAGGGCGCGCAGCGCCGTTTGCCAGCGCTCGCGCCAGCTCGCCCGCGGGCTCGGCTGATAGTCGGAGGCGAAGCTGGCATAGACCACCGACCACAGGATGAAGAGGCCCATGAGAAGCAGGCCCGGCCCGATGCCGGCGAGAAACAGCGCGATGATCGATTCCTCGGTGATCACGCCATAGACGATCATCGGGATCGACGGCGGGATGAGGATGCCGAGCGTGCCGCCGGCGGCAAGCAGCCCGAGGACGAAACGGCGGGGATAGCCCCGCGCCGTCATTTCCGGAATCGCCACCGTGCCGATGGTCGCCGCGGTGGCGACCGAGGACCCGGAGATTGCCGCGAAGATGCCGCACGACAGGATCGTGGCGATCGCCAGACCGCCCGGCCAGTGGCCGACCCAGGCCTGGACGGCGGCGAAGAGATCGCGTCCGACGCCGCCCTTCAGCAACACGTTCGACATCAGCAGGAAGAGCGGCACCGAGATCAGCACGAAATTGTCTGCCGAGGACAACAGGCCCTGCGGCACCATCAGCGGCGAGAAGCCGCCCAGGGTCAGCAACCCCAGCCCGAGCCCGGCAAGCGCGAAGGCGACCGGGATGCCGGCGAGCAGCAGGGAGAAGAGCGCGACGAGGATAAGCAGCGTCACCATGGCCGTCAGTGCCCCGGATGCCGGGGAGAAGGCAGGCCGCCCTCCCCGTCCTGGCGCGGCGGAGCAAGAGCAACGCGCGCGGCCTCGAGGAGCGCCTGCACGGCAAGCAGCAGGAAGCAGGCCGGCAGCGATGCCTGTCCCCACCAGGCGGGGAGATCGAGCATCGAGCCTGTCGTGCGCCCTCGTTCGAAGGAGTTCAGCGCGATGCCGCCGCCGTCCTTGACGACGACCAGCGCAAGGGCGGCAATGAAGAGCAGCGCGAAGACCTCCTGCCAGCGCCGCACCTCAGGCGGCAAAAGGTCGGTCACCAGCGTGATCGAGATATGCTGGCGGCGATGCACCAGCAGCGCCGCGCCGCCGAAGGTCGCCCAGACGAGAAACAGCCGCGACAGTTCCTCCGCCCAGATCGTCGGAGCGATGAAGACGTAGCGCATCACCACCTCGTAGCCCAGCATCAGGGCAATGGCGAAATAGGCCCATCCGGCCAGCGTCCCGACAAAGAGGGACACCCGGTCGATCGCACGCAGCATGGCGGATCCATCATCGAGAGGGGATACGCCGGCGGCAGACCGCCGCCGGCGCGGGATGCGGAGGGGATCAGTTCCGGAAGGCCCGGGCGGCGGCAAGCACCTTCTCGCCGAGCGCGCCGGCATCGGCCTTGTACTGGTCGTAAACCGGCTGGGCGTCGGCAAGCCAGGTCTCGACCTCCGCGTCGGAAAGCGCGTAGACCTTCATGCCGTTTGCTTCGGCCGCCTTGTAGGCTTCCTGCTCGATGGAGGACATGCGGTCGCGCACGTCCTTCTCGGCATAGCGCGCCGCCTCGGTGATCCAGGCCCGGTGCTGCTCGGGAAGCCCCTGCCAGAAGTCGTCGTTGACCACGACAATGAACTCGATGTCGGCGTTGTTGGTGACCGTGATCGTGTCCATCACCTCCCACAGGCGCCGGCTCTTGACGCCGGAAACACCGGTCATGCCGACGTCGACCGTGCCGCGCTGATAGGCGATATACTGCTCCGAGCCGGAGATCAGCGTCGGCGCGCCGCCCGCCGCCTTGATCCACTCGCCGAGCGTCTTGCCGAAGACACGGACCTTCTTGCCCTTGAGATCGGCGGGCGTGCGGATCGGCTCGCCGTTCGACAGCAACACCGAGCCGCCATAGGCCTGCCACCAGAGCACACGGCCTCCGGTCTCGAGGATCGCCTCGTCGAGCGGCCCGCGCACGGGGCTGTCGGGTGCCACGGCCTTGCGCACCAGTTCCTCGCTGTTGAGCAGGAAGGGCAGGTAGAAGAGATCGACGGCAGGAACGTCGCCGACATAGCGCGTCAGCGAGGCGACACCCATCTCGATGGCACCGGAGCCGACGGCCTCGGGCACCTCGTTGTCCTTGTAGAGCTGGGCGGAATCATAGATCTCGACGGCGATCTCGCCCTTCGAGATTTCCTCCACCTTCTCCTTGAAAACGCTGACGTTCTCACCGAGATGGCTCTTCAGTGGAAGCTGCAGCGTGATGCGCAGCGTGGTCGTCTCGGCCATGGCGGCGGAAACGGAAAAGGCGAGGCCGGCGGCAAGGCCGACCGCAAGACGAATAAGCTTCATGTTCTCCTCCCAGAGCGCGTGTCGCGCCTTCTTTCAGGGCGCTCTCCGCGTTGCATGCCGCGAGACCGCCGGCTTTCCGGCCCCTCGCGCTCTCCCGCTTCCGGCCGGTGTCCTCCCTGCCGGTGTCATCGCGATCAGTGTTGTCCCGGTCAGCGTCGTCCCAGTCAGCGACATCACAGGCAGCGTCCTCATCGCTGCCCGTCTGTCGCACTGCCTGACCGTCGCGCCGCCGGGCCCCGGTTTCTCTCCGGAACCTGGAAGCTGGCGACAACAGACATGACGGACCGACTTCCGAAAACACGATGACGGTAGACGACTCCGCCAGCCTTACGCAACTCCTTCCCTGCATCTTCTACGGATGACCAAGATCATCTGCCGGAGCCCGGCGATTTCAACCAGCGGAAACCGATGGACGGGAGAGCGCGTTTCGCGCCTCCTCGACGGCCTCGCGGACGCAGCACCCCTCGAGATGATCGTTGACCATGCCCATCGCCTGCATGAAGGCATAGACCGTCGTCGGACCGACAAAGCTCCAGCCGCGTTTCTTGAGATCCTTCGAGATTGCCCTGGAGGTCTCCGTCTGCCCGAGAACCGACAAGGTGGCATGGTCACAGCGCTCGGGACGGTCTTCCGGCGCGGGCTCGAACGACCAGAAATAGGCGGCAAGCGAGCCCTTCTCCGCCACCAGTTCAAGTGCCCGCTGCGCGTTGTTGATTGTCGAGACGATCTTGCCGCGATGGCGCACGATGCCGGCATCGGCAAGCAGCCGCTCGATGTCGGCATCGCCGAATTGCGCGACCTGCGCCAGGTCGAAACCGGCGAAGGCGGCGCGGAAATTCTCGCGTTTGCGCAGGATCGTCAGCCACGAGAGACCGGACTGAAAGCCCTCGAGGCAGATCTTTTCGAACAACCGGCAGTCATCCGTCACCGGCCGGCCCCACTCCTCATCGTGATAGCTCAGATAGTCCGGCTTGTTGCCGTGCCACCAGCAGCGCAGACGACCGTCCTCGCCCCGGATCAGACCGGCTGGAACCTGCTGCTCCTGGCGATCTCCCGCCGTTCCATTCGTCTCGCTCACGCCTTCGTCCTTTTCTCCAAGCCGCATTGCGCGCATGACTTTTCCCGCCCCTCCCCGACAGCGTCGAGCGGAGGGGGAAGATGTCGTTCCCTTTTTGTTCATGATACAGAGCCATCGTCGGCCGTGCAAGGCGATGACGCGGCGCGCTGGCGCCGCGTCTGCTCCGACATGTGGCCTCCAGGCCGCCTCACGCGGTGCCGAAAGTCGCCTTATCCACCACGATGATGTGCAGAGCGCGCGGCCCGTGGGCCCCCAGGAGCAGGGTTTGCTCGATGTCGGCCGAGCGCGACGGGCCGGTGATCATGTTGACCGTGCGCGGCATGACGCCCTTGCCGAAGCGGGCGCGAACGCGGTCCCAAAGGCTCTCGTAGTCGCCAGCGACATCTTCGGCCGCAAGCACCACGATGTGATGCTCGGGAAGGAAGTTGAGCGTGGTCGGATTGTCGCGGCCGGAGGTCAGCATCAGCGTTCCGGTCTCCGCGACGCCTCCCAGCGCATGCGAGACGGTCGCGAGATCTGAGCCTTCCGCCCGCCCCTCGTCGACCTCGAGCTGCTTCTGTTCCGCCCAGGGCATGGTCGCCAGGAACGGATCGGCACCGTGGCGAATGCGGGCGGGCAGGTTCTTGTCCTTCAGATAATCGCTGACCGCCTTCGGCACGTCGGCGGGAGCGGCGACGCGCGCAACCGTCGCCTGGACCGCGCCGGCCATGTTGCAGAAGAGATCGACGAGGGCCGCACCCTCAAGCCTGCCTCGCGCGGGGATCAGTCCGCGCGGCGCGCGCTGGAGACGGTCGGCAACGGCGGCGCGCCGCGCCGGGTCATCGCCTTTTTGTCCCATGGAGGCGCGCATGCGCGCCAGGATGGATGCCTTGGCGTCGCTCATGCGGCCCTCCTTTTTCCGGCCGGGGCCGCGCCCCGCTCGCGCGCCCAGCGCGCCTGGAACGTCTCGCCCTCCGGGGCGGGAAAGTCACGGTGCCTGGTCCAGCCGCCGGCAAGCGGCAGGGAGGCGAAGCGGCCGCTCCCCTTGCCGAACCAGCCGAGAAGACCGGCCGCGATCCGGGTTGCGCGCTGGTACAGCGCCGGACGGCGTGCAAGCCAGGCCCACAGCGCGAGACCGTAGCGGGCGGCCGCGGGATTGAGATTGCGCGAGAACTCCCGCTCGCGCCAGTGACGCATCATCTTGGGCAAGGGGATACGCATCGGGCAGACGCTCTCGCAGCGCCCGCAGAAGGTCGAGGCGTTGGGCAGGTGGCCCGACTGGTCGACGCCGATCAGCGAGGGGGTCAGCACCGCGCCCATGGGGCCGGGATAGACCCAGCCGTAAGCATGGCCACCGACCGCGTGATAGACGGGGCAATGGTTCATGCAGGCGCCGCAGCGGATGCAGCGCAGCATCTCCTCGAACTCGGTGCCGAGCATCGACGAGCGACCGTTGTCGAGCAGGACGACGTGGTAGTCCTCCGGCCCGTCCGGGTCCTCCGCCCGGCGCGGGCCGGTGGAGACGGTGGTGTAGACCGACATGTCCTGGCCGGTGGCGGAGCGCGCCAGCACCCGCAGCAGCTGCGAGAGGTCCTCGAGCGTCGGCACGATCTTCTCGATCGAGGCGACGACCACATGGGTCTTCGGCAGGATCTGGGTGAGATCGCCATTGCCCTCGTTGGTGACGATGACGGAGCTGCCCGTCTCGGCGACGAGGAAATTGGCACCGGTGATGCCGATGTCCGCCTGGAAATACTTCTCGCGCAGGACCGAGCGCGCCTCGCTCAGCAGCGTGGTCGCCTCCTCGAGGTTGCGGCCCGGATCGAACTGGGTGTGGACACGGCGGAAGTCGGCCTCCACCTGATCCTTGTTGACGTGCACCGCCGGGGCAATGATGTGGCTCGGATGCTCGCCACGCAGCTGGATGATGTATTCGCCGAGATCGGTCTCGACCGGCGTCACCGAATGGCTTTCGAGAAAGGCGTTGAGGCCGATCTCCTCGGTGATCATCGACTTGCCCTTGGTGACCGTGCGCGCGCCCTTCTGCTTGCACAGATCGAGAATGATGCGGCGGGCCTCCTCCGCGTCTTGCGCGAAATGAACGTGGCCGCCGGCCGCCTCGACCTTTTCCGCGTAGGCCTCGAGATAGAGGTCAAGATGAGCAAGAACGTGGTTCTTGATGTCGCGCGCGTTGTCGCGCAGCGCGTCGAACTCCGGCAGTGCCGCCGCCGCCTTCGCGCGCTTGCCGATGAAGCCGGAGCGCACGTTGCCGAGCGCGCGCTGCAGCGACTGGTCGTGCAGCGCCTCGCGGGCATTTTCCCTGAACTGCGGTGACGTGATCCGCATCGTTTCCCTCCCCGGTGAAATCCGGTCCGCGGCCTAGCGCCGACGCTCGCCGATCGCAGGCTGGTCGGTCATGCCCGCCAGAACTTCGGCGACATGGCGCACCTGGACGGCCTTGCCCTCGCGCTTGAGCTTGCCGGCCATGTTCATGAGACAGCCGAGATCGCCGGCCAGAAGCAACTCCGCCCCGCTGTCGGCGATGGTGCGCGTCTTCTCGCTGACGATCTTGTCGGAGATGTCGGGATACTTGACGCAGAAGGTGCCGCCAAAGCCGCAGCAAACATCCGCATCCTGCATCTCGGTCAGCTCCAGCCCCTCGACGGAGGCAAGCAGCTTGCGCGGCTGCGCCTGGATGCCAAGCTCGCGCAGGCCCGAGCAACTGTCGTGATACGTGGCCTTGCCGGAAAACACTGCGTCGACCTGCGTCAGGCCCAGCACATCGGTAAGGAAGCTCACAAGCTCGAAAACGCGCGAGGAAAACGCCTCCGCCCGCTCCGTCGCGGCCGCATCGCCGTCGAAGAGCTCGGCATAATGCTTCTTCAGCATGCCGGCGCAGGATCCGGAAGGGGCGACGACATAGTCGTATCCCTGGAAGGCGCGAATCACCTGCTCGGCGATGGCACGCGCATCGGCCCGGTCGCCAGAGTTGAAGGCCGGCTGGCCGCAGCAGGTCTGGGCGACGGGAACCTCAACCGTGCAGCCGGCATCTTCCATCAGCTTGACGGCGGCAAAGCCGACGCTCGGGCGGAAGAGGTCGACGAGGCAGGTGACGAACAGACCGACCCGAAGCGGCGGTGTGTCCTGGCCTGGTGCGCCCTGCCCTGTCTCGGGCCGCGCGGATGCCCCCTGGGGCGCGGATTCGGTCATGATCCGATTACATCCTCCGTCGATCGCCGCGACGTTCGCCGCCGCTTGCTGTCTTCGTACGTCGTGTCGAGGCGCTGCTCCAGACGCAACGCCGAGACGATGCGCCGCCGCCGCGTGTCCCGCGGCATCGGCATCGGCCCGCAAAGCGCCGCGTGAACGGCGCGCTGCTGGTCGAAGATTTTCTCGCAAAATCCAGGATGGCGATAGAACGAAGCCCGATTGTAGAACACACCGTCGAGGAGGAACGGTAGCAGGAGCACGGCGTATGCAGCAAGACGATGTTGCGCGCAGTCTCGCCAATCACCTGAGGGAACTCGACATCCAGCTCTGCAAGGTGATCGCGACAGCCCGCGCGCCTCGCCTTCTGCGACCTGAAGGGCGAGGCAGGCTCCCGGCGTGACGATTCAGCGCATCCACAAGGACAGCACGCCTTTCGTACGCTTCCCCTGATCGGGCTGGCGCCGTGCATTCCCTTTCATGGCCCTCGTGCCGTGGCTTGCGGATGTTCTGTTGTCGAACGCGATGCACTAGGATCGCGCGGCGGAGCGGACGGGCTCTCGCGCATGAGGACAACACCGCGGGCGGGGCAGGCACCCCTGCCGGCGGCGTCGCGCCTTCCACGCCGCATGGCGTGGGAAGCGCGACGCACGGAGGGGGCACGATGACAGGCAACACGCAGAGTGGGACCGCAAGGACGGCCGGCGGCATGCCGTCCTTTGCGCCGCATCCCGCACGGGATCTGGTGCTCGGCGAGGTTCACGCCCGCCCCTTTCACCCGCTGAAGACCCCTCGGGTGTTCCTGCGCTACGGCTTTCAGGTGGACGATACGGCCGCCGAGGCCGACCGCGACTGGTTTTCCGGCCATTGCCGCGCCGCCGGACTTGCCGGCCCCGAGCCCGCCTCGCGTCATCACATGGTGGAAATCGGCGACACCGTGCTGCGCCGCGAGCGCCACGGTGAGTTCGTGACCTACACCTGGGACGGGCCTATGGACCCGGTCTCGGCTCCCGACGTGCCCCCGGCAGGCCATCCCTTCGGCACCAGTTTCCGCGCTCCCGGGCCGCTGCTCGTCGCCATGCGCTGCGACGTGCTGCCCGCCGGCAGCGAGGGCTACGAAACACGCTTCTCCGGCTTCGACCAGACCAGCCTTTCTGTCGCGGAAGCAGGCAATGGCGAGGCGACCATCGCCACCGACTTCCGTCAGGACCGGGACGGGCTGACGCGGATCCTTGTCGGCACCCGCGGACAGAGCGAGGTTCAGGCGGGCGCGCTGGTGCAGCGGCTGCTGGAGCTGGAAACCTATCGCAGCTTCGCCATGCTCGGCCTTGCCGAGGCGCACCGTCAGTCCGGCAGTGTCGCCGGCATCGAGCGCAAGCTGCTGGCGCTCACCGAGCGGATGCGCCAGAGCGAGGGGCTGGATGCCAATCGCGGACTGCTGAGCGAGTTGACCCGTCTGGCCGCCGACCTGGAGGCCGGCGCGGCGGCGAGCGCCTATCGGTTCGGGGCGAGCCGAGCCTATTACCAGATCGTGCGCCAGCGGCTGGAGGCGATCGGCGAAAGCCCCCGCGAGGGTCATTTCACCCTGGCGCAGTTCCTCTCCCGCCGGCTCGCGCCGGCGATGCGCACCTGCGAGACGCTCGAGGAGCGGCAGGCCAACCTGTCGCGCAAGCTCGCCCGCGCCGCGACCTTGCTGCGAACCCGCGTCGACGTGGAATTGCAGGAGCAGGCGCGCGGCCAGCTCGAGGCGATGAACCGCCGCGCGCGGCTGCAACTGCGCCTGCAACAGACGGTCGAAGGCCTGTCGGTGGCGGCGATCAGCTACTATGTGGTGGGACTGTTCGGATATCTTGCAAAGGGCGCGAAGAAGGGGCCGCTCGGCGTGTTCCTGCCATCCGCCGAGACGATGACCGGCCTGGCCGTTCCGGCGGCTCTCGCCATCGTCTTCCTGACCGTGCGCCGCATCCGCCGGCATCACGATGACGGCCACGGCGAGAGCTGAAGGCTCCGCACGCAAAAAGGCCGGGCGAAACGCCCGGCCCCTGTCGACGACCGCGAGCCGCGAGGACCCGCGGCCGGGTTGTCACTTTGCGGTGCCGTCCAGATTGAACTGCGACAGATAGGCGACGATATCGTCGCGATCGTCTTCCTTGCGCAGACCGGCGAAGGCCATCTTCGTGCCCTTCACAATCTTGCGCGGGGCCTCGAGGTAGCCATGCAGGGCCTCGGAATCCCAGACCTTGCCGCCTTCGCCGAACGCAGTCATCGCCTTGGAGTACTTGTAGTCCTCCAGCGAGGCGATCGGGCGGCCGACAACGCCATTCAGCTCCGGACCGACCTTGTTCTTGGCGCCTTCGCCAACCGCATGGCAGGCAGCACACTTCTTGAAAATCTTCTCGCCCTTGGCCGGGTCGCCGTCGGCCCATGCCTGAGCCGAGGTGAGCGCCACAAGGGCGGCACCAGCGAGCATCATCACGCGTTTCATTCGCATCTCTCCCGAAACATGCTTTCTGGAAGCGGGCAGCCACTGGCCGCCGCTGTCTTCACACCCGCGAACACTAGCACGATCCGCCGGCACGTCACCCCGACAGGGCACTTTGTCGCAACCTCGTCATCGCGAACAGGCTCAATCCGCGGGGTCATCCACCGTGGCCCCGGCCTCCAGCCAGGTGTCCAGCCCCTCGTCCCAATACGGCGAGAGACCGTAGAGCGTGGCCAGGAAGTCGATGAAGACGCGCACCTTCGCCGGCAGAAAGCGGCGGCTGGGGTAGACAGCGAAAAGCCCGACGTTCTTCGACGCGCGATACTGCGGCAGCACGATGGAAAGCTGGCCGGCGCGCAACTCCGGACCGATGTCCCATGTCGAGCGCAGTGCAACGCCCGCGCCCGAAAGCAGGGCCTCGCGCACGACCTCGCTGGAGTTGGTGCGGATCGGGCCGCCGGTCCTGACCAGCTCGATCCCCTGCGGCCCGGCGAGCCGCCACACTTCCTGCTGGGTGGTGGAGACGCAGACGTGATTGTCCTGGAGGTCGGCGATGGACAGCGGCGCCCCGGCCTTCTCGAGATAGGCGGGCGCGGCACAGAGCACCCGGTGGACCGGAGCCAGACGGCGCGCGACGAGGCTCGAATCCTCAAGCTCGGCAATGCGGATCGCCAGATCGTAGCCCTCGCCGACAATGTCGACCAGCGCATCGGACAGATCGAGGTTGCAGGCAAGCTCTGGATTGACGGCGAGAAACTTCGACAGATGCGGGGCGATGTGCATGCGTCCGAAAGAGGTCGGCGCGCTCACCCGCAAGGTGCCGCGGGCCACCGCCGAGCGGCGCGAAACGAAAGCCTCCGCCTCCTCCACCGACGCGAGAATGGCCACCACGCGCTCATAGTAGCCCTGCCCCGCCTCGGTCAGGGTGAGCTGACGGGTCGTACGCTGGAGAAGGCGCGTGCCCAGCCTGTCCTCGAGCCGTCGCAAACGCTTGGAAACGACCGCCGGGGACAAGCCCATCTCGCGCCCCGCCGCCGACATGCTGCCGGCACCGACGACCCGGGCGAAGATCTCCATGTCGGGGAAGCTGCTCATTTTCAACATACCGTAGTTTATTCTTGTCCACTTTAGACTGTTTATCGCAGTCTCGCGTCCTGTCACACTCGCAGAATCAGAATCCGCGCATCGGCCTGCGCGCCGAAGGACGGCGCACGGCGGAGCGTGCCGAAGAAAACCACGGGAGGAGCCAGCCATGAGCGGCATCGCCATGCCGAAGCCCGACGCGGGCGTGCTCGAGCGACGCGCCGAGATCGTCAAGGCGCTGAAGGCGCTGGTGCCCGGCGAGGGCGTCATCGACGCGGATGTTGAAATGCGCCCCTATGAAACGGACGCGCTCACCGCCTACCGGCAATTGCCGCTGGTCGTGGTGCTGCCGGAGACCGTTGCGCAGGTCGCCGCCGTGCTGCGCTACTGCCACGAGAATGCGGTCAAGGTGGTGCCGCGCGGCGCCGGAACGTCGCTCTCCGGCGGAGCTCTTCCCGTCGGCGACGGCGTGTTGCTGTCGATGATGAAGTTCAACCGGGTCCTCGACATCGACGCGGCCAACCGGGCGGCGGTGGTCCAGCCCGGCGTCACCAATCTCGGCATCACCCGCGCGGTCGAGCATCTCGGCTTCTACTACGCCCCCGATCCCTCCTCGCAGATCGCCTGTTCCATCGGCGGCAACATCGCCGAGAACTCCGGCGGCGTGCACAGCCTGAAATACGGGCTGACCACCAACAATGTGCTGGGCCTGGAGATGGTTCTGGTCACCGGCGAGGTGATCCGGCTCGGCGGCAAGCATCTCGACAGCGAGGGCTACGACCTGCTGGCACTGATGACCGGATCCGAGGGCTTGCTCGGCGTCGTCACCGAGGTGACCGTGCGAATCCTGCAAAAGCCCGAGACGGCGCGCGCCGCGCTGATCGGCTTTCCCAGCAGCGAGGATGGCGGGCGCTGCGTCGCGGAAATCATCGGCGCCGGCATCATTCCCGGCGGCATGGAGATGATGGACGAACTCGCGATCAACGCGGCCGAGGACTTCGTCCATGCGGGCTATCCGCGCGAGGCCGGGGCGCTGCTCATCGTCGAACTCGACGGACCGGAAGCCGAGGTCGACCATCTGCTCGCCCGCGTCGAGGCGATCGCGGCCGCCAACAAGGCAACCTCGGTGCGCGTCTCGACGAGCGAGGAGGAACGGCTGAACTTCTGGGCCGGGCGCAAGGCCGCCTTCCCCGCGGTCGGGCGGATTTCTCCGGACTACCTGTGCATGGACGGCACCATCCCGCGCAAGGCGCTGCCGCAGGTGCTGACCCGTATGCGGGCGCTCGGCGAGAAGCACGGCCTGCGCTGCGCCAATGTCTTCCACGCCGGCGACGGCAACCTGCATCCGCTCATTCTCTACGATGCCAACAAACCGGGCGAACTGGAGGCGGCCGAAGCCTTCGGCGCCGATATCCTGCGGCTCTGCGTGGAATTCGGCGGCGTTCTGACGGGCGAACACGGGGTCGGCATTGAGAAGCGCGACCTGATGCCGGAGATGTTCACCGAAGACGACCTGAAGCAGCAGCAACGGGTGAAATGCGCCTTCGACCCGAAACAGCTCCTCAACCCGGGCAAGGTGTTTCCGGTGCTGCACCGCTGCGCCGAACTCGGCCGGATGCATGTCCACAAGGGACAGCTCCCCTTCCCCGACATTCCGCGCTTTTGAGCGCCCCCGCAAGAAGCCAGGACGACACGACGACCATGTCCGACACGTTCAAGCCGCGCACGGCCGAGGAAACCCGCGACGCCGTCCAATGGGCGATGGCCGAGCACGAGCCCGTCGAGATCATCGGCAGCGGCTCCAAGCGGGCGCTCGGCAAGCCCGTGCAGGCGGGCCATGTGCTCGACCTCTCCGACCTTTCCGGCATCGAGCTCTACGAGCCGGCCGAGCTGATCCTCACCGCGCGCGCCGGCACGCCGATCGCGGAGATCGAGGCAGCGCTCGCCAGCGAGAACCAGGAACTCTCCTTCGATCCGCTCGACTACGGCCCACTGCTTGGCCAGCCCGCCGGACAGGGCACGCTTGGCGGCGTCATCGGCGCCAATCTCGCCGGCTCGAAGCGGCTGAAGTTCGGGGCCGCGCGCGACCATATTCTCGGCATGGACGCGGTCTCCGGCCGTGGCGAGATCTTCAAGTCCGGCGGACAGGTGGTGAAGAACGTGACGGGCTACGACCTGCCGCGCGCGCTCACTGGCTCCTGGGGCACGCTCGCGGTCGCGACCCGCATCACGCTGAAGGTGCATCCGCGCTGCGAGACCGAGGCGACGTTCCATCTCGCCGGCCTGTCCGACACGCAGGCCATCGCGGCGATGACCGATGCGATGGGATCCTCGGCGGAGGTCTCGGCGGCCGCGCATCTGCCGGAGGCGGCAAGCGCCGGGCTGCGCGCGCGGGGACATGATGTTGTTTCCGGCGCCGCGACGCTGTTGCGCCTTGAGGGCTTCGGTCCCTCGGTCGACTATCGCTTCGAGCTTCTGAACCGGCTTCTGGGCGCACGCGCACCCATCGCGCGGATCGAGGCGGACGCGTCGCGGGCATTGTGGCGCTCGGTGCGCGATGCCGAACCCTTCGCGGGAACGGACGATCTGGTCTGGCGCCTCTCGGTCGCACCGACGGCAGGTGCCGAGGCGGCCGCGCGTATCGCCGAGAGTGTCGCCGGCACGACGGCGTTCTACGACTGGTCCGGCGGTCTGGTCTGGCTCACGGTTCCTGGCGCCGATGCAAAAGAGAACGAGGTCCGCGCGGCTGTCGCGGCCTGCGGCGGCGGCCATGCGACGCTGGTGCGCGCGCCCGCGCCCCTGCGCGCCGCGCTCCATGTGTTCCAGCCACAGGAACCGGCGCTCGCCGCACTCGCCGCGCGGGTGAAGACCCAGTTCGATCCGCACATGATCCTCAATCCGGGCCGGATGGGAAGCTGACCATGCAGACGACTTTCTCGATCCACCAGCTCGCCGATCCGCATGTGGCGGAATCCGAAAAGATCCTGCGCAAATGCGTGCACTGCGGTTTCTGCACCGCCACCTGCCCGACCTTCGCGCTTCTCGGCGACGAGCTCGACAGCCCGCGCGGGCGGATCTATCTGATCAAGGACATGCTGGAGAACGACCGGCCTGCGGACGCGCGCACGGTCAAGCATATCGATCGCTGCCTGTCCTGCCTGTCCTGCATGACGACCTGCCCCTCGGGCGTTCACTACATGCACCTTGTCGACCATGCCCGCGCACATATCGACAAGACCTACAAGCGGCCACTGGCGGACCGCTTCACCCGCGCGCTGCTGGCCGCCGTGCTGCCTCACCCGGGCCGTTTCCGCCTGTCGCTGGTCGCCGCCTTCTTTGCCCGCCCGCTCGCGCCGGTTCTCAAAGCCCTCGGCGGTCCTCTGAAGCCGCTCGGCGCGATGCTTGAGCTCGCGCCGTCGCGGGCGCCGGTGCGCTCGCGGATCTCCGGGCCAGGCAGCTTCGCGTCGCAGGCGGCCAAGCGCCAGGGCCGCGTCGCGCTGTTGACCGGCTGCGCCCAGCCGGTGCTCCAGCCCAGCATCAACGAGGCGACAATCGCGCTGCTCAACCGCGCCGGCGTCGAGGTGGTGCTGCCCAGGGGCGAGGGCTGCTGCGGCGCGCTTGTCCACCATATGGGCAAGGAGGAGAAGGCGCTTGCAGACGCACGGCGCAACGTCGACGCCTGGATGCGCGAGATCGATGGCGCGGGACTGGATGCGATCTTGATCACAGCGTCGGGCTGCGGCACCACGATCAAGGACTACGGCTTCATGCTGCGCGGGGATCCGGCCTACGCGGACAAGGCCGCACGCGTTTCAGCTCTTGCCCTGGACGTGACCGAGTATCTGGCGAAGATCGACCTTGGCGCACCCGCCTTCCGTCCCGGCCTGACCGTCGCCTATCACTCCGCCTGCTCGATGCAGCATGGACAAAAGATCACCGCCCTGCCGAAGACCTTGCTCTCCGCCGCCGGGTTCGCGGTGCGCGACGTTCCGGAGGGCCACCTGTGCTGCGGCTCGGCCGGCACCTACAACATTCTCCAGCCCGACCTGGCCCGGCGTCTGCGCGACCGCAAGGTTGCCAACATCGAGAAGCTCGCCCCCGATCTGGTGGCGGCCGGCAACATCGGTTGCATGACACAGATCGGCGGCGGCACCGGCCTGCCGGTGGTTCACACGGCGGAACTGCTCAACTGGGTCTATGGCGGCGCAACGCCGGAGGCGCTTGAGGAGAGCGGGCTTGCCGCCCGCGCCGGCGAATGGCCGCTGGAGGCTGCCGAATAGCTGCAAGGCTCCTGCCCGACACGCACAAAAGGCCCGCCGCGGTTTTACCACGGCGGGCCTTTTGCATGGCGATGCCTCAACAGGCGCGCGGAGGCGACGGGCTCAGATGACCCTGACGGTCGCCCCCACCGGAACGCGGCTGTAGAGATCGATCACATCCTCGTTGCGCATGCGGATGCAGCCTGAGGATACGGCCCGTCCGATGGTCCAGGGCTCGTTCGACCCGTGGATGCGATAAAGGGTCGAGCCGAGATAGAGGGCGCGCGCGCCAAGCGGGTTCTTCGGCCCACCGGGCATATGGGAAGGCAGGCCCGGCTGACGCTTGCGCATCTCCACCGGAGGACGCCAGTCCGGCCATTCGGCCTTGCGCGTCACCTTGTGGGTGCCGGCCCATTCGAAGCCGGGACGCCCGACGCCGACGCCGTAGCGGCGGGCGAAGCCACCCTTCTCGACCAGGTAGAGGTAACGGTTGTCGGTGTCGATCACGATCGTGCCGGGCTTCTCGCGCCCATCATAGGCAACGGTGGTGGGCAGGAATCGCGGATCGACCTGACGCGCCACCGCGCGCGCCGGCTTGCCCGGACGGGCAATGCGCGGCGATCCGTAGACCGCCGTGCGCGCGCGCCCCGGCAGCGGGCGCGCCTGCTGGGGCAGCGGCCTTGCGGCGACCGCCGGCCGCATCGCCTGATTGCGCGGGCGCAACTGGAGCACCCAGGGCTCGGTGAGATCGGGGGAGAGCAGGAGCGGCGGGGCGCCAACGCCGCGACTGCCGGCCTCTGCAGGGCCCAGCGCCGGCAACAGGCCAAGCGTGAGCGCCATCATGAACAATCGGGTCTTTCGCATCGACGTACTCGCAACCTTTCGCCGAACAGGAACGCGCCTTTCCGCCCATGGTGAACGGAAGATGGCCGCACCCCCGACGTTAGGTCGGACGAAGGTTGCAAACCGTAAACCCTTTCGCGACGCGCGCGACTTTCCGTCCGCTTGGTTAGCAGCCGGTTGCGGGACGTGGTGAAGGTTCCGTAAACGCCGCCGGCTCAGTTCACCAGCGGACGCACCTCGCGCACGATCGACGGCAGCATCGGCTTGACCTCTTCCGGCCGCATGCCGGGCTTGATGCGCGGATGATAGAGCATGTTGAGGATCAGCCGGTCGAAAGACGTGAAGCGGCTGTGACGGGAGCGGTCGTTGAAGACCGAATGGGACAATGAGGCGTCGTCGTTCATCGGACCCAGGCCCTGCAGAAGCTCCTCGACCATACATCGGCGAAACAGGAAGTCGCCCTCGTCGGAAACGATCACCGCCGCCGACTGCGAAATGCCGCTGCGGTCGGAAACGACGCGAACCAGACAGCGCCCCGGCGCGTTCGCGCGCGGATCCTTGTAGATCGTCTTGCGCACGACGCCGGCATATTGGTCGCGGTCGACGACATAGACGTGGAAGTTGGCATCGTCAGGCGTCGGCACGACCTGCGCCGACAGCCCCTTTATGCTTTTGCCCATGTTCTCGATGAACCGATAAACCATCGGCTTGCGATTCTTGCGCGCGAGGTTGTGCACGTAGAAACGCACCGGACCGGGGTACTTCTTCACGAGATAGGGTTGCCAGCTCCACGAGCGGTACTCGAGGCCGAACACCGTCTTCATGAAGCCGTCGATCAATTCCTCGGTGGAAAAGGTATAGGGCTCCGCGCCCACCCGCGACGCAAGCGGACCCGACACCAAAAGGGCGGCAACGACCGCCATGGACAAGAGATATTTCGCTCGACGCACTTCGCTCGATGTCCCGGCGCTCGTGATGTCTTCGGCCGCCGTCTCCCCGGCCGCCCCGGGCTCGCCTCGGCGGGCACTACGGCCTGGCGAGCATACAGAACCGAGCCTTGCCGAGGGAAGCCAAATCGACAATACGGCAAATCTTCCCGCCGTCGGGGAAGAATTCCTTAAAACTCGCCAGCTATATAGGGATTACCAACACGCACCGGCACGGCCATCGACCCGGAGACGAATACGAACATGACGGCGACAAGACGGGCCTTTCGAGCCGAGAGTCTCTTGCAAAAATCGCAGGTCGCGGCTCCGACCGAATCCAGCGTGTCGTCAGCCCAGCATGACGAATTGATGGCCGAGATCGCGTCGATCAAATCCCTGATCCGCCCGGTCGAGGACATCAGCGAGCAGATGCTCTCCAACTTCCGCAAGGAGCTTGGCGAGGCATCCAAGCTCAAGGGCGAGCTTGATTCGATCTACGAGGCCATCGCCAAGACGAAGCACGAGATCGCGACACTGCACAGCACGACCAGTGCTGAAAGCCACGACATGACCCGCGTCACCAACGAGCTGGATGCGGTGGTCATGGGCACAGAAGGCGCGACGGAGACGATCCTGTCCTCGGCGGAGTACATTGACGAGACCGCGAACACGCTGAGCGCCCGGCTCAAGGGTCAGGACGCGGAGCTTGCCAACGACATCCAGGAAAAGGTCGTGCAGATCTTCGAGGCCTGCAACTTCCAGGATCTCACCGGTCAGCGCATCACCAAGGTCGTCGGCACCCTGCGCTTCATCGAGGAGCGCATCATCAAGATGATGGACATCTGGGGCGGCATCGAGAGCTTCCAGTCGATCGAACCGGAAAGCCGTCCCTCGCGCGAGGGCGACGCGGCGCTGCTCAACGGCCCGGCGCTCGACATCGACGAGGGTGTCGCCAGCCAGGACGACATCGACGCCCTGTTCGCCTGAACAGCATCCCGCACTTCCCCGCTTCCTTGCAAACGCGCGCCGGACGATCCGTCCGGCGCGCGTTTTGCGTTTGCCCGCCCCGCGCACGCGAGGCGCAGTCAAGACGTGCGCGCCCGGAAAGGGAATGATACATTCGCGCTAGGGAATGTGTTTAAGGGCCCTGCCCTGGGAGGACGGAATGATCACCCGCAGACGTTTCACGCAAGGAACCATGGCACTCGGCGCGGCTGCGGCCCTTGCTCCGGGCCTGGCCGGCCCGGCGCGGGCCGCAACGCTTGGCGATGACGGTCTCTACAAGCAGGACTGGTTCGTCGACAGCTTCCTCGACATGGGCGACGACCTCAGCGAAGCCCATGCCATGGGCAAGCATTTCGTCGTCATGTTCGAGCAGGCGGGCTGCCCCTTCTGCCGCCAGACGCATGAGGTCAACCTGACCCGCGACGACTATGTGCCCTATCTGAAAGAGAATTTCAGCATCGTGCAGCTGGACCTCTTCGGCGCGCGCGAGGCGACGGACTTCGACGGCGAGGCGCTGGAGGAACGGGCTCTCGGCCGGCGATGGCTGGTCAATTTCACGCCCACCATCCTCTTCTTCCCCAATGATCCAGCCGCCGTGGCCGGCAAGACAGGGCACGAGGCGGAGATCGCCCGCATCCAGGGCTACCTGCCGCCTTTCTACTTCTATCATTTCTTCGAATGGGTCCGCTCCGGCAGCTATAAGGAGGAGGGCTTCCAGCGTTATTCAAACGCCCGGCTGGAGGAGATGCGCGCCCGCGGCCAGACCCGCGACACCTGGAGGCTTGGCTGAGCGGCTTGCCCCTTTGCAACCGCATCGCGCCGGACGGGTCGATCCATGCAACCTCGGCCCGCGGAACCTTCATGGGCAATCGCGGCGGCCGGCTGCACGATCCGCGCACACGCGAGCTCGGCGGCGCGCGCTGGCGCTCCCGTGCCTGGATCTGCTGCCGGCTCAGCTTCCGAGACCGGCAACGGCAAGTGATGGGCCGAAGCTACACGGAATTCTTCTTTCTCGACGAGGCGACCGCACTGGCGGCCGGCCACCGGCCCTGCTTCGAATGCCGGCGCGCGGACGCCCACGCCTTCCAGGCCTTCTGGGTGGCGGCGGGCCTCTCGCAAGAGACGCCGAGCGCACCTGACATGGACCGCCGGCTTGATGCGGAAAGGCGCAACGGACGGGAGAAGCGGACCTTCGCCGCGCCGCTCCAACGTCTCCCGGAAGGTGCCTTCTTCCGCCAGGCCGGCAACATCCTCGTCAAGCGGGCGGACCGCCTTCTGCAATGGGATTTCTCCGGTTACCGAGACGTGGCGGGCGCCGCTTCGACCGGCGAAGTCGAGGTGCTGACACCACCGGCAATCGTTGCAGTTCTTGCGGCGGGATATCGCCCCGCCTGGCACGCAAGCGCTGGAACCATCAGCGACGAACGAAAAACACGTCAAACATTCTGATTGGTTTGTCCCGAACCGATATCGTATCGTGAATGCAAGTATCTCCCCCTTGCAAGGCTTTCTATGACATCGCTGTCCGCCACGCTTCCGTCCCGCGACGACTCCGGGCTCGGACCCGCCGACCTTGGCCTCTACGGGCTCACCGTGCTTGCCTGGGGGTTCTCCTGGTACGCAATCAAGCTGCAGGTCGGGGAGGTGCCGCCGGAGGTCTCCGTGTTCTGGAGATTCGTCCTTGCCTCGGGCGTGACGATGGCCTGGGCGCTGGCGCGCGGGGCGCGGCTGCGGTTTCCCGTGACAACACACCTGCGTTTCGCCGCGCTTGGCGCGCTCCTGTTCTCGACGAACTTCATGCTTTTCTACTATGGCGGGCGCACCGTGCCCTCGGGCCTTTTGTCGGTGATCTTCTCGCTGACGTCGATCTTCAACATCGTGCTCGGCTTCCTGATCTTCGGACAGACGATCAGCCGGCGGGTGCTTGTCGGCGCAGCGCTCGGCTTCGTCGGCGTGGCGCTGCTGTTCCGCCCCCAGGTCATGGGCGGCGGCGACTTCGACGCCTCCGCGCTGGTCGGGCTCGGCTTCTGCATCGCCGGCACGCTCTCCTTCTGCCTTGGCAACATGGTGTCGGCGTCCAACCAGCGTTCCGGCATTCCGGTGGTCTCGGCCAGCGCCTGGGGCATGGTCTACGGCGCGGCGCTCATGGGCATGGTCTCGCTGGCGCGCGGCGACAGTTTCGCGGTGCCTCTGACGGCTTCCTACCTCGGCGGGCTGGTCTATCTCGCGATAATCGCCTCCGTCATCGCCTTCGCCTGCTATCTCACACTGCTCGGGCGGATCGGATCGGCGCGCGCCGGCTACGCCACGGTGATGTTTCCGATCGCGGCGCTGCTCGTCTCGACGGTAATGGAGGGGTTCACCTGGGGGCCGGACGCACTCGCCGGCCTCGGTTTCGTCCTGGCCGGCAATCTGCTCGTGCTGCGGCGCGGGCGGACGCGGCTTCCCGTCTGAGACAGACCTATTCGGCGGCCATCAGTTCCAGCGACACGTTGCCGATGGCGGCGCGGATATGGGCGCAGAGCGCATCATGGACCGGATCCGTCGAGGCGGCGGCGCGCAGGAGCGTGATGTCGCAGGGGGGCAGCGAGGGAAAGCCATCGCTTTCGCCGAGAATGCGCATGCCGGAGCGCACGGCGCTTTCCGGCAGAACCGCTACGGCAAGCCCGGCCTGCACCGCACCGATGAGGGCCGCGGCGCTGGAGGAGGAATAGGACACGGTGTAAGGGCGGTTGACGCGGTCGAGAAGATCCATCGCCTGTCGCCGCCACGAGCAGGTGGTGGGGCCAAGCGCCAGACGCACCGTCTCCTCGAAGTGGATGCACATGTTGGCAGGAGCCACCCAGTGCAGCGGCTCACGGCGGATCACCTCGCCCTGCATCGGCACGCAGTCGCCGGAGGTGACGATGGCGATATCGAGTTCGCCGCGCTCGATCATCTGCCCGGTGATGATCGAGCCCTGACACTGGACCATGATCTCGATTGCCGGGTTGAGACGGGCGAAGGCGGCCAGGACCTGGGGCAGAAGGCGCTCGGCGTAATCGTCCGGAAGTCCGAGGCGGACGCTGCCGATGCTCTGCTCGCAGGCGAAGGCGGAGACGGTCTCGTCGTTCAGCCGGATCATGCGCCGTGCGAACTCGAGAAGGCGGTGTCCATCCTCCGACAGGCGGGACTGGCGACCATCCTTGACGAAGATCTGGCGATCAAGCCGGTCCTCGAGACGCTTCATCTGCATGGAGACGGCCGACTGGGTCTTGTTCACCGCGTCAGCCGCCTTGGTAAAGCTGCCAAGCTCCGCGATTGCGAGAAATGTCCGAAGCTGGTCGATGTCGAGCGCATGCGCCATAGCGGCCTCCGCCTTGCAAACCCTGGGTAAATTTCAATACATCACCAATCGCGATGATTTTCCATAAAAAACATTCGTTAGTGTAATGGAAGCCCGGCAGCTAGTTTTACTCAAGCAAGGCGAAGGAACGGCATCCCGCCCGACCGCCAGAAAATCGAGGCCCTAGGGCCGGAAAGGAGAGTGCCGTCATGGCCCCGTTCATCCATTCATCATCCGCGCGCCCCAACCGTCTTTCCATCGCGGCACTTGCCGTGGGAGGCCTGTCCGGGCTTGGCCAGGCGCTTTCCTCCTACTGGCGGCGCCGGCGCAACCGGATCCAGATCTCGGAGCTGATGCACTTCGAGGATCACATGCTCGCGGATCTCGGCATCACGCGTGGAGATGTCGCAGCCAGCCTGGCGACCAGCGACGCGGGCGATCCCAGCATCCAACTTGCCCTGCTGCGCAACGAGCGCAAGGCATCCGCACTCTCTGCCCGGCGCATTCGCCGCCCCTGATTTTCCCCGCATACGCGCGGGAGGCAGCTCCACGTCCGCCACGGCGTGGCTCCCGCGCAGTTGCCCTGTCGGCCCCTCGCCGACACACCTGGCCCGCCTCCCCGGAGGCGGGCTTTTTTTTCGTTCTAGCGCCGGAGTGGGGATCCGCATCGTCGCACCTGCGCCGAAGCGCAGGGAGGCGCGAGGGGGGAAGTCGGGAACGAGCCTTCGCGTCAGCGCGTGCCGGAGGGACCGTCGGCGCGGTCGAACAGGCCCTCGAACTGGCGAACCTGATGGTCCTGAATGTCGCGGCCAAGTGCAAGCCAGCTCTCCACCAGACTTGAACCGGCATCGCCTTCCACCGGCGTCTCGCTGCCGCCGGCCACCGTGCCAAGCGTGCCCGCGTCCTCGGCCGGATTGTCCTCTTGCGGCCGCACATCAGCGGCGTCGCCGGCGCCGTCCGGTGCGGAGAAGAGGCCCATGTAGCCGTCCCAGAAGGAGCGCATCGCATCGGCATAGGGCGCGATCATCCGCATGGGATTGGGCACGGGCTTAGGCCGGCCGCGCGCATAGCCGGAGAGAAAGGCATCCAGAAGGTCGCGCGCCGGGCCGACGGTGAAGCGGCGGGCCACCTGCCCGAGCGCCAGTGTCGCGGCGACCGGCATCATCGTCTCGATGCCGGGTATCTCGAGCCCCGTCTGCTCGGCGACATATTCCGCGACGCGCCGGCGCATGTCCTCGGGGCCGAAGATGAAGGCGAGCGGCTCGCCGACAAAGCCACCGGGCGGCAGCGCCGAGACGCGCCCCGGTCCCGGCATCAGCGCCATCAGCGCCTCGAAGCCAGACGGCGTCGAGCCGAAATGGCGGATGCCGGCAAGCGCGGCCGGCATCAACGCCTCCGCGGCCTTTCGGATCTCGGCCTCGCTCCAGCCGAACCGGCTCTTCATCGCCTCGTTGACGGAGGCGGGATCGAAAGCTCCGAAACTGGGGAAACTGTCTGACATGGCGCGCACTTTCCGGATCGGGACATCGCATCATCGACTTTTGCGCCGCCGCGGTCAAACGACGTTCTGCGGACGCGCCGTCGACAAAAGGCAAACGGGCGCGGAGTTGCCTCCGCGCCCGCGCCATGCACCTGCCTGATCCGGCCGGGTCCCTGTCTAGTAGGCGTAGTCCTTGTAGATACGGGCAAGATCCCCGTCCCAGGAGCCCTGGTAGCGCTGCAGCAGGACGTCGGCCGGCGTCATGCCGCTTGCCAGCGTTTCCTCGACGGCGGCGAGATGGACGCGCTCGTCCTGTCCCCCGTCGCTCATCCGGGCGCGCCGCTTCAGTCCCTCGCGCGACAACGCCACCATGTCCTTCGCCAGCTCGAGCACGGTGCGGTTGCGGAAGCGCGTCTCCAGGCCGCCGCGCGGCACGTCGTTGCGAAGCCCATCGCGCTCTTCCTGGGTCCAGTCGGCCACCATATCGGCCGCCTGATCCAGAATGCCGTCGTCATAGAGAAGGCCGACCCACAGCGCGGGAAGCGCGCAGATGCGCCGCCACGGGCCGCCATCCGCCCCACGCATCTCGAGATACTTCTTCAGCCGGACATCCGGGAAAAGGGTCGAAAGGTGGTTGTTCCAGTCGCCGATGTTCGGCAGGCCATCGGGCACGGTGTCCTTCAGCGCGCCGTTCATGAAAGCGCGGAAGGTGGTGCCGGTGACATCGTAGTAGGTCGTGCCGCGCTTGACGAAATACATCGGCACGTCGAGCGCCCACTCGACATAGCTCTCGAAGCCGAAGGCCGGGTCGAAGGCAATGGGCAGATTGCCGGACCGGTTGTTGTCCGTGTCCTTCCACACCTCGGCGCGGAAAGAGCGGAAGCCGTTCGGCTTGCCGTCGGTGAAGGGCGAATTGGCGAAGATCGCGGTCGCCACCGGCTGCAGGGCGATGCCGACCTGCATCTTCCGGCGCATGTCCGCTTCCGACGAGAAGTCGAGGTTCACCTGGATGGTCGAGGTGCGGAACATCATGTCGAGGCCGAGCGAACCGACCTTGGGCATGTAGCGCGCCATGATCTGGTAGCGCGACTTCGGCATTACCGGCACGTCTTCCCGGCGCCAGGTCGGCGTCATGCCGAGCCCGAGGAAGCCGATACCCAGCGGCTCGGCCACCTCGCGCACCTGGGCGAGATGGCAATTGGTCTCGCGGCAGGTCTGGTGGAGATTGTCGAGCGGCGCGCCCGACAGCTCGAACTGGCCGCCGGGCTCGATGGAGATCGCACCGCCGCCAATTGGATCGGCAAGGCCGATGATGAGGCCGTTATCCTCGATACGTTCCCAGCCGAGGAGCTTTTCCATGCCGGTCAGCACGGCCTCGATACCGCGCGGTCCCTCGTAGGGAATCGGCGAATTGTCGGAGAGGTTGAAGCCGAACTTCTCGTGCTCGGTGCCGATCCGGAAATCGCTTTCCGGCTTGCATCCGGCCTCGAGCGTCGCGGCCAGTTCGGCAACCCCGGTGATCGGGGTCGAATCTAGGGTGTCGCGGGCCATTCAGATTGGTTCCTTCGCGTGGTCGGCGGGCACCTTACTCAGCCCCCCCCGCCAAAACAAATGAGATTTTCCGTGATCGCGCGCGAACGTTCCCAACGCCGGCGGCGAGCTCATCGCCAGTCGCCGAGCCGCGCCTGGACCACCGCGAGCGCGGCCACCGCGGCCGTGTCCGCCCTGAGCACTCGCGGCCCCAGCGGCACCGGCGTGACGAAATCGAAAGATCGCAGTTCCGTCCGCTCCGCTTCCGAAAAACCGCCCTCCGGCCCGATCAGCACGGCAAGCGGCCCGCGCTCCAGGCGCTCAAGCGCGGCAAGCGGGTTCTGGCTCGCCTCGCCCTCGTCGCAAAACAGCAGCCGGCGGCTCTCCTCGTCCGCGCTCCAGCCGGCGAGAAGCCTCGTCAGCGCAACGGGCTCACGGATAGAGGGAACGGAAATGACCCCGCATTGCTCGCAAGCCTCGATGATATTGGCGCGCATGCGCTCCAGGTTCACCCGCGTCGACTGGGTGTGCTGCGTGAGCACCGGCACGAGGGTTCCCGCGCCCATCTCGACCGCCTTCTGGACCATATAGTCAAGCCGGGCGTGCTTGAGCGGCGCGAAGAGGTAGTGAAGATCGGGCGGCGGTGTCTGCGCGCGTGTCTGTTCCAGCGGAACAAGGCTCGCCTGCTTGCGCCCGGCAACGGCGATCCGCGCGATCCATTCGCCGTCACGCCCGTTGAAGACCAGCACCTGCTCCCCGTCCTTCAGGCGAAGCACGTTGAGAAGATAGTTGGCCTGCGCCCTGTCGGTGGCGACCGGCGTTTCGGCGCACAGGTCCGCCTCTAGGAAAAGGCGCTGCATGCGGAACTCGTAGCGCGGCATGATACCTCACTGGGACAGTCATCTCTTGCCAAGCGGCTTAGCGCCATGCGCCCTGCCCCGCAAGCCGTCGCCTGTCGACAAGGCCGGCAGCCCCCTTGACTGGAAGAGGCGGCTGGGCTCCCCTCGGCATCCGTTTCGAACCATGCAGGGAGAGGCAGTTCGCCTTGGCCGAGAGCAACAATGTCGCCGAATATACCGTCTCGGACATCTCCGGCGCGATCAAGCGCACCATGGAGGACACGTTCGGCTATGTGCGCGTGCGCGGCGAGCTTGGCCGCATCTCCCGTCCCGCGTCGGGACATATCTACCTAGACCTGAAGGATGCCCAGTCGGTGCTGGCCGGCGTCATCTGGCGCGGTCAGGCGGCGCGGCTGAAGATCCAGCCCGAACAGGGGCTGGAGGTGATCGCCACCGGCAAGATCACAACCTTCCCGGGGCAGTCGAAATACCAGATGGTGATCGACTCGATCGAGCCAGCCGGCGTCGGCGCGCTGATGGCGCTGCTCGAGGAACGGCGCAAGAAGCTCGCCGCCGAAGGGCTGTTTTCCGAGGACCGCAAGCGCCGCCTGCCTTATCTGCCGCGGGTGATCGGCGTCGTCACCTCGCCGACGGGCGCCGTCATCCGCGACATCCTGCATCGGCTTTCCGACCGTTTCCCGCTGCATGTGCTCGTCTGGCCGGTGCGCGTCCAGGGCGAGACCTCCGCGCGCGAGGTGGCGAACGGCATCGAGGGGTTCAACCGGCTTGCCTCGGGCGGCACGATCCCGCGCCCCGACCTCATCATCGTGGCGCGCGGCGGCGGTTCGCTGGAGGACCTTTGGGGGTTCAACGACGAGATCGTGGTGCGCGCGGCGGCGGCCTCCGCGATCCCGCTGATCTCGGCGGTCGGCCATGAAACCGACTGGACGCTGATCGATCATGCGGCAGACCTGCGCGCGCCGACGCCGACAGGCGCGGCGGAAATCGCGGTTCCCGTGCGCGGCGAGCTGATCGCCTCTGTCGACGACCTCGCCCGTCGCCAGATTGCCGGGCTGCTGAGGCTGATCTCCGGCCGGCGTACCGAACTGCGGGCGGCGGCGGCCGCCCTGCCGTCGCCGCGCGATCTGCTGGCACTTCCCCGTCAGCGGCTCGACACCTATGGCGAGCGGCTCTCTCCGGCGCTGCGCGCGTCCCTGCGCGACCGGCGTTCGCGCCAGCAGGCCGCCGCCGCCCGCCTGTCGCCGCATACGCTGAAACGGGCGGTGGCGATTGCCCGCGAACGGCTCGACGGATTGTCGGCACGGGCCGTGCGCGCCCATGCCCAGCGGCTGGCGGTCGAGCGTGCCCGGCTCGGATCCACTGCCAAGCTGCTGGAAAGCCTCTCCTACCGCAACGTGCTGTCGCGCGGCTACGCGCTGGTGCGCGACGCCAACGGGCAACCGCTGCGCTCGGCCTCCGGCATCGCCGACGGTGCGGTGCTGTCCATCGAGTTCGGTGACGAGACGCGCCGCAGCGTCGCGGCACTTGGCGAGGACGGGCTGCCGCCGGCTGCCGGCGCCAGGCGTCCGAAGGCAGCGGCGTCGCGCAGGGAGCCTGCGAAAACCTCCAGAAAACCCGGAGCATCCGAACAGGGCTCGCTCTTCTGATCCGAACAGGCTTGTGATCGGAAAAGGCTTGGGCCGTTGCAGCCGCTGGCTGAAACGCGAACGGGGCGCCAAGGCGCCCCGCTGCTGTTTTCCCGGGCTTCCCTCGTCACATGATCGAGGGCAGGAAGGTCACGATCGCCGGGAAGGCGACGAGGCCGGCGATGGTCAGGATGTCGGCGACGAAGAAGGGCACGCAGCCGCGGAAGACTTCCTGCACCGGAATGTCATCGCGCACGCCCGCGACAACGAAGCAGTTCAGCCCGATGGGCGGCGTGATCAGGCAGAGTTCCGCCATCTTCACCACCAGGATGCCGAACCAGATGGCACACATCTCGCCGGAGAGGCCGAAGGTGGAGTCCGCGGCCGAGACCATCTCGCCGCCGTTGAGCGCCATGACGGCCGGGTAGACCACCGGCAGGGTCAGGATCAGCATGCCGATGGCGTCCATGAACATGCCGAGCACCGCGTAGGCGCACAGGATCAGAACCAGTGTCAGCCAGGGCGAGACATGCAGGGAGACAACGAACTCCTCGAAGGCTTCGGGCAGGCCGGCAAAGCCCAGGAACCGCACATAGACCAACACGCCCCAGATGAGGGTGAAGATCATCACCGTGAGCTTGGCCGTCTCGTGCAGCGCCTGCCAGAGCTGCCTTGTTCGCATGCCGTTGAAGAACGCAGAGATGAGCACGACAAAGGCGCCGAGCGCACCGGCTTCCGTCGGTGTGGCAAAGCCGAAGTAGAGCGAGCAGAAGATGATCAAGACGACGGCGATGATCGGCAGGGTTCCAGGCAGTGACTTGATCCGGTCACCCCAGCTGAAACCACGCACCGCCGGCGCATCGCCACGCCACATGGCAAGCGTGATGATGATGCCGATGTAGACCAGCGCGGAAAAGACGCCCGGCAGGAAGCCGGCCAGCAGCAGCTTGGCCACCGACTGTTCGACCAGGATGGCGTAGATCACCAGGATCGCCGAGGGCGGGATCAGCGAGGCCAGCGTTCCGCCGGCTGCGACGACCGCCGAGGCCAGCCGCTTGGAGTAGCCGACCGCAAGCATTTCCGGGATCGCGACGCGGGCGAAGACGGCGGCGGTGGCGACCGAGGCTCCCGAAACCGCGGCAAAGCCGGCGGTGGCGAACACGGTGCCGACGGCCATGCCGCCAGGCAGCCATCCGAGCCAGCGCTTGGCCGCCTCGAACAGTTGGCGGGTGAAGCCGGCATAGAAGGCGAGAAAGCCGATCAGGATGAAGGTCGGCAGCACCGACAGCGAATAGGTCACGGATTTCGAGTGCGGAATGGTGCCGGCCATCTTGAGGGCGGTGACGACGCCGCGCTCGAAGCCCATACGCATGGAGAAGATGGCGATCAGGCCAACGGTGCCGACAAAGGCGGCGGCAAAGGCAACGCGCATGCCGAGCACGACAAGCACAAGCAGCAGGCCCGTCATGATCAGGCCGATTTCAAACGGGGTCATCGACGGTCTCCTTCGGCCTTTTCCGGCGTGGCGGCATCATCCGCCTCGTCGCCGAAGGCTTCCTCGATCTCATGCTTTGCTGCGGTCTCGACGTCGGCGATCACGGGAACCGCGATCGGCACGGCGGAGGGATCGCGCACCAGCCGCCAGTAGCCCCAAAGCTGCAGCGTCAGGCGCAGCAGCAGGAGCGACAGCGCGACGGGAATGACAAGCTTCGAGGGCCAGGTCGGCAGTGCGATGTCGATCGAGCTGTCGCCGAGTTCCCAGGAGCGGTAAAAATGGTACCAGGACCCGTAGATGAGCGCGGCGACGACCAGCCAGATGGCGAAGACACCGACCATCTCCGCGATCCACATGGACCGACCGGAGAGCTTGCCGAGAAACAACTCCATGCGGATGTGCCCGCCGACACGCTGGCAATAGGCGATGCCCATGAAGGCGAAGACGGCCATCGCCTGCTCGGTGATGTCGATGAAGCCCGGAACCGGCCAGTTGAAGAGATTTCGGCCGACGATCTGGACGACGGCAAGAAGCATCAGAACGAGAATGCTGGCGGCGGCGATCATATTGAACGCATTTTCCAACCCACTGAGCCATCCGTCGAAACGGATGTAGTTGGTGGGCCGGCCGCGCGATGCGGAAGGCGATGACATTGCGGACTCCAACCGGAAGACGGCGACGTTTCCAGGCTCGGTGAGGATTGCCGGAGGCACCCGGCGGGATGGCGGATCCGGGTTCCCGCAAGGTCCGGCGACACAAGCGCTGTGCCCGAAGCCCAAGGGGAACGGAAAGGCGTCCGGCCGCGCGCGTCACGCGGGCCGGACGCGAGGATCCGTCAGGCTCAGTTGAGCTTGGACTGGACGAGTTCGAGCAGCTCCTGGCCCGGGATGCCCTTGGCATCCATCTCCGAAACCCAAGTGTCCCAGATCGGCTTTCCGGCCTTGTCCTTGAAGGCAGCGATCTCGTCGGCCGGATAGGTGATCTGCTCGATGTTCATCTTCTCGAGCGTCGGATACCAGCGCTCGTAGACCTTGTCGTAGGTGGCAAGGTAGTGGTCGAGCGCCTCTGCGACGGAGGAATCCAGCGCCTCGCGGAAATTGTCGGGCAGGGCCGCATAAGCGTCCGTGTTGATCACAACCGGGCAGCTCACGGTGCCGGGATTGAGATTGGTGGTCCACCAGTTGCCGGCCTCGACCGTCTTGAACGCGAGGTGGGCGTGCGGAGCGAAGGAAGCAGCACGCACCGTGCCCGAATCCATCGCCTGATAGGTCTCGGAAGCCGTCACCGTGGTCGGCACGGCGCCGATGGTCTCCATTGCCTTGCCGATGCCGCCGAGCGCACGCACGCGCATGCCCTCAAAATCGCTCACCTTTGCCGGTGCATCGCCCTTGCCGACGAAATTGTACTGCGGCATCGGCGTCGGCATCAGCAGCTTGGCATTCCAGCGCGCCAGGTCCTTGGCCACCGCCGGATGAGCGTAGACGGCCTGCTCGACCTCGATCTGGCTCTTCAGGTCGGGAACGCCGAGGAACGGCAGCTCGATCACGGTGAGGGTCGGGTTCTTGTCTTCGTGGTAGGAGGCGCAGATCTGCGCCATCTCGAACGCGCCGAAGGAAATGCCGTCGAGGTTCTCGCGGGCCTTCGACAGCGCCTCGCCATAGGCGAGGTTGAGCGTGAATTCGCCATTGGTCTTCTGCGACACCAGTTCGGCGAGCTTCTCGACGTTTTCGGTGAAGGCGCGGCGCTTGCCCCAGAGGGACACGTTCCACTCAAGCGCGAAGGCCTCGCCGGCGAAGCCGACACCGAGGCACATGGCAGTGCCGAGCACGAGCATCTTGCGACGCAAGGTCATGAGAAATCCTCCCTGTCCGGCCACCGGTCGCAACGCCCCTTGCTGAAGGACGCTTCCCCGGGCGACGCCTTCCCTTCCCATAGGGAGACGCCAGGAACCGGGCCCGCGACCGGGCGGCCATCTGTTTGCCAGTCTCGCCGCCCCCTCCCGGGACAGCGAATGAAACCGTTAACGCAATCGGCGTGCCAGCAGCAAAGAGGTTGTAGCCCGCCCCCGCGCGCACCTGCATTTTCATGGCAAAACAAAGGCAGGCGCATCTCTCGGCAATGGACGGCGCGCCCGGCGGCCGGCGAAAAATCGCCGATTACCCGAAGTTATCGGCAATATGTTGCCGACTTCAGCCCTTCGGAAGCCTCACGAGCGGGTCAGACCGAGACGGGTCATTTTCTCGTTGAGAGTACGCCGGGGCACGTCGAGCTCCTCCATCACCGCCGCAATGCGCCCGTCGTGGCGCTGCAGCGCGTCGGCGATGATGTGCCGTTCGTGGTCCTCCATGAGGTCACGCAGGCGGCCGCGCAACGCGCGGTCCTCAACAGGCCTCGGGCCGAGCACGAGGTCGCGCACCACGGGCCGGCCCATGGCGGCGGCAAGGCAATAGCGCTCGGCGGCGTTGCGCAGCTCGCGCACGTTTCCCGGCCAGTCGTACGCCGACAGGAAGGCGGCATCGTCGGAGGAAAGCGGCGGCCGCTCGACCCGGTATTCCGCGGCGAAGCGATTGGTGAAACTGTCGAACAGCAGCCGCGCGTCGCCACCGCGCGCGCGCAGCGGCGGAATGCGGATCTCGATGGCGTTGAGCCGGTAGAGAAGGTCCTGCCGCAGCGCCTTTTCGGCGACCGCATCGCGCGGATCGACATTGACGGCGCTGATGACGCGGATGTCGACGCGGGTCGGCCCGCGTCCGCCGATCCGGTCGACCTCGCGCTCCTGCAACACGCGCAGAAGCTTCGGCTGCAAGGCCATCGGCATCGCCGAAATCTCGTCGAGGAAGAGCACGCCACCGTCTGCCTGCTCGATGCGGCCGGCGCGCGCCCGCTCGGCACCGGTGAAGGCCCCCGCCTCATGGCCGAAGAGTTCCGCCTCGACCATGGTCTCGGGCAGGGCCGCGCAGTTGAGCGCGACAAAGGGGGCATCGGCGCGCGGCGACAGCTCTGCGAGCGCCCGGGCGATCACTTCCTTGCCCGTTCCGGTCTCCCCGACGATCATCACCGAGGCATCGGTAGCCGCATAGTGGCTGATCTCCGCGCGAAGCTTGCGCATCTCTGCACATTCGCCCAGGAGTCTGGCCTCCAGACCCGCCATATCCTCAAGCCGGCGCGACAACGCTCGGTTCTCCAGCACGAGCCGGCGGTGCTCCGCCGACCGGCGCACCACCGCGGCGAGCACATCGGGATCGAAGGGCTTCTCGATAAAGTCGGCGGCGCCGAACCGCATCGCCTCGACGGCCATCGACACGTCGCCATGGCCGGTCAGCAGGATCACCGGCAGATCCGCGTCGATCTCCTTGACCTTGCGCAGCAGCTCAACGCCGCTCAGGCCTGGCAGCAGGACGTCGGAAACGATGCAGCCGGGGAAGCCGGCGTCGATCCGCGCAAGCGCGGTCTCCGCATCCGACGCCTCGACCGGCTCGAAACCCGCCAGCCGCATCCACTGACGCAGCCCTGCCCGCATCGCCGGGTCGTCATCGATGACGAGAACCGGCGGACGGACGTCCGTTCCGGAAAAGTCGCTCCGCGGCACCGTCATCGCCCCCCTCCCCTGGCACGCACCATGATTGCCCCCTCCCCTGCCGGCACACCGGCTTCATGCCACCGGCTCCCCTGCCCCGGCACCCGCTCCGCGCGCCGCTTCCTCGTCCCGCGGCTCCGCATCGAGCGGCAGGCGAAGCACGAAACTCGCCCCACCGCCGGCGGCCGCTCCAACGCGCAGGGTTCCGCCGAGGTCTTCGACGATCCGCGCCGAAATCGCAAGGCCCAGCCCGAGCCCGCTCGCGGCCGGCTTGGTGGAGAAGAAGGGCTCGAAGATGCGTTTGCGCAGGTCCTCCGGAACGCCGACGCCGTTGTCGGTGATCTCGATCACCGCCGCACCATCGCGGACGCCGGCCCAGGCCTCGACATGGGGCGTATCGGCAACCTGTCCCGCGTCGATGGCGTTGCGCATCAGATTGACCAGGACCTGCTCTACCCTGAGAGGCGCCGTCGTCGCCACCAGCGCCGCATCCGGCAGGAGCAGCCGCAGACGGGCGCCGGTCTCCTCGACACGCGGACGCAGGAGCTTCGCACTCGTCTTCAGGCATTCTCTCAGGTCGACAGTCTCGATGCGCGACTCGCCCGGACGGGCGAAGCGCTTGAGTTCCTGCGTCAGACTCGCCATGCGGTGGCGCAGCGCATCGATCTCGTCGAGGTTTTCCATCACCTCGCCCGTCTCGCCACGCTGCTGGTAGAGCCTTGCGCCGGAGACAAACATCCCGAGCGCCGCCAGCGGCTGGTTAAGCTCGTGGGCGACCGCCGCCGACATCTCGCCAACGGCGGCAAGCCGGCTGGCGCGCGCAAGATCGGCCTGCGCGTCGCGCAATTCCCGCTCCACCCGGCTGCGCTCGTCGACCTCCTCGCGCAGCCGCCGGTTGAGCAGGCGCAGCGCTGCCGCGTCGCGCCGCAGGCCGGCCCGTTCGCGACCAAGCCGGATGCTGCGAAAGCCGAGAGCACCGATGGCGTACAGCAAAATCAGCGTCAGCGACGCGGCCCAGACCACCGCCCGCGAGGCGCGCACCTCGGCGAGAGGCGTGAAATAGTGGATCGTCCAGTCGAGCAGGCCGACCTTCAGTCGGGCATGGCGATAAGCGGTGTCCGAGAGGGTCATCACCTCCGCGTCGACCGGCCCTGCCTGAAGCACGGGAAGGCGCACGTCGCCATACTGCCGGATGCTACGGATCGCGGCGAGGGATTCGCCCGTGAGAGGCGCGAGCGAGGCATAGCGCCAATCGTCGCGCGTCCCGAGGAAGACCACATCCGAGCGGTCGGTCACGACCACCGTCTCCCCCGCCTCGCGCCACGTCCTCTCAAGCCCGCGCATGTCCACCTTGGCAACGACCACGCCAGTGCGGTCCGGCGTCGCGCGGGCGAAGAAGAAGCCGGGCTTGCCGGTGGTTACGCCGACCGCATAGAGCTGCCCCTCCATGCCGGCGAGCGCCTGCAGAAAATAGGGGCGAAAGCCGTAGTCGCGGCCGACAAAGGAGCCGACGCTGTCGAAGTTGCTCGCCGCGAGCGTCACCCCCTGCCGATCCATGACGTAGAGCGAGTCCGCGCCCACTGTCGCCGCCATGTCCTTGAGGAAGCGGTTTGTCGACATTGCCCGTTCCGGCGCCTCGAGCACGGCGACCGCGCGCGGGTCGCGGGCGAGCACATGCGGCAGATACCTGAATTTCTCGAGTTCGCGCAGGATGGTCTCGCGGTAGAGCGTCAGCCGCTCGCGGGCGCGCGCATCGCTCAGCCCGCGCGCCCGCTCCTCGGCAAGACCGGCTACGAAGAACGATGCGGCAACGATCAGCAGCGGCGGCAGCAACCAGGGAAGCCAGGACGCGCGACGACGCCAGCCCCGCGCCCACCGCCGCCAACCACCTTCTTCCGCAACGTCAGGCATATCCTCTGGGGACATCGCTTGTCCGATTTGCCCTGCGCCGGCCTCGCCAGCTTGGGAATTCCTTGTCATAACAGTATCTCGCGCCGGCTGCCCGGGACATCCGTCCGGCCGGTTGCCGAACCCGTCGGCATGATGTGCGCGACGGCTTCGGGCAGGGATTGCGTCAGGGAGGACGGAATGCAGTTTGCCCTCAGCGAGGAAGAGTATCTCATCCAGGACACGGCAAGGAAGCTTGCCACGGACCGTATCGCCCCGCTCGCCGAGCAGCTCGACGCCGGAGAGGGGCGGGAGGCGTTTCTGGCCAACCTGCGGCTTCTCGCCGAGAACGGCTTCATGGGCCTCAACATTTCGCCAGACCATGGTGGCACCGGCGCCGGCACGGTGGCCTTCGCGCTTGCCGTCGAGGAGATCGGACGGGCCTGCGCCTCGACCGGCGTCACGGTCTCCGTCTCCAACATGGTCGCCGAGGTAATCCAGGCGGTGGGCAACGACGCCCAGCGCGCCCGCTACCTGCCGAAGCTGACCGGAGGCGAGTATCCGGCCGGCGCCTTCTGCCTGACGGAAGCCGGCGCGGGCTCCGATCCCGCCTCGATGCGCACCCGCGCCGTGGCCGACGGCGACGACTTCGTCCTTGACGGCACCAAGCTCTATATCTCCTCGGCCGAATACGCCGGCGTCTTCGTCGTCTGGGCCGTAACCGACCCGGATGCGGGAAAGGGCAAGGGCATCAGCTGTTTCCTGGTCGAGGCCGGCACTCCGGGTCTGACCGTCGGCAAAGCCGAAAAGAAGATGGGGCAGACGGGGTCCGCCACCAACGAAGTGATCTTCCAGGATTGCCGGGTGCCGAAGACCGCGCTCCTCGGCCGGCTGCACGACGGCTTCCGCATCGCCGTCGGCGAGCTTGCCGGTGGACGCATCGGCGTTGCCTCGCTGGCCCTCGGCATCGCCCGGGCGGCGATGGCGCAAGCGAAGGCCTATGTCGCGGAGCGCAAGCAGTTCGGCAAGGCTATCGCCGACATGCAGGGCATCCAGTGGATGATCGCCGACCGGGAAACGGAACTGGAGGCCGCGCGCCTGCTGATCCTGCAGGCCGCCGCCCTCAAGGATGCCGGCAAGCCGTTCTCCCGCGAGGCGTCCATGGCCAAGCTCTTCGCCACCGAATCCGCCCAGCGCGCCACCTATACCGCGCTCCAGCTTCACGGCGGCGCGGGCTACATTCGCGACTATCCGCTGGAACGGCTTGCCCGCGATGCGCGGATCACGACAATCTATGAGGGCACTTCGGAGATCCAGCGCCTGATCATCGCCCGGGAGACAATGAAGAACGTCTGACCATACCGCCGCGCCGCTGCCGGCGCGGCGGAACAACCATCCGCACCGCGTCACCCTGCTACAGTCTTGCAGGAAATTGATTCCCATCAAGGATCGCAGGCCGGATCGGAGCTAGCTTTCGTCAACCGGCGGCCGATACCAGGGCTCATCGCCCAGCCACCGCCGTACGCAATGGAGGGATTACCCTATGGCTATCAAGGACATTCTCACGCTGGTCGATCTCGCGGGCAAGCAGCACGCGGCGCGCGCCGCGCTGGATCTGGCGACGCGATGCGACGCCCACGCCACCGGCCTGACAATCGCCTTCGAGCCTGTTGTGCCTGGCTTCGTCGCCGCGCCGATGCCGCCCGACTACATCGAGCTTGCCCGCAACCAGGCGCTCAAGGCGGCCCAGGAAGCCGGCAAGACCTTCAACGACATGGCGCGCAAGGCCGGCGTCACCGCCGAAGTCCGCACCGCGGAGATGATCACCGGTGGATCCTCGGAAACCGTGCTCGCCCATTGCCGCCTCACCGACCTCGTCGTCATCGGACAGGAAAACCCGGACGAGCCGGAGCCGATGCGCGAACTGATGATCGAATCCGTCCTGTTCGAGGGTGGCGTTCCGGTTCTCGTCGTTCCCTATATCGGCGGCACGCTGCCGCTCAAGAACGTCATGGTCGCCTGGGACGGAAGCCCGACGGCAAGCCGCGCCGTGCACGCAGCCCTGCCGATGCTGCAGATGGCCGACAAGGTGACCGTGGTCATGGTCGACACCGGCAAGCGCACCCATGGCGAGCCGGGCAGCGACATCGCGACCTATCTCGCCCGTCACGGCCTCGACGTGACGATCGACGTGGTGCCCCGGCCGAGCGGCGGCGTCGCCGATGCGATCCTCAACTACGTCTCCGACCAGAATGTCGACCTCGTCGTCATGGGCGGCTACGGCCATTCGCGCATGCGCGAGTTCCTGTTCGGCGGCGCGACGCGGGAGATCCTCGCCTCGATGACCGTTCCGGTCCTCATGGCGCACTGATCCAAGGACCAAACCGGGCCGGCGACAGGATCGCGGGCCCGGTTGCGATCATGCCGGCAGCCCCGCCTTCGCGGCGAGCGCCGCAGCCGGCATGGGGGCGCCGCCATTCGGGGGGATGGCGGCGCCTCACCTCTTGCGAAAGCCGGCCAGGGCAAATGACGGCTGGAAACTTCGACCGAACTGCCCCAGTCTTCGGGAGGACCTGACGCGGAAGGAAGGGAGATCCGCCGTGACGATCCGCAATCTCGAAAGCTTGTTCCGTCCCGCTTCCCTCGCCATCGCCGGCCCCAACCGGCTTGGCGAAGCCCCTCTCCGCCTGCTGCTCGAGCGCGTGTCGCAGAGCGGCTTTCGCGGCCGTGTATCGTTGATCGGTCCACCCGCCGACCATGGCGGCGACCTTCCCGAAGGGATCTCCCAGGCCGCCGCTCTCGGCGATCTGCCAACGCCCCCCGATCTGCTTCTCCTGACGGGCCCGCCCCAGGACGCGGCCGGTATCATCGAACAGGCGGGCGCCGCGGGAACACGCGCAGCCATCGCGCTTTCGGCCGGTTACGACCGCTGGGATCCGGAACATGTGCAGGCCGCGCTCAACGCCGCGCGCCCAAACCTGCTGCGTCTGCTTGGACCGGGAAGCCTGGGCATCGCCGCGCCCGGATCAAAACTCGCCGCCCATCTCGGCACCTGCGAGGCGAAACCCGGCGACCTTGCCTTCATCGCCCGCTCGGGAACGGTCGTGAACGCAACGCTGTCGTGGGCGCAGGCCAATGGCACCGGCTTTTCCGGCATCGTCTCGCTCGGTCAGCGCACCGATATCGACGCTTCCGATCTGCTCGACTGGTTCGCGCTCGACTACAAGACCCGCGCGATCCTGGTGCATCTGGAAACCATCGCCAACCCCCGCAAGTTCCTGTCCGCGGCCCGCGCGGCGGCACGCTCCAAACCCGTCGTGGTGCTGCGCTCGGGCCTCAGCCGCGAACGCAATCATGACGGCGTGACCCATGCCGGGCGCATCGCCCGGCCGGACGCAGTGTTCGACGCGGCGCTCGCGCGCGCCGGCGTGCTGCGCGTCGACGACATCGACGAGATGTTCGAGGCGGCCGAGACCGTGAGCCGGATCAAGCCGATTTCCGGACGGCGGCTCGGCATCGTCGCGACCGGCGGCAGCCTGGCGACACTGGCCGGCGACCAGTTGAAGCGGCAGGGCGGGCGGCTTGCCGTGCTCGGAGAGGACACCGCCAGGGAACTGGCGCCGCTGCAGCGGCCCGGCCTTGCCGGCACCAACCCCCTCACCCTCGACGAGCTGGCGCCGCCGGAGCGCTACGCCAAGGCTGCCGCGGCCATGCTGGCCGACCGCGCGGTCGACGCGGTGCTTGCGGTGGTCGCCCCCTCGCCCTTCGTCGACATCGCCGAGACGGCCAACGCACTCGCCAGCCTGCAGGCGCCAGGGCGCGCAGGCCATGCACGCCGCAAGCCGCTGCTGGTGGCCCTGACCGCCGGCGCTCCGCTGCCACGCGCGGCGCTCGATGCCGCGCGCATCCCCTGCCACGCCAGCGCCTCGGAGGCGGTGCGCGCCTTCACCCATCTCGCCCGCTACGCCGAGGCACGCGAGATGCTGATGGCCGCGCCGCCAAGCCTGCCCGCCGATTTCTCTCCCGATGTCGAGACGGCGCGCAAGGTCGTCCTGGCGGCGCTGGAACGCGGAGAAAGCTGGCTCCTGCAACATGAGGTGCGCGAGGTGCTTTCGGCCTATGGCATCACCCAGGTCGAAAGCCGCATGGCCGCGAGCCCCGAGGACGCCGCCGACATGGCCCGCGAAATGCTCGCCGATGCCGACCGGCTGGCGATGAAGATCATCTCGCCCGACCTTCCCTTCAAGTCCGATGTCGGCGGCGTGGTGCTCGACCTGTCCGACCCGCAGGAGGTGGAGCAAGCGGCGCGGACGCTTCTCACGCGCATCGGCGAAAGCCATCCAAAAGCCCGCATCTCCGGCATCGTCCTGCAACCGATGGTGCGCCACGCTCACGCCAGCGAGATCTTCATCGGCCTTGCCGACGACACCACCTTCGGTCCTGTCATTGCTTTCGGACATGGCGGAACGGGCGTCGAGGTGATGGGGGACGTGGCCCTCGCCCTGCCGCCGCTCGATCTCAACCTCGCCCAGGAACTGATTTCGCGGACGCGGGTGAGCAAGCTGCTCGAGGGATTCCGCAACCGGCCAAGGGCCGACCTCCACGCCATCGCGCTCACCCTCGTGAAAGTGTCGCAGATCGCCGTCGACATTCCCGAGATCCGGGAAATGGACATCAACCCAATGGCGGTCGACGCGCATGGCGTGATCGCGCTCGACGCGCGGGTCGCCATCGCAAAGCCGGCCATCCACCCGGGCCGCAAGGGCACCTCGCGGCTAGCGATCCTGCCCTATCCGCAGGAGTGGGAGCGGCTGCTCACGCTGAAGGACGGCCGGTCGGTGCGGGTGGGACCCGTTCGCCCGGAGGACGAGGCGCGCTACCGCCGCTTCTTTGAGGAAAAGGTCTCGCCGGAGGACCTGCGCCTGCGCTTCTTCGCGCCGGTGAAGGAGTTCAGCCACGCCTTCATGGCCCGCCTCGTGCAGCTCGACTATGCCCGGGCCATGGCCTTTGCCGCGTCCGATCCCGACACCGGCGAGATCCTCGGCGTCGTTCGTCTCCACGCCGACCCGGACCATCAGACCGGCGAATACGCGATCATCGTGCAGTCCGGCCTGAAGGGCGTCGGCCTTGGCTGGGCGCTGATGCAGCTGATCATCGACTATGCCGCAGCCGACGGCATCGCCACCATCAAGGGCGAGGTGCTCAAGGAAAACACCACGATGCTTGCCATGTGCCAGGCGCTCGGCTTCTCCGTACGGCCCTCGTCGGACGATGAGGCAATCGCGGAAGTGACGCTGCCGGTCGGCGACGGCAAGATCGCTGGCTGAGACACGAAAAGGGCGGAGACTTGCGTCCCCGCCCTTCGCATCCTTCATGCCCCTTGCGCGTCTGCCGCGTCAGCCGGCGCGGATCTGGCTCAGCGTGCGCACCGGCGTGATTGCTTCCGGGTCGAGCTTCAGATGCAGGAGCGCCGGCTTGCCGGAGGCCTTGGCACGGGTGAACGCCGGCCCGAATTCGGCCGCCGTCTCCACCGTCTCCGCATGTGCTCCATAGGCGCGGGCAAAGACGGCAAAGTCCGGATTGACCAGGTTCGTCGCCGAAACCCGCCCGGGGAACTCGCGCTCCTGATGCATGCGGATGGTGCCATACATGCCATTGTCGACGACGACGAGAATAATGGCCGCGCCCTCCTGGGCAGCGGTGCCGAACTCCTGCATGGTCATCTGCAGGCAGCCATCGCCGGCAAAGCAGACCACCTCGCGCTCGGGGAACTTCAGCTTGCCCGCAACCGCCGCCGGCAGGCCGTAGCCCATCGAGCCGCTCGTCGGTGCAAGCTGGGTGTTGAGCTTGCGGAACCGGTGGAAGCGATGCACCCAGGTGGCGTAGTTGCCTGCGCCATTGGTAAGGATCGCGTCCTCGCCGAGGTTCTCCTCCAGCCAGTCCATGACCTCGGCCATCTGCAGCGCGCCGGGCACCTTAGGGCGCGCGCCGGACCAGGCGAGATAGTCGGCGTGCGCGTCTCCGGCACGACCTTCCCAGGGGATCTCGTTCGG
The DNA here is from genome assembly GCF_054880955.1 of Stappia sp. ICDLI1TA098. Lineage (NCBI taxonomy): Bacteria > Pseudomonadati > Pseudomonadota > Alphaproteobacteria > Hyphomicrobiales > Stappiaceae > Stappia > Stappia sp. ICDLI1TA098. The sequence continues at coordinate 349,508 of NZ_JBTZBT010000002.1, forward strand.
CGGCTGCAGCGCCTCGAGCGCGGCGCAAAAGCCGTTGGGCGAGGCGTTGATCGCAAGCTCCGGCAGGTAGACGCGGCCAAGTTCCTCAATCCCCGCATGGACATGCACGAGCGCCTGCTCGGGCGCCGGAATATCCAGCAGCGTGTAGGACTGACTCGGCATTTCCGACATGCGACCGCCGACGAGCAACAACAGATCGGCCTCGCGCACCCGTTCCGCGAGCTTCGGATTGATGCCGATACCGACGTCGCCCGCATAGTTGGGATGCAGGTTGTCGAAAAGCATCTGCCGGCGGAAGGAACAGGCAACGGGAAGCTGGAAGCGCTCGGCAAAGCGGGTAAACGCGGCCCGCGCCGCCTCGCTCCAGCGGCTGCCGCCGATGATCGCAAGCGGGCGTTCGGCAGCCCACAGCCGCTTCTGCAGGTCAGCCATCTGCGCCAGCGAGGGATGGCTCTCGACCGGCTGGAAGCGGGCCAGCGCCATCACCTCGGCGGTTTCGGCGAGCATGTCTTCCGGCAGGGCCAGCACCACGGGGCCTGGGCGACCGGATGTGGCCGTATGCCAGGCGCGCGACAGCATCTCCGGGATGCGCGCGGGATCCTCGATCTCCGCCACCCACTTGGCGATGGAGCCGAAGACCTGTCCGTAGTCGACCTCCTGGAAGGCATCGCGGCCGCGCATGCCGGTCTCGATCTGCCCGACGAAGAGGATCATCGGCGTGGAGTCCTGCTGGGCGACATGAAGGCCCGCGGCCGCGTTGGTCGCGCCGGGCCCGCGGGTCACCATGCAGATGCCGGGTCGGCCGGTCATCTTGCCCCAGGCTTCGGCCATCATCGCCGCGCCGCCTTCCTGGCGGCAGACGGTGACGGGAATCCGTGCATCATGCAGCGCGTCGAGCACCGGCAGATAGCTCTCGCCCGGCACGCAGAAGACGCGCTCGGCGCCGAGCTGCTCCAGCGCCCGCACGATCAGCGCGCCGCCCGTGCCCGAAGTCCGGCTGTTGTTGTTGGCCATGTCGTCGTTCCACCCCGATCCCGGAAGAATTGTCCATCTCGCGGTTTATATCGACCCGGTGGCACAGCCGCAAAGCCGGGAACATCCGCAACCAATTCCAGAATGGAATGACCCCTCTGGTGCGAAACGACAAAGGCCGCCGGCATGCCGGCGGCCTGTCCTGAAATCCGGTGCAAAGGCGGCCGCTCAGGCGTCCTGAACGGTCACCACCTGGAACGTCACCAGCTCGCCATCCTCATCCTTGATCGACACATATTCGCCGACGCGGAAGGGATGAGAGCCGAAGCGATAACCGGCCTCGTCATCCTCGTCGCCGCCAAGATCGTAGTGGAAGGCCCAGGACCCGCCCGGCCGATGCAAAAGGTGGCCGATATCCTCCTCCTCATCCGCCCAAAACCGCCGCACGCGGCAACGCTCGCGCAACTGCTTCCACGCGGCGGCATCGATGTGTCCCTCGCCGTCGAGCGGAGCGACAAACTCGTAGCCGTGCCGGGCGGAGCCGTTGGGAAACTCCTTCGTCCGCGCAAGATTGAGGCGGATGATCTTCAGGCCGTTCTGGTCGCTCATGGGCGCAAACTCCCTTGTTCTTGCGTGCCGCCCCGATCGGACGGCACCTGTCGTTCCCGGCGATATCGTCTGCCGGGACAGTGCCTTTCACATTGAGGGAGGTCAAACCGGGAAAGCAAGGCCGAGCGCGCAGGAGCGCAAGCGCCGTGTCAGGCCAAAACAAAAAAAGGCGGGGCCGGAATACCGGCCCCGCCTGGGCAAACGACGCCCTGCCTGGGAGGGGGGAAGCGGGCGTCGTCCGACCCGAGGGGAAATCTCAGCCAGCCAGCGCCCGCACCGGGAGTGCGGCAGGCACGGCGCTCTCGGCGCGCGGCGTGGCACGGCGGGTGCGGATGCCGCGATAAGCAAGCCGGTGGTGGAACTCGCAATAGGACTTTGCTCCATCCGCCCCGGCCGAGCAGAAGTGAAAATCATCATCCGAGGGATCGCCGATCGGCCACTTGCAGGTGCGGCTGGTGAGCGTCATCAGCGTGATCCTGTCTTCGCCGGCCGGAGAGGCGCAGGACGCCTCGAAATTGGCCTGTGCGAGCGCCACGTCGAATTCGTCACGGGCCGCATGGCGGGCGGTGTCCTCGCCGGTCACCGGGCGCTGCGCCGGCCGACCGCTGACGAAAGCAAGCGACGGCTGGCCGCGCTGGACACGCACCTTGGGGCGCTGGCTGGTGGCCGGCGAGCGCTTCGGCAGGCCCATCCGGTGCGCCTTGCCGATCACCGCATTACGGGTCACGCCGGCCATCACATAGGCGATCTGACTGGCGCTCAGGCCCTGCAGCCAGAGCTTCCTCAGCAGATCTTCGCGTTCCTGGGTCCAAGACATGCCCTGCCTCACTTCTTGTTTTCGTCGGCGGAAGACCCTGAAGAAGATACAGAGGTCCTCTTGGTGCCCAGCATCCTCATGCCGGACAGCCACCAACTCCGTTGCCATTGTGTGCGATCGAAATCGCCGATGGGGGACCCTGCGGCTATTGCCTGTTTGGGGCCGTGCTCTCCGATGACCGTGCATCGAATATGCAAATAACATAGTTAACAAATTGCTAATCGGTCAATTTATAACTGTTTTCAATCTGATTTTTACTTCTTTTTCTCAAGTATTATTGATGTAAGTGATTTTACAACAATATCCAATACATCATTTTGAAATCTCATATTTGCCTTATGCAAACTTTGCTCAGGGTGGGCAAACCCCTTTTCGGTAGATATCGTATAATAATATTTGACCCCATCCTTTTTTGCCAATATCACCCCATCATCACACAATTTCTCCACTTTCCTACGAACTGTTGAGTATGGAATATCCGTTTCCTCAGATATCGTATCGATATCCGCCTTTATCTTATTCGAATTCGCAATTGATATTGTCGTTATAATCATCAGACTACCAAGATCATTTACTTCATATTCCTCCATAAAACGGAACATAAGGCTAAAGAACATTTCGTAAAGGCGAAGAATACGATGTGCCTCGGTGGTAAGCGCCTCATCCTGCGACGTCATGCCAGCGTCCCTCTGCCCTTGCTTTGTCATTTTGACGAATAACAGCCTCTTGCCAGATCACTTTCGCCCCAATTCCGCCCGACCTCACGATTCGCGATTACGTAAAGGCAATGTAGAACCGGCGAAGTTTCAGTTTTCCATAAATTTTAAATGAATTGGATTCACCTAACGTCAATCCCGGGAGATATCAAAAACCAGCCCCATGACCGCGCGCACCATGCCCACGCTCATGTCCAGCTCAGGATTCTGTGGATCGGGCATGTCGCCGGCAAAGAGAAAGACCACTGATTTCCCGCGCCGTTCCTTGGCGACGACGCCGTTGTCGATATAGGGGCGCAGCCGGCGCTCGACGGTGGAGCGGGAGGCGTCGAGCTTCTCGGCCAGCAGTTCGGCGTCCATCGGTGCGCCGCGCAGGTCCGCGATCGCGATGAGCACGAGCATCAGCACATCGGCGACTTCCCGCGCCTCAAAGCTGTCCTGCATGCGCAAGGTCAGGTCGTAATAGGTTTCCAGCAGGCGACGGGTGCGAAACCGGGTTCCCTGCGTTGCGTCGTCGCCGGCGGAAGCCGCCCTCTCTTCCTCGCCAGTCGCCGCAATGCGCGCTGTGGGGGAAGATCCGGCACCGCCGGCTGTTCCAGGTTTCGCCGGAACTGGCATCGTCCTGCCTCCTCGCTCTCGGCCGCGCCGCGACAACCGCATAGCCGTCGCCACCGACCTGGCCACCAAGCGTGCATCAGGACAGCCACTTGCGCAACGATACGCGGCAAGCTGTTCGCCCTATCGTGGAAAAGCCGCCTGGCGCAACTGCTCCGGCACAAGCACGGCTTGCGACCTCCAACCGGCCTCTGGCATCATGGAACTGGGAGCATTCCGTCGGCGGGACCATGCCACCTGCTTGACACGATGCCTGCGACACTCCTGGCCTGAGGCTTTGCCGGGCCAGCCCTCCCGCCCCTCAGCCCCTCTTTTCTCCCCTGCAAAGGCAGGCTCTTTGAGGCACGAATGCGCTTTCATCTTCCCTGGAATCTGGCGTTCTCCCGCATGGTGGGCGGACCGCACCCCCTCGTGGTTTCCTATGCGACCAATTGCAAGGATCACAGTTTCGACCATGTGGCAGCGATGGAGCAGTCCCCGCCCTCTGCCGTTCGTCGCGGCACACAGCGGGTCGCATCCTATCTTCGCTCACGATCACGCGGGCTGCCGAGCCGCCAGTCGTGGCGACTGGCGCGCCAGGTGGATTTTGCCGAGATAGAGGCAATGGACCAGGCCCTTCCCGAGGATGCCGTCCTGTTCGTCCACACGGCGCCACTCTACTTCGGCAAGCGGCCCTACATCTTTCACTTCGAGTCGTTCCAGACCCTGTTCACACCGTTGCTGTTCACGGGACAGACCCGCGGCGTCGACCTGAAGAAACACGGATACCACGCACATCTTCTGGCCGAACTCGGCTCCAGCCGCTGCCTCGCGATCTTTTCCCATATCGAGCACAGCACGGAAATCCTGCGCGAGGTGATGGGCGATGCCGTGGCGCGCAAGGTCCACTATGTTCCCCTCGCCTTTCAACTCGACAACACCGACTGGTTTCCGCAGAAGTACGAGACGCCCGGTGTCGAGATCCTTTTCACGAACTCCTTTCACAACAATCCGAGCTCGTTCTACCTGCGCGGCGGTCATTTCGTCCTACGCGCGGTCGAAAGCCTGCGCGCCCAGGGTGCCGACGTATCCCTGACGATTCTTTCCTCCAAGCCGCCGGAGTTCGCCGACCGACCGTATTCGGAGACCTCGCAGGGCATCAGATGGATCGACCGCCGCGTTGACGATGGCGAACTGGACGCGCTTTACCGTCAGGCCAAGATCTTCGCCAGCCCTTCCGCTGGCTTGCATTCCTATGGCCTCGTGCGCGCCGTCGCGCATGGTTGCGTGCCGCTGGTTTCCGACGCGCTCGGCTATGACGAGTTTCTCGGGAAGGACAAGTTCACGGCCGGAAGGGTCGAGGGCGTGTTCGACACCGTCTACAGGCGCGAGGACGCCGGCTGGTACAGCGACGACTATTCCACCTTCAGGACGGCCGATGCGCAGCTCGCCGCCGCGACACTCGGCGAGATCGAGCGGCTTCTGGCAACAGACCTCGGGCAGCTCGCCGCCTGCAACCGCGAGCGGATGGCCCGGGCATTCGCCCACGACGCACAACGCAGGCGGTTCAACCGGATGGTCGACGACATGCGCTGAAAGCTGGGACAAGCGAGACCGCGCACGGCCCCGCGCACAGCCACAACACTGCAAACGCGCATAAGCGGCGAATGCAGGAGCGCCCGCATTTCAATGAATTTCGACAGGGGAAATATCAGGGAGGCGAATGGTACAGACGGTTGGAGTTGAACCAACGACCTTCGGAGCCACAATCCGACGCTCTAACCAACTGAGCTACGTCTGCACGTCAATTCGGTGGCGGAAGCTAGTTTGAAAACGCGGGGAATGCAAGAGGTCCGCACCCGTGTTTTCCCGCCTCGTCCACAGCCATGGAGAGGCTGCGTTAGCGCCGCTGCGGCAGGGGATAGCGCAATCGGCACGCCGTATCAACACAGGTTTCGCGCGGAAGCGCCGATCTGGCCAATACGCCATGAAAAAGGGCCCGGCGTGCGAGCACGCCGGGCCCTTTCATAGCTCAAGAAGGCACCTGTGAAATCAGGCGACCTTGAAGTCCTTGGAGCTCTTCTCGACGGCGACCTTGAACGTGCTGGACATCTCGCTGCCGAGCTTGGTGGCGAGTTCCTGCATGTCCTTGGCCTGCGACGAGAAAGCCTCGAACTGGCTGCGCATGAAGGAGGTCTGAAGCTCGATCGCCTGAGCAACCGTCTTCGCCTCGATGAGGTCCTTCATGAAGCTGAAGGTCGCGTCGCTGTTGGTGCGCGCGGCGTCGACAGCCTTGTGGTTCAGGTCGAGGACACCGCGACGCGACGTCTCGAAGCCATCTTCCATGAGGTCGGTCGCGTCTTCGGCGATCGTCTTCATGCGGGAGTAAGCTTCACGGGCCTGCTCGATGCCCTTTTCGGCCATCTCGCGGGTGGCGGCGGGGATTTCCATCTTGGGCATCGAAAAAGCCTCGAAATTCGGGAATGCGACAACGGTATCGTCGATCGCCTTGGCAGTCTTGGCGCGCGCGGTCTTGGCAGCCGCGGTCTTGGTCTCTGTCTCGGTCATGCTTCCAGCTCCTTTTTTCCGGATCGGGTCCGGGCCTTGCGGCCCGCCCGGCGCTCCGGCTGGGAAAAGGTCTCGCGATCCGCAAGCAGGAACATGCTCCGATCGCCAACTACCCACCCTATATAGCCGCACTTATTGTGCATTGCAACATAAATCTCGCAACGCAGCATATTCGAGACGAAACAAAGCCCATCACTCAGGCTTCAGGGAGCCGGAGCGAGGAAGCCGGGCAATGGCGCCCGGACGGCGCGAGACCGCCCGAAACGGCGGTTCCGGCAAAACCCGGCGCGGGCGGGATCGCCGCCGCGCCGGGATCGCGTCCTACTTGGTGCCGGCGTTGCGGGCTGCCGCCTGGGCCGTCTTGGTGGCCTTGTCGCCGAGATCGCGCACCTGCTCGCCGAGCGTCTCCATCTGCTTGCGCAGATAGTCGTTCTGCAGCGCCATCATTTCCTGCACGTCGCCGGCGCGGACCATCTTCTGCGCCAGTTCGAAAGCGGCAGTGATGTTCTCCTCGCTGTATTCCAGCGCGGCACGCCCGAGATTGTCGGCTCCGGCCCGCACGGTCTGGGCATGGTCCTCGGCAGTGCCAACGGCCTTGCGCGTGGCTGCCATGTATTCATCGAAGGCCTTGCGCGCCTGTTCGACGCTGCGGTCGGCGACCTCACGCATCTGCTCGGGAATTTCGAAACCAGGGGTCTTGCCCTTCGTCATGTCGTTTCTCCTTCTGCGCTCGGTCCTCGTTGACGTCGCAATCCGCTCGCCGCCACCCGCGACTGCCGGTGCGGGAGCAAAACCCGGTGCCCGCACGCGGACACCCCTTGCAACAGGTAGCGATCCTAGATGAAATCGCCATGAATGGGAGTCCTTGCGCCTCGGTTTCCGGCCCCGCGGCCTCACGCGCGGTTAACCACGGCGGCAGAGAATAGCGCTCCAGCGCCTGCGCGGCGTGGACGACTCGAAGTTGAAGCGATATTTAACATTCTGTTTACCGCACCCGGCGTCTACCGGGATGCCGACCGCCATCCGGAACGCGGGCGGCGCAGGGGCAGAAAACGGGCTGAAAGGCGGAGGCGGCATGCCCATGAACAGCCAGTTGAGCACCTTCATGGCTTTGAGCGGCTTCGCGGCCGCGACCATCTATCTGACCGACAACCGTCCGGCCTGGATCTGGGCCGACGACGGCAAGACCGTGCTCTGGGCAAATCCCGCCGGCGCGGCGTTTTTCGGCGTCAACTCGCTTGGAGAGCTGTCGGATCTGTCCGGCCTTGCCCGTGCGCCAGCCCGGCCGCACATCGCCCGCGTCGCCACCACGGGCCCGACCGACCGCGACACCACCGATCGGCTGCGCTTCTACCGCGGCCTCAGGGTCATGCTGCTGACCTGCGCCTGCCGCCGCCTCGTCCTTCCCGACGGCCGCAACGGCGCGCTGATCGTGGCAACCGATGCGCCGGACCGCGCCGGCGCGCCGGCCTCGCCGGCGGATCTGGTCACGCTGCTCGCAGCCCAGGGGACCGCAGTGGTCGTCTATCGCCGCAACGGCGAGATCGCCGCACTGACCCCCGCCATCGCGACGACGCCCTCTTTCGAGGCGGTCAAAGATGCGCTTCACGCCGCCAAGCACGCGCCCGCGCACGCCCGCCTCGAGGTCGACGGCGAGGCGCATGACGCGCGCCTGCTGATGCTGGAGACCGGCGAGATCCTGCTCGCCATCGATACCGCACCGGACGACGCTGGCGTTTCCGATCCCGCGGAGACAGAAATCAGCGCTGCTTCGGCAATCCTCGAGGCGCCGGCGACCAGCGTTGCCGAGGCGCACGCGCCGGAGGCGAAAACCCTTGTCGCCGATACCGACGACGACAGGGCGGAGGTATCAGACGAAGACGTATCCGGCGAAGACGCGTCGGGCGAAGAAGACACCCCTTCTGCTTCCGTGACGGCGCCCGCTGAAGCTCCGGCCACAGCGCCCGCGACAGAGCCGGCTCCGGTCCGGCACGGCTGGCGCGCGGCCGGAAGCCTGTTTGCCTTTGCCAGCGCGACGCGCTTCCTGTCTCCAGGCAGCCCGGCCACGCCCGCGGCGAAGCCGGCAGCCGACACCGGGATCGAAGACGCCAGGATCGAAGATGCCGGCGACTACGTTGTTGACGAGAGGCCGCAGCCGGACAACGCCGCAAGCGATTTTGCCGAGCCGGACATGGCCAGCGTGTTTATCGAGCACAGTCTTGAGGAGACCTTCGGCGAGGCCGAAGACGCTCCGATCGAGGACGACGGGGAACGGGATGACACTTCCGCCCCCCTCCTGCCGACGCACGAGCACGCTGCAGAGTGGACCGATACCGAAGCGGAAGCCGTGGAACCCGCGACCGCCGTTCTGGTGGAGGCCGACGCATCGCTTCGGGAAACAGAGGATGCGGGCGGCGAGGTGCCGGACGGCGAGGTGCCGGACGGCGACGCTTCGTCCGCCAGCGAGGCGGCTCCTGTTGTCTCCGGGGCATCCCCCGAACCCGAGGCCAGTGCCGATATCGCCGGCTCCGGCTTCCTGTTCGAACGGCGCGAGCGCGCGGCCCGCTTCGCCTGGAAGATGGACATCGACCGGCGGTTCACCTTTCTCTCCCCGGAGTTCGAGGAAGCGCTCGGTCCGGAAGCCGGCGACATCGTTGGCCTGACGTGGGAAGAAGTCGCGGAGCGGTTCGCGCTGGACGACGACGGCCGCGTGGCCGCGGCCCTGCGCCGGCGCGACACCTGGAGCGGGCGCACCGTGCTCTGGCCGGTGAGTGGCCAGGCGCTGCGCGTTCCCGTCGACATGGCCGCCCTTCCCGCCTTTGACCGCAATCGCGTGTTCGAGGGGTTCCGCGGTTTCGGTGTCTGCCGCACGGCGGAAGCGGAAGCCGACCCCGAAGGGCTTGGCACGACGCTGTTGCCGCGCGAGGCCGCACAGATTTCGCCGGAGCCTGCCAAGACCGGTGAGACCGCCGAGGAGCCGGTGTCCGAGGCCGCAGCAGCCCCCCGCGAGGCGGAGCGCGACACCGACACTGGCGAGGCTGTCGGAACGCTTGCCGCCGTCGCCGCGACCGGCGTGGTGATCGCAAGCGCCCTCACCCCGTCCGAGGCGCAGGCCTTCGAGATCGAGGCGGATGCAGAGCCGCGCGCAGAGGACATATCGTCGACGGACGAGATCGACGGCGATGTGGCCGAAGAAGCCCTTTCCGACGACGTTAAAACCGCTGATGCGGAGGCATCCGGCACCCTCCTTGAAGAAGCCGGCGACACCGAAGCCGCCATCCTCAAGACCGTGTTTGCCGAGAAAACACCGGACACGGAAAGCCGACCGGAGAATGATCTCTTCGCGCAGGCGAACGAAGCCGCACGGGAAGACGACACCGCAAACGCGAATGATGCCGCCCCCGTGACTAACGTCGACGAGAGCGCCGCCGGCCAGCTGGCGGAGACGGTAACGCCGGAACATCTGTTGTCGGGCGAGGAGATCCTGCGGGTCGTCGCTGACGAAACCGACGACCGAACCGGCCTCGCTCCGGCACCGGCGTCCGAGGGCTCCGAAGACGCCGCCGCAGAACGGCCCGAGGGCGTCTCCCGGCACGAAGACACGGCCCTGGAGGGATCGCGTCTTTCGCGTCCGGAGCGCGAGGCCTTCCGCAAGATCGCGGAGGCGCTCGGCGCCCATACTGCCGATGAACCGGCCAGGATATCCGCGCCCGGATCCGCCATCGCCGACCAGCCTCCCGTCGCCAGCGAACCGCGCGACGACACGGCGCCGACGGACGAGCTGGTCGCATATGCAAGCGAGACGGATCCGCTCCTCACGAACGACAATGGGCACGAGGACGAGGTCCTGCCGAGCGCATCGGACCCGAACGTCATCTCCCCCTTGCCGGAAGCTCCAGCGCGCCCGCGCATCTCCGCCGTCCCCACCGCACCGGTTCCCCCGGTCGAGACAACGGGCCGGGCCGAGACGCCGCGCGCGCCGCGAACGACGCTGCTCGACAAGCTGCCGGTCGGCGTGGCAATCGTGCACGGCGAGGACGTCGACTACGCCAATGCAACGCTGCTCGACCTTCTCGGCTACCCGAACATGACCGCGCTGAAGGAAGCCGGTGGCCTCGACGCGCTCTTCGCCGAGCCGGAGGACTGGCCAAGCTCGCTTCCCGGCGCGATGACCGAACGGACAATGCGCATCCGTCTCGCCGAGGGCGGCGGGAAGCCCGTCAAGGCGCGGTTGCACACGGTGCCGTGGCGCGACGGCACCGCGCTGATGATGTCGCTGCTCGACCGCCACGACCCGGTGCAGGAGGCCACCCTCGACCGGCTGCACGAGGCGCAGACCGCGCTGTCGCTGGCCGAAGAGCAGGCAGCGGAAATGGACGCGGTGCTGGAGACGGCGACCGACGGCGTGCTGATCCTCGACGAGAACGGCCTGATCGTGAAGGTCAACCGCTCGGCCGAGGCGCTGTTCAACGCCACGCGCGAGGAAATGGTCGGCGCGCCGCTGACGGACTATCTGGCCCAGGAAAGCCATCGCGACGCCGTCGACTATCTCGACGGGCTCGCCCGCAACGGCGTGGCGAGTGTGCTCAATGACGGGCGCGAGGTGATCGGGCAGCTCGGTTCGGGCGGCCTGATCCCGCTGTTCATGACCATCGGCCGCGTTGGCCATGGCGAGGGGGGCGCGCGCTTCTGCACGGTCCTGCGCGACATCACCCAGTGGAAGAAGGCCGAGGAAGAGCTCACCGACGCCAAGCGCCAGGCCGAGAACGCCAGCTCGAAGAAATCGGACTTCCTGGCCAAGATCAGCCACGAGATCCGCACCCCGCTCAACGCCATCATCGGCTTCTCCGAGGTGATGATGGAGGAGCGCTTCGGTCCCGTCGGCAATGATCGCTACAAGGGCTACCTGCGCGACATCCACAATTCCGGCTCGCATATCATGAGCCTGATCAACGACCTGCTCGACCTGTCGAAGATCGAGGCGGGCAAGCTCGACCTGACGTTCGAGGCCGTCTCGGCCAATGACATCATCCGCGAGTGCGTCGCCTTGATGCAGCCGCAGGCCAACCGCGAGCGCGTGATCATCCGCGCCAGTCTGCCGACCTCTGTGCCGAACATCGTCGCCGACGGACGTTCGGTTCGCCAGATCGTGCTGAACCTCCTGTCCAACGCCATCAAGTTCAACCAGCCGGGCGGGCAGGTGATCGTTTCCTCGGCGCTGGAGGATTCCGGCGAGGTGATCCTGCGCGTGCGCGACACCGGCATGGGCATGAGCCATCAGGACCTTTCGGCCGCGATGGAGCCTTTCCGCCAGCTCCACACCGCCCGTCACGGCGGTGGCACCGGTCTCGGCCTGCCGCTGACCAAGGCGCTGGTCGAGGCGAACCGCGCAAGCTTCCGCATCGATTCAGAACTGAACCACGGCACGCTGATCGAGATCACCTTCCCGCCGCAACGGGTTCTGGCGGAATAAGGCAGGCCATTGACCGCAGGTAGAGGGCGGGACATTGTGTGGGCCCGCCGTCTTTCCGCGCGCTTCCGTGTGCGGCCACCCAAAATCCGGACATGCCGATGCTGAGCCTTGCCGCTATCGAGGACGCCGCCGAAATCGTCTACCGCGCCATGCGCCCCACCCCGCAATATGCGTGGCCGCTGCTGTCGGAGGCCACCGGCCGGACGGTCTGGACCAAGCACGAGAACCACACGCCAACGGGCGCCTTCAAGGTCCGCGGAGGGCTGGTGATGCTGCGCGAACTGGCCGGACGGCTGCCGGGCGGAGCGGGCGTCATTTCCGCGACCCGCGGCAACCACGGCCAGAGCCTTGCCTTTGCCGCCCGTCGCTACGGGTTGGCCTGCACGATCGTCGTGCCCGAGGGGAACTCGCCCGAGAAGAACGCCGCGATGCGGGCCTTCGGCGCAGAGCTGGTCGAGCATGGCGAGGATTTCGATGCAGCGAAAGCCCATGCGGCCGTGCTGGCCGACGAGCGCCGTCTCACCATGATCCCGAGCTTTCATGCCGATCTGGTGCGCGGCGTCGCCACTTACGGCATGGAATTCATGCGCGCCGTAGCTGACCTCGATGTGATCTACGTGCCCATCGGCCTGGGCTCCGGCATCTGCGGGCTGATCTCGGCGCGCAACGTCCTCGGACGCAGGACGAAAATCGTCGGCGTGGTGTCTGAGAACGCCGATGCCTACGCCCGCTCCTTCGAGAGCGGCCAGCTTGTCGACAGCGACAGCGCCGTGACCTTCGCCGACGGCATGGCTGTCCGCTGTCCGGACGAGGCGGCGCTTGCCGTCATCCGCGCCGGAGCAGAAGACATCATCCGGGTCGGCGACGACCAGATCGCCGAGGCCGTGCGCCTTCTCTACCGCTCGACCCACAATCTCGCCGAAGGGGCCGGTGCCGCCGCTCTTGCCGGCCTTGTGGCCGACCGGCGCCGGGGCGACACCGCCGGCATCGTCCTGTCGGGACAGAACATCGACACGGGATTGATGTCGGAAATTCTTGCGGGAAAGACACCTGGCGTCTGACAGCCCGCCGCCAGCCTCGACGCAAAGCCGGCGCAAGGTCCAACTACCACCTCCGCATCGCGGGCAATAGTTTGGAATCATTCCAGACTATTGATTTTACACGCGATTATTCTTGACAGTGACACTCTTGTTTTTATGATGCCGGCATCGACTCGCGCAATGAAAGTTGTGCTTGAGCGAGTGCCACCAACGTCAGGGCCTTGCCCCCTGGACGTGAGGAGACATCCATGACGAAAATGATTTCCGCAACGCGTGCCAGCGCTCTTGCCGGCCTGGTCCTTGCTTCCGCGACACTCGCGACACCTGCCTTCGCCGACGGCGAGGTCAACATCTACTCCTACCGCCAGCCTTTCCTCATCGAGCCCATCCTGAAGGCGTTCACCGAGGAAACCGGCATCAAGGCCAACGTGATCTTCGCGACCGACGGCCTGTCCGAGCGCATTCAGGCCGAGGGCGAGAACTCGCCGGCCGACGTGCTCCTGACCGTCGACATCGGGCGCCTCGATGCGGCCAAGCAGCTCGGCATCACCCAGCCGATCTCGTCCGAGGTGGTGAACGAGAACATTCCGGCCAAGTATCGCGACCCGGAAGGCCACTGGATCGGCCTCACGACGCGCGCCCGCGTCGTCTACGCCTCCAAGGAGCGCGTCGATCAGGACAAGATCACCTACGAGGAGCTTGCCGACCCGAAGTGGAAGGGGCGCATCTGCACCCGCAACGGCCAGCACGTCTACAACGTCGCTCTCATCGCCTCGATGATCGTCAATGACGGTCCGGAGAAGACCGAGCAGTGGCTGAAGGGTGTTCGCGACAACCTTGCCCGCAAGCCGTCCGGCAATGATCGCAGCCAGGTGCAGGGCATCTACTCCGGCGAATGCGATATCTCGCTCGGCAACACCTACTACATGGGTGCGATGCTGAAGAACGAGAAGGAGCCGGAGCAGAAGGAATGGGCCAACTCCGCCAAGATCCTGTTCCCGAACGCCGACGGTCGCGGCACGCATGTGAACATCTCCGGCGTGATGATGGCCAAGAATGCACCGAACAAGGCCGAGGCGGTGAAGCTCATCGAGTTCCTGACCTCCGACAAGGCGCAGCACGTCTATGCCGAGACCAATGACGAATACCCGGTGAAGCCGGGCGTGCCGGTCTCCGAGCTGGTCGCGTCCTGGGGCGAGATCCACCCCGACGACATGTCGCTGTCGGACATCGCCAAGCACCGCAAGGAAGCCAGCGAGCTGGTCGACAAGGTCGGCTTCAACGATGGACCCGCGAGCTGATCTCGAGAGTTCAGTTCCCCGCGACGCGGCGCCCGGTCATTGCACCGGGCGCCGTTTGCCGTTGGTTAAAGCCAACGTGCGAGCCTGAAGACAAACTTGCGTCGCACAGCATGGCCGAGGCCCGATGACTGACGTTCTCGATCATGGCGCCGCACCCCGTGCAGCGCGCGCACCCAAGACCTCCGCCACCGCGGCGGACCGGCTGTGGGTCACCGCCGGTATCGTCGTCGCGGCGCTGACGCTGCTTCCGATCCTCTCGCTTGTGGTGCTCGCGGCCCAGCCGACGGGCAATGTCTGGTCTCACCTGATCGATACCGTCCTGCCGCGCTCGCTGTGGACCACCGTTCTGCTGATGGCCGGCGTTGGCGCGATCACGCTGGTCGTCGGCGTCGGCACCGCCTGGCTCGTGACCATGTGCCGCTTTCCGGGGCGCGCGTTCTTCGACTGGGCGCTTCTGATCCCGCTGGCCGTCCCGACCTACATCATCGCCTACACCTACGTCGAAATCCTCGACTACACCGGACCGGTGCAGTCGGCGATCCGCGCTGTCTTCGGCTTCCATACGGCGCGCGACTACTGGTTTCCCGAAGTTCGCTCCCTGCCCGGGGCGATCTTCGTCATGGGCTTCGTCCTCTACCCGTATGTCTACCTGACGACGCGGGCCTCATTTCTCCTGCAGTCGGCCTGCGCGCTCGACGTGTCGCGCACGCTCGGTGCCGGGCCGGTGCGCCTGTTCCTGCGTGTCGCGCTGCCGCTGGCGCGCCCGGCCATCGTCGTCGGCGTGTCGCTTGCGCTGATGGAATGCCTCAACGACATCGGCGCGGTCACCTTCTTCGGCGTCCACACCATGACCTTCTCGGTCTATGACACCTGGATCAACCGCTCGAGCCTTGCCGGCGCCGCGCAGCTTGCCTGCGCCATGCTGGCGCTCGTCTTCGCGCTGCTGTGGATCGAGCGGCATGCGCGGCGGCGGCAGCGCTTCCACATCACCTCCTCGCGCTATCTGGCCCTGCCGAGCTACGCGCTCGGCGGCGTTCGCGGATTTGCCGCGACGCTTGCCTGCGCCGTGCCAATTCTCATCGGCTTTGTCTTTCCCGCCGCCCTGCTTGCCGATTATGCCAGCCGCCGGCTCGAGGATCTCGCGTCCCCGCAACTCCTCGCCGCGGTCGGCAACACACTGACCCTTTCGATTTCGGCGGCCCTGCTGACCGTCGTGATCGGTATCGTCCTCACCTTCGCCCAGCGCGTGCGAACCAACGCGCTGACCCGCCTGTGCGGTCGCATCGCCTCCATCGGGTATGCGATCCCGGGAACGGTGCTGGCCGTCGGCATTCTCATTCCGCTGGCCCAATTCGACAATTTCATCGACGGCGTCGCCCGCTCGACCTTCGGCTTTTCCACCGGCCTGCTGCTCGTGGGGTCGGGAACGGCGCTCGTCTACGCCTACATGGTCCGCTTCCTGGCTGTCGCCTACGGACAGGTGGAGGGCGGGCTCGGCAAGGTGACGCCGCACCTCGACATGGCCGCGCGCACGCTCGGCCGCTCCTCCGGCAAGCTGCTGTTCGAGATCCATCTGCCGCTGATCCGCCCGGTGCTGATGACCGCGCTGCTGCTTGCCTTCGTCGACTGCATGAAGGAATTGCCGGCGACCATCCTGCTTAGGCCGTTCAATTTCGAAACGCTCGCGACAACCGTCTACAACGCTGCCTCACGCGAAGCCTTCGGCGAGGGGGCGCTGCCGGCGTTGCTCATCGTTCTGGTCGGCCTGGTTCCGGCGATCATGCTGGCGCGCACCTCGGCACGCACCTTCCGCGACCGCAGCAGCACCCGCAAAACCGGCCAGGGCAGGTAACAGCCGCCTTTTCTCCGCCGGTCCCCGCGCGATTTCCGGCCGCCTACCAGAGGCGGTCACGCAGCGAAAACCAGCTCATGGCAAGCGCGAGGATCGGCCACCGGAACATTCGCCCGCCCGGGAAAGGCGGCGTCTTCAGCCTTGAGACGACGTCGAAACGATCCGTGTCGCCGAGGATCGCCTGTGCCACCACATGGCCCGAGAACCCCGAAATCGCAACGCCGTGGCCCGAGAAGCCGGCGGCGACATAGACGCGCGGATGGGTGCGCCGGATCGCGGGAAGCCGTGTCTGGGTAACCGCCAGCGTGCCGCCCCAGACGTGGGAGGCCGGCACCATGGCAAGCTCCGGGTAGACCTTGGCCAGATGCGCGCGCACGAAGGATTCCAGATCCCGCGGACCGCCCCGGCGGTAGGTCTCGCCGCCGCCGAACAGGAGGCGCCTGTCGTTCGTCAGGCGCCAGTAGTAGACGACGAAGCGGCTGTCCGAGACCGCCTCGCGACCGGGGATGAGCGCATCCGCCTGCGTCTTTGTCAGCGGCTCGCTGGTCAGGATGTAATTGTTGATCGGCATGACGCGGGCCTCGCTTGCCGCATCGAGGCCGGCAAGATAGCCATTGCCGGCGAGAAGCACGGCCTCCGCCTCGACACGCCCGCCCGAATCCGTCGTCAGAACCGCGCCGGAGGGACCGTGTTCGAGCCTGACGACCCGGCTTGTCTCATGGATCGCACCACCGGCGCTTTCCACGGCCTCAGCCAGACCCTCGGCGAGCTTGAGCGGATGCAGGTGACCACCGCCCATGTCGCGCACGCCGCCATGATAGACATCCGTGCCAATCGCCTCGGCAAGCGCCTCACGGCCAAGCGGGCGCAGCTTTTCGTAGCCGTAGTCTCGGGACAGCTTTTCCGCGTAGTCCCATTCCTCGGTGACAAAACGCTTCTTGTGCGCCGCCTCGATCAGGCCCGGCATCCAGTCGCAATCGATGCCATGGCGCTCGGCGCGCGCGTGAAGCAGCGCCTTGGCTTCCTCGGCCAGATCCCAAAGGCGACGTGCCATCTCGGGGCCATACTGCGCCTCGAGATAGTGCTGGTCGCGCCGCTGGCCGCTGTGGAGTTGGCCGCCGTTGCGCCCCGTCGCGCCCCAGCCGACCCGCTCCGCTTCGAGAACCACGACCCGTCGCCCGGCTTCCGCCAGCGTCAGGGCGGCATTGAGCCCCGTGAACCCTGCCCCGACAATCGCCACGTCCGCCTTGAGCGTTCCCTCGAGCGCCGCGCGGGGCGGGCGCTGAGGGATCGTGGCGGCATAGTAGCTGGGCGCGTGGGCGGCTCGTGCAGGCATCGGGGCCTCGGATCGAAACGGGGCTGAAGGCGCGGAGAAACAGTCTCAGGCGGCGACGCGCCCGTCCTTTTTCAGCGCCGACCAGGTCTCGTCGAGGGTGCGTTCGGCCCGTGCGACCAGGTCGTCCGCTTCCTCGTGGGAGAGCACCAGCGGTGGCGAGATGATCAGGCTGTCGCGCACCGCGCGCATGACCAGACCATTGTCGAAGGACGTGTCGCGGGCGAGCGCCCCGACCTCGCCGACAGGCTCGAAAGCCCGCGACCGGTCGCCGCGCGCCGGCACCAGCTCGAGCGCACCGACCAGCCCCACCATGCGCGCTTCGCCAACCAGCGGATGCTCGCCGAGCTCCAACCACTTCTTCTGCAGATAGGGGCCGATGTCGTCGGCTACGCGCTCCACCAGCTTCTCGCGCTGGAGGATCTCGAGATTGGCGAGCGCGGCCGCGCAGCAGGCCGGGTGCCCGGAATAGGTATAGCCGTGATAGAATTCGCCGCCCTTTTCGATGAAAGCGTCGGCGATCCTGTCCGAAACGAGAACGCCGCCGATCGGCAGATAGCCCGAGGAAATGCCCTTGGCGATCGGCATCAGGTCCGGCTCGATGCCGTAATACTGCGAGCCGAACCAGGTGCCGAGCCGGCCGAAACCGCAGATCACCTCGTCGGCAACGAGAAGAATGTCGCGTTCCTTGCAGATACGCGCGACCTCCGGCCAGTAGCTGTCGGGCGGAATGATGACGCCGCCCGCCCCCTGGATCGGCTCGGCGATGAAGGCCGCGACCGTGTCCTCGCCAAGCTCGTCGATCTTGCGCTCAAGCTCGCGGGCCGCCCAGAGGCCGAACTCGTCGGGCGACATGTCTCCGCCCTCCCCGAACCAGTACGGCTGGGCGACGTGATGGACGCCGGGCACCGGCAGGTCGCCCTGCTCGTGCATGCCCTTCATGCCGCCGAGGCTCGTGCCGGCGAGCGTCGAGCCGTGGTAGCCGTTCCAGCGGCCGATGATCGCCTTTTTGCCGGGCTTGCCTTCCAGGTCCCAATAGGTGCGGACCATGCGGAAGACGGTGTCGTTGGCCTCGGACCCCGAGGAGGTGAAGAAGACGCGGTTGAAGCCGGCCGGAGCGAGTTCCGCGAGCTTCTCCGCCAGCGCGATCGCGGGCGGATGGCTCGTCTTGAAGAAGGTGTTGTAATATTCGAGTTCGCGCATCTGGCGGGTGACCGCATCGACGATCTCTTCACGGCCATGGCCGACCTGGCAGCACCAGAGCCCCGCCATCCCGTCGAGATAGCGCTTGCCGTCGCTATCGGTGAGCCAGACGCCCTCGGCCGAGGTGATGATGCGCGCGCCCTCGCGGTTCAGCGCACCGGTGTCGGTGAAAGGGTGGATGTGATGAGCCGCGTCGCGCGCGCGCAGGTCGCTCGTCGGATATCGGTTCGAAGAAGCGGTCATGGTGCGTCTCCCGGTCGTTTCTTCATCATTGATTGGCATGGAGCGTGAGGGAAGGCGTGTGTCAGACGTTGAGCAGCAGGTATTCCCGCTCCCAGGGGCTGATCACGCGCATGAAGGTTTCGAACTCTTCCTGCTTCACGGCACGATAGGTGGCGACGAATTTCTCTCCGAAGACATCGATCAGATCGTCGCATTCGCCAAAGAGGTCGACCGCCTCGAGAAGCCCGCGCGGCAGAGCGTGCATGCGTTCGCTGAAGTCGCCCATGATGGGCTCGTCCGGCGTCAGCTTCTGCTTGATGCCGAGATAGCCGCAAGCCAGCGAGGCGGCGATGGCGAGATAAGGATTGGCGTCGGAGGATGGCACCCGGTTCTCCAGCCGGCGCGCCGCCGGCTTGGAATTGGGCACCCTCAAACCGACCGTCCGGTTGTCGTATCCCCAATGGACGTTCACCGGCGCGGTCGTGCCCCGGGTGAAGCGCCGGTAGGAATTGACGTAGGGCGCAAGGATGCAGGTCACGGCCGGCAGGAATGCCTGATGGCCGGCGATGAAGGCCAGGAACTCCTGGCTCGCCTCGCCGTCCTCGCGCGAGAAGATGTTGTTGCCCGTCTCCTTGTCCACCAGCGACTGGTGGATGTGCATGGATGAGCCCGGCTGGTTCGACATGGGCTTGGCCATGAAGGTGGCATACATGTCGTGGCGCAGCGCCGCCTCACGGATGGTGCGCTTGAACAGGAACACCTGGTCGGCCAGTTCCAGCGGGTGACCGTGGCGCAGGTTGATCTCCATCTGCGCCGCGCCTTCCTCGTGGATCAGCGTGTCGATCTCCAGCCCCTGCGCGCCGGAGAGGTCATAGAAATCGTCGATCAGATCGTCGAACTCGTTGAGCGCGGAGATCGAATAGGACTGACGCCCCACCTCCGGACGGCCCGAGCGGCCGGTAGGCGGCTCCAGCGGATAGTCCGGATCGGTGTTCGGACGCACCAGGTAGAACTCCATCTCCGGCGCGACCAGGGGCTCCCAGCCCTCATCCTCATAGAGCGCCAGAACGCGCTTGAGCACGTTGCGCGGCGCCGTCTCCACCGGGATGCCCTCCCGCGTGTAGGCGTCGTGGATGAGCTGGGCGGTGGGATCCGTCTCCCAGGGCACCGTCGTCAGCGTCGAATAGTCGGCGCGGAAGAACAGGTCGCCATCAGTCGGGCTGTGCTGGAAGCGCTCGTCGTCTGGCGGATAGTCGCCCGAGATCGTCTGGGCGAAGATCGACGAGGGCATCGTCATCACCGGCCCCGAAAAGAACTTCTCCGTCGGCATCATCTTGCCGCGCGCCACGCCGGCGAGATCGGGCACGATGCACTCGATGTCCTCGATCCCGCGCTCCGAAAGCCAGATGCGGGCCTCGTCGAGGGTCGCAACACCGCGACGGCTGTCGAGCTTGGGTGCGGATTTCTTTTTCTTGCTCACGTCATCCTGCCTTTCCGGCGCGGCGCGGGCCCGTGCAGTCCCGGACCGGCTTGCGGGCAATTCGCCCCCGGCCCATGCGGATCGCCCCGCAGTCTCGGCGCCAATTTGTGATCACATTACAGACGTTGTCAATCAGCGGCTCCGACGGCGCGCTCCAGCAACTCCATGCCACAACGGATGTCCCCTTCGACCGCCTGTGCCAGCGCCTCCCCGTCGCCGGCGGAGATGGCCTCGACGGCCTGCTTGTGGTGATCGACGAGAACCGCGGTGCCCACCCGACCATAGACCGTGCGCATGAAGGGGCCGAACTGCATCCACAGGCTCTCGACCAGCGGCAGAAGAACCTCCGACCCGGCCGCCTCGTAAATGCGGAAATGGAACTCATGGTTCAACCGCATGTAGGTCTCGGCGTCGCCCGTCTCGAGGCTCTGGTCGATACGCCTGTCAATAAGGAGCAGAGCCTCGGCATCGACAGGCCCGAGACCCGGACTCGCAAGGCGTGCAAGCTCGGGTTCCAGCAGGAGACGCGCCTTGAGGATCTCCGCGAGCCGCGCCAGCGTCATGGTCGGCACCTGGATGCGGCCGTTCGCCCGGATCTCCAGCGCGTTGCCCGCGGCGATGGTGCGCAGCGCCTCGCGCACAGGCATCGGACTGACACCGAGCTCCTGGGCAAGACCGCGCAGGGTGACCGTGCGCCCCGGTACGAAACGCCCGGTGAGCAAGGCCTCGCGCAGGCTTCGCTCGACCTCGCTGCGCATCGGTCCGCGGGTGCGGCGCAAACCTTCCTCAACGCGCATTCGGGGCCTGGCGCCCATTCTTTTGGTCTCCGGCTTCGCTTGACAGTTCTCGCTACAAGTGATCACATTTTTAGATCAACGACAATCCCGGCGCCCCGGACCCTCGACAAGAGCGGCCCTTCGGCGTCGTCACGGAGGTATGAATGCGAGAGACCCAGCGCTCGGCCTGGACCCGCCCGCGAGGCAGCGAGCTTCTGGACGAGGAACTCGCCCGCTTCGAGGCGGAATACCCCGACCTGGACACGGTCGAGGTCATCCTGCCCGACAGCAACGGCGTGCTCAGGGGGAAGTGGCTTCCCGGAAGCGCCCTGCGCAAGGTCTTCGAGGGCGGCGTCGCCCTGCCCTTCTCGCTTTTCGGTCTCGATGTCTGGGGACGCGAGGTCGAGGAAACGGGCATGCACATCGAGACCGGCGACAAGGACGGCGTCTGCTGGCCGGTGCCCGGGACCCTGCGCTCCGTGCCATGGGCCGCCAGGCCGACGGCGCAGGTGCTCCTGTCCATGCATGACCGCGCCGGCATGCCCTTCCTCTGCGATCCGCGCCACGTGCTCCGCCGCATGACCGAGCGGCTGGCCGCCCACGGGCTGACGGCGACCGCCGCCTTCGAACTGGAGTTCTACCTCTTCGAGGACCAGGACGACGCCGACTGGTCGGGCGCCCCGACGCCGGTTTTCTCAACCCACCTCGGACCGGCGCGGCAGAACATGTATGCGCTATCGGACCTCGAGGCGCTGATGCCGCTGGTGGACGAGTTGCGCCGCTCCGCCGATGCCCAGGACATTCCGGCCGACGCAGCCGTGTCGGAGGCCGCGCCCGGCCAGTTCGAGCTGAACCTGCACTACCGGCGCGACCCGCTGCGGGCAGCGGACGACGCGGTGCTGCTGCGCCGCCTCGTCGCCGGCGTCGCCCGCAAGCACAATCTCAAGGCCTCCTTCATGGCCAAGCCGTTCGTGGAATGGCCGGGCAGCGGCATGCACGTCCATGTCTCGCTGGAGGATGGAAACGGCAACATCTTCTCCGACGCGGCCCTGGGAGAGATCCGGCTCGGACACGCGATCAAGGGCCTGCTCGACAGCATGCAGGCGGCGCATCTGCTTTTCGTGTCGACGTTCAACGGCTTCCGGCGGATGCAGCCGGGCTCCTATGCGCCGACATCGATCTGCTGGGGGCACGACAACCGCTCCGTGGCGCTGCGCGTTCCCGCCGGCACGCCCGGCTCGGAGCGCATCGAGCACCGCATCGCCGGAGCCGACGCCAACCCCTATCTGGTGCTGACCGGCGTGCTCTCCGGCATGCTGCAGGGCATCCTCGGCAAGGAGGCCCCGCCGCCGCCGGTCGAAGGCAACGCCTACGAGAAGACCGCGCCGCACCTGACGCCCTGGATGGACGAGGCGATCGACGCCTTCGCCGCCTCCCAGCGGATGAAGGAGGCGGTCGGCGAGGACATGCACAAGGTGCTGGTCGACATCAAGCGTCACGAACTCTTTGCATTCGGGCGCGAGATTTCATCACTGGAACGGCAAACCTACCTCTGAGGCAAAACAGGGACGGGAGAACATCGACCGAGTCGCAACAGCGCTCTTGAGCACCAGGATCATCGCTTCTAGGCTGCTTGCACCATAACAAGGATCCAGACGCTCCGGCCGCGTGGCGACACTGCGGACGGAGTGGCCCACCGCCGAAACGGAGGCAGGACACATGAACAAGTTCCTCATGACGGGCATCGCCCTTGCCGCGCTCGCTGGCGCCACCGCCGCCAGTGCGCAAGAGCGAACGGTGCGCATCTACAACTGGTCCGACTACATCGACGATTCGATCCTCGCCGACTTCACCAAGGAGACCGGGATCAAGGTCGTCTACGACGTGTTCGACAGCAACGAGATGCTGGAGACCAAGCTGCTGGCCGGCGGCACCGGTTACGACGTCGTCGTTCCCACGGGCACCTTCCTCGGTCGCCAGATCCAGGCCGGCGTGTTCCAGAAGCTCGACAAGTCCAAGCTGCCGAACCTGAAGAACATGTGGCCGGAGATCTCCTCGCGCATCGAGAAATTCGACCCGGGCAACGAACACGCGATCAACTACATGTGGGGCACGACCGGCATCGGCTACAATGTCGAGAAGATCAAGGAGCGCATGCCCGACGCGCCGCTCGATAGCTGGGACATGGTCTTCAAGCCCGAGATCATCTCGAAGTTCGCCGACTGCGGCATCCACTTCCTCGACACCGCAGACGAGATTTTCCCCGCTGCGCTCAACTATCTCGGGCTGGATCCGGACAGCGACAATCCCGAGGACTTCGCCAAGGCGGGCGAGCTCCTGATGACGATCCGTCCCTACATCCAGAAGTTCCACTCCTCCGAGTACATCAACGCGCTCGCCAACGGCGACATCTGCATGGCCATCGGCTGGTCGGGCGACATCCTGCAGGCCCGCGACCGCGCGTCGGAGGCCAACAACGGCGTCACTGTTGCCTATTCGATCCCCAAGGAAGGCGCGATGATGTGGTTCGACAACATGGCCATCCCCGCGGATGCGCCGCATGTCGAGGAGGCCCACGCGTTCCTCAACTACATCATGAAGCCGGAAGTCATCGCCAAGGCGACCGACTACGTCTTCTACGCCAATGGCAACAAGGCGAGCCAGGAGTTCATCAGCAAGGAAGTGCTTGACGATCCGGCGATCTACCCGAGCGAGGCGACGATCGACAAGCTCTTCAGCGTCACCACCAAGTCGCCCAAGGCGATGCGGTCGCGCACCCGCGAATGGACCAAGGTCAAGACCGGCAGCTGAGCCGCTCTTCGTTGACAGGGGGAGCCGGCTCACCACCGGTTCCCCGGATGCTTCAGCGGGTACAGGAGGGGGTAAGCTTGGCGAAGAAACCGGTCGGACCAGTTCGCCGCAGCTTTGCGCCATGGGATGATCCCGGCGCGCGGCCGTTTATCGAATTCCGAAACGTGACCAAGACCTTCGGCGATTTCACCGCCGTCGATGACCTCTCCCTCAAGATCTATGAGCGCGAGTTCTTCGCCTTGCTCGGCGGCTCCGGCTGCGGCAAGACCACGATGATGCGCATGCTTGCCGGCTTCGAGACCCCGAACGCGGGCCAGATCCTGCTCGACGGACAGGATCTTTCCGGCGTACCGCCCTATCGGCGGCCGGTGAACATGATGTTCCAGTCCTACGCACTGTTCCCGCACATGAGCGTGGAGGCGAATGTCGCCTTTGGCCTCAAGCAGGAAGGCCTGCCCAAGGCGGACATCGCCAGCCGCGTCGCCGAGATGCTCAAGCTCGTCAAGCTGGAGGCCTTTGCCAAGCGCAAGCCGCACCAGCTTTCAGGCGGCCAGCGGCAGCGCGTGGCGCTCGCCCGCTCGCTCGCCAAGAAGCCGAAGGTGCTGCTCCTCGACGAGCCGCTCGGCGCGCTCGACCGGAAGCTGCGCGAGGACACCCAGTTCGAGCTGATGGACCTGCAGTACGAGCTCGGCATGACCTTCCTGATCGTGACCCACGACCAGGAGGAAGCCATGACGGTGGCCGACCGCATCGCCGTGATGGACCGGGGCAAGATTGTCCAGATCGCCACGCCCTCGGAGATCTACGAGGTTCCGAACTCGCGTTTCGTCGCCGACTTCATCGGCGACATCAACATGATCGAATGCAAGGTGATCGGCCGCGAGGGCGATGCGACGCGGCTGAAATCGATCCTGTTCGGGTGCGAGATCCTCGTCGCCCAGACAGTGGAGGCCACGGCCGGAGACACGGTCTGGTTCGCCATCCGTCCGGAGAAGGTCCGCATTTCCTTCGATGAACCCGAAAGCAAGGTCAACGCGCTGTTCGGCGAAGTCTGGGATATCGCCTACCTCGGCGATGTGTCGATCTTCCACACGCATATTTCCGACGAGGAAACCGTGCGCGCGACGGTGGCGAACCGCAGCCGCGTGGTCGAGCACCCTGTGGGATGGGACGACAAGGTGTGGCTGAGCTGGGACGCGGACGGCGGGATGGTGCTGACACGTTGAGCCCGGGCGGGCGCCTGCCGCGGCCGGCACTGGGACGGAAGGGGAGCCGAGCATGAGCGACAGGCACGACGCGACCGATCCGACGGCGGGCGAGACTTCCGGCGCGGGAGCCGTGCGGGCACAAGACGCGGGCAACGTCGTGCCGGAGGCGGTGGCCGCAAAGGCTGCACGCAAGCGGCGCAGTCTCGGCGACATCGTGCTCATCGCCATTCCCTACGCGTGGCTTCTGCTCTTCTTCCTCGCGCCGTTCTTCATCGTCCTCAAGATCTCCTTTTCCGAGATCGCCGTGGCGATCCCTCCCTATATTCCGACCTTCGACCCGGCCGAGGGCCTTTCCGGTCTGGTCGAGATGTTCCGGGGCTTTTCCTTCGACAACTACATCTGGCTCACGGAAGACGACCTCTACTGGAAGTCCTATCTGTCGAGCGTCTCGATCGCGGCGATCTCGACCCTCATCACGCTTGCCGTCGGCTATCCGCTCGCCTACGGCATGGCGCGCGCGCCCAAGGCCTGGCGGGCAACCCTCTTGATGCTCGTCATCCTGCCCTTCTGGACAAGCTTCCTGATCCGCGTCTACGCCTGGATCGGCATCCTCAAGAACGAGGGCCTGCTCAACCAGCTGCTGCTGTGGCTCGGCGTCATCGACACGCCGCTGACGATGCTCAACACCAATATCGCGGTCTATATCGGCATCGTCTATTCCTACCTGCCGTTCCTGGTTCTTCCGCTCTACGCCAATCTGGAGAAGCTCGACGGGGCGCTGCTGGAAGCGGCCAGCGACCTGGGGTGCCCACCCTGGCGCGCCTTCTGGGCGATCACGGTGCCGCTGTCGCTGCCCGGCGTCATCGCCGGCTGTTTCCTGGTCTTCATCCCCGCGGTCGGAGAGTTCGTCATCCCCGACCTGCTTGGCGGCTCGGAAACGCTGATGATCGGCAAGACGCTGTGGGTGGAGTTCTTCACCAACCGCGACTGGCCGGTCTCGTCCGCCGTCGCCGTCGTGCTCCTGCTCATCCTGGTGGTACCGATCGTGCTCTTCCAGAACCAGCAGCAAAAAGCCGCGGAGAAGGGGCTGTGAGCGCGCGCGACCCGACTTTTCCCGCCGCCCATGACATCCATACGGGAGGACTTGCGTGATGCGTCAGGGACCGAGCTGGTTCAACGTCACGTCGCTGGTGCTGGGGTTCTCCTTCCTCTACCTGCCGATCGTGCTGCTGGTCATCTATTCGTTCAACGATTCCCGCCTCGTCACGGTGTGGGGCGGGTTTTCCACCCGCTGGTACGGCGAACTCCTCAACAACCAGCAGCTTCTCGACGCGGCCTGGGTGACCCTTCGCATCGCCTTCGTGTCGGCAACGCTCGCCACCGTGCTTGGCACGGTCGCCGCTCTGGTGCTGTCACGCTCGGGGCGCTTTGTCGGGCGTTCGCTGTTTTCCGGGATGGTCTATGCGCCGCTCGTCATGCCCGAGGTGATCCTCGGCCTGTCGTTGCTGCTGCTGTTCGTCGCCGTCGACCAGTCGCGCGGCTTCTGGACGATCATGATCGCCCATACGACCTTCGCCATGTGCTACGTCGCCGTGGTGGTGCAATCGCGGCTTTCCGGCTTTGACCGATCCTTGGAGGAGGCCGCGCTCGACCTCGGCTCACCGCCTCTGCCGACTTTCTTTTCCATCACGCTGCCGATCATCCTGCCGGGCGTCATCGCCGGTTGGATGCTTGCCTTCACCCTGTCACTCGACGATCTGGTTATCGCCAGTTTCACGACCGGACCGGAAGCCACGACCCTGCCGATGAAGATCTATTCGCAAGTCCGCCTCGGTGTGACGCCGGAGATCAATGCGGTATGCACCATCCTCGTCGGCGTTGTGACGCTGATCGTGATCGCGGCATCGCTCTACACCCGCCGCCAGGAAACGCTGCGCCAGCAGGACATGCGTCGGGCCGAAGCGCAGGTCTGACGGCAGCGATAGCCTCAGCGCCCCGGGCGCTCGCTCATGTTGGTGAGATCGGGAACGACGAGCGGATGCGCGAGCGTGCCGCGCAGCAGCACCGGCAGGCTTGGCGCATCGCCTGCGGCCTTGCGCGCCCGCAAGCCTCCCCGCAAGGAAAGCGCTCCATTCTCCGGTGCAATGCGCCCGGTGGCCTCCAGCCGGTGGGCCGCCGTCTCGGCTTCCAGGGCCGTCACCTCGATGCGCTCCGGCGCGAACGAAAGGCTCGCCTCGACGCTGGCGAAGCGGCTCGGAGCTTGCGCGTCCGCGGCGTCCGTACGTCCGAGCAGGCCGGCGAAAACGGCTTCCGCCCCTCCGCTTCCAAAGGCGAGATCGCGCGCCGAGAGGCGCGCCTCCCCGCTGCCCCGCGACAGGAGCTCCGACAGGGTCCGTCCGGTCGACTTCCATGCCCCGCGCCCGCCAAGGACGCCTGCGGTCGGGCGCGGCAGGGGATCGGGCCAGGGCAAGGCGGCAACGGGGCGCGGGTCGGCGACCAGGGATACCGAAGCCATGTAGTCGCCAGCTTCACCGCCGGGCTTGAGGCGAGCCGCCAGATCGAACTGGCCGCCGTCGGGTTGCGTCTCGCCCAGGTCGAGCGACAGATCGCCCTCCCGCAACAGAATGGACGCGGCCGACGGCCCCGCGACAAGGGTGCCGGCGGCAAGCCGCCCGGTCGACAGCCGAAGATCGATGTCCATGGCCTGCAGAAGCCCGGCGAGCGGATCGCCCATGCGGGCTTCATCGCGCAGAAGCGCCGACACGTCGTCGACTTCCGCCAGATAGGCCGAGGCATCGAAGGTCTCGAACGCGAGCGTTCCCTCCAGCCGGGGACGCGACCGTCCAAGGTCCAGCGCCAGGCTTCCGTCGCCGACGTTGCCATCAAACTCGATGCGGGCTTGCGGCAGCGACAGCGCGGCAGACGAGATCTCGCCGGTGCCGCGCATCAGCAGCGCACCGAAAGCAGCTTCGCCGGGCATCGCCCAGTCGAAGCGCGCCCCGAGGCCACGCAGGTCGCTGGTCTGGAACTCGATGGTACCGCCGAACCATGTCTTGTTCACACGCCCGATTTCTCCATCGAGGCGAAGGGTGGCGAGTTGCGAGGCTAGCGAGAGCGAGAACGGACTTTTCCCCTCGCCCGCCAGCAGCGATCTGTCGCGCAACGCGACATTGATCTCGACGGCCTGGTCCGCGACACGCAGCGCACCGCGCAGGTTTGCCGAGGTTCCAGAGGCAGACAGGCGCAGCGACAAATCCCGGGCGATCACCTCCTCGCCGACGCCGCGCCGGGCCAGAACGAGGGTCGCGCGGTCGATGCGCAACGGATGGGCGAGAAGACGCGCGACGCTTGCGACAGTGCTTTCCGCCGAACTAACCGCCTCGTCGACGTCGGACGGCAGGCTCGCAACGCTGATACGCGCGTCCTCGAGCGTCGCGGAGGAAATGCGAACCTCTCCAAGAAGCAAGGCCACGATGTCGAGATCGACCATCAACCGTGCATCGCGCACCGCCCAGCCTTCCCGGCTGTTTTCCAGGTTCACCTCGACAAGTCTGATGCCGGGCGCGGGGCGCAGGAAAAATCCGGGCTCGGAGCCGATCTCAACGCGGGCGCCCAGCCAGCGGGACAGCTCGGCCTCGACACGCACGCGGGCGCTCTCGCCGGTGACAAGCGCGGCAAGCAACGCGATTGCGGTGGCAAGGGCGATGACGAGCGCAAGCGCGGCCGTCAGCAGGCGTTTCCTCATTGAATCCCACCCGGGGCGAACGTTGGTCAGGCGACGACGGGAGGTCTGTCCACCACGTTTCGCTTCCCCTGTGTGCGGAATAGGCGCTCTCGCCGCCCCGTTCAAGGCGAAACGCTCCGCCAGGCGATGCATTCGCCGCGAGCGCTTGAGGAAAGCGGGTATCAGCGGTATCACGGGGAACCCGGACGACCGCCCCGGCCGGCATCCCAGCCGGACACGCGGGCATTGGGAGTCGCTCTTGCGAGGAGACACGCATGAATAAGATCTACCCCGACGCGGCCGCCGCGCTTTCGGGATTGACCTTCGACGGCATGACGGTGATGGCCGGTGGGTTCGGCCTTTGCGGCATCCCGGAGAACCTCATCGCAGCCCTGCGCGACAGCGGCGCGAAGGAGCTTACCGCCATTTCGAACAACGCCGGCGTCGACGATTTCGGCCTCGGTCTCCTGCTCCAGACGCGCCAGATCAAGAAGATGATCTCGTCCTACGTCGGCGAGAACGCCACTTTCGAGCGCCAGTATCTCAACGGCGAGCTCGAGCTGGAGTTCAATCCGCAGGGCACGCTCGCCGAACGCGTTCGCGCCGGCGGCGCCGGCATTCCCGGCTTCTACACCAAGACCGGCGTCGGCACGATGATCGCCGAAGGCAAGGAGCACAAGGATTTCAACGGCGAGACCTACATTCTCGAGACCGGCCTCGTCGCCGACATCTCGCTGGTCAAGGCCTGGAAGGCCGACAAGGAAGGCAACCTCGTCTACCGGAAGACCGCGCGCAACTTCAATCCGATGATGGCCACCGCCGGCAAGATGACCGTCGTCGAGGTCGAGGAACTGGTCGAGGTCGGCGAGCTGGATTCCAACAGCATCCATACGCCCGGCATCTACGTCGACCGTATCATCGTCGGCAAGCACGAGAAGCGTATCGAGAAGCGGACGACGCGCGCCGCCTGACTGCGGCCGCCACAGTCATGAGAGCATTCCACGGCCCTCTCGCGAGTGGCCGGATATCCCCGGACGGCGCCCTTGACGGATGCGCCGGAGCGCTCGGGGAAGCAAGGAGACAACACAATGGCCTGGACACGCGATGACATGGCCCGTCGGGCGGCGAAGGAGCTGCAGGACGGCTTCTATGTCAACCTGGGCATCGGTATTCCGACTCTGGTGTCGAACTACATCCCGGATGGTGTCAGCGTTACGCTGCAGTCCGAGAACGGCATGCTGGGCATGGGCCCCTTCCCGACCGACGACGAGGTCGACCCGGACCTGATCAATGCCGGCAAGCAGACCATCACCGAACTGCCCCAGACGAGCTTCTTCTCGTCGGCCGACAGCTTCGCGATGATTCGCGGCGGACACATCGACATGGCCATTCTTGGCGCCATGGAAGTGTCGGAGAAGGGCGATCTCGCCAACTGGATGATCCCGGGCAAGATGGTCAAGGGCATGGGCGGCGCGATGGATCTCGTCGCCGGCGTCAAGCGTGTGGTGGTGATCATGGACCACACGTCGAAGTCGGGCGACTCGAAGCTGCTGCCGGAGTGCACGCTGCCTCTGACCGGCGTCAGCTGCGTGCATAGGATCATCACCAATCTCGGCGTCTTCGACGTGACCAAGGACGGTCTCGAGCTCGTTGAACTCGCCCCCGAGGTGACGGTCGAGGACGTCAAGGCCGCGACGAAGGCAAAGCTCAAGATCGCGGCCTGACGCGTCATTGCCGAGACCAATTGTCGCGCCCCTCGTCCATCCCGAGACGAGGGGCGCGCCTCCGACGTCGCGTCACGAACATGTTCCGCGAGACGCGCTTCAAAGTTTTCTCCACATCCGTATTTCCCGCCAGTTACTCCCCCCATCCCATTTCCCCACATGACTTTTACCGCCATCGGGAGGCTGCCATGACCCAGGTCCTACTTGTCGAAGACGCCGCGTTCTTCGAGCGCGTGATCCGGCGCCAGCTCAACGAGATTCACGGGCTTCAGGTGCTGTCGGCGGCCTCGCTCGCCGAAGCCCGCGAGCTGCTGGCCCGCCCCGACGTCGAACCGGTGGTCGCCCTTGTCGACCTGACGCTGCCGGATGCGCCCGATGGCGAGGTCGTCGACCTTGCGCTGGCGGCCAAGCTGCCGACCATCGTCTTTACCGGCCGGTTCGACGAAAAGCTGCGCCAGATGCTCCTGGGCAAGGGCGTCGTCGACTACATTCTCAAGGACAGCCCCGCCAGCCTCACCTACCTCACCTCGCTGGTGCAGAGGATCTGTGCCAATCACACCATCGACGCGCTCGTGGTCGACGACAGCCGGGTCGATGCGGAGGTGGTCGTGCGCCGCCTCAAGCACTACCGGCTCCGCGTTCATTGCGCGTCCGACACGGCCAGTGCGCTGGCGCAGCTGGACAAGCTGGAGAACCTGCGCCTCGTGGTGCTCGACTATCTGATGCCGAACGTGGACGGCTTCGAGTTGCTCAGGGCGCTGCGCCGGCGCTACGGCATGCAGGAACTCGCCGTTGTCGGTCTTTCCGGCCAAGCGAGCGCGGAGGTGATCGCCCGCTTTCTCAAGTCGGGGGCAAACGACTTCCTGCCCAAGTCCTGCACGCCGGAAGAGTTCATGCTGCGCATCTCGCAGAACCTTGACATGCTCGACCGGCTGAAGAACCTGGATGAGCTGGCCCATCGCGACGCACTGACCGGGCTGTCGAACAGGCGACACCTGTTCTCCGAGGGCAATGCGCTGTTCGAGCGCTGCCGGCGGGCCAACGAGGAGGTTGCCGTCGCCATTCTCGACATGGATACCTTCAAGCTCGTCAACGACCGTCACGGCCACGACCGTGGCGACGCACTGCTCGCGGCCTTCGGACAGATCATGCTCGAGGTCTGCCCGCAGCCCGCCTTCCCCGCCCGCCTCGGCGGCGATGAGTTCTGCGTCATCCTCCCCGGCATGACGCAGCCGCAGCGACAGCGAACCCTCGACAGGCTGAGTGAAGAACTCGCGCAGGTGACATCATCCGGCGCGCTTCGCGATATCGGGCGCGTTACACTCAGCGCAGGCCTTTCCGGCGGGCAGGAGGCCAGCCTCAGCACGGCGTTGACCACCGCCGACAACCGCCTCTACGAGGCCAAGGACAGCGGACGCGACCGCATCGTTCTTTCCTGAGGGACGATGCGGCATTGCAGACGAGCGTGGGACGGGTCTCTCTCCGCCTCAGCGCCCGCCGAGCGCCTCGTAGACCTTGCGTCCCGGCCGGCCCGTCTGCGGCAACCCGTGGCGCGCCTCCGCCTTGCGAATGCCGTCTCGCGTCGCCTCGCCGACCCGCCCGTCCGCCTCGCCAATGTCGTAGCCCGCTCGCAACAGCAGCTTCTGCAACTCGAGCCGTTGCGCCCTCGAAAGGCCGGGGTCATTCGTCGGCCAGGCCTTGTTGAAGGCTCCGCCGCCGCGCAGCCGGTCGGCCAGGTGCGAGATCGCCAGCGCGTAGCTTTCGGCGACATTATAGGAATAGATCACGTCGAAATTCTTGAAGACGAGAAACGCCGGTCCCTTGGTTCCAGCCGGAAGCAACAGCGCGGCGCTTGCCGCGCCGGTCAGTTCGCCGCCGTCGAGATGCCGGATGCCGCGCTTTCCCCAGTCGGAGACGGTCGCCCGACGCTTGCGCCCGGAAGGACCGTGATAGCCTGCCGGAACAGAAACCTCGTAGCCCCAGGGCATCCCCGTGGTCCAACCGCCCTTCTTCAGGTAGTTGGCCGTCGAGGCGAGCGCGTCGGGCACGGAGTTGACCAGATCCCGGCGCTTGTCCCCATCGAAGTCGACGGCAAGACGACGGTAGGTCGAGGGCATGAACTGCGTCTGGCCGAAGGCGCCGGCCCAGGAGCCCTTCAGGTCCTTCAGCCGCACATCTCCACGGTCGACGATCTTGAGCGACTCGATCAGTTCCGAACGGAAATACTTGGCCCGTCGCCCGAAGCAGGCAACGTTGGCGAGCGCATGGGGAACGTGAAAATCGCCGTGGAACTGACCGTAGTCGCTTTCCACGCCCCAGACGGCGGCAACGATATAGCGGTCCACGCCATAGGTCTTCTCGACGAGCGCCAGGGTCTTGGCGTGCTTTTGCATCATCTTCTTGCCGTCGGAGATGCGCTCGGCGTCGACGAGAAAGGCAAGATAGTCCCAGATCGGCGTCTTGTATTCCGGTTGGCTACCTGAAAAGCGCACCGCCTTTTCGTCGTAGTCGACCGAACCGAGCGCAGCCATCACGGTCGCCTCGCTGACGCCGGCCCTGACCGCGTCCTGGCGCAGTCGCGCCAGGCAACTCTCGAAGGAGGCGTTTGCCGGCAGGGCCGCGCCAAGCGTCATGCCGGCGGCGAGCATGAGGCCAATCGCCCTGCGTCCGGCCATCGACAGCCCGGATTTCAGAACAGAAGATTTCGCACGCACCATCATCACCCCCCGCCGCTGGCCGGCGCGCCATCGCACCAGTCACATGAGCTGCACCGCACCCAGGCGATGCCATGATGGCCGTGCCACTTTGGCGCGATGATGGCGCGCCCGGCATGATCGCGACAGGACTTCGCAGGATCAGACCTTCAGGCTGAGTTTGCCGAAGTTGTCGCCGCTGAAGAGCAGGTTCAGCGTCTGCGGGAAAACGTCGAGCCCTCCCTCGCGCACGTCCTCGCGGAACTTCAGCCGCCCCTGCGACACCCATTGCGAGAGATCTGCGAGCGCCACAGGCAATTCATCGGCGAAGTCGAAGACGATGAAGCCCTGCATCTTCAGTCGCGACGTCAGCAGATAGCGCAGGTTTTTCGGGCCGTCGGGCACCGACGTCGCATTGTAGGCCGAGATCAGGCCGCACACCGCGATCCGGCCAAAGGTGTTCATGCGCGGCAGCACCGCATCGAGGATCTCGCCGCCGACGCTCTCGAAATAGACGTCGATGCCGTCCGGGCAGGCCTTGTCCAGATCGGCGGCAAGATCGCCGGCCTTGTAGTCGACAGCCGCGTCGAAGCCATCTTCCTCGATCAGCGCACGGCATTTCCTCTCGCCTCCGGCGATACCGACCGCCCGGGCACCCTTGATGCGGGCAATCTGCCCGACGATCTGCCCGACGGCGCCCGATGCGGCCGAGACAACCACCGTGTCGCCTTCCTTCAGTGCGCCGACACGCAGAAGACCGAAATAGGCGGTCCACCCCGGCATGCCTAGACCGCCGATCCAGCTCTGGAGCGGTGCGATCGAGGTATCGGCGCGCTGCACGTTGCGGCCGTCGCAGATGGCATGGCTCTGCGCACCGAGGAGGCCGGCGACCGCATCGCCTTCCTTGAAGTCCGGATGGCGGGAGGCCTCGACCCGGCCGACGGCGAAGGCGCGCATGACATCGCCAAGGCCAACGGGCGGCACATAGGACTTGCCCTCGTTGACCCAGCCGCGCATGGCCGGATCGAGAGACACATATTCGATGGCCACCCGAAACTCGCCCTCAGCGGGCTCCGGCATCGGCTCGTCGCGGATTTCGAAGATATCCGGAGAGATCAGCCCCGGCGCGGGGCGCTTGGCGAGACGGACAACGCGATTGACGGACATGGCATGGCCTTTCGGATTGGCAGGAAGCAAGATCAGCAAAAAAGCTCCGGCCGACGCAACCGCAATGCCTGAAGCAGCAGAACGGTCTTGGCATCGCTGCCCGCCGGCGTGGCCAGCTCGGCCTCGAGCTTGGCAAGCGGCACCTCGACGATTTCGATCTCCTCGCCCTCGTCGGCGATGCCGCCGCCGTCGGCATGCGTCACATCCGACTGGCCGTAGGGCGCGAGATAGAGCGACAGGCGCTCGGTGATGGCGCCGGGAGAGGTGAAGACGTCGGCAACATGCTCAAGCTCCGAGAGCCGCACGCCGACCTCCTCGAGCGCCTCGCGGCGCGCGGCTCCTGCCGCCTCCTCCCCTGCGTCGATGTGGCCGGCCGGCGCTTCCAGCAGAAAGCCGTCCTGATCACCACGGGCATAGAGCGGCACGCGAAGCTGGCGGGCGAGAAGTGCGACGCGCCGGTCCGGGTCATAGGGCAGCACCGCGACGACATCCGTGCGGTTCTGGAACTCGCGCGATAGGCGCAGGGTGCCGCCATCGGCCCGTTTCTGCTCCACGTCCAGTTCAACATACTCGCCGAAACCCTGGTAAAGGACCCGGCGCGCGACAACGCGCACACGGTCTGACCGGTTCGAAATAGTCATGAAGTCAGGTGCTCCTTGCAGAATGCGCGTCTCGCCCGCGTCCTCAATGGTCAACGACCGTGACAGGGAAAAGGCGAAACGCAAAACGCGGAAAGGCTTGGCCGCCTCCCCGCGTTCGTCTGGTCAGTCGGTGTCCCGAGGCAGGCAGCTCAGCCGACGAAGGCCCGCTCGATGACGAACTCGGCGGGCCGGTTGTTGGCACCCTCGGTCAGGCCGCGCTCCTCGAGCAGGGCCTTTGTGTCCTTGAGCATCGCCATGGACCCGCAGATCATGCCCCGGTCGATCGCCGGATCGAGCGGCGGCACGCCGAGCTTCTCGAACAACTCGCCCGTTTCGATCAGCGTCGTGATGCGCCCCATGTTCTCGTGCTGCTCGCGGGTGGTGGACGTGAAGAGCTTCAGCCGCTCGCCGGCGAACTCGCCGATCAGCGGATCGTCCTTGATCGCCGCGACCATCTCGCGCGAATAGGCGAGATCCGCCACATTGCGGCAGCTATGGGTGACAATCACTTCCTCGAATTTCTCGTAGGTCTCCGGGTCGCGGATCAGGCTCGCGAAGGGCGCGAAGCCGGTGCCGGTGGAGAACATGTAGACGCGCTTGCCCGGCAGCAGCGCATCATTGACCAGCGTGCCCGTCGGCTTCTTCTTCATCAGCACCTTGTCGCCCGGCTTGATCTTCTGCAGATGCTGGGTGAGCGGCCCGTCCTGCACCTTGATGGAGAAGAACTCCAGTTCCTCGTCCCAGGACGGCGAGGCGATGGAATACGCACGGAAAATCGGTTTCTCGCCAACCATCAGACCGATCATCACGAACTCGCCGGAGCGAAACCGAAAGCTTGCCGGTCGCGTGATACGGAACCGGAACAGTTCGTCCGTGTAGTGCTGAACCTCGGTCACGGTCTCGGCAGAGGCTCCGGCGGGAACGGCGTCCGTCAGGTCGCCTGCAAGATTGACCACATTCATGCTTCCATCCTCGATTCCAGGTCGCGCGCGCCTCCTTGCGACGCGCGCGCTCGGGCGGTGCCGGCGGCGGAAATCTACATCTCTCGCGCCGATCCGGCTTCAGTATTGCTGCTCATTCGCCGGGCGGCGCGCCCAGGCGCGCGCGCCCGCGGGCACTTCGTCGGACCCTCCGACCGGTTGCAGATATAGCGGCACCTCGGTGCTGTGACCAGATTGGAGGGCGCGTCTTGTCGGCTCATGAGTGATGGCGAA
Source organism: Stappia sp. ICDLI1TA098 (assembly GCF_054880955.1). NCBI lineage: Bacteria > Pseudomonadati > Pseudomonadota > Alphaproteobacteria > Hyphomicrobiales > Stappiaceae > Stappia > Stappia sp. ICDLI1TA098. Next base: position 385,646 of record NZ_JBTZBT010000002.1, read on the forward strand.
AGCATCGAAGCCGACACGGCGCATCAGGGGGATCTGGTCGAGAAGCACATCTCCGACGGCCCGGACCTCGCCGGAAAATCCCATCCGTTGGCGCAGGATGCGGGCACTGGAATACCCTCGTCCGTCGGAGAACGCCTTGAAATCAATGGCAACCATCTCAAGCCGCGCCAGATGCGGGGCAAGCCGGTTGATGTCCTCGCCCGCCCTGACGAGCACGGCGAGCCGCACGCCCTCGTCAAGGTCGCCGGCGTCCTCAAGGAGCCGCTCGAGCGTCAGGACGACGGCCCGTGTCGCCACCTCCGAAAGCGCGGTCTCCTCGTCGACGAACGTCCAGTCATCGGCCTCGAAGGCGCCGTTGCGATAAAGCGTCGCAGTCATGGTCAGATCCCCGCTCCCTGCTCGTTTTCCAGGGGAAGTGCGATGTGAATGCCGCATTCGGTCTTCTCGCGGCCGCGCCACCGGCCGGCGCGCGGGTCCTCGCCTTCGGCGACCGGGCTCGTGCAGGGCATGCAGCCGATCGAGGGATAGCCCTTCGCGACGAGGGGATGCGGCGGCAGGTCCTCGGCCGCGATATAGGCCCGCAGGTCCGAAGGATCCCAGTCGGCCAGCGGGTTCACCTTGATCCGCGCACCATCGCTCTCGAACACCGGAATATCGGAGCGCGTGCTTGCCTGAAACCGCTTGCGCCCGGAGATCCAGGCCGAAAAGCCCGAAAGCCCTCGCGCCAGTGGCAGCACCTTGCGGATGTTGCAGCAGGCATCCGTATCGCGCATCCACAGTGCGCCGCCAGGATCGAGCGTGGCGATGTCGTCCTGCGCGGGGCCCAGCGTGCGCACGTCGCTCAGGCCGAAGCGCGCGACCAGCGCATCGCGGTAGCGCAACGTGTCCGGGAAGAGCTTGCGCGTGTCGATGAACAGCACCGGGATCGAGGGATCGACGCGCGAGACGAGATGCAGCAGCACCGCCGATTCCGCCCCGAAGGAAGACACCAGCGCCAGATCGTCGCCAAAGCGCGCCCGCGCCGCGGCGATGATGTCGAGCGCCGAGCCGCCACGGTGGATCCGTGCCAGGCGCGCCGCCTCGAGCGCCGGATCGTCCGGCGCGCGCATGGGTTCAGGCCGTGCCATAAAGCGCCTCCTTGAACGGGGCATCGCCGACGCGCCGGTAGGCGGCGAGCAAATCCTCGTCGTGGTCGCTGCGCAGGTCGATGTAGGTGTCGACGATCTTTTCCACCGCATCGACAACCTCGTCATAGGAGAAGCCGCGACCGACGATCTCGCCGATGGAGGTCTTCTCGTCGGCCGAGCCGCCGAGCGTGATCTGGTAGAATTCCTCACCCTTCTTCTCGACGCCGAGAATGCCGATGTGGCCGACGTGATGATGGCCGCAGGCGTTGATGCAGCCCGAGATCTTGATCTTCAGATCGCCGATCTCGCGTTGCCGACCCGCGGCGGCGAAGCGCTCGGAAATCCGCTCGGCGACCGGGATGGACCGCGCCGTGGCCAGCGCGCAGAAGTCCATTCCCGGGCAGGCGATGATGTCGGTGACGAGCCCGGCATTGGCCTCGCCCAGGTCATGCGCGCGAAGCTCCGCGAAGATCGCCGGAATATCCCGCTTGCGCACATGCGGCAGCACGAGGTTCTGCTCGTGGCTGACACGGATCTCGTCGTGGCCATAGGTCTCGGCCAGGCGGGCGACGACCTCCATCTGCTCCGCCGTCGCATCGCCCGGCGCCTTGCCGATGGGCTTCAGCGAGACGGTCACGCTGGCATAGCCTGGCGCACGGTGCGCATGGACGTTGCGCTCGGCGAAGGCGGCAAGCTGCGGATCCGCGGCCACTGCCCTTTCGAAATCAGCCGCTGCCGCTGCCGCCTCGCTCGCGAAGGTGGGGGGCGCGAAATAGGCAACGATGCGGTCGATCTCCTCCTGAGGCAGCGTCAGGATGCCGTTGCGCGTCTCCGCGAACTCGCGCTCGATGTCCGCTTTCAGCGTCTCCAGCCCGGTTTCGTGGACGAGGATCTTGATGCGGGCCTTGTACTTGTTGTCGCGCCGGCCATAGCGGTTGTAGACGCGCAGGATCGCCTCGCAATAGGCCAGAAGATCCGCTTCGGGAAGGAAGTCGCACACCTTGCGGCCGATCATCGGCGTGCGTCCGAGGCCGCCGCCGACGAAAACGGCGAAGCCCACCGAGCCGTCTTGCGCGCGCACCGCCTGAAGGCCGATGTCATGCACCTGCACCGCGGCGCGGTCATGCGGCGCGCCGGTGACCGCGATCTTGAACTTGCGCGGCAGGAAGGTGAACTCCGGGTGGAGCGAGGACCACTGGCGCAGGATCTCGGCATAGGGGCGCGGATCGACGATCTCGTCGGCGGCGGCGCCGGCGAAATGGTCGGCGGTGACATTGCGGATGCAATTGCCCGAGGTCTGGATGGCGTGCATCTCGACCTCCGCGAGCTCGGCCAGGATCGCCGGAATATCCTTCAGCCGCGGCCAGTTGAACTGGACGTTCTGGCGGGTGGTGAAGTGGCCGTAGCCCCGGTCATAGGTCCGCGCCACATGGGCGAGCCGGCGCATCTGGCGTCCGTTCAGCGTTCCATAGGGAACCGCGACGCGCAGCATGTAGGCATGAAGCTGGAGGTAGACACCGTTCATCAGCCGCAGCGGCTTGAACTGCTCCTCGCTCAGGTCTCCGTCAAGCCGGCGGCGCACCTGGTCGGTGAACTGCTCGACACGCGCCGACACGAACTGGGCGTCGAATTCATCATAGCGGTACATCGTATCGTCTCCGTCTCGCCTGTCGCGGCAGGGGTCGGCGTCGTGGGTCTGGGGTCTGGGGTCTGGGGTCTGGGGTCTGGGGTCGGGTGCCAGGTTCAGGCGACCGAGCTGGTGCGGCGCGCCTGCTTGCCGAGGTCGCGGCGCGATGTCGGGCCGGTGGCGCGGATGCGTTCACGCAAGCGCACGGGCGACAGGCTGCCGTCTTCCTTGCGCGCCAGATCGATGAGATAGGGCTCCACCACCTCGCGCTCCGCGACCGCGCGCGCGGCGAATGCCTCGGCGTCCGCCTCCGCGTCCGTGGTCTCGAGCAGGCGGCAAAGGTCCAGCGTCTCGACCCAGCTCCCGGAGCGCCCGAGCCAGACGACTTCCCCGTCGATCAGGCGATTGGCGGTCAGTGCTTTCATGCTTGGCTATCCTTCCTGGAATGGCTTGCCCGGCGTCTCAGGCGGCAGCGACCTGGCGCACGCGCGCGCCAGGCGCGACATCGATCGGCTGCGCGCTCGAGAGATCCGCGTGGGAAACCACCTCGCCGATGACGATCAGAACCGGCCCGGCGATGTCGTCGCGGGTCTCGAGCCCGGCAAGCTCGCGCAAGGTGCCGGCATGGACGGTCTCTCCATGCCGGGCGGCGTTCTCGACGATGGCGACGGGTGTTTCCCGCGACAGTCCCGCCTCGACAAGACGCCCTGCGACCCGCGCGGCCACGGAGCGCCCCATGTAGACGGCGACGGTCGCCCCCGTGAGCGCCAGTTCGCCCCACGCCGGCAGGGTGTCGCCGTCGCGGTCATGGCCGGTCGCGAAGACAAGGCTGGAGGCGACGCCGCGCAGTGTGAGCGGCAGGCGGATGCTGGCCGCCGCAGCGAGCGCCGCGGTAACGCCGGGCACGACATCATGAGAAATTCCGGCCGCGCGAAGGGCGGCGAGTTCCTCGCCAGCACGGCCGAACACCATCGGATCGCCGGCCTTGAGCCGCACGACACGGCGGCCGGCCGAGGCCTCCCGCACGAGGATGGCATTGATCTCGTCCTGGGCGACCGAATGAGCGCCCTTGCGCTTGCCCACGGAGATGCGCTCCGCGTCGCGCCGGCCCATGGCGACGACGGCGTCGGGCACGAGGGCATCGTGAACGATCACATCCGCTTCCTGCAGCAGGCGTTGCGCCCGCAGGGTCAGCAGATCTTCCGCGCCCGGGCCCGCGCCGACCAGCCAGACGAAACCGGCTTCATCGGCTTCCCCGTTCAGCAGGCGCTGAGCTTGCGCGCGCGCCACACCCGGGCGGCCGGCCTGCAGGTTGGCGGCGACCGCGCCGGAGAAAAAGCGCGCCCAGAACCGGCGCCGCGCCGCGCCGTCCGTCAGCACGCGGGCGACCGTATCGCGAAAGCTCTCGGCCAGACGGGCCAGATCACCGGTTTCCCGCGGCAGAAGCGCCTCGATGCGGGCGCGGATGTGGCGCGCGAGTACCGGACCGACGCCGGTTGAGGTGATGGCGATGGCAACTGGCGCGCGATTGACCAGCGCACCAACATAGAAGTCGCACAGGTCGGGACGGTCGACCGCATTGGCCGGAATGCCCAGGCGGCGCGCGGCGGCAACGACGGCCGTATCCGCATCCTCGTCCCCGCTGGCGGCGAAGACGAGCGCGGCCCCCTCGATCAGGTCAGGGGAAAACGCGCGCGCGACGATCTTCGCGGCGGCTTTTTCCGCCGCGGCGACAAGCGGCTCCTCCGGCGCGCGGGCAATCACCACAAGGCGAGCGCGCGTCTCCGACAGAAGCCGGACCTTCGCGGCCGCCTCGTCGCCTTCGCCGACGACCACGACCCGACGCCCCTCCACCTTGTGGAAGGTCGGGAAAACGGAAAGCTTGCGGTTGTTCGTATCATCAGCGCCAGACATGCCCAGATCTCCGACCTTGCGTGAGCAAGACCAGAGATAAGGCTTTGCCACGTCCAACGCCGGGCATGGCTTTTCAAAGCGACAGGAAAGGAGAGAAAATTCGTTCCGCAAACAGCCGACACCTGCCGCGTGCACGCACCGATGGACCGGCAGGCTTTCCCCCGCCCGGTCTGCGGATATCCCCGTCTGTGGCAATCACAATCGCCGCTCAGGTCAGGCGATTGCAAGGCAGCCGTGTAAAATTCATCCGCCTTCATCCTTCCCGCTCGAGTGTCACGACTGAAGTGCGACATCCGAATGTTGATTTTATTTCATACGTTTCTGGCGCCTCGGCATTTCAGCCAAGCAAGATGAAAGTGAATGAAATCCCTTTCAGGCCTTGGTAGGCTTGCAACCGCTCTAACACCCTTGGTTGATTCCATAGTCTGAATTAACTCGATTCCCGCTCATTTGTCGTTTCCAGCCTGAGTATTTACCGTGGTAAAAGCTGTTTTCTTTGACGTTTTCGGGACAATCGTCGATTGGCGAAAAGGCCTCGGCGAGGGATTTCATCGCGCCTTTGCGCGGCATGGCATGCAGGTCACCTGCGGGCGCCTCGCCGATCTCTGGATGGCCGAATTGAGGGAGGCCTGCGCGTCTCGGCCCGACGTCCCCGACGCTTTCCGCCCGTTCAGGGAGATTGTGGAAGAGACGCTGGAGCGGACGCTGCGCGGCCACGCCGGTGACGTCCCGATTCCGGACAAGGAGAAGGCGGTCCTTCAGCGCGCGCTTGAGCGGCTGCCTGCCTGGCCCGACAGCATCCCGGGCCTGCGGTCGTTGCGGCGCGAATATGTTGTCGCGGCTTGCTGCGATGCCTCGATTGCCTCGACGACCTGGCTCGCCAAGAACGCCGGCCTTCCGTTCGACCTCGTCCTTGGTGCGGATATCGCCGGAGCACGCCTGCCGGACCCGCGCCTCTACACCGCCTCGGCGGCCGCGCTCGGGCTCGCGCCCGGCGAGGTTATGGTCGCCTCTTGCCACAATGGCGATCTGGAAATCGCACGCTCAGCCGGCTTCAAGACCGGGTTCTTCGCGCGCCCGAAGGAGACGGGCGGTCAGGCAAAAGCGGATCTCGCCCCAAGCGAGGCATGGGACGTGGTTGCCTTCGATCTTCTCGATCTTGCCCGGCATCTGGAATCGGCGATTTTCTGAGAGGCGAAGCCCGGGCGCGACGACAACCGCCGCCGCGCCGCCGCTTGTGCCTATTTCAGCGCCTGAAGCACCGAAACATAGTTGGCGACCGCCGCGCCACCCATGTTGAAGATACCGCCGAGTTCCGCGCCCTTGACCTGAATGTCGCCGGCGCGCTCCGTCAGCTGCATGGCGGAAAGGACGTGCATCGATACGCCGGTGGCGCCGATGGGATGCCCCTTCGACTTCAGCCCGCCGGACGGATTGACCGGCAGCTTGCCGCCCATTTCGGTCCATCCCTCGAGAATCGCCCGATGCCCCTCGCCCGGCGCGGTCAGGCCCATGGCCTCATACTCGATCAGCTCGGCGATGGTGAAACAGTCGTGGGTCTCGACGAAGGACAGATCCTCCAGCGAGATGCCGGCGGACGAAAGCGCCTGCTTCCAGGCGTGCGTGCAGCCCTCGAAGGCGAGGATGTCGCGCTTCGACAGCGGCAGGAAGTCCTGCACGTGGGCATGCCCACGGAAGGCGACGGCCTTGTCGCGTCCAAGCGCGGTCGGAATGTCGGCAAGGACGAGCGCCGCCGCGCCATCCGACACCAGCGAACAATCCGTACGCTTCAATGGCCCGGCGACATAGGGGTTCTTTTCGCTCTCGGTGCGACAGAAGTCGAAGCCGAGATCCTTGCGCATCTGCGCGTATGGATTGGCGACACCGTTCTTGTGGTTCTTGGCAGCAATCGCGGCCAGTGCGTCCGACCGGTCGCCATACTTCTGGAAGTAGGCCTGCGCGATCTTGCCGAATACGCCCGCGAAGCCCGCCGGCGTGTCGCCCTCCTCGACAAGATAGGAAGCCTTGAGCAGGTTGCGCCCAATCTCGGGCCCCGGCGTCCTGGTCATCTGCTCGACGCCGACGACCAGCACCACCCGCGCCTCGCCGCTGGCGATTGCCCGCACGCCCTGATGCACGGCGGCCGAGCCGGTCGCGCAGGCGTTTTCGACACGGGTCGCCGGCTTGAAGCGCAGCGCCGGATCGGCCTGCAGCACCAGCGAGGCGGTGAAATCCTGCGCCGTGAAGCCGGCGTTGTAGTGGCCGAGCACGATCTCGTCGATATCCGCCGGCTCGAAGCCCGCATCCGCGATCGCGTCGCGCGCAACCGAGACGATCAGGCTCTCGACGGTTTCTTCCGGATGCTTGCCGAACGGCGTATGCGCCCAGCCTACAATCGCTGCTGTCATGATGTTTCTCCCTGTCTCGCCGGCGCGCCCCCACACAGCCGGCCAGTATCCAGCGACTGGCTTCACCATGGCTGGCCATCCGCTGATCCGCTGTCCGCCGGTGCGCGCAAGCCCCCGCGAGCCGCACGGACATCCAGCATGGACGAGGCGACGATTTCACTTTCGGGAGACCGGCGCAAGCGCGTTGTTTACGAGAACGTCAATTCATATGAAATAGTTCATTAAAATCAATTAGATGTGAAATATCTTGCAAGTCATGAAAGACAACTCGCCCCGGTGCACGATGCGTGTGCAAGGGCCGGCACAAAAGAAAAGACCCGGCGGTTTCCCGCCGGGTCTCTCCCATCAAATCCGGTAAAGGATCAGATTAGAACGTGCGCTGCACGCGGAACACGCCGACCAGGTCGTCCTGGTTCGCGAGAGTCGCACCCGACTTGAAGTTGCGGTTGCGGTACTCGAGCTCGATGCCGGTGGAGAGACCGGACACCGGACGCCACACCAGGTTACCCTGGACGGTGGTGTCGGCGAAGTCGTTGACGCTCAGAGCCTGGTCGATCTTGTTGTACGACGCGGTGAGCGACGTGGAAACAGCCGGGGTCCAGAAGTGGGTGAAGCCACCGCCGATGCCCCAAGCGGTCGACAGCTTCAGGCCGCCGGTCGTGCCGTTGTAGGAACCGTCGGTGAAGACGCCATCCCACGCAGAGCTGACGTAGCCGATCGCGCCCGAAGCGTAGGACGCCTGCAGCGAGAAGCTGTCGCCAGCAGCGATCATCGGAAGGTTGAACGTGGCGCCAGCGCCGATCGCCCAGCCCATCTTGCCCTTGCCGCCGAGACCGGCACCAACTGCAACACCACCAGCAAGCGCGGTCGGAGCGACAGAAGCGCCATAGACGTGATGCAGGGCACCCATGATCTGGGCCGAACCCCAACCCTGGTCAACGCGCAGGTTGGCGACGAAGTCCGGAACCTTGTGGCCGCCGTAACCGGAGACATTGGCCTGGAGAGCCGTTGCCGAAGCCGGGGTAGCAAGCTGCAGGCCGTTGTAGAAGATCTGGCCACGCTTCTCGTCGCCGTTCTCAACCGACAGCGAGGCCGAGAAGCCGTTGCCGAACTGAGCGGTGTAAGCGAACAGGTTCGTCTCGCCGTAGTCGGCGAAGCCCTGATCCAGGACCGCACCCCAGTTGTCACCGGTGTAGAACTGGAAGTAGGAAGCCGTACGACCGACGACGAAGCCGCCGAGCTGGATGAAGGCCTCGTCAAGGGTCAGACCCTCGGCGCCATTGTTGTCCGTCGTGATGTACGCGGCAACGTAGGTGCGGAGCAGGCCGTACTCGGTGTTGGTGCGGCTGTCGAAGTTCATGTAGCCACGAGCACGCATGGTCGTGGCGTTCTTACCACGGCTATCCCAAGCGGAAGTGCCCTTGTCGAGCATGTCGTTGAAGCGGAACTCGACGCGGACGCCGCCACCGATCTTCAGGCAGGTCTCGGTGCCCGGGATGTAGAAGAAGCCCGTGCCGAAAGCGTCGCAAACGCGGACGTAATCGATCGGCTCCGGAGCCACCGGGAGATCGGCGGCCTGAGCGCCCGTAGCCGCAAGGGCGGCAGCGGAAGCGCCGAGCAGGATGCTCTTGATGTTCATTTCCTGACCTCGTCGTTTTTCCCTGTGTGACCTAGCGGCCAAGGGAGTGATTAAGTGAGCAAGCTTCCCCGCGAGCTCATGTCTGGTTCTAAGCCACCGGGTCGGGAGGTCGCAACCGGCAAATGACCCGAAGCGGCACTGCGCGGACACAGTGTGTCTTTGTGGTGACACCTCGTTAAGGCTCCGTTAGCACTCTCTTTACCTTCTGTTAGGAAACGGGCTGTTTTCGGCGGTTTTTGCCGTTTCTGGCGTGAGACGGCCGGCGTTTGTGGCGGCCCGATCCCCCGCCTTCCCTTCAGGGACCGCCGGACGGAACCCGTTTCGCGTGCCCGCGCGCCGGATGGCGGGCACCGTGATTCCCCGCCATCCGGCGCGCGGGCGGCGCGCAGACAGAATCGCTGCCCGCCTTCCCAGCCGGCCGCGCGCGCAAAACCGGGTGCCACTTTGCCTCCCGATGCCGTAAACAGCCCGAACGGCGCGCGGCACACACAGCAGTCGCGCCCGGGACCGCCCGCGCGACATCCGCGCGACACCGATGCGAGCGAGGATACATGAGCGAGAGACCGGCCATCTCCGTCTTTATAATAGCGCGCGACGAGGCAGACCGGATCGGGCGGGCGATCGACAGCGTCGCCCGCTTCGCCGACGAGGTGATCGTCATCGACAGCGGATCGAGCGACGGCACCCACGCGGTCGCCGAGGCCCATGGCGCGCGCGTTCTCGTCAACGCGTGGCCGGGCTATGGCGCACAGAAGCGATTCGGCGAGGACGCCTGCGCCAACGACTGGATCTTCAATCTCGACGCGGACGAGGCGGCCACGCCCGAACTGGCCTCGGAAATCGTCGCCCTGCGCGACGGTGACGGGCTTGCCGCGGCGGATTTCTGGCGGGTGCGAATCAAGGATGTGTTCGCTCATGAGGACGGCCCCGCGCCCTGGGCCTACGGCTACAACCAGATCCGCCTCTACGACCGCAGCAAGGGGCGCTTCTCCGCCTCCCCGGTGCACGACACCGTCCGTCCGCCCGACGGCGCGCGCATGGGACAGCTGAAGGCGGCGATGGCGCATCGCTCCATCCGCTCGATCGCCTTCCATGTCGAGAAGATGAACCGTTACTCGACCATGCAGGCAAACGACATGGCCGCGCGCGGCCGGCGGATGGCCAGATGGCGGCTCGTCACGGAGTTCCCGCTCGCCTTCGCCAAGGCCTATCTGCTGCGCCGCTATGCGCTCTACGGCTGGTGGGGCCTCGTGATCTCGACCAATTTCGCCTACACGCGCTTCCTGCGCCTTGCCAAGGCGTATGAGCGCGAGCTCAACGAGCGCGGCTGAGCGCCGATAAATGACACGCGCATCCGCAATCCGCTAAGAAGGCTATACGCGACCAAGCCTTCCCTCAACGACCAGCCAGGCCGACGACCCGATGCAGACAGTCACCATTCGCAGCACCACGTTCAACGTCACCGACGCGCGCCCGGGTTTCTGGAAGCAGGCCGTCGACGGCAACTGGGAAAAGCCGACCTACGACATCCTCGACGCCTGCGTGGACGAGAACACCATCTGCCTCGATTTCGGGGCCTGGGTCGGCCCGACGGTTCTTTATGAAGCTCCGCGCGCGCGGAAGGTCATCGCCTTCGAGCCGGATCCGGCGGCGGCCGACGAGCTGGAGGCCAACATCGCGCTCAATCCGGAGATCGCCGACAAGGTGACCGTGCTGCGCAAGGCGGTGTGGACGCAGGCGGGCGAGCAGACCATGTCGGCGAAGACCGCGCAGGGCGATTCCATGTCGAGCTTCGTGCACAAGGACGCGGACGTGACCTGGAGCGTCGAATGCATCGGCATCGAAGAGATCGCCGCGATGATCGGGCCCAACGACAAGCTCTTCATCAAGATGGACATCGAGGGCGCCGAATACGACGTGGCGCCCCTGCTGGCGCCGCTGCTCGACCGGCCGGAGATCGACGTCTTCATTTCCTTCCACCCCCGGTTCGCCGCCGGCGGTCATCCGCGCTTTCACAAGACCTTCGGCATGACGCGCCGGGTGTTCGCCCCCTTCAAGGGCTTCCACCTGACGCGCGTCGGCCGCAAGGCGCTGCATTCGGCGCTCGACGTCGCGGTGCTCTCGCGCCTCGGGCTCTGGCTCTTCGAGGCCAAGCGCGGCTTTCTCTTTTCCCGGCAAAAGCGGCATCTGCGCTGAGCAGCGCCTTTTCGCGCGCACCCCGACACGACGGCCCACCGGGCCGCAACAGGCACGATCATGACATCACCCTCCATCGCGATCATCGGCGCGGGACCGGCCGGGCTCATCGCCGCCGACCGGCTTTCGGAAAAGGGCGCGCGCGTCACGCTCTACGAGCGCATGCCCTCGGTCGCGCGCAAGCTGCTCATGGCCGGACGCGGCGGCCTCAACCTGACCAACAACGAGCCGGCGGAGGCCTTTCTGCCCCACTACCGCGAGGCGGAGGCAAGGCTTGCTCCCGCGATCGCCGACTTCGGCCCCCAGGCGCTGCGCGACTGGTGCACGGGTCTCGGCATCGAGACCTTCGTGGGCTCGAGCGGGCGCATCTTTCCAAGCGCGCTGAAGGCCTCGCCGCTGGTGCGCGCGCTGCTTGCCCGGCTGAGCGCGCGCGGCGTGACCATCCGCACCCGCTGGCGCTTCACCGGTTTCGACGACGGATTGCGCTTCGAGACACCGGACGGAGCGCTGATCCTGCCGGCGCCGGATGCCACATTGCTGGCGCTTGGCGGCGCGAGCTGGCCGAGGCTCGGCAGCGACGGCTCCTGGCACGAGATCCTGGCTGAGGCCGGCGTTGCGCTGACACCGCTGAGGCCGGCGAATTCGGGCTTCACCGTCGACTGGTCGGAGTTCTTCTCCAGCCGCTTCGCCGGCACGCCGCTGAAACGGATCGTCGCGTCCCATGGCGGCCACGCGGTCGCCGGTGAAGCCATGGTGACCCGCTCCGGGATCGAAGGCGGGGCGATCTATGCGCTGTCGGCTGACCTGCGGGAGGCGCTCGCGGCCGGCGACGCCACCAGCGTGACGCTCGACCTGCGTCCGGACATCGAACCGGGGGAACTGGAGCAACGGCTTTCGACGCCGCGCGGCAAGCGTTCGCTCTCCACGCATCTGCGCAAGAGCGCCGGGCTTGCGCCCGTCGCCATCTCCCTCCTGTCCGAATTCGGCGAGCGGCCACAGCAGCCCGCGGCACTTGCGGCGAAGATCAAGGCGCTCGACATCCCGCTCTCCGGCATTGCCGGGATGAGCCGGGCGATCTCGACCGCCGGTGGCGTGTCCTGGGAGGGGCTCGACGAGGCATTGATGCTCGCCTCCCTGCCCGGCGTCTTCGTCGCCGGCGAGATGATCGACTGGGAAGCGCCGACGGGCGGCTATCTGCTTCAGGCAAGTTTCGCCACCGGACTGCGGGCGGCGGAAGGCATCGCGCGGCGCCTCGGGCTCTGAGCGCGCTGCATCCCGCCGATGGGCCGGCACACCAACGGCCGGACCTGCGACGGCACGCAAAACAACGGGAAAGGGCCGGCATGTCGCCGGCCCTTTCCCGTTGTGCAGGAGACGTCGGTTCGGAGCTTCAGCGGCAGAACCTGGCACGGCCCGAGTAGGTGCGGAAATAGCCGCTCTGCGGGTCGAAGGAGCGATACTTCGCCGAGCAGTAGCGATACCAGGCCGGCGTCCAGGGCTCGGGGCGGTCATAATAGACCGGGGCCGGCTCGTAGCGCGGCGCCGGCTCGACATAGTAGCGCGGCTGCGACAGGGCGGATCCGACCAGCGCGCCGGCAGCAAAGCCGCCAGCCGCGGCCCAGCCGTTGCGATGGTTCCAGCCACCTGCCTCGGCACCGGTGTTGGCGGCGGCCAGGACGGCGCCAGCCGTCAGGGCAATGGCGAATCCAGTGATTGCGATCTTCTTGTACATGACGACATTCCCTCTGTTTTCCGTTCGCTTTATTATTTCAATCTTCAGGATGAAACCTCGCTCATCCATGAAACGAAAGTACACAAACAAACCTTCCGTTGATGTGATGGCCATCACGTCCAGTTCATTTCCCGTAATTGCTCAATTTTTACGAAAATCACGGCCGAAAGCCGCCCTGCTCCAGCGCTGCATATCGCCGCCGTCCATCGTCTCCGGGCCTTCTGCGCAGGCATCCCGATTGACATGAAACATGAATCATGCGTCATATAATTGTCGTGACAGTCGCGCAGGCTCGCAAACGCCAGACGTTCGCGAGCACCGCGCGGGTCGAGACGATGCGGCGGACGAGGAGGTCCGCAGGAGACCGGCGGCTTTTGCAGCCGCCCTGCCCTGCGGAACGTCAGGCCAATGCCATGGGCGCGACAGCCGCCATGGCGGATCGAAGGGAGGAGAGGGGATGAAACGCATTATCGCGGCGGCCGCGCTTATGGCGGCGGGCCTGTCATCGTCGGCCATGGCGGACGATATCAAGATCGCCCATGTCTACGGCAAGACAGGCGCACTGGAGGCCTATGCCAAGCAGTCGCACATCGGTCTGATGATGGGCCTCGAATATGCGACCGGCGGCACGATGGAGATCGACGGACGCAAGATCACCGTCATCGAGAAGGACACCCAGCTCAAGCCGGATATCGGCCGCGCGGCGCTTGCCGAGGCCTACGGCGATGACGAGGTGGACATCGCCGTCGGACCGGTTTCCTCGGGCGTGGCGCTCGCCATGCTGCCGGTGGCGGAGGAATACGGCAAGATCCTTCTGGTGGAGCCGGCCGTGGCCGACTCGATCACCGGGGAGAACTGGAACCGCTACATCTTCCGCACAGGTCGCAACTCCTCGCAGGACGCGGTGGCCAACGCCGTGGCGCTGGGTGCCGAGGGCGTCACCATCGCGACGCTCGCACAGGACTATGCGTTCGGGCGGGACGGCGTCGCCGCCTTCCGCGAGGCGCTCGGCCCGACGGGCGCGAAGCTGGTCTTCGAGGAATACGCGCCCACCGACACCCAGGACTTCACCGCCAGCGCCCAGCGCATCTTCGATGCACTGAAGGACGAGAAGGGGCGCAAGTTCCTCTTCGTGATCTGGGCCGGAGGCAACAATCCGATCGGCAAGATCAAGGCGATGAACCCGGAGCGCCTCGGCATCGAGATCGCCACCGGCGGCAACATCCTCGCCGCGATGAAGGCCTACAAGGCGTTGCCGGGCATGGAAGGCGCCACCTACTACTACCATGACATCCCGAAGAACGCGGCCAACGACTGGCTCGTCACCGAGCACGAGAAGCGCCACGGCACGCCGCCGGACTTCTTCACCGCCGGAGGCATGTCGGCAGGCATCGCCATCGTCGAGGGCATCCGCAAGGCGGGTTCCACCGACACGGACGATATGATCGCCGCGATGGAGGGCATGTCCTTCGAAACGCCGAAGGGCACGATGACCTTCCGCGCCGAGGACCATCAGGCCCTTCAGTCCATGTATCACTTCAAGATCCGGGTCGATCCGGAGATCGAGTGGGGCATTCCCGAACTTGTGCGCGAGCTGAAGATCGGGGACATGGACATTCCCGTTCGCAACAAGCGCTAGCGCGCCCGGCGGGCCCGGGCACCGGCGGGGAGAGAGATCCGCGCCGGTGCCCAAACCGCCCCCCTGCCCCGCCGCCCTCTCTCCATTCCTTCGCCGGAGGCCCGTGTTGACGCGCGAACCGCCCGTTCTCGCCACCGAGAACCTGACCATCCGCTTTGGCGGGCATGTGGCCGTCGACGGCGTTACCTGCGCCTTCGAGCGCGGCACGCTGACCGCCATCGTCGGCCCCAACGGCGCCGGCAAGACCACCTGCTTCAATCTGATCTCCGGCCAGCTCCCGGCAACCTCGGGCACGGTGCGCCTCAACGGCGAGGACGTGACCCGGCTCGGGGTCGCGGCGCGCTGCGACCGGGGGATCGGGCGGGCATTCCAGCTCACGAGCCTCTTCGCCAGCCTCAGCGTGCGCGAGAACGTGCGCCTCGTCGCCCAGTCGCGGGCGCGGCGCGGCTTCGACCTGTTCTCCCGCGCCGACAGCCACATCGAGCTTGTCGAGCGGGCGGAGCATGTGCTTGCCGAGGTGCGGCTGGCCGACAAGCGCGACATGACGGTTTCAGAGCTTGCCCATGGCGACCAGCGAAAGCTGGAGGTGGCGATGATGATCGCGCTCGCCCCGCAGGTGCTGATGTTCGACGAACCCACCGCGGGAATGAGCGTCGACGAGGTGCCGGTGATCCTCGATCTGATCCGGGGCCTCAAGGCGGATCGTGACCGCACGATCCTGCTGGTGGAGCACAAGATGGACGTCATCCGCAGCCTCGCCGACCGCATCGTGGTGCTGCACAACGGTGCGCTCGTCGCCGATGGCGAGCCGGGCGAGGTGATGCGTTCGGCCATCGTTCAGGAGGCCTATCTCGGGCGCGCCGCGCCAGCGACGGAGGCCCGCTCATGACCGACAGTCTCCTCACCCTTTCCGGCGTCCACACCCACATCGGCCCTTATCATATCCTGCAGGGTGTCGATCTGTGCGTGCCGCGCGGCGGCGTGACCGTGCTGCTGGGGCGCAATGGCGCGGGCAAGTCCACAACCTTGCGCACTATCATGGGACTGTGGTCGGCCAGCGACGGCGAGATCCGCTTCGACGGAACGCGCATCGAGGCGCGCGCGACGCCCGATATCGCGCTTGCCGGCATTGCCTATGTGCCGGAAAACATGGGCATCTTCTCCGACCTTACGGTCGGCGAGAACATGCGTCTCGCCGCCGTAAACGGGCCAATGGACGCCGGACGCCTTGCCTGGATCAAGGACCTGTTCCCGCCCATCGGCACCTTCTGGGACAAGCCCGCGGGCACGCTTTCGGGCGGCCAGAAGCAGATGCTCTCCGTCGCCCGCGCCATCATCGAGCCGCGCCGGATGATCCTCATCGACGAGCCGAGCAAGGGGCTCGCCCCGGCCATCGTGCAGGCGATGACGGACGCACTGGCGGAGTTGAAACGCACCGACACGACAATCCTGCTGGTCGAACAGAACTTCGCCATGGCGGCGGCTCTGGGCGACACGGTCGCGGTGATGGACGACGGTCGCATTGTCCACGCCGGAACAATGGCGGAGTTGGCCGCCGACGCAACCCTGCAGGAGCGACTGATGGGACTGAGCCTGGAGGTACATCAATGAGCGAGACCGCCATCCGCCCCCGTCTCGTCGCCGCCTCGCCGCGCGAGCGGCTGGTTCGCGCGGCGCCGCTGCTGCTGGTGCCGGCGATGGCGCTCGCCGGATTCATCGGCGTCGGCGCGCCCTCGACCTGGCTGACGCTCACCGTCGCCGGCCTTGCCATGGGCCTGATGATCTTCATCATGGCCTCGGGCCTGACCCTGGTCTTCGGCCTGATGGACGTGATCAACTTCGGCCATGGCGCTTTCGCCACCGTCGGCGCCTTCGTCGGCTTCACCGTGCTCGCCTGGCTTTCCGGCTGGAGCGCTTCCAGCGCCGTCGCGTTGAACCTGGCGGCCGTGTTCCTGGCGATTCTTGCCGCGATGGCGGTCACCGGCGGTCTCGGCCTGGCCTTCGAGCGCGTGATCGTGCGCCCGGTCTACGGCCATCACCTGAAGCAGATTCTCGTCACCATGGGCGGGCTCATCGTCGCCCAGCAGATGATCCACGTGATCTGGGGGCCTGACGCGCTCCATGTCGCCCGCCCGGCCATCTTCCAGGGATCGGTGGTGATCGCGGACGCGGTGATCGAGAAATACCGGATCTTCGCCGTCGCCGTCGGTCTCGTCCTGTTCGTCGCTCTGCGGCATGTGCTGCAGGCGACGAAGGTCGGCCTGCTGGTGCGCGCCGGCGTCGAGAACGGCGAGATGGTCGAGGCGCTCGGCTATCGCATCCGACGGTTGTTCCTGCTTGTGTTCATGGCCGGCTCGGCGCTGGCCGGGCTCGGCGGCGTCATGTGGGGTCTCTATCAGGAAACCATCACCGCCCACATGGGCTCGGAGATCATGGTGCTGATCTTCATCGTCGTCATTATCGGCGGCCTCGGTTCCATCGAGGGCTGCTTCATCGGCGCGCTGCTGGTCGGGCTCCTGTCCAATTACATGGCCTTCCTCGCGCCCAAGGTCGCGCTGGTCTCGACGATCGCGCTGATGGTCGCCGTGCTGATGTGGCGTCCGCAGGGCCTGTTCCCCGTGGTCAAGGCCAAGTAGGAGCCCCCGATGTTCGACACGATCCTCTCCGGCGACCGCCCGCGGAGCCGCTCGCTGGCGCTCCTGCTCGTGGCCATCCTGATTGCACTGGCGCTGGCCCCGTTCCTCTTTCCCGGCACCAAGTCGCTCGACACCGCCGCGCGCATCTGCATCTTCATCGTACTGGTGGCAAGCTACGATCTGCTGCTCGGCTACACCGGCATCGTTTCCTTCGCCCATACGATGTTCTTCGGCATTGGCGCCTATGGGGTCGCCATCGCGCTCTCCGCGCTTGGCGCCTCCTTCACGGCAATCGCGCTCGGCACGCTCGGGGGGGCAGCACTCGCCGGCGTCCTGGCGCTTGCAATCGGCCTCTTCTCGCTGAGGGTGAAGGCGATCTTCTTCGCCATGGTGACGCTCGCCATCGCCAGCGCCTTCGCCGTCCTGACCTCGCAGCTTTCGTGGCTGACCGGCGGCGAGGACGGACTGACCTACCGGATTCCGAAGGTGCTGACGCCGGCCTTCAAGTTCGCGGACGCCCGCATCCTCGACGTGCGCATGGACGGCCGGCTGCTGGCCTACTATCTGATCTTCACCGTCGCCGCGCTGCTCTTCCTGGCCCTGCTGCGGATCGTCAACTCGCCCTTTGGGAGCACGCTCAAGGCGGTGCGGGACAATGCCTTCCGCGCCGAGGCGATCGGCTACCGTGTCGTCTGGTATCGCACCACGTCGACCGTGCTTTCCGCCGTTGTCGCCGCTCTCGCCGGCGCGCTGCTCGCGATCTGGCTGCGCTACACCGGGCCGGCAACCACGCTTTCCATGGAGATCATGATCGACATCCTGCTGATGGTGGTGATCGGCGGCATGGGGACGATGTATGGCGCGGTCATCGGGGCGACGCTGTTCATCCTGGCCCAGACCTATCTGCAAACGCTGATGGCCGGTGCCGAGCAGGCGACGCAGGCCGTGCCGCTGCTGCCCGTTCTGCTCGCCCCGGAGCGCTGGCTGCTGTGGCTCGGCGTGCTGTTTATCCTCTCGGTCTATTTCTTTCCGGACGGGATCGTCGGACGGCTCAGGAGCCGCAAATGACCTGCCTTCACGTCCGCCGCGACGGCCGGTCGCGTCCTGGCGCCAGACCGCTCGTCCTGCTGCACGGCTGGTCCTGCCACGGCGGCTTCTTCGCGCCGCAGATGACCGCCTTCGCATCCCGGACGCTGGTTCTCGCCCCGGACCTTCCCGGCCATGGCGAGAGCGCGGCATTCCCCGCGCCGACCATCGAGGCAGCCGCTGACGCGCTCGCGGACCTGCTTGACAGGGAGGACCTCTCGGACGTGGTCCTTTCCGGCTGGTCGATGGGCGCGCTCGTCGCCTGGTCGCTGATCGCCCGTCACGGCACGGCGCGCATTGCCCGTCTCGTGGTGGAGGACATGTCGCCGAAGGTGATCAACACGCCCGACTGGCCCCACGGCAGCCTCAACGGGCTCGACGCGGCGCGCAACCTCGTGTTCCTGCGCGCCATCGGGAGCCAGTGGCCCCGCCTTGCCCCGGCAACCGCGCGGCGCTGCTTTGCCGCCGACGCCGACCCCGCGCTCGTCGCCTGGACGGAAGCGGAGATCCGAAAGGCGGATCCCTTGCGCCTCGCCGCCATGTGGCACTCGCTCACCGCCCAGGACTTCCGCCCGCTGATGCCCCGCCTCGACATTCCGGTGACGCTCGCCCACGGTGCGCGCAGCCAGCTGTATTCTGCGGAAACAGCCCTGTGGCAGGCTGGACAATTGCCGGAGGCGCGCGTTCTTTCCTTTGCCGCCTCCGGTCATGCACCGCATCTGGAGGAAAGTTTGGCCTTCAATGAAATGCTCGGCGAACAGGTTTTTCAATAAAGTCGGGAAATACTCGATTTTTCCTCACTTGAAGGTAGCGGCATTTCGGATTATATTGCGCGTGCTGGAACTTGTTCCGGCTAGGCGGGCTTGAAAATTCGAATCCCGGTTAAGAAAGTTTCGGTATACGGCGCATGCCCGGTTCGTTGAGCCGGTATTGTCGAGAAGAACTGCCTTTCCCGTTTCAGAATGCCACGCTCGCGCAAGCAAGTGCGCTTACTTGCGCTCTTTAATTTTTACAGACTACGGGACAGGAGTTTCCCCATGCGCCAGACCGGCACCCTCAAGTTCTTCAACCACGAGCGTGGTTTTGGCTTCCTTACGCCGTCCGAGGGCGGCAAGGATGTTTTCGTTCACATCACCGCTTTCGAGCGCTCCGGCATCGCGGTCCCGGCTGAAGGCACGGCGCTGACCTTCATCACCGAGGAAGACCGTCGCGGTCGTGGCCTGCAGGCCGCTCAGATCGAGCTCGGCTGAGCCCAGCGCTCACAGCAAGCACGGTTTCAAACGCCGCCGGCCCCGCCGGCGGCGTTTTTGTTTGTCGCAACGGCAGTTTCGTTCAACCGGCTACATCCTCCACATAGACCAGCGCCCTGCCCTGGCAGATCCGCTGCCCGGTCGTCGTCTCGCACACGGTCTCCAGATCGACGAGGTGCTTTTCCGGGCGCAGCCGCGTCACCGTCACCCGGGCGATCAGCGGCACGTCGAAGGCCGCCGCCTCCAGGAACGTCATTTCCTGCTTCAGGTAGTTGGTGCCGGATCCCGGCAGCCTGACGCCCAAAAGATAGGAAAAGAGCCCGCCGACGAGCGGCTCCGGCACCGCACCCGGAACCTCGGAAAGACCGGCGAGCGCGGCGAAATCGCGTGCGTCCCGCTCCGAGTAGCTGCGGATCGTCTCCGCGCTCTGGCCGAGTTCAAGCGTCATCGTCCGTCCTCCGCCAGCCCGCATTCCCCCGCAAGCACCACCGCATCGTCCGCGACCCGGCGGATCGACACGGCAAGCCGCCACGGCAACCGCGCATCGGGCGCAACGACAAGCTCCAGCTCCTCGCCCGCATAGGCGGGATTCGGGAACATCAGCGTCTGCGTCGCATGGCCCGCCTGCGGCCACCGGCGACGGATTGCCGCGTAGGCGCGCGCGTACAGCAGCATGCCGTGCGAGACCGTCCGCCCGAACCGCGTGCGCGCGGAGAACTCCGGGTCGACATGGATGGGATTGTCATCCCCCGAGAGCACGGCGAAGCGGTCGAATTCCTCCTGCGTCGGCGTCCAGCGCAGTGTCAGGGGCGCTTGCGGGGCGGTGTCTGCCAGGGCTGCGCTCATGCGCCATCCTCCTTGCATTTGGCCAGATGTCGGGTTTTCAGGACGTGTTTCTGCACCTTGCCGGCGGCGGTGCGCGGCAGATCCGGGGCGACCTCGATGTGGCGCGGCAGCTTGTAGCCGGCAAGCCGCTCGCGGCACCAGGCGACGAGCGCGTCGCGGTCGATGCGGGCCGACGGACGCGGCACCAGATAGGCCGCGCCGACCTCGCCCCATCGCGCGTCGGGCACGCCGACAACGACGGCTTCCTGAATGTCGGGATGGGTGACGAGGACCCGCTCGACCTCGGCCGGATAGACGTTTTCCCCGCCGGAGATGTACATGTCCTTGATCCGGTCGACGATGGCGAAATAGCCGTCGGCGTCGCGCCGGGCGACATCGCCCGAGCGCAGCCAGCCGCCCGGCGCGAAGGCCGCCGCCGTCGCCTCCGCGTTGCCGTAGTAGCCGGGCGTCACGCCGGGACCGCGGATCTGGAGCTCGCCTTCGCCCTCGCCTGTCACCTCGCTGCCATCCGCCGCCACCAGCCGGACCTCGGCAAGGATCTGTGCCTTGCCGACCGAGCCGATCTTCTCGGCCGCGCGCTCGGGATCGGAGAGGAACACGGTCGGACCGGTCTCGGTCATGCCCATGCCATTGCAGACGGTCACCCCCCGCTCGATGTAACTGCGCAGCAGCGGAGCGGGCATCGGCGCGCCGCCGCAGCCCAGGCTCTTCACGGCGGAGAAGTCGGCACGGGCGAACCCCGGCTCCAGCGCCAGCGCCTGGTAGATCGCCGGAACGCCGAAGAACGCGGTGACACTGCCCTCGTCGATAAGGCGCAACACGGCGGCGGGGTCGAAGCGGCGCAGGATGGTCGAGCTTCCCCCGGCAAGAAACAGCGGCAGCGTGAAGAGGTTGATACCGGCGGTGTGGAACAGCGGCAGGAAGTTCACGCTCGCATCCTGCCGCCCGATACCGCTGGCCTGGGTGTAGTTGACCGCGTTGGCCCAGGCCATGCCGGCGGTCTGGATGACCAGCTTCGGCGCGCCGGTGGTGCCCGAGGTCGCAAGCAGATACCAGGGCGCGTCCGCTTCGATCCGCTCGCCCTGTGCAAGCGGCTGCGCGGATGCCGCGTCACACGCGTCGCGAAACCGGTCGCCCGTCTCCCGTGTATCCGCAGCCGCATCCGCATCCGCATAGGCGAAGGCGGCAAGCCCGACGAGGCCGGCAAGCCCTTGCGCCGTCGCGCAGGTCGCCGCGTCGTGAAGGATGAAACGCGGCGCCGCCTCCGCGACCGTGGGCGCGAGTTCGGCCGGCGGCTGGCGCCAGTTGAGCGGCAACAGGATCGTTCCGCTCTTCTGCGCGGCAAGCAGCAGCACGAAAAACTCGGCGTGGTTCTGCGTCAGAACAGCCACCCGCTCGCCGCGCCCCGCACCGAGCGCTGCAAGCGCGCGCGCCATCCGGTTCGCCCACGTTTCCACCTCGGCGAAGCTGAGTGCAACGCCGGTCTCATGATCGACGAAGGCGGTCTTGTCCGGCGTCAGCTCCGCCCGGCGCGCCGCCATGTCGGTAACGAATTGCATGAAAGCCTCCTCCCGAAAGGCCGTTCGACCTGTATTTCCGCCCTAGGCACGCCGCGCCGAGGTGAATTCCGCCATGCGCGCCAGGGTCTCCGGCCTGCCGATCAGCGACAGAAACCCCTGCCGCTCGCGCTCCAGGGCCTCGGCGACACGGGCGCGACGGGCCGGCGTCCATACCGCCGCGCGCGTGGCGTGCAGGCTGCCCGCGTCCATCTTCGACAGTTCGGCGACCAGCGCGCGGACTTCGCTGTCCAGCCGTTCGGCCGTGCAAACCCGGCTCGCCAGACCAAGCGCTTCGCACGCCTCCGCCGACAGCCGCGTGTTGAGATATTGCACCTCAAGCGCCCGCGCCGTTCCGATGCGCTCCGGCAGGAGCGCGGTCCAGCCTCCGTCGGGGGCAAACCCCATGACCCCGTAGTAGGGCTGGAGGAAAGCCTCCCGGCTCATGATCACCATGTCCGCGGCCAGCACGAAGCCCGCCGCTCCTCCGGTTGTCGCGCCATTGACGGCGGCAATCACCGGAGCGGGAAACGACAGCAGATCGAGGATCGCCTGGTTGAGCAGCCCGACGATCTCCTGCGCATAAGCGGCAAGGCCCTCCGGCGTGCGGGCATGGTCCTGGAACGCGGCGACATCTCCGCCAGCCGAAAAGGCACGGCCTTTCGCCGCAAGCACAAGGGCGCGCGGCCCGGCGTCGCGCGCGGCCGCGATTGCCGCGCGCAGCTGGTGCAGAAGTTCCGGGATCAGCGCATTGCCCCGGCCCGGCCGGTCGAGAACGATCCGGGCGCTCCCGCCGGCAAGCTCGAGATGCGCCAGGGACGTCGCCCCACGCGCCCGCGTCGGCGCCTCAGCCATCGTCGCCCCCCGCAGGCCCACGCCCGCAACGCAGGCCGTTTTCCAGCAGGTCATGAGCCGAGGCGACAAGATCGTCGATCGCGGCCCCTCCCTCGAAGACCACCTGATATTCGCCCAGCGAGCGGGCAATGCCCATCAGCGTCCATGCGCGGATGGTGGCGTCACCCGGGCGCAGTTCCCCCGCAGCGGCGGCCTTTTCGAGGCCGGCGCGGTAGCCCTCGGCGAACGTTCGGAAATAGGCGCGATAGGCGGCGGGATCGACAAACTGCGCTTCCTGGACGATGCGATAGAGTTCCGGGTGCGTCGACACGAAGGTGAGGAACGCGCGCAATCCCTCGCGCTCGGCCGCGAGCCGGTCATCAAAGCCGGCGGTCGCCTCATTGATCACATGACGCAACATCCGCCCCATGTCGGCGACAAGTTCCGAGAACACCTCGTCCTTGCTGGCGAAGTAGATGTAGAATGTCCCCTGGGCAACGCCGGCCTCGCGCGTTATCGCGCCGATCGATGCCTCGCTGTAACCCTGCCGGCCGATGACGGTCTCCGCCGCCGACAGGATTGCGCGCCGCGTTGCTTCGCCGCGCGCCGTCTTCGGGCGCGGGGCAGACGTGTCACCGCCAGCCTCCGGCGCATCCGCGCGCCCAGCCGCCGCCACGTCCGCCGGCTTTCGCCTTCCCGGACGCCCGGACGCCCCTCCCGTGCTCCCGATCACGACGCTTCCTCCTCCTAAACATGAATTATGATTCATAATTCATGTCATGCCGGAAAATTGCAAGCCGAAACCCGTCCTGCGCCGGATTGCCGAGGGTTCGACGCTACAACGGCCGCCGCCTGCCGCGTGAAAATTAAAACATGACAATAAGATGCATGTTTTTTTGCGAAACCCCCGTTGACGTAGCGCGCCCCGCGACGCATATCTATGAGCATGCGCCTCACTCAGCAAACCAACTATGCCGTCCGCACGCTCATTTACTGCGCGGCGAATCCCGATACCCCGAGCCGCGTCGCCGATGTCGCCGCGAGCTTCGAGATGTCGGAAGCGCACCTCTTCAAGATCCTGAAGGTGCTTGTCAGCAACAACTTCGTCCGGACGATCCGCGGGCGCAATGGCGGTCTGATGCTCGCCAAGCCGGCCAGCGAGATCACGGTGGGACAGGTTGTGCGCGCGGCCGAGGAGAGCTTTCTTCTCGCCGAGTGTTTCGATTCGGGCCGGCGTGACTGCCCGCTGATCACCTCCTGCGGCTTCAACGGGCTGCTGCACGAAGCTCTCGAAGCGTTCATGACGGTGCTTGATGCCCATACGATCGCCGAGCTTGCCGAGGACCGCCACGAAATCCGCTTCCTGCTGAAGATGGACGAGGCGATGGAAATGGGCGCGGCCGCGACCCAATAGGCCGCACGCCCAACTTGCACCGACCCGACCGGCGCCTTACCCGCGCCGGTTTTTTTGTGCGCGCGCGCGTTGACCGCGGGTAGAACGAAAAATGGCGGCCCCCGTTTCGGGGGCCGCCGTCAGCTCTCGGCACTGCATTCCTCCACGCGAGGCGGAGGCAACCCCCGCGCCGTCCCCCCACAGGAGGTCCGGCGCGGGAGCGGGCATCACTTCATCTCGGTGACGAGCTCGAAGCCCTTGTCGGTGACCTTGAACAGGGCATAGCTGCCCGGAACGTCGCCGTTTTCATCGAAGTTGTGATCGCCGGCCGCGCCCTTGTAGTCGATGGCCTTGCCGGCATCGATCAGCTCCTTGGCCTTGGCCCATTCGCCCGGCAGGATCGGCTCGCCTTCGCCGTTGCTGACCGCACGCAGAGCCTCGTGGACCTTCGCCTTGTCACCACCGGCCTTCTCGATGGCAAGCGCCATCAGGAAGGTTGCGTCATAAGAGGTGGTGACGAAGATGGCGTTGGGATCGCCACCGGCCTCGGTGAAGGCCTTGCTGAACATCTCCAGCGCATCGGACTTCTCGCCGACCGGCGAGGAGGCGAAGAAGGTCGTCAGGTTCTCCGCGCCGAGTTCCTTGATCGGAGCGTCGGACTTCATGCCGTCGGCGCCGACGAAGTTCTCGAAGAACCCGTTCTCCAGCGCCTGGCGCAGCATGGTCAGGCCGGAGCCGTCACCGTAGTCGAGGATGACGAGCGTGTCGGCACCGCCCGACGCAAGCTCGGCCAGGTTGGAGCGGTAAGAGGCCTTCTCGCCCTCGTGGGCGGCAAAGCCGGCGATCTCGCCGCCCTTGGCCTCGAACTCCTCCTTGAAGGAGTCGGCCAGTCCCTTGCCGTAGTCGTTGTTCAGATAGGCGACGGCGACCTTCTTGGTGCCGCGCTCGAGCAGCGTGCGCGCCAGCGCCCGGCCCTGGTAGTCGTCCGAGGACACGGTGCGGAACACGGTGTCATTGTCCTTCAGCGACGTGATCTCGGGCGAGGTGCCCGACGGCGAGATCGCCGTGATGCCGGCCGGGATGGTCACCGAGTTGGCGGCCGCCAGGACCGCGCCCGAGCAATACGGGCCGACGATGCCGACGACACCCTCGATGTTGACCGCCTTGGTCGCGGCGTCGGTGGCGTTCTGCGGGTTGCAGGCGCTGTCGCCGACCACGGCCACAAGCTTTTCGCCGTCAAGTACACCGCCGGCGTCATTGACCTGCTTGAGGGCAAGATTGGCCGCATCGATCATCGACGGAGCCATGGCCGCGATCGGGCCGGACACGCCGCCGAGAAGGCCGATCTTCACATCCGCCTGGGCAGGCGCGGCAAGCGCCGTCGCGCCGAGAAACGCGGCCGCGAGAGCAGCATGAAACTTGGTCATCACTCACCTCCACATATTGTCATTGTCCCCGCCCGCGCGCCCCGCGAAGGGGCCGCGCGCGGTCCGCGGAGCCGCCACAGAGTGTGTCGGCTTCCGAAGTTCCGAGGCCGGCGACCCGGGTTCGCCCCTGTGGGCGCAAATCCCCGGGTCCGACCGGCCGTGCCGCAGTTTCAACCGAAACGTGCGAAGGCTTCAAGGCCGGTCTGGCTCATGCGCGGCGCCGGGCGGCTCAGCTCGCTTCCCGCTCGGCTCGGGCAGCAGCCCCTCGGGACGGAAGCGCAGCACGACCTGCAACATCAGTCCGATCAGGAACATGCGCAGATACTTGGCCTTCACCGCATAGTCGGCCGGCAACTGGTCGGTGACGATCTCCGACATCGACCAGATGATCCAGATCACCGCGACGCCCAGGATCGCGCCGCGGTTGTTCCCCGACCCGCCGAGGATCAGCATGATCCACACCAGGAAGGTGGCAACCATCGGATCGATCGCCTCGGGCGTGATCGTGCGGTTGAAATGGGCGAACAAAGCACCGCCGAGGCCCATCAGCGCCGAGCCGAAGATGAACGCCTCGAGCCGGCGGAAGGGCACGTCCTTGCCCATGGCGCGCGCGGCGTCCTCATTGTCGCGGATGGCCCGCATCATGCGCCCCCAGGGCGAGGCGATCTGCCGCTCGACGAGCAGGTAGGCGACCAGCAGGATGCCGCCGACCATGGCGAGATAGGCCACCTGCGACCAGAAGTAGGAGAGATCGGCAAAGGGGTTGGGGATCCCCGTGATGCCGCGCGCGCCGCCGGTCAGCCAGCCCTCGGACTTGATGACGAGGCGGATGATCTCGGCGACCCCGATGGTGGCGATCGCCAGATAGTCGGAGCGCAGCCGCAGACAGATCTTGCCGATCGGCCAGGCGATGAGGCTGGCGGCCACCATCGCGCCGATCCAGCCCACCGGCGCCGGCAGCCCGAAGCCGCCGATGCGGCTTGCGACCTCGGGCGAGGTCAGGATCGCCGATGTATAGGCGCCGACGGCAAAGAAGCCCGCGATGCCGGCGTTGAAGAGGCCGGTGAACCCCCACTGGATGTTGAGACCCAGCGACAGCAGCGCGTAGATGCAGATGAAGATCGCCATGTAGACGGCGTAGTTGAGGAGTCCGAACCATTCCATCGTCGTTCCCCCCTTAAAGGACCTTGCCCTTGAGCAACCCGGTCGGGCGCACAACGAGCATGATGAGCAGGATCGCGAAGGCGGTGGCCGCCTTGTATTCGGTCGGGAGAACCAGCGTCGACATTTCCTCGGCGATACCGACGATGAGACCGCCGAGAACGGCGCCCTCGACCCGGCCGACACCGCCCAGGATCGCGGCTGCGAACATCGGCAGCAGCATGGTCCAGCCCATCATCGACTTCAGTTCGTAGTTGAGGCCGAGGAAGACGCCGGCGGCCGCGCACAGGCCGCCGACGATCACCCAGGTGAGGATCACGACCTTGCGGTTGTCGACGCCGGACAGGAGCGCCAGGTCCGGATTGTCGGACATGGCGCGCATGGCCTTGCCCCACTTGCTGTACTTGAGGAAGAGCTGCAGGCCCGCGACAAGCCCGATCATGGCCAGCACGGTGACGATCTCGCGGTCACGGATGCGCAGGCCGAACCAGTTTTCAGGCCGGGTGATGCCGCGGGTGTAGGTCTCCGAATCGACCCCCCACACGACCTGCACCACCGAGCGCAGCATCAGCGCGACGCCGAGCGAGGCCATCACGGTGACGATCTTCGGCCGCTCGCGCAGATAGGCATAGAAGGTCTTGTCGATGAAAACGGCGACAGCCGCCGTCAGCGCCATGGTGACCGGCAGAGCCACATAGGGCGAGACGCCGGCGACGCTCACCATGCCCAGCGCCAGGAAGGCGC
This sequence comes from Stappia sp. ICDLI1TA098, assembly GCF_054880955.1. NCBI lineage: Bacteria > Pseudomonadati > Pseudomonadota > Alphaproteobacteria > Hyphomicrobiales > Stappiaceae > Stappia > Stappia sp. ICDLI1TA098. The sequence goes on from NZ_JBTZBT010000002.1 coordinate 412,861, forward strand.
CAAGGGTGGCCAGATCGCCATGCGCCAGATGCGCATACCGCAGGATCGCGAACACCAGCGTGATGCCGACCGCGCCCAGCGCATAGATCGAGCCGACAACGATGCCGGGCACCAGGTAGAAATTGATGATCTCGAGCGCGCCCATCGCTCAACCTCCCAGGAACATGGCGGCGACGTCGCGGTCGGCCAGAAGCTCCGCCCCCGTGCCTTCGTGCCGGTTGGCGCCGGAGGCAAGCACGTAGCCGCGGTCGGCAAAGGCCAGCGCCTGCTTTGCGTGTTGCTCCACCAGGAGAATGGTGACGCCGGTCTCGCGCACGTCCCGGCAGATCTGGAAGATCTGCTCCATGTACTTGGGAGACAGGCCCGCCGTCGGTTCGTCGAGCAGGAGCAGCTTGGGCTCAAGCATCAGCGCCCGGCCCATGGCCACCATCTGCCGCTGTCCGCCCGAGAGATTGCCGGCCAGCGCGCGCCGGCGCTCCTTGAGATCGGGGAACAGGCCGTAGACCCGGTCATAGGCCGCCGACAGATCGCCGGAGCGCAGGAAGGCCCCCATTTCCAGGTTCTCGTGCACCGTCATCTCGCGGAAGACGTTGTTGACCTGGGGCACGTAGCACACGCCCGCCTCGACGATGCGGTTGGGCTCCATTTCGGTGATGTCGGTGCCGTCGACGCTGATCGTGCCGTCGCGCACGTTGAGCAGGCCGAAGATCGCCTTCATCGCGGTCGACTTGCCGGCCCCGTTCGGACCGACGATGACGACGATCTCGGCCCGCGCTGCGCGGATTGTCACGCCTTGCAGGATGTTGGCATCGCCATAGCCGCCGAAGACGCCGCGCATGTCGAGGATATCGCCCATATGGACAAAGCTGTTCATTCGCCAGCCTCCGCGACCGTCTCGCCGAGATAGGCCTCAAGCACCCGCGGGTCGGATCGCACGGTCGCGAAGTCGCCCTCGATCAGCACCCGCCCCTCGGCCATGCAGATCACCGGATCGCAGAGTTTCTCGATCATTTCCATGTCGTGCTCGATCAGGATGAAGGTGTAGCCGCGCTCCTTGTTGAGGATCGCGATCTTCTCCTCCAGCTTGCGCAGCAGCGTGCGATTGACGCCGGCGGCGGGCTCGTCGAGGAGCACCAGCTTCGCATCGGTCATCATGGTGCGACCGAGTTCGAGAAGCTTCTTCTGGCCACCGGACAGATTGCCGGCCCGCTCGTTGGCGAGATGCGAGAGTTCCAGAAAAGCCAGCGTTTCCTCGGCGCGACGGCGCACCTCGGTCTCATCGCGCGCGACACGCCCCCACGCCAGCCAGTTGGCGAGCAGGCTCTCGCCGGCCTGTGACGGGGGAACCGTCATCAGGTTTTCCAGCGCGCTCAGGCGATGAAATTCATGGGGGATCTGGAAGGTGCGGACCAGACCGCGGTGGAAGCGCCGGTCGGTCGAGAGGCCGGTGACGTCCTCGCCCAGATAGCGGATGCGCCCCGCGCTCGGCGGAAAGGCTCCCGCGATCAGATTGAAGAGCGTCGTCTTGCCCGCGCCATTCGGTCCGATCAGGCCGGTGATGGCTCCCTCGTCGACGACAAGCGAGCAATGGTCGACGGCTCGGAACCCGCCATAATCCATGACGAGCCCGTCGACCTCGAGCATATGCGCGTGTGCGCTCATGATTTCCCTGTCTCCCCGCCTTTTTCCGTCCGTGCCTCTTTGATCGGGCATCGGTTCGGACAGCTTCCCTCGACATTTTGACGTCGCGGCTTTCAGACTCGGCGCAGGACCGCCCGCACCGGTGCCGCATCGAGCCCTTCTAGCTTCAATGGCGGCGCGATCAACTCATAATCCCCGAATTCGACGCCCTCGAGCGCCAGATTCTCCAGAATCCTCATGTCGTTCCGCAGGAACGCCATATGCGACGGCAGGTCCTTCGAGGTCTCGGGATCAACCGAAGGCACGTCGACGCCGACAAGGCGCACGCCGCGTTCGGCCAGCATTTCAACCGTTTCGGGAGCAAGCGCGCGAAAGCCGTGCGGCCAGCGATCGGGGTCAAGCCCGTCGGCCAGACGCAACAGGATGCGCGCCGGCGCGCCCTCCAGCGCCGGCAGCAGTGCCTCGGGCCGACACAGCGGCCCCTCGCCACGCGCATCGATCAGCCGGGCCGGGCCGATATAATCATCCAGCGAGAGCTCGTCGATCGAGGCCCCGTCGGCGGCGTAGTGAAGCGGCGCGTCGGCATGGGCGCCGCAATGGGTCGACAGCGACACCTCGGTGACATTGACCGGGCAGCCCGGAGAGATGGCGAAGGTGCTGGTCACCTTGTAGGGCGCATCGCCCGGAAACACCGCCGCGCCCGGGCGAAGCGGCGGCGTGATGTCGATCAGTCGCGACATTTCTCTCCCCTCCTCCCGCCAGCCTCACATGTCGGCGCGGATCTCCCAGAGCTCCGGGAACAGCACAACCTCGAGCATCCGCCGCAGATAGGGCACGCCCGACGTGCCGCCGGTCCCGCGCTTGAAGCCGATGACCCGCTCGACGGTGGTGACATGGTTGAAGCGCCAACGACGGAAATAATCCTCGAAATCGACCAGCTTCTCGGCAAGCTCGTAAAGCGGCCAGTGTGTCCTGGGATCGCGGTAGACCGCAAGCCAGGCCGCATGAACGCTCTCGTTCTTCACATAGGGCTGAGACACGTCGCGGTTCAGGTGGTCGGCGTCGATGGCAAAGCCGGAGCGCGCCAGCGTGCGGATCGCCTCGTCATAGATGCTGGTATCCTGGCGGATCTCCTCGAGCCAGGAATGCACGCCTTTGACATGGGCGTGCGGACGCATCATCGCCGCGTTCTTGTTGCCGGCCAGGAATTCGATCGCCCGGTACTGATACGACTGAAAGCCCGAGGACTGGCCGAGCGAGCTTCTGAAGTCGGTGTATTCCGAGGGCGTCATGGTGCGCAGCACCTGCCAGGCGCCGGTAAGCTGCTCGAAGATGCGCGCCATGCGGCTCAGCATCTTGAAGGCCGGCTGCACCTCGCCCGCGGCGATGCTCTTCTTGGCGGCGAGAAGCTCGTGGATCGCGAGCTTCATCCAGAGCTCCGACGTCTGGTGCTGGATGATGAACAGCAGCTCGTCATGGGCGTCCGAAAGCGGCTGCTGCGCCGACAGGATCTTCGGCAAGGCCAGATAGTCGCCATAGGACATGCGACCGTCGAACGCCATTTCCGCACCGTCGTCGGCCGGATCGTAGGGAGACATCCCCGTCGTCCTTGCGTCGCTCATGTGACCTTGGCCTTCGCATGAAACTGCGGCTGGTCCCAGGCGCGTGTGTCCAGGACCTCCTGCAGGATCCCGCAGGCCCGAAGCACGTCGGCATGGGAGAGATACAGCGGCGTGAAGCCGAAACGCGCCACGTCGGGGGCGCGGAAATCGCCGATGACGCCGCGCGCGATCAGCGCCTGCATCAGCGCATAGCCGTGCTTGAAACGGAAGGAAACCTGCGAGCCGCGGGCCGCCGGATCGCGCGGACTTGCAAGCTCCAGATCCGGACAGCGGCGCTCGACCTCGCGGATGAAAAGCTCCGAGAGCGAGATCGACTTGGCCCTGAGCACCGTCATGTCGACATCGTCGAAGACATCGAGGGCCGCGTCGAGCGCGCTCAGAGACAGGATCGGCGGGGTGCCGACCCGCATGCGGCCGATGCCCTCGTCGGGGCGGAAGTCGAGGTCGAAGGCAAACGGAGCGCCATGGCCCATCCAGCCCGACAGCGCCGGAGCGACATGCGGCTGGTTGCGGGCGGCGACATAGAGAAACGCCGGCGCGCCGGGGCCGCCATTCAGATACTTGTAACCGCAGCCGACGGCGAAATCCGCGCCAGCCGCGTCAAGTTCCACCGGCAAGGCGCCGGCGGAATGGGCCAGGTCCCAGATTGCCAGTGCGCCGGCGGCATGGGCCTTGTCGGTCAGCGCCTTCATGTCGTGCAGGCGACCGGTGCGGTAGTCGACCTGGGTCAGCATCATCACCGCGACGCTGTCATCGATGGCGTCGGCGACGGCTTCCGGCTCGACGATCCGCAGTTCATGCCCCTTGTCGAGCATGTTGCGCAAGCCTTGCGCCATGTAGAGATCGGTCGGAAAATTGCCGCTGTCCGACAGGATCACCTTGCGTTCGGGACGCAGCGAGAGCGCCGCCGCCAGCACCTTGAAGACATTGATCGAGGTGTTGTCGCAGGCGGTCACCGTACCGGGAGCGGCACCGACGAGGCGCGCGATGCGGTCGCCGACGCGCTGCGGCAGGTCGATCCAGTTGTGCTCGTTCCAGGCGCGGATCAGGCTTTCGCCCCATTCCGTCTCCACTGCGTGGCGCATGCGGGCCGGCACGGCGGACGGCAGCACGCCAAGCGAGTTGCCGTCGAGATAGATCACCCCGTCAGGCAAGGTGAACGCCGCGCGCTTGGCCGCGAGCGGATCGTCGCGATCAAGCGCGGCGCAATCGACTTCGGATTGACCTGTCATGGCCGGCTGCCCTTCCTCACGGACGCGCCAACGCGGGCACGCCCTGGGTCTCCAGGGGCCCGGCGTCCGGCGCCGGACCTGTCTCAAGCAGGCTAGCAAGTCGAATTGCCGCGCTCAACCCTATTATATATAATCTGGATGATTATATTTTATCGCCCGCGATGATCGCGACCAGCCGACACACGGATCCGCCATGGCAAAGACCGACGATGCCGTCGAACGGCTGAAATCAGATATCTTGCGCTGCGAGCTTGCGCCCGGCGCGCCGCTGGTGGTCGCCGGCCTCAGCGCCCGCTACGGGCTCGGCTGGACGCCTTTGCGCGAGGCCCTCTCCCGTCTGGAGGCGGAGCAGCTGGTGATTTCCGAGCGCAACAGGGGCTATCGCGTCGCCCCCGTCTCGGCCGCCTCGATCCGCGACCTCCAGGTTGCCCGCCAGGCGGTCGAGGAGGCCTTGCTGACCCGCTCGATCGCCTCCGGGGACGCCGACTGGGAAGACCGTCTCGTCGCCACCCACCATCGCCTGTCGCTTGCCCCCGCGCTCGGCCCGAGCATCGGCGAGGCGGAGACCGCGCAATGGGAGACCGCGCACGACGCCTTCCACACCGCGCTTCTCGCCGCTGGCCAGTCGTCCTCGCTGATGCGCTTCCAGCAGCACCTCACCGAGCAGCTTCGCCGCCATCACCGGCACATGATCTTCGGTCCGGGCAGACAACGCGACCTCGACGAGCAGGCCCGCGCCGACTTCCAGGAGCTCCTTGCGCGAACCGTCGGTCTCCCCCATCACACCGCGATGATGGAGGCGACGCTCGCCCGCGACGCGCCCGCCGCCGTGGCGCTGCTGCGCGAGCACGTCGGCTTCTCGCTCGCCGTCTACGCGTTCCTGTGGCCCGAGGCCGGGTAGGCCGGGCGCAAGCCAACCAGCCAAAAACGACAGGAAGTTTTCACATTGCGTCCTTCCCGCCGGCTGCGCGTGACGCAAGCGGCAAAGCACGCCATGATCCGGGCCGGATCTGTCCGGGGAGGGAAAACATCCGTGTTCATCAGCGTGTTCGACATCTTCAAGATCGGCATCGGCCCGTCATCCTCGCACACGATGGGCCCCATGGTGGCGGCCGGGCGCTTTCTCGACGCGCTTCGCGCCGGCAAACTCCGGCCGGCGCGTTTCGCCGTCTCGCTGCACGGATCCCTTGCCTTCACCGGGAAGGGCCATGCCAGCGACCGCGCGGTCTGCCTCGGTCTTCTCGGCCATGATCCGGCGACCATCGATCCCGACACGGTCGAGGCCGAGATGGAGCGGCTCGCGCGCGAAAAGTGCGTCGACGTCGAGACGCTCGGCCCCGTCGCCTTCGATCCGGCGGTCGATCTCGTCTTCGACTACGGCCCTCCGCTTCCCGGACATGCCAACGGCATGATCTTCCGCGCACTCGACGAAAGCGGCGAAGCCTTGCTGGAAGCAACGCTCTATTCCATCGGCGGCGGCTTCGTCGTCGACGCGGCCGAGCTTTGCGCCCGCGACGACCTGATGCCCGACACGCGGGAGACGGGCGTCCCCTTCCCCTTCAGGACGGCGAAGGAAATGCTCGCCATGGGCGACACCTCCGACCTTTCGATCGCGGCAATGAAACGCGCCAACGAGGTCGCCCGCGAGCCGGGCGCGGATCTCGACGCCGGCCTCGACCGGATCTGGGAGGTGATGAACGCCTGCCTGCAACGCGGGCTCAACCGCGAGGGGATCCTGCCCGGCGGGCTCAAGGTGCGCCGCCGGGCGCGCGACATCCACCGCAAGCTCATGGACGAGACCGGCCGCAATCTTGCCTTCCAGCACACGGTGATGGACTGGCTGGGCGTCTACGCCATGGCCGTCAACGAGGAGAACGCCGCCGGCGGAACGCTGGTCACCGCCCCGACCAACGGCGCGGCGGGCGTCGTGCCGGCCGTCATCCGCTACTATCTCGACCACTGCCCGGACGGTTGCCGCGACGGCGTTCGCACCTTCCTGCTGGTCGCGGCCGCGGTTGGCGGCATCATCAAGGCCAACGCCTCGATCTCGGGAGCGGAGGTCGGTTGCCAGGGCGAGGTCGGCTCCGCCTCGGCGATGGCCGCCGCCGGTCTTTGCGCCGCGCTCGGCGGCACCAACACGCAGGTGGAGAACGCCGCCGAGATCGCTCTCGAGCACCACCTCGGCATGACCTGCGATCCCATCGGCGGACTGGTTCAGGTGCCGTGCATCGAGCGCAACGCCTTCGGCGCGGTCAAGGCGGTCACCGCTGCCTCGCTCGCCCTGCACGGCGACGGCGCCCATTTCGTGCCGCTCGACAGCTGTATCGAGACCATGCGCCAGACCGGCCTCGACATGACCGACAAGTACAAGGAGACCTCGAAGGGAGGGCTCGCGGTCAACGTGGTGGAGTGCTGAAGCGCCCCTCGCCGCGACAATTTCACGAGTTCCAGACTCACTTCAGCGTAAATTTTCGCAAGAAATTGCAGGAAACGCCGGCGTTTGGACACCTTCCGGGCATGCCTAGTCCTCGCGGAAGGTTCGGGCGATCTGGTCGGAGAGCGGTTTCACCAGATAGGAAAGCGCCGTGCGCTCGCCGGTGCGGATGAACGCCTCCGCCGGCATGCCGGGCACCAGTTCCAGCGCCCCCAGCCTTGCCAGCTCCTCCGGCGGCACGGAGATCCTGACCAGATAGTAGGAAACTCCCGTGCGCTCCTCATGGGTCAGGTCGGCGGCGATCCGGGTGACCGTCCCCGAAAGCTCAGGCGTGGTGCGCTGATTGAAAGCCGACAGCCTGAGCACCGCCTTCTGTCCGATGCTGAGCTGGTCGATATCGCTGGGCGCGATGCGCGCGTCGACCGCAAGCCGGTCGCGGTCCGGCACGATCAGCATGGCGACGTCGCCCGGCGAGATCACGGCGCCGGCGGCATGAACCGAGAGCTGGTGCACGATGCCGGCCTGTGGCGCGATCATGTCGATCCGGCGCAACTCGTCCTCCGCCGCGACCCGGCGTTCGACGAACTCGCCGATCTGCGCGTCGATCTCGCGCAACTCCGCGCCCACCTCCGTCTTCAGGTCGCTGTCGATCTGGAGAATCTGCAGCCGTGCTTCCGATATGCGGCCGGCAGCCTGTGCCTGACCGGCGATGGCCTCGCCGCGCTCTCCGCCCAGCCTCGCCGCTTCCCGGTCGAGCGCGTTGAGACGCTGGACACTGACAAGGCCACGCTCCTTGAGCCCGCGCAGGCCGTCGAGCTCCTGTTCCAGAACGGCGAGCCCCCGGTCAAAGGCGGTTTCCTGAGCCCTCAGCCCCTCGATCTCCTTTTCGAACTGGCTGATCCGCTCGCCGAGCTGCCCCTTCTTGCCTTCACGCGACCGCCTGCGGAAGGAAAAGAGCCGCGCCTCGCTCGCAAGCGTGGCGGCAAGCCCGGTTTCCGTCCCGGACCTCTGCACGAGCGCCTTGTCGAAAGTCACCTCGTGGAGGTCATCCCGTTCCGCCTCGAGCCGCGCCTTGCGAGCGCGCAGCTCGTCGAGACGCTTGAGCACGATGGCCAGCCGCGCGCGGGTCTGCGTCGCGTCAAGGCGGATCAGCGTCTCGCCCGCTGCAACGCGCTGCCCCTCGCTCACCAGCATTTCGCCAACGACGCCCCCGGTCGGGTGCTGGACCTTTTTCACGTAGGAGTCGACGACGAAGGTGCCGCTGGCGACCACGGCGCCCGAAAGGCTGGTCGCCGCCGCCCAGCCGCCGACGCCGACAACGAGAACCAGGCACACCAAAAGCCCGGCCAGCAGATGGCGCGATATCGAGCGCGACAGGCCGGCGACATCATTGTCCTGCATCATCGTCCTGCTCCCTGGCACCCTGCTCCTTGTCCCGGCGGCTGGCGGCTTCATCGCCCGTGTCCGCCTCACCCGATGCACCGGAGACGACGCGGAAAGGCGCCAGCGGCCGCCCCATGGGCCGGAATCCGGTCGCCACGGGCGCGCCAAATCCGCCCTTTTGCGCCACCGCCGGCGCGGCGTGCGACGGGCGGGCGACCTTTGCCAGCACCTCGTCGCGCGGACCGAAGGCCCGCGCCCGCCCTGCGTCCATCATCAGCACCAGATCGACGGCGCCGAGCGCGCCGGGGCGGTGAACGATGACGACCGCGATGCCGCCGCGCGCACGCACCCCCTCGATGGCCGCGGTGACGGCTGCCTCGCCTTCCGCGTCGAGATTTGCGTTCGGCTCGTCGAGCACGACGAGGAAGGGATCGCCGAAAAGCGCGCGGGCCAGGCCGATGCGCTGGCGCTGACCGGCCGAAAGCGCCGACCCCGCCTCGCCGACCTGCGTCTCGTAGCCCTCCTCCAGCCTGAGGATCATGTCATGGGCACCGGCAGCCCTTGCCGCCGCGACGACGGCCGCCGGCTCGGCACCGGGCACCAGGCGGGCGATGTTCTCCGCAATGGTGCCGTCGAAAAGATCTATGCCCTGCGGCAGATAGCCGATGTGACGACCGAGCGCTTCCCCATCCCAATGGGAGAGGCTCGCTCCGTCGAGCCTTACCTTGCCATTGGCGACGTCCCAGGCGCCGACAAGCGCCCGCGCCAGGCTCGACTTGCCGCTTCCGCTCGGCCCGACAATGCCCAGCGCACTGCCGGCGGAAACCGTAAAGCCGACACCGGCAACAGTGGGCTTGCGCGCGCCGGGAGGCACGATCGTCACGGCCTCCGCCTTCAGTTCGCTCTCCGGCGCGGGCAGCGGCATGAGCTCCCTCCCGGCCGGAACCAGAACCAGCAGTTCCTTCAGGCGCGCCCAGCTCTGGGTCGCCATCAGGAATGGCTTCCAGCTGCCGATGGCAAGGTCCACGGGAGAAAGCGCACGCCCCATCATGATTGAACTGGCGATCATCACGCCGGGCGAAACCTCCTGCTGGATGGCGAGCCAGGCGCCGACGCCGAGGATTGCCGACTGCAGCATCATGCGGAAAGACCTGGAAGCGCCTCCCAGGCCGCCGGCGACATCGCCGGCCCGTCGGTTGGCTGCAAGATAGGCTGCGTTCGCCTGCTGCCAGCGCCCGGCAAGACGGCCGGCCATGCCCATTGCCCAGACGGATTCGGCATTGCGCCGGGACGCCTCCATCAACGCGTTGCGGGTCATGCCATGGCGCATGGCATCGCGGGTCGGCCCGCGCGACAGCATGTCGGTGACGAGTGTCAGCGCCACCAGCACCAGCGCGCCGACAAGCGCCGTGACGCCGATCCAGACGTGAAACAGGAAGCAGATGCCAAGGTAGACAGGCATCCAGGGAAGATCGAAAAATGCCGTAGGCCCCTGCCCGGAGAGGAAGCCGCGCAGATTGTCGAGATCGCGCAAGGGCTGGAGCCCGTCGCCGGGAACGCGGCGGCGCAGCGGCAGGCGGATGATCGCCTCGTGCACGCGGTTCGACAATTGCCGGTCGACGCGCTCGCCGAGCCTGAGCAACACGCGCGCGCGCAGGATGTCGAGAACCGACTGGACCGCATAAAGTCCCGCCGCCAGCACGGCGAGGCCGATCAGCGTCGGGATGCTGCGGCTGGCGAGCACCCGGTCATAGACCTGCAGCATGAACAACGGCGCGGTCAGGGCGAGGAGATTTACAACCCCGCTGATGAGCGCTATGGACGCCATGCTTTGTCGGAGAGACGCAACCACCGTCGCAGCCAGAGGCTGCGACGGGGTCCGCTGTGGGGCTTGCAACACTACAGCGTGTCTCAGACGAAGATGAAGTCGGAAGCGTCAATGGTTCCGGTAAAGCCGACCAGCGAGATGGTGCTCGTCGTCGACCCGTCATTGTAGGAGATGACGTCGTTGACATTGTCGACAGCACCACCGTTGGCGGTGAAGTCGGCGAAGTCGCTGAAGCCCAGCCCGCTCAGGTCGATCAGGTCCTGGCCGTCCGCGAAGCCATCGATGCTGTCATCACCCCAGCCACCGTCGAAGACAAACGTGTCGACCCCGTCGAAGCCGTAGAACACCTCGTCGGCCGACGAGCTGGTCTGCTCGGTGCCCTGCTCGCCCAGATAGTCGTAGAAGGTGTTCAGGTTGCCGGTGTTCGACATGTAGTAGATGGCGTAGTTGAACGAGCCGCTGGTGGTCGCGCCCGACAGGTCGAAGCTTACCGACGCATCGATCGTGTAGCCCGAGCCGCTTCCGGCAAGATTGTTGCCGAAGACCAGGCTGTCGATGTCTCCGTTGAACCCGCCCGGAGCGCCATAGTCGAAGTCGCCATTGAGCAGGACGGCGGACTGGGACGTGCCGGCGTTGCCCGCGCCCCACTGGCTGTAGTCGTTGCTGGCGCCCGGTCCGGCGAAGAAGCCGTGGCTGTTGTAGGAATAGTTCGCAACCCAGGAGTTCTCCAGGTAGTCGAGCAGATCGGTCACGCCGTTGAGGTCGATCTTCACAGTCATGGTCGTTTCCTTGAGGCTGGCTCCGTGGCACCGGCGGGCACCGAGGGAGCGTCTTCAGATGTCCGCCGTTCGGCGAACCGGGGGGCGCGGCACCTTGGGTGGCGCCGCGAAGCTCGTCAGAACTTGACGTTGAAAGAGGCCGAGATCGTGCGGCCTGGCGCAGGCAGGGAATCCGCGCCAAGCGCGGGCACATAAGCCACGTCGGTGAGGTTGTTGACCCCGAAGCGCAGCTTCGCGTTGTCGTTGAACTTGAGCGATCCGTAGAGGTCGAAGAGGGTGTAGTCGCTGGTCACGTACCCCGATGCCAGCGAACCGATGGCCGGGTTCGTGCCGCCGACATGGTTCATCCGCGCACCCAGCGTCAGACGCTTCTCGAGCAGGCGCACCCCCGCATCAAGCGTCACCTTGAACTCCGGCGGCACGAAGATCACCGAAGGCTCCACCGGCCGCGACACGCCCTCGTAGGTGTAGGTGTTGCCAAAGTCGGTGTTGAGCCAGGTGAAGGCACCGCCGAGATAGTAGAGCCCGGCATCATAGCCGGCCTCGATCTCGACACCGCTCATCCGCGTCGTGCCGTCGATGTTCACATAGGAGCTGTATTCCTTGTTGAACTCGGCCCGGCGCACCGTACCCATGGAGATGTAGTCCTGGATCTCGCGGTAGAAGGCCACCGCCTTCATGCGGAACCCGTCCTCCTGGGAGAACATGCCGTCGCGCGAGATGTTGACGCCGACCTCGTAGGTATTGCCCCGTTCCGGCTTCAGATCCGGATTGGGCGCGTTGTCGACCGGCAGGGCGGGCGGCGGATGCCCGCCGGCGATCAGCGCTTCCATGACCGAGGGCGCCCGGTAGCTTTGCGAGAAGCGGGCGAAGGCCTGCAACCAGTCGAGGGGCTTGACCGCCACCATGGCATTGGGCAGCAACGCCCCGTCCGAGCGGTCCACCGAGACATCGGCGCCCGGGTGGACATTGGCCCAGGTGTATCCGTATCGGCGACAGGTGAAGCTGGTATCGCCAGGGTCGCAAGGCACCTGTGTGCGGACCGCGTTCCCGTAGATCGTCGTCGAGCCCCAAAGCTTCGAATGGTCGTAGCGCAGACCGCCCGACAGGGTCAGCCAGTCGTCATGCTCCAGCGTGACATTGGCGAAGCCGCTGACCATGGTGCGGCGACCGTTCGGATTGGCGCCGCTGAACCCGACCGACAGGTCGGCCCCGGAATCTCCGACAATGGGGTAGGCCGAGGCGAGATAATCGGCATCGGCCTGCGTGCTGCCGTCGTCGTGGAACATTTCCACGCCGTAGTTGACCGAAAGGGCCCCGAAAGCGATGTCGAAGCGGCTCGTGTTTTCAAGCGAGCCCCCCACCGTCGCCATCTTGTAGTCGACCGGGAAGAGAACGCTGGGATCGAGCACGTAGCCGCGAGTCTCGTCATTCGCCAGATGATTGTACCAAAGGCTCGCCTTCAGATCGACGAGGGCGCTCTCCGGGTTCCAGGCGAGATTCGCGACGATGGTGTTGTTGGTGATCTCCTCGGTATCCTCGTCGAAACCGTTGCCCGCGGAATAGGAGCCCTGACTCGATTCCGTCCGGTTGCGCATCCAGCTCAGGGTGAATTTCAGCGTGTCGCTGAGATCGGCCTCGCCCTTGAGGAAGGTGGTCACGACGTCCTGGCCGGTAAAGATGACGGTCTCGTCCACATAGGTGAAGTCGTCCATCAGCTTGACGGTGCCGTTCTTGCCGATGTCATAGGAGCCGACCTTCTTGTGGCTGACGCCGGCGATCACCGAGAACCGATCGGACACACGCGCCGCCGCCGTCACCGAACCGTCGAACTCGAAGGCGTTGGTTCCCGTTCCGACGCTCGCCTCGACACCCCAGGTGCGGCCCGCCTCGATCAGGTCGTCCGCCTCCAGCGTGCGGAAATTGACCGTACCGCCAAGCGCGCCCGCGCCGCCGACGCCGGAGGTCGCCGCCTTTTCCACGTCCACCTCGCGGACGAAGGCGGTGTCGACATAGGTCCGCTGGCTCGCGCCATGGCCGCTGCGCTGGAAGTTCTGCCGCGCGCCGTCGATCATGGTGACGACACGGTTCTGATCCTGCAGGCCGCGAATGTTGACCGCGATGCCCGGGTTCTGACCTTCGGAGCGGTTCACATAGACACCGGCGACCGTGTCGAGCAGGTCGCGGGTATTGCGCACCGGGGCCTGCTCGATCATTTCGCGCGAGACCACGCTCACGCTGGCGGGATCCGAATAGACCCAGTCGGGCGTGCCCTGGTAGCCGTAGCCCGAAAGGCTGGAGATGACGATGGGGGCCAGCCGGGTCGCATCGCCGCCACCGACATCGACCGTCCCCGGCGCGGCCGGGTCATAGACGATGACCGTACGGGCACCACCCGGGCGCCAGGCAAGACCGCTGCGCGCGAGCAGCCGGCCGAGCGCCTGGCCGGCAGTCAGCGCGCCCGAGATCGCCGGCGCGTCGAGGCCACGGGCAGCGGCCGCGTCCACCGAGACCTGCAGGCCGGCCTGCTGGCCGAACACGGCCAGGGCGCGGGGCAGCGGCTGGGCGGGAATATCGAACCGCGCGACCTGCGCCTCGGCGAGGCCCTCCCCCGCCTGCTGGGCCTGTGCCGGCAATACGCCGGTCAGTCCGCATGTCGAAACCCCAAGAAGCAACGCGCCGACCATGCGACGCCGCGCTCCCGCCCCACTCACCACAAACTGCATTGCCGTCCATCGCTCTCGTTGGTGACCCCGAGCTTGGCAGGCACGGCCCGCGAAGCTCCTCTCACTCAAGAGACGAAGCCGGCGGGCTTTTTTTCAGAGAAAAATACTCATGTTTTAATTGCGTTTAAAATCAATATCTTAAATAGATGACATGATCACGAGCCAGGGGCCCGCCTGCCTCAGAGTGGCGCCATGGGCAGCCGCGACCGCCTCCAGTGCGGCGACGGGATCCTCTGTCCTGAAGACACCGGTGACACGCTGGCGCGCGAGCCTCTCGCCGACGACCATGACGACGCCCGGATAGTAGCGGGCCAGGTCGTCGGCGACGCCGGCAACCGTTTCGTCGTTCACCGTGAGAAGCCCCTTGCGCCAGGAGGCGACGAGATCCGGCGAGCCTGTTCCACGCTCGACGTGTCCGGCAGCATCGATGCGCGTCCAGTCGCCGGGCAGGAGATCGACGCGGGAGCGTGGTTCCGCGCTCTTCGGAGCCACCGCGACCTGGCCACTGCCGACGGCAACGGCAACGCCGCCGGCGGCCAGGCCCACCTCGAAACCCGTTCCCAACACGGTTGTCTCGACACCCCCGGCATCGACGACGAAAGGCCGTTCGGGATTGCGCGTCACGTCGAAAAAGGCAACGCCCTGAAGAAGGCGCACGCGCCGCCGTTCCGGCTCGAACGCCACATCCAGCGCGCTGGCCGCGCCGAGAAAGACGGAGGTTCCGTCCTCAAGACGGATCTGGCGCAATTCGGCCGTTCCGGTGATGTGGTCGGCCGACAGCCAGACAAGAACCGCGGGGAGCAGGAAAACCGCGAGGCAGGCGGCAAGAGCGCACACCGCTCCGCCGGCAAGCCCCCGGCGCATCCATCGCCGAGGGCTTGCCGGCGGAGCGCCGCGCGCGGCAGGCGGAGGCGCCTGCGAAGCACTCCCGACCGGTGCCGCAACGTGACCGCTATTGGTCGGTCTGTCCGTTCCGGCGAAACGCGCGTCCGCAGGCAGTTCCCCAAGCATCTCCCAGACGCCGAGCGCTTCCGCATAGGCGTGCGCGTTCTCTTCGCAAAGCGCGCGCCAGACCTCGATACGATGCTGCAGTTCCCGGTTGTCCGGGTCGTCCTGCAAGGCGATGAGCCAGGTCATCGCCGCTTGCGCGCGGCCGTCTTTGTCGTCTCGCGGTTCGATCGCCGCCTCTCCCTTCTTGGCCGCAGCGCGGCACCCTCGCCCCGAGCCGTGATCGTTGCGCTGTCTAAACGATGGACGTTTGAACCGGCGGTTTTTTCAAGAATTACCGATCAGGATCGTTTCGCCAGACGTCTGCGGCAATGATCCAGCCCCTGAAACACAAGGGAATGGGCAAGCGATACGGAGATGTCCAGACGCACCGCGATCTCGCGCAGCTTCAGCCCCTCGAAGCGATGCAGTTCGAGGGCGAGCCGCGTGCGAGCCGGCAATTCGGAGAGGGCCTGCATGAGGAGATGGAGCTGTTCCTTGTGGGCAAGCTCATCCTCGATCGAGGGGCGGTCCTCGGCCGCGTCCTCAACCCCGAAGTCCGGGTCGAACAGGCGGACCTCGCCGGCGTTGCGCCGGCGCCAGTCGAGAGCGAGATTGCGCACAATGCGCAACAGGTACCCGACCGGCTCGTCGATCCGACGATCCGAGGCCACCCCGCCCATGCGGATGAACGCCTCCTGGACAATATCCTCGCCACGGGACCTGTCGCCCACGATCGATGCCGCGTAGTCGACAAGCCGCCTGCGGTGGAGCCGATATGTCTCGAGGTTTCCCTTGGCGAAACCCAACAGCCGTGTCTCCGGTCGCTGGCCCGGCGCGCCCGGGCTGGGCCTGGACTTTCTCCAGGCCTTCAGGGGAGATGGCTTTCGGCTACTCGCAAAGGTTTTGGTACTGGAAAGCGGCACGTCATGCAATGGCGCGCAACGCAGAGGCAGGCCCGCCAGAAGCCCGGCGCAGGGCGGGCGGAGCCTTGCAGCGCTTGGGCTAGGCATCGCGCGCCGGATCGGGCCACGTGGTCTTCACGAAGATCATTTCGAACAGAGCCCCACCTTCAGGAGCGGTCCGGTAGCGCAGGCGCCCGCCGTGCGCCTCCATGATGGCGCGCACGACGGAGAGGCCGAGGCCGTTGCCGCCCAATTCCCGCGAGCGGGCCGGGTCGCCGCGCACAAAGGGATCGAAGACCCGGGTGGTCGTCTCTTGCGAGAGCCCGGGCCCCTCATCGGCAACGCCGAGCACGACCGTTTCGTCGCGCGCGGTCACGGTGATCGTGATCACGCCTTTGATGGCATGACGCCGCGCGTTGGTGACGAGAGCCAGCAAGGCCTGGCGGATGCGCATCGCGTCCGCCAGAACCGTGAGGTCGGCCAGCTCGAGCTGCAAGCGGAAGCCGCCGGCACGCAGGTCGTGCGCCATCAGGTCCGCCATCTGCTCGATTTCCCGTGCGAGGCGGATCGGCTCAATGCGCAGATCCAGATGGCCACTGTCGGCAAGCGTCACCGTGCGCAAATCCTCGACCAGTCGAGCCAACCCGTCGACTTGCAGAACCAGTCCCTGCAGCGAGCGCTCGTCGGGCTCGAACACGCCATCGATCATGCCTTGCAGGCGCCCCTTCAGTATGGTGAGCGGGGTGCGCAGTTCGTGCGCGATGGTGGCATTCCAAAGGGCCATGTCGGCGGCCATGTCCTGCAGGCGTTGCGCCATCGTGTTGAAGTCGTCGATCAGACCAGCGGTCTCGCCAAGGGCCCGGTCGCCGGAAGAGGCACGCGCGGTCAGATCACCCGCGGTGATGCGTCGAGCGCTCCGGGCAAGCGTGTCCAGGGGCTCGAGGATCCGGCGCGCGAGGCGCACGGAGACCACCGCCGCGAGCGGCAGCGTGATGAGGATCAGCACGCCCACGATTGCAAAATCGACGGAGCTCAGCCCGCCCTCGGGCTCCGACATCGGGTAGAAGGCGACGATTGCCGTGTAGGCGAGATAGGTCCCGAAGAACACCAGCAATCCCGCCATTACGGTGATGGCTGACATGGCGACGAGAATTTGCCGGCTCAATCCGGTGCGCAGGCCCATCACGTCACGCCGAAAGCCGGTAGCCAACGCCCCGCACCCCCGGCAGCAGGCCGGCCGCTCCAGCCTGCTCAAGCTTCTTGCGCAGCTTGCTGATATGGCTGTCCACCGTCCGGTCGAGCGCATCGGAGCCCGGCAGGCAGGCGTCCACCAACTCGCTTCTGGTGAAGACCTTGGCAGGGTTCCGCGCCATGTGGGCAAGGATGCGGAATTCGGTGAGCGTCAGCGCAAGCGGAGCTGCCCTGGCGCCGGCCTCGAAGCTTGCCTGATAGGCGTCGAGGTCGATCGCGAGATCGCCGACCCGCAAGACGCCCGCCCCCGTCGCGAGCCCCGAGCGGCGAAGGACGGCCTTCGCACGGGCCACGACCTCGATCGGGTTGAAAGGCTTCACAACATAGTCGTCCGCCCCGATGCGAAGACCCTGAAGACGGTCGATGTCCTTGTCGAGGGCTGTGATCATGATGGCGGGCGTGTTTCCCCGGCGTCGCAGTTCCGCCAGGACCTCCCACCCGTCGAGGCGGGGCATCGTGACGTCGAGAAGGACAAGGTCCGGCTTCAACGCGAGGTGCAGGTCGAGCGCGGTGCGGCCATCTCGCGCCTGAACCGTTCGGAATCCCTCTCGCACGAGATAGGCGTCCAGAATCGCGGAGATCTCATCGTCGTCTTCAGCTATCAGAACGAGGGCTGTCATGTCGTTCTCCTTGAATGACGGATGCCACCTGACGCGGCCCGCGTCGAGCGCTCTCGCCCCTTCTCCATCAAGTCGCAACATTTCCTCCACACAGCATCAACACGGCGGATCGATAACGGCGAGGTCGCATGGAGCGACAGACCGTCTCGATGGATCACCGCCATGATGCGCTTTCGCCACCCCCTGCCGCTTGCTCTCCTCGCCGCCGCCGCGATGGCTCTTGGCTCGTGCACCGGCGCAGAAAGCCCGAAGTCTGACGGCGACAAGGGGCAAACGGAAGCAAAAGCCGCCCCCGTCCGTGTCTCTGTCCAGAAGGTGCAGCCGCACCGGGTGGTCGTTTATGACGAGTTGCCGGGCCGCGTGTCGGCTCTGCGGACGGCCGAGATACGCCCTCAGGTCACCGGCATTGTACAGAAGGTGATTTTCACGGAAGGGTCGGAGGTGGCGGCGGAGCAGCCCCTCTTCCAGATCGATCCCGCGCCGTTCGCCGCCGATGTCGAAGCGACCTCCGCAGTGTTGGCGCGAGCGGAGGCGGACCTCCTTAACGCCGCCTCCAAGCATGAACGGATCACGGCGCTCGCGGCCACCCGAACCGCGAGCGCTGCGGCGCTCGGCGATGCGACGGCTGAGCTGGCGCGGGCACGTGCAAGTGTCGCCGAGGCCAGGGCCAACCTGACACGCCGCAAACTCGAACTGGCCTACGCGACCGTCCGCAGTCCGATCGCAGGGCGCGTTGACCAAGCTCTCACCACCGAGGGAGGCCTCGCGTCCGTCGGAGCCTCGACCGCTCTCGCCGTCGTCCGACAGATCGACCGTGTCTATCTCGACGTCCGCCAGCCCTCGATACGTCGGGAACTGCTGGAGGAGATGCTCGAAAGCGGCCGGAGCGAGAATGCCGGCGGCCTTCCGGTCGACATTCTGACGATCACAGGAAAGCCCTACGACTTCCAGGGCAAGGTCCTCTTTTCCGACAGTACGGTGGATCCCGGCACGGGCAGCATCGCCATGCGCATCGAGGTGCCCAACCCTTCCCGCCATTTGCTGCCTGGCATGTATCTGCGCGCCCGGGTGCCCAGCGCCATCTATGCGAATGCGTTGACGGTGCCGCAGGAGGCCGTGCGCCGTGGTCCGTCGGGACGCGCGCAACTCACGATCCTCGGGAACGACAATACCGCCAGCAGCCGCGACGTCGAGCTGGGGGCGCTGGTCGACCGGCAGTATGTGATCCTGTCCGGCCTGAAGGCCGGTGAGACCGTGGTCGTGCGGGGGCAGGATCGCACAGAGGGAAGCGCTCCACTGGAGGTCGTCCCCTACCAGCCTGTCTCATCCAAGGCCGAAATCTGAGGAGCCCCCATGCCTCAATTCTTCATCGAGCGCCCGGTCTTTGCCTGGGTCATCGCGATTTTCATCGTGCTGGCCGGCATCGCCTCGATCCCGCAACTTCCAGTCTCCCGCTTTCCCGTGATCGCGCCGCCGAGCATCAGCATCGTCGCCACCTATACGGGCGCCAGTCCGCGGACAATCAACGACAGCGTCACGACGCCAATCGAGCGCGAGCTGACGGCGGTGAAGAACGTCCTCTACTTCGAGTCTTCTTCCGACTCGTCCGGCAATGCCAGCATCACAGTCACCTTCAAGCCCGGCACCGACCCGGAACTCGCCCAGATCGACGTCCAGAACCGCCTGAAAGCCATCGAGCAGCGCCTGCCCGAGCCCGTCCGCCGCGCGGGCCTCTCCGTGGAAGCTGTCACGTCAGGGTTCCTGATGATCGTGTCCTTGCGCTCCGAGTGGGGAAAGGCCGACCCGCTGGCGCTGGACGACTATCTCGTGCGCAACCTGGCACTGGAGCTCAAGCAGGTGCCTGGCGTCGGCCGCGTCCAGTCCTTTGGCTCGGAGGCCGCCATGCGCGTGTGGATCGATCCTGCCCGGCTCGTCTCCTATTCGGTCTCGATGGCCGAGATCACGCAGGCGATCCAGTCCCAGAATGTCCAGGTGGCACCCGGGCGGCTCGGCGAAGCGCCTGCCGTTCCCGGCCAGATGATCAGCGTTCCGCTCAGCCTCGACGGACAGTTGAAAACGCCCGAGGAGTTCTCCGCCATCGTCCTGCGCTCCAACCCTGACGGCTCGAAGTTGACGCTTGGCGAGGTGGCCACGGTCGAGATCGGCGCTCAGACCATGGGCTTCTCGATCTTCGACGGCGGCAAGCCGGCCACCGCCGCGGCCATTCAGCTCGCGCCCGGCGCCAACGCCATCAGCACCTCGGAAGGCGTGCGTGCACGGCTCGCCGAACTCGCCCCGGCCATGCCCGAGGGCGTCGCCTACGCTGTCTCCTACGACACGGCACCCTTCGTAAAGCTGTCGATCTCGAAGGTCGTGCAGACACTCGCCGAGGCCATGGTTCTGGTGTTCCTGATCATGCTCCTGTTCCTCCAGAACGTCCGCTACACGCTGATCCCGGCGATCGTTGCACCGATCGCGCTCCTCGGCACCTTCGCCGTGATGTGGGCCATCGGCTACTCGATCAACGTGCTGACGATGTTCGGCATGGTGCTGGCAATCGGCATCATCGTCGACGATGCGATCGTCGTCGTTGAAAACGTCGAACGGCTCATGGCGAAAGAGGGCCTGTCGCCGCGCGAGGCCACGCGTCGAGCCATGCGGGAGATCACGGGTGCGGTCATCGGCATCACCCTGGTGCTGACGGCGGTGTTCCTGCCCATGGGTCTTGCCGGAGGCTCCGTCGGCGCAATCTACCGCCAGTTCACGGTCTCGCTCGCGGTCTCGATCCTGTTCTCGGCCTTCCTGGCACTCAGCCTGACGCCCGCGCTCTGCGCCACGATCCTGAAGCCGGTCGCCCCCCATCACGAGAGGAAGGGCTTCTTTGCCTGGTTCAACCGGGGCTTCGACAGGCTGACGGAGCGGTATACCGCGTGGGTCGGCTGGCTGGTGAAACGGGTCGGCCGCGTCATGCTGGTCTATGGCGCCCTCGTCGGCGCGCTGGTGCTGGGCTACGGCGCACTGCCGACTGCTTTCGTGCCGGATGAAGACCAGGGGACGTTCATGACCTCCTTCACGTTGCCGGCAGACGCCACCGCCGAGCGGACAAAGGCACTCGTCGAGCTCTTCGACCATCACGCCGCGACGCGCCCTGACATCGCCAACAACCTGTCCATCATGGGCTTCGGCTTTTCCGGCTCGGGCCCGAACGCGGCTATGGCCTTCACCACGCTGCGCGACTGGGATGTACGGGGCGGCAGCACAGACGCCGAAATCGCGGCGGCTGAACGGGCGATGCAGAAGGCAACGGAAGGCGAGATCCTCATCATGAAGCCGCCGGCCATCGAGGAATTGGGTACGACGTCAGGCGTCGCGCTGCGCCTCATCGACCGCGCCGGGCGCGATGCTGCAGCGCTGCGGGATGCGTCGCGGAAGCTCATCGAGCTTGCGGGGCAGAGCAAACTCCTGCGGAACGTTCGTGTCGACGGCCTGCCCAACGGGCCTGGCGTCAACCTTCGCGTCGACCGGCAAAAGGCAGGTGCCCTGGGTGTCTCCTTTTCCGCAATCAGCGACCTGCTCGCCTCGACCATGAGCTCGACCTACGTCAACGACTTTCCGCGCGCGGGCAAACTTCAGCAGGTCATCTTGCAAGCGCAGGCGAAAGACCGCATGCAGGTCGAGGACGTCCTGAAGCTCCATGTGCGCAACGACAAGGGCGGCATGGTTCCCCTGTACGAGATGGTGACGCCGGAATGGTCCGTCAGCCCGCTTCAGCTCAATCGCTATAACGGATACCCCTCGCTCAGCATCTCGGGAGACGCCGCACCGGGCGTGTCGAGCGGTGATGCGATGAACGAGATTGAACGGATTTCCTCCCAGCTTCCCGCCGGCTTCGCCGTCGAGTGGACGGGCCAGTCCTTCCAGGAGCGCCAGTCAGGCGCACAGGCGCCGCTTCTGGTTGCGCTATCTTTCGTCGTCGTTTTCCTGGTCCTGGCCGCCCTCTACGAGAGTTGGGCGATTCCGCTCTCGGTCATGCTCGTCGTGCCGCTCGGGGTCCTGGGTGCGGTCACCGCGGTACATCTGCGGGGCTTCGAGAACGACGTATTCTTCAAGGTCGGCTTGATCACTCTGATCGGCCTTTCGGCCAAGAACGCGGTGCTGATCGTGGAGTTCGCCCGCAAGCTGCGCGACGAGGGAAGCTCGCTTCGCGACGCAGCCATCGAGGCGGCCCGCCTGCGGCTTCGGCCCATTGTCATGACCTCGCTCGCCTTCACGCTCGGTATCGTGCCTCTGGTCCTGGCCAAGGGGCCGAGCTCCGAAACCCAGAACGCGCTCGGCACCGGCCTCTTCGGCGGCATGATCTCGGCCACCGTTTTGGCCGTCGTCTTCGTGCCGGTGTTCTTTGTCCTCGTCATGCGGCTTGCAGACCGCAGGGCGCGTGCCGAAGGCGGAGCGAACCCGGCGCGCGCCTGATCCTAGCCACCGTTCCGCCGCGCGTGCCCGAACATCCAAGGACAATCCGACCGGCCTTGCCGTCCCACTTTCCCTCGACCTGGAAACGCCCGATGACCCCCTCGCCGAACAAGAGCCGCGTTACTCTCGACATCGCACAGGAGACCGATCTGCCCCGCTTCCGAAAGGATCTCCAGGCCGCCTTCGCGATCGCCGTCGTCGAGAAGTACGGATCGGTTGGAGACGGAGCGATCCCCTCCGACGCGGACGTGACAGCCTCCTTCGAGGCGCCAAACGCCGTGGTGCACCGCATCCTCGAGGATGGACGGTGGGTCGGCGGGGCCGTCGTTTCCATCGACGCCGGGACGCAGCACAATGCGCTCGAGTTGTTCTTCGTCCGAGCAGACGAGATCGGCCGGGGCATTGGCCGCAAGGCATGGGAGGCGATCGAACAGCGCTATCCCGACACGAAGGTCTGGACAACCCACACGCCGTATTTCGAGAAGCGCAACATCCACTTCTACGTCAACGTCTGCGGCTTCAGCATCGTCGAGTACTACACCGCGCGACACCCGGACCCGAACCATGCACACGAGCCGGACCTGCCGGGCGACGACGGGATGTTCCGCTTCGAAAAGCGCGTCTGATTCACAACCATCACCGGTCGCTCGCTGCGCACGGCAGGCACGTTCCTGGCGAAATACACGCCGCGGACGCGACTTCCCGCGTCAAGGGCAGTGCCCGATCGCGAGCGCCCGCACACAGCAAAGTTTGCAGGCTTCCTGCAAACCTCGCCGATTTCAGAAATCGGGAGGATGTCAAACTATTGAGAGGAATGGCGCGCCCGAAAGGATTCGAACCTCTGACCCCCAGATTCGTAGTCTGGTGCTCTATCCAGCTGAGCTACGGGCGCTTCCATCTTCGGCCGTATCCGTCAAGCGAACCGGCCGGTTCACCGCCGGGCGACAAAGCCGCCTGACAGGGCGATACCTCTACAGCGGTCCCCCGAGGATTGCAAGCAAGGCCGTCGAGTTTTTTTCAAACTTCGCAAGAAGTGTCGCAAGTCTGTTGAAAACCTGTCTATGCCACTGATTTTCAGAAGAGATCGGCGGTGCTGCGACCACCGGCGAGGTCAGGATCCATGCTGTCCGGGCCCGTCGTTGCGCGCGGTCGCGCCGGGATCGTGATCTCGAAGGTCGCGCCCGGCCCGCCCTCTTCCAGATGACGGATCGTGCCGCCGTGAGCGGCCACGAGTTCGGCGGCGATGGCAAGGCCCAGTCCGGTCCCTCCCGACTTGGCGACCGACTGGAACGGCTTGAACAGCCGCCCACGCAGCGCCGGCGGGATACCCGGCCCGGTGTCGCGAATGAAGATCGTCGCCCCATCGCGTCGGCATTCCGCCTCAACCGTCAGCCGCCGCACGGCCGCATCTCCATGGACCGCCATCTCGCCGCGTCCAGCCTGCATCGCCTGCACCGAATTGCGGCAAAGGTTCATGAGGACGCGGAAAAGCTGCTCCGGATCGGCGTCGATCTCCGCGCCTTCCGCGACGCGGCTGTCGAAGGCAATCTCACCCTCGGCGCTCAGGCCCAGTACCTCCCCGACATCACGGACGATCACGTCAAGATGTACGAGCCGGCGCTGCACCGGCGCCTCCCGGGCGCTGCCGTAGGCCAGGACCGAGCGGGTGTAGCCGACCGCCTGGTCGAGACGGGCGACGATCTTGGGCGCCAGCCGCTGAACGGTCGGGTCCGCGACCAGTTCGAGGCGCTCGGAGAAGAGCTGGGCCGAGGCCAGCAGGTTGCGCAGGTCGTGGTTGATCTTGGAAACGGCCAGGCCGAGGTTGGCGAGACGGCGGCGCTGCTCGAGCGTTTCGACCATCGTCCTTTGCATGTCCTCGAGCCGGCGCTCGGCGTCTCCCACCTCGTCGTTGCGGCCGGAGGGCACGATGATGGCGGAGGGATCCTCCGGTGCGGCCTGGAAGCGCGCCATCGCCCGCGTCAGCTGCCGAATCGGCCGCACGAACAGCCAGCGCAGCGACAGGTAGACCAGCGTCGCCGTGATCGCCGAGATGACCAGCGACAGCGCCAGGATGCGCACCGAGAAGGCCAGCATGGCGTCATGCAGGAGATACTGCGGCATGACGATGTCGACCCGCCCGCCGAGCCCCATCTGCGTCGGCCCGACAATGCGCATCAGCCCCTCGCTGCCGAAGAGCAAGGTTCGAAAGCTCTCGACGATGGAGGTCATCGGATCGGAGGCGCCCATATCGACCCGCATGGTGATGCCGGCGGGATCCTCGGGCCGGGATGACATGGCGATGAGCCGGCGACGCTCGCCGTCATCCAGGGCGATGGCGACCGCGCCGGTCGTGCGCAACAGCTCAACCTGGACGCCGGGCGAAACCATGTCGGTCTCGACGAGGATGCTCGCCGCGACACCGGCGATGGTGAGCTTGTCGAGAAGCCAGGTGTTGCGGAAGTTCGCCATGGAGGGAACGAAGATCAGCACTTCGCTCAGCATCACGAAAAGGACTGTGAGAACAAGCAGCTTGCCGGACAGGCCGCTCCAGCGCGGCGTGCGGTCCGCCTCGGCATTGACGCGCGCGAGTGCCGCCTCCGCCTCGTCCTCCAAGGGGAAGGGATCGCCCGAGCGCGGGTCGGCGGGCCCGCCGTCTTCCAGGCTTGCCTGGGCAGGTGACATCGCGTCCCGGTCGGGCGCGCCGGTTTCTGTCATTCGAGGCGTCGTCACGCCGTCCTCGCTGTCTCGTCTCGCGTTCCCTAGCCGGCCCGCGCGGCAGCGCTATCCGAACAGCGCGAGAAACCGCAACAGCCGCCGGACCCAGGGGTCCTTCGGGCTTTCAGCATAGTAGGATATTGCGGCGCGGCGAACAGCTTCCGAAAGCGAGGGATAGGGCAGGACGACGCCGGCCAGATCCCGCGCGCTCAGGCGACGCGCGACGACGACCGACAAAAGGTTGGTGATCTCGCCCGCGCCAGGGCCGACGACGTCGGCACCGAGAATGCGCCCGCGCCGACCGGCGACCAGGCGTAAAAGGCCTTCGGTGCGCCGTTCGGCCTGCGCGCGATCGTTTCCGGAAAAGGGCGCTTCGAGAACCCGGATCGATGCCGCACCGAAACGCTGGCGCGCCTCATCCGGCGTCAGCCCGACATGGCCGATCTCGGGCTCGGTGAAGGTAACGCGCGGAATGATGTCGCGGTTCTCCCGGGCTGGCAGCCGGAAGAGGATGGCGCGGATGACGAGGCCGGCGTGATAGCCGGCAACGTGGGTGAACTGCAGCCCGCCAGCCACGTCGCCGATGGCATAGACGCGCCGATTGGACGTCCGCAGGCTCTTGCCGACCTCAATGCCGCGCGCCGAGAAGCGGATGCCTGCCGCCTCCAGGGAGAGCCCGGCAACCGTCGGCTTTCGCCCAACGGCGACGAGAAGCTCGGTGCCGGAGATCTCGCGCCGCCCGTCCGGCGTTTCCAGCTTCAGGCGAATGTCTCCGGCAGCGCCGGTCACGCCAACCACCTTCGCCTCCTCCAGGATCTCGATGCCTTCGCCGCGAAGCCGCTCGAGCACGATCGAGGCAAGCGCGGGATCTTCTTTCGCAAGCGCCCTGCCCGCTTCCACGACGGTGACGCGGGCCCCCAGCCGGGCATGGGCCTGAGCCATCTCCAGACCGATGGGACCGCCGCCGATCACCAGAAGGCGCAGCGGACAGACGGTGCGCTCGAACACCGTCTCGTTGGTGAGATAGGGCACTGTGTCGAGCCCCGGAATCGGCGGCACCGCAGGCGTGGAACCGGTGGCGACGACGAAGCGGCGGGCCCGTATGGTCGTGGACCTGGCCTGCAACGTTCGCGCATCGACAAAACGTGCCTCCGCCTTGATGACGGTGACGCCAAGCCCCTCGAAGCGCTCGACCGAATCATGCGGCGCGATGGCGGCGATCACCTTGTGGACGTGGTCGTGCACCGCCTGGAAGTCGACCGTCACCGGCTCCGCGTGGACGCCGAAGACGCGGGCATCGGCGGCATGGCGTGCGGACCGGGCAGCCGCGATCAGCGCCTTTGAGGGAACGCAGCCCTGGTTGAGGCAGTCGCCGCCCATGCGTCCCTTCTCGACAAGAACGACATCGACGCCGAAGGCGGCGGCGGCCGCCGCCACCGACAGGCCGCCCGAGCCGGCGCCGATGACGCAGATATCCGGTGTCAGCGTCAGAGACATGAAACCTCCCATTTGCCCTGCCTGCGCGAGGGCCTTGCGGTCAGAGGGACGGGCCCGGCCGGCGGTTGCGCAGCTTCCTGACGAGGACGGGAATGAGCGCGGCAACGGCAAGCGCGACGAAGGACAGGACCAGTTCGCGGGTCACCAGCGCGGAGACCTCGACAGTGCAGGTTCCAGCCGCCGCGCAGCCCGGATCAGCGGCTTCTTGCGCCGCGACGACGCTGTCGAGCCCCGAGCCGATGAAGGCATAGGCATAGGTTCCAGGCAGGATGCCGACGAAGGTCGCCACCACATAGGGCCGCAGCCGCATGTCGAAGAGGGCCGGCGCGATGTTGACGAGCCAGAAGGGAAAGACCGGCGCAAGCCGCAGGAACAAGAGGTAGTTGAAGGCATCCTCGCGAAAGCCCCGCGCCATGCGGTTGACCAGCGGGCCAGCGCGCTCACGCAGCGCCGAGCCGATCGAGGTGCGCGCCGCCAAGAAGATGATGGCAGCGCCGGCGGTGGCCGCCACTGCCGTCAAGGAGCCCCCCATCACCCAGCCGAAGAGAAAACCGCCCATCACGGTGAGAAGCGAGGCGCCGGGAAAGGAGAGCGCGACAGCCGCGACGTACAGCCCGACGAAGGCCAGAGCCGCGAGCGCGAGATTGTTCGCGACGAAATCTGCAAGAAAGGCGCGTTGGCGGATCAGGCTCGACAGCGAAAGATACTCGTGCCAGCCGGCGAGATAGCCGGCGAGCATCGCAGCCGCAATGATGCAAAGTGGCAGCCATCGGCGCAGGCGGGCGAACCGGCGCGGGCCGGCCTCTTGCTCCGCGGCGGCGGTGTCGTCCTCATGCCGCATCGTTCAGCTCCCAGTCGTAGTGATAGCCGGCAATCGGCGGACCGGCAGCGAGGTCGGCGGCCAGCGCCTTTCCCGCATAGCGTCTCCAATGGGCGCGAAGATGCGACTCGCTGCCGAAATCGTCCGAGAACCAGTCGTATATGCGCGAGGCATGGATGCCGTCGCGCTCAACCCGCACGCCGCGCGGGTGATTGACGAACGCCCGCGCCCCCGTCTCCAGCATCTCCTCCAGGAGGGGGCCCGAATAGGCCCGCCGGGCAAGGTCGGGGCAGCCGAGCGAGGCGCAGTTCACCGCATAGTGCACGCGTGGCTCGGAGAAGCGCTTGCGCAGGATGCCATGCTCGATGTCGTCGAGGGACAGGTCGCGGCCCTCCACCTTGACCAGCGCCCGCCGCCAGGGGCCGCGCGAGAAAAAGCCGCCGCCGAGGTCGATCTCGCGGATCGAAGCAACCGGGTAGTGCGCGAGCACCACCTGAAGCGTGACGGCGTTGTAGAGGTTGACCCAGAAGGCGAAAGCCTCCGCACGCGACAGCGCCGAGGCCCGGGTCGCCGCCAGCGTTGCGATGTAGCGCTCCAGTTCGGCGCCCCCCTCGGCGCGGAACGCGGCATAGCGCACGCGGTTGAGGCCATCCGCGCCGCGCACGACATAGCGCTGGAGCAACTCGGAGAACGGATCATGCGACGGGGCGGCCATGGCGCGGCCGGCAGCCCCGCCAAGGAGCAGTGTGCCGCAGGCAAGCGCGCCAAGAACCGTGCGCCGCGTCTGCAGACGCGGGACCACATGCGCCCCCTGCCCGCTCGGCGAAGCCGCAGCGCCATCCGCGCCGTTCCGTCCTTGCGACCCCATGCAGCTCTCCTCGAGATTCGCACACCCATTGGCCGCCCGAGCACGGGATTCGCGCCTCCCACCCTGGCAACCGATGTCCTTCGTACCGTCAATGTGGGGCATGTGGCGTGCTCTTTCGGCCGCTTTCACCGGGAAGTGAAGGCGCTTGAATGTGCCGTCACCTTCGCGTGAGAGCGCGGGCGAGGCGCGCAACATCTCGAAGAAACGAGCATTTCAGCCATCCGGAAGCACTGCCCGGCGCGGACGGAGGCACCCGCTGGGCGCAGCCGGGGCCGGTCGCCCCCCAAGGTCCGAAATCGCGCAGTCCGCCGCCGCTTGTCGTTGACTTCAACGTGACCGGCCCGTATAAGCCCGGCAATCGGGTCGGCTGACTATCTCGGCGCCCACGACTACCGCGTCTTTGCGGCTCCGCGTTCATTTTCGAGAACCGGACCGGAAATGTGCGGGACTCGACCACCAGACAATTCGGAAACCAGGGCCGCGCGCCCCTTGCGCGTGGAAAAGAGACAATGAAGCGCACATATCAGCCGAGCCGCCTCGTCCGCAAGCGCCGTCACGGCTTCCGCAGCCGCATGGCTACCAAGAACGGCCGTCAGGTCCTGGCTCGCCGCCGCGCCAAGGGCCGCAAGCGGCTGAGCGCGTAACAGGAGCCGACGGGCAAGACCGCGGAGGAATCGTTCTCGTGTCCCAGACACAGCCGACCGCAGTCTCGCCGTCCTCCACACTGCCGACGCTGAAGAAGCGCGCCGAGTTTCTGGCCATCGCCAAAGGTGGTCGGATGCCTCGGCGCGCCTTCGTGTTGCAGGCCGCTCCAACGCCCGGCCCCTCTCGCATCGGCTACACGGTCACAAAAAAGACCGGCAACGCCGTGGAGCGGAACCGGATCCGCCGCAGGCTCAGGGCCGCGGTGCGCGAGGTCGCCAATGCCGCGCGACAGGACGTGTCCTACGTCCTTGTCGGACGTCGCGGCGCGTTGTCGCAGGACTATGGCGACCTTGTACGCGACGTCATGCACGGGCTTGCCCGCGCGCCGCTTTCAGCGGACACTTCGCCGCGTCCGCACCGTGGCAAACCTGCCTCCCGCAAAGGCGCGGCCCAGCCGAAAAGCCCCAAACACCGAGGATGAACGCCGACTATGGCCGACAACCGTAATACGATCCTGGCAATTGTCCTGTCCCTGGTCGTTCTGCTGGGATGGCAGTATTTCATCGCCCAGCCGGAGATCGAGCGGCAGCGCCTGAGCGCCGAGCAGCAGGCGGCGACGCAGGCGACCCAGGACGGCGCAACGGCTCCCGCTCCCGGCGTGACCACGGCCACGGGTGCGGCGAGCGTTCCCGGAGGCGCGGCATCGTCCGCAGCCGCAGGCTCGCTCACCCGCGATGCCGCCCTCGCACAGGATCCGCGCATCGCCATAGAGACGCCCAGCCTCAAGGGGTCCATCAATCTTGTCGGCGGGCGGATCGACGATCTTCGCCTGAAGGACTACCGCGAGACGGTGGACCCGACGAGCCCGACCATCATCCTGTTCTCCCCGCGCAAGGCGCCGGACGCCTATTTCGCCGAGTTCGGCTTCGCGACCGCCGATGGCGCCACCGCCGCCGTCCCCGACGCGACAACTCAGTGGCAGGCGCCCGAGGGCGCGACGCTGACCCCGGAAACGCCGGTGACGCTGAGCTGGGACAACGGCCAGGGCCTCGTGTTCGAGCGCCAGATCGCGATCGACGAGAACTACATGTTCACGATCGACCAGAAGGTGATCAACAGCACCGGCGCGGCGATCCAGCTCTACCCCTACGGCCTGATCGACCGGTTCGGCACGCCGAAGACGGCGGGCTTCTACATCCTGCACGAAGGCCTGATCGGCGTGCTCGGCGACGCCGGCCTGAAGGAAGTCGATTATTCCGACCTGAAGAAGGAAGGCCCGCAGCGTCCCGACGCCGTGACCGGCGGCTGGCTCGGCATCACCGACAAGTACTGGGCCTCGACGCTGATCCCGGCTGGCGACGCCAAGTTCCAGCCCGAGTTCGCCTATTCCACGGCCACCGACAGCTACCGGGCCAGCTACCTGGGCGATCCGATCTCCGTCCCCGCCGGCGGCTCGAACAAGACGACGTCGCATCTGTTCGCCGGCGCCAAGGAAACCAAGCAGCTCAACGCCTATAGCGAGGATCTCGGCATCAAGCAGTTCGACCTGCTGATCGACTGGGGCTGGTTCTACTTCTTCACCAAGCCGATGTTCTTCGTCATCGACTGGCTGTTCCACATGGTGGGCAACTTCGGTGTCGCGATCCTGCTGGTCACGATGATGGTGAAGCTGCTGTTCTTCCCGCTGGCCAACAAATCCTACGTCTCCATGAGCAAGATGAAGCTCGTGCAGCCGCAGATGACGGAACTCCGCGAACGCTATAAGGACGACCGCCAGAAGCAGCAGCAGGCGCTGATGGAGCTGTACAAGAAGGAGAAGATCAATCCGCTGGCGGGCTGTCTGCCGGTGGTGATCCAGATCCCGGTCTTCTTCTCGCTCTACAAGGTCCTGTTCGTCACCATCGAGATGCGGCACGCGCCGTTCTTCGGCTGGATCCAGGACCTTTCGGCGCCTGATCCGACGTCGATCTTCAACCTGTTCGGCCTGATCCCCTGGGATCCGCCGCACATGCTGATGCTCGGTATCTGGCCGCTGATCATGGGTGTGACCATGTTCGTGCAGATGAAGATGAACCCGGCTCCGCCGGATCCGACGCAGCAGATGATCTTCACCTGGATGCCGGTCCTCTTCACCTTCATGCTGGCCTCGTTCCCGGCCGGACTGGTGATCTACTGGGCCTGGAACAACTCGCTGTCGATCGCCCAGCAGTATGTGATCATGCGCCGACAGGGCGTGAAGGTTGAGCTGTGGGACAATCTCAGCGGCATGTTCAACCGACGAAAGCAGGCGGACGACAAGGCCGAATGAGCCCTCTCTTCCGACCGTGACACAAAAGCCTCGCACCTGACGGTGCGGGGCTTTTTTCATGGGCGAAGCCGCAGTTCGGGGTTGCGCGCACGCCGTCGCATCCCCATCCTTTCACGCAGTCGGCATCCAGCCGGAGGACCCTGCGGATGAACACTCCAGCCTGAGGATGGCAAGAGCGGGCGACCCTGCACCGGTCGCAACGTGATCGCGGTGCCCCGCACCAGGCCCAGCCATCCCGACTTGCCCGCCGCGACCGGCAGCGCAAGGCAAACCTCATCTCAAGACCAGGACGACACCGAACGCGCGGAGACGCCAACGCGCTCGCCAGGGTGCTTTCGCGCCCGGCGGCACCCGGCTTTCCTGCGCGGAAAATCCAGCAAGGATCCGCCAGATGCATGGACCCGACCCCGCGACGCGCCACCCGATGGGCGGCGCACCCCACACCGTCTTCCTCAAGACGGTGATCACGCGTCCGACCATCGAGGTCGGCGATTACACCTATTATCACGACCCCGAACACGCCGCCGAGTTCGAGGAGAGGAATGTCCTCTATCACTTCGACTTCATCGGCGACCGGCTGAAGATCGGCCGGTTCTGCGCGCTGGCGACCGGCGTGTGCTTCATCATGAACGGGGCAAACCACGACCTGACCGGCGTTTCCACCTATCCGTTCAACATCTTCGCCAACGGATGGGAGACGGACTTCGACATGGCCGGGCTCGAGGCAGGCATGCGCGGCGACACGGTGGTCGGCAACGACGTGTGGATCGGCCGCGATGCGACGGTGCTGCCCGGCGTCACCATCGGCGACGGCGCGATCATCGGCGCGAAGAGCGTGGTCGCCTCCGATGTCCCGCCCTATGCGGTGGTGGCTGGAAACCCGGCCCGCGTTGTGCGATACCGCTTCGACGATGCGATGATCGCGACCCTGCTCGAAACGGCCTGGTGGACCTGGCCTGCGGAGCGGATCGCACGCAACCTCAACGCCATCCGTGGCAAGGATCCGGACGCGCTCAAGGCGGCGACCTGATCTCCCCCGGCCTGTTCGGGCGCGCCCATCCGCGCGCCCGGGCGTCCATGACCCGAACGCAAGAGCACGATGAGCGACGCTGAAGATCCCTTCGCCCCGACCGAGGAAACCCTCGAACAGGGCCGCCTGCTGTTCCGACGCCCCTGGACCTTCCAGACCAGCGTCGCGCAGCTCGAGCAATTGCCGGTCGAGAACAAGCTCGAGATCGCCTTCGCCGGGCGGTCGAACGTTGGCAAGTCGAGCCTGATCAACGCGCTGACCGGCGTCAACGGGCTGGCGCGGACGTCCAATACGCCGGGACGGACGCAGATGCTGAACTTCTTCGACGCGCCCGAAAGCCCCGTTACCCTGGTCGACATGCCCGGCTATGGCTATGCCCAGGCTCCCAAGGCCATGGTCGACGCCTGGACCGAGCTTGTGTTTTCCTATCTCCAGGGGCGCACACGACTGCGGCGGGTGTTCGCGCTCATCGACAGCCGCCACGGGATCATGGATGCCGACATCAAGGCGATGGATGTTCTCGACCGCGCGGCCGTCAACTATCAGATCGTCCTGACCAAAAGCGACAAGATCAAACCCGGCGCCTTGCAGCGGGTGGTCGAGGATACGATGACGCGGATCAGCAGGCGTCCGGCGGCCTATCCGGCCATTCTCAAAACGTCTTCCGAAAAATCGATCGGCATCGCCGAGGTCCGGGCGGAGATATACAATCTTTCCCTTTGGTGAGATCTAGAGAATTTATCAATTTTCATGTTCTTGAATGGACTATGGCGTCCAGAACGGCGCGACTGAGAAGATTCCATCGGTCGACGTCGTTCGCGACTCTGTGCAAGATTAACTTATCGTAAATGTCGTTGCGTTAATTATTGAGTTTAAACCGGGTGGGATTGCAATGCGCGAGAGCGGGCGAGATCGTGTACCTTTGCCAATGGCGAGCGCGCGGATATCCGCTGGCGCGGAAGGTTCGTCCCGGCCGCCGCACGCCGACCTGGCCGCCCTCTCCGTCATCGAACTGCACTCCGACGAGGCGCTGGACCAGATCGTCCGGCTCGCCGCGCGCACGACCAACTGCGAGCGCGCACTGATCACCCTGATCCAGGGCGACACCCTGCATGTCATCGCCGCCCATGGCAGCGTGCTGAAGCGCACGGAAACGGCCATGGCCGTGTGCGGCACAGCCTACCGGCTTTCCTCCCCCCTCATCGTCGCGGACCTGAGCCAAGACAAACGGTTCAAGGATCTGGACTACGTCCGCGCCGAAGGCGGCACGCGGTTCTACGCCGGATTTCCCGTTCGTGTCGCCGATGGCGGGGCAATCGGCACATTGTGCGTCTGCGATCCGCGTCCCCGACCGGATGGGCTGACCATCGAGGAAATGGACACGCTCAGCTCCCTCACGAGCCTTTGCGTGCGCGTGCTGGAAGGACATCAGCGCGATGCGCGCCTCGGCAGCTACCTCGAGATCGCCTCGGACTGGATCTGGGAACAGGACACCCGCCACCGCTTCACCTTCCTGTCGCGCAGCGCAATCGACGCAGGCATCAAGCCGGAGCTGATCCTCGGCAAGACCCGCTGGGATGCCATGACCGGCAATGGTGAAAGTGCCGCGTTCTGGGCCGCGCACAAGGCCGACCTTGACGCGCAACGTCCGTTCCGCGACCTGCGCTTCCGGTGGTTTGACCATGGTGTCGAGCGGGTCTATGCAATCAGCGGCCGCCCGGTCTTTGGAACAAGTGGTGTCTTCATCGGCTACCGCGGCTCGGCACGGGACGTGACGGCGGAGGAGCTGGCCCGCCGCCAGATCGAGCATCTGGCGCGACACGACCCGCTCACCGGACTGGCGAACCGGGCCACCTTCGAGGATTTCGTCAACGCCGCCTTCGCCAAATGGCAGGAAAGCGGTGCCATGGCGACCATATTCCTGATCGATATCGACCATTTCAAGCTGGTCAACGACACCCATGGGCACTCGACGGGAGACGCGCTGTTGATCGCGGTTGCCGAACGGCTTGGCTCCTGTGTCGGGCCGGATGCGACCATCACCCGGCTTGGCGGCGACGAGTTCGCCATCCTTGAGCCGCGACTGGCGCGCGACGGCGCGGTTGCGGAATATGCTGCGGCGATTTCGCAGGCCATCGCCAATCCGTTCGACACCGGCCACGGGGTGGTCGAGTGCGGGTGCAGCATCGGCATCGCAATGCTACCCGACCACGGGGCGACCTTCAGCCAGATCATGGGCAACGCCGATCTCGCCCTGTACGAATCGAAGAGCAAGGGCCGGCGGCGCTTCACCGTGTTCGAAATGGAGCTTCGCCGCGAAGCAGACCATCGCAACACGCTGACGCGTGAGATCGGCGAGGCTGTCGACCACCATCAGTTCAAGCTCGTGTTCCAGCCGGTCGTTCGCATCAGCGACGAAACCATCGTCGGAGCCGAGGCGCTCCTGCGGTGGGATCATCCGGTGAGAGGCCAGCTTCCCCCCGGCGCGTTCCTCTCGACGCTCGACAGCAGCCGGCATGCGGCGGACGTCGGATACTGGGTGCTGGAAGAGGCCTGCCGCGCCGCCGGCGCCTGGCAGGCCGCCTGCGGCGATCCCTTCCGGCTCTCCGTCAACCTGTTCTCCGGCCAGTTGCGCGATCCACGCCTGGTGAACCGGGTGCGCACCATCCTCGAACGAACAGGCTTCGACGGGCGCAACCTGGAGCTGGAGATCACCGAGGACATCCTCCTCGCACCGACCAAGGACCTGATCGGCCTGCTGAGGGAGCTGAAGCAGCTTGGCCTTGCGATCGTCCTCGACGATTTCGGTACCGGCTTCGGATCGCTCACGCACCTGCTGCAGTTTTCCATCGACCGAATCAAGATCGACCGCGAGTTCGTGCGCGGGCTTGGCGACATGGTCGACTACGATACGGTCACCCGCGCCTTGGTGAAGCTTGCCAGCGAACTGGGGCTGAGGGTGACGGCCGAAGGCATCGAGACCGACGAGCAGAAGCGCTTCCTGGCAGAGGTCGGCTGCGACGACCTGCAGGGCTTCCATTTTTCGCGGCCGGTTCATGCCGACCAGATGCCCGAGCTCATCGAGGCGTCGCGACGACGCCTCTGCGACAGGCTGGATTGCGACGCGCTGCGCCACGCCGGCGCCGCCTGACCCGATCCCCCCTTGCCCCGTCCGCGCCGCAATTGAGCCTCATGCCGAAAGCGGCTATAGAGCCCGACGGTGGCGCTTCACACGATGCAATCGTCGCGACGGCGCCCCCCTGCACCGCCCATCCGCAGCCTCCACGCGAAGGTCCTTGCCGACATGACAGATACCACCACTCTCAATCCGGCCCAGGTGATCTCCAAGGCGCTGCCCTACATGCTGCGTTACGATGACCAGGTGGTCGTCGTGAAATACGGCGGGCACGCGATGGGCGATTCGGAGCTGGGTCACGCCTTTGCCCGCGACATCACCCTGCTGCGGCTTGCCGGCGTGCTGCCGGTGGTGGTCCATGGCGGCGGCCCGCAGATCGGCTCCATGCTCGACCGGCTCGGCATCCGCAGCGAGTTCCGCGACGGCCTGCGCGTCACCGACAAGCAGACCGTTGAGGTCGTCGAGATGGTGCTCGCCGGCTCCATCAACAAGGAAGTGGTGCATCTCATCAACTCCGAGGGCGGCAAGGCCATCGGTCTGTGCGGCAAGGACGGCAACCTCGTCACGGCCGAAAAGCTCCAGCGCACGGTTCGCGATCCGGGTTCGGAAATCGAGAAGGTTCTCGATCTCGGCTACGTTGGCGAGCCGAAATCGGTGAACCCGACGGTTCTGCGCCTCGTCATGAAGGAAGAGCTCATCCCGGTCGTGGCGCCGGTGGCCTCCGGCGAGGATGGCGAAACCTACAATATCAACGCCGACACCTTCGCCGGTGCCATCGCCGGATCGCTCGATGCCAAGCGCCTCCTTTTCCTGACCGATGTTCCGGGTGTTCTCGATGCCGACGGCAAGCTGATCAAGGACCTGACCGTCACGCAAGCGCGCGCGCTGATCGCCGACGGCACGATCTCCGGCGGCATGATCCCGAAGGTGGAGACCTGCATCGACGCGATCGAACGCGGCGTCGAGGGCGTCGTCATTCTCAATGGCAAGGTGCCTCACGCGGTGCTGCTTGAGTTGTTCACCGATCAGGGCGCGGGAACGCTCATCCGCCCATGAGCGAGGGAGAGAAGAGCCGCGACGGCGCCGTGCCAGGTGCGATCGGCGAACACGAGGGTACCCACGCGCATCAGCCGGACCTGCGCGCCTTCAAGGGCGTCGAGGCCTGGGTGTTCGACCTGGACAACACGCTCTATCCAGCCAGCACAGACCTGTTCTCGCAGATCGACGTGCGGATTTCCGACTATGTCGCACGCGAACTCGGCCTTTCGCAGGAGGATGCCCGCATCAAGCAGAAGGCGTTCTACCGCGACTACGGCACGACCTTGCGCGGGCTGATGATGGAGCACGGGATCAAGCCGGACGGCTTTCTCGAATACGTGCATGACATCGACTACACGCCGGTCGATCCGAACCCCGCGCTCGGCGCGGCCATCGCACGCCTGCCGGGGCGCAAGTTCATCTTCACCAACGGCGACCGCCCGCACGCGGAACGCACTGCCGAGCGGCTTGGCATTTCGGAACATTTCGACGACATCTTCGACATTGTCGCCGCCGGGTTGATGCCGAAGCCGAACCTTGACGCCTATAAGCTCTTCATCGAGCGGACCGGCGTGTCGCCGGCGCGTGCCGCGATGTTCGAGGATCTTTCCCGAAATCTTTCCGTGCCCCATCGGCTGGGCATGCGCACCACCCTTCTGGTCCCCGACGGCACCCGCGCTGTCTTCCGGGACGAGTGGGAGCTGGAAGGCCAGAACGCACCGCATGTCGACTTTGTCACCGACAACCTCGCCGGATTCCTGAACGCGGTTCTGGGGGCACTCGACATTCCCTCGCCGATCCGTCGTGACTGAGGTGTCGGCTTTGCAGGGACTTGCGACAAGGCTCGGACGGCCGGCGAACGCGGCCTCGCGCACCGAGCGCCTGCTGCACCGGGTCTTGCCGCGCATCTACCGGATGCTGGGCAAGGGCGTTCTGGCGCGCGCGTCGGTCGAGTTTCTCGCCTTCGGCGTGAAGCAGGCCTATGCCTGCATCTACGGCGCCCTGCTGCTCGCGCTCATTCTCGGAACCCGCTTCCTCTACCCGGCGGACGCGGATCTGGCGCGGTACGACTTCCTCTTCCTCGCCGCCCTCGCCATCCAGGCGTGGCTGCTGCTGGCCCGCTTCGAGACGCTCGACGAGGCCAAGGTGATCCTCATCTTTCACGTTGTCGGCACGGCGATG
This sequence comes from Stappia sp. ICDLI1TA098, assembly GCF_054880955.1. Classification (NCBI taxonomy): domain Bacteria; kingdom Pseudomonadati; phylum Pseudomonadota; class Alphaproteobacteria; order Hyphomicrobiales; family Stappiaceae; genus Stappia; species Stappia sp. ICDLI1TA098. Next base: position 449,978 of record NZ_JBTZBT010000002.1, read on the forward strand.
GAAGTGTTCAAGACCTCCGCCGGCTCATGGATCTACCCGGAAGAGAGTTTTTTCCGCATCGGCGGCGTGCCACTCTTTTCCGGCTTCATGTATGCGGCGGTCGGCAGCTATCTGGCGCGCGTCTCGCGCATCCTCGACTTCGGATACAGCCACTACCCGCCGCTTTGGACCAGTTGGCTGCTGGCGCTGGCGATCTACGTGAACTTCTTCACCCATCACTATACGCTCGACATAAGGCTCGGACTGTTCGCGGCCCTCTTCCTGCTCTACGGACGCACCTGGGTGCACTATTCGGTGTATCGCTACCGGCACAAGATGCCCCTCGTGCTCGGCTTTTTCCTCGTCGCAACCTTCATCTGGCTCGCCGAGAACATCGGCACCTTCGCCCGCGCCTGGAGCTATCCGCACCAGGCGGAAGGCTGGAGGCTGGTCTCCCTTGCCAAGCTGAACGCGTGGGTGTTGCTGATGGTCATTTCCTTCGTGCTCGTGACGCTCGTCAACCGGCCGAAGCGGGAAGCGCGCCATAAGTAATTACCTGTAGGTATTCCCCTGTATCTGCTATCGCGATCCGCGACATGGACAGGGCCGGGGCCCTGGCGTATGCCACGGCATCCCCTTTCAGGCCTTCACCGACAGGATCTCCCATGCCGCACTGCGCCCTTTGCAATTCCGACAACGCCACGGACTATGAAGTCGCGCCGCGCACCGAGACCGTGCCGGTTTGCGCCACCTGCCGCGCCGGGCTCGAGGAAGGACCGCAGGACGGCCCGCACTGGCAGTGCCTGAACGAGGCAATCTGGAGCACCGAACCGGCGGTACAGGTGCTTGCGTGGCGCTTGCTCAACGCTCTTCCCGAGGCGCCATGGGCGCGCGATGTCCTCGACATCGCCTATCTCGAGCCCGACACGCAGAGCTGGGCGGAAGCCGGGTCTGATGACGCCCCGGCGCTCGTTCATCTCGACTGCAACGGCACCGTGCTCGCTTCCGGCGACACGGTGACGCTGATCAAGGATCTGCAGGTGAAGGGCGCAGGCTTCACCGCCAAGCGCGGCACGGCGGTCCGCAAGATCTCGCTGGTGGCCGACAACGCCGCCCACATCGAGGGACGCGTCGAGGGGCAGCGGATCGTCATCCTCTGCGAGTTCGTGAAGAAGGCCTGAGGGCGGGCCGCCTCAGCTTCCCAGAAGCAGCAGAACGATGCCGGTGGCGATCAGCGCGGTGCCGATTGCCTCGGCCGGGTGCAGCTTCTCGCGAAAGATCCTCCAGGACACGATGAAGGTGAAGATCAGCTCGATCTGACCGAGAGCGCGCACATAGGCGACGCGCTCCAGCGTCATCGCCGTGAACCAGCCGGCGGAGCCGGCAACGCCGATCAGGCCAACCCAAACGGCCCCGCGCCAGTTCTCGATGCTGGCGCGGAGCTGGCCGCGCTCGCGCAGCAGCATCCAGACAACCATCGCAGCGGTCTGGAACACGGTGACGAAAGCCAACGTGAAGGAGGCCTGCATGAGAAAACCCGGCCCGCCGAGCGACAGGGAGGCCGCGCGGTAGCAGACCGCCGACAGGCCGAACATGGCCGCAGAAGCCAGCCCGATCTGCGCCGGTCTTCCGGCAAGTGCGGTGACCAGCGAGCCGAGGCTCACCGGCTTGCCGGCCAGCGAAACAAAGATCACCCCGACCACGCCAACGGCGATGGCAAGGCCGGCAACCGGCGTCACCGTCTCCCCCAGAAGAACCAGACCGAAGATCGCCGCCTGCACCGGCTCGGTCTTGGAGTAGGCCGTTCCGGCGACGAAGTTACGCAGCGAGAACAGGTAGACAAGCAGGAAGGTCGCCAGGATCTGGGCGATGCCGCCCGCCATGCCGAAGATTGCGAAGGAGACGTTGGGTTCCGGCAACGGGATGCCGCCCACGACATGCAGCCCCGCCAGATAGATCAGCGCGAAAGGAACGCCATAGCCGAAGCGCACGAAGGTCGCGCCGGTTGTTCCGAGCTTTCCGGCGAAATGACGCTGCAGGGCGGAGCGTGCATTCTGGCAGAATGCCGCGAAGATGGTGATGGGAATCCACATGTCCATGCCATTTCCCATACAGGATCGGCGTGGTGAGCGGAATCGCTTTCCGTGCAAGGGTGCTTCGCGCCAACACCCGAAACCGGCGGGCTCGCCCTCAGGCTGTCCCGGCCCGTCTTGACTTCACCGCAAGCTGCGGCTTAGGTCCGCCGCGAAGTCTCGAAGACCCATCCCTTCCCGTATCCTGGAGTTTCGCCGCGATGAACCACTCCCACACCGACCTTGCGCAGCTTGCCGCAGTGATCGACGCCGCGTACGAGGACGCGGCCGCAATCGGCACGCACACGACCGGCGAGGTCCGCGAGGCGGTCAACGCCGCGCTCGACCTGCTCGACAAGGGCCTTGCACGGGTCGCCGAGAAGCGGGACGGCGCGTGGGTTGTGAACATGTGGCTGAAGAAGGCGGTGCTGCTGTCCTTCAGGCTCAACCCGATGGAAATCATCAAGGGCGGCCCCGGCGACGCGGTCTGGTGGGACAAGGTTCCCTCCAAGTTCGACGGCTGGCGCGGCGTCGACTTCGAGGGCGCGGGCTTTCGCGCAGTCCCGGGTACCATCGTGCGCCGCTCCGCCCATATCGGCAAGGGCGTCGTCCTGATGCCGTCCTTCGTCAACCTCGGTGCCTTCGTCGACGAGGGCACGATGGTCGACACCTGGGCGACCGTCGGCTCCTGCGCGCAGATCGGCAAGAACGTGCATCTGTCGGGTGGCGTCGGCATCGGCGGCGTACTCGAGCCGCTGCAGGCCGGGCCGGTCATCATCGAGGACAACTGCTTCATCGGCGCCCGCTCGGAAGTGGTGGAGGGCTGCGTCGTGCGCGAGGGCGCCGTTCTGGGAATGGGCGTCTACCTCGGCCAGTCGACCAAGATCGTCGACCGCGCCACCGGCGAGGTCTTCTACGGCGAAGTGCCGCCCTATTCGGTGGTCGTGGCCGGCACCATGCCGGGCAAGCCGCTGCCGAACGGCGAACCGGGCCCGAACCTCTATTGCGCCGTAATCGTCAAGCGCGTTGACGAAAAGACCCGTTCCAAGACCTCGATCAACGAGCTGCTGCGCGCCTGAGCCGGGTCGCGAGCACGGAAACGCAAAGGGGGCGCATCGCGCCCCCTTTTTATGTTCGGCTACCGGGTGCCCCTGCGAGGGGGGCCTCAGCCTGTCACGGCTTCGTGTGGCGGATCGCGACCAGCGACTTCGGCAGCCCCAGGAAGCGCTCCGTCTCCACGGTCGAATCGGGGAAAAGGTGACGCATCTGGCGACGGTCGAGCATGCTTGCATCCTCCGCCGAGGTCATCGCCTCATCGAGCGTCGCGGCCTTGGGGTAGAAGCCGGTGCGCATCATCATGTGAATGCGATAGGCCACGGGTCGCGGCAGCCAGTGCAGCATCAGAAAGCGGGCATGCGGCTCGATCGGAAACCAGAAGTTCGGCGTCTGGATCAGATGACTCGGCGCCAGACGGCGCGCCTCGCGGGCGAAGGCCGACTTGTTTGGCCAAAGGCCAACATGCTCGATCACCGAGTTTGAGAAGATCACGTCGAAGGAGTTGTCCGCGTATTGCGGCATGTCGCAGGCATTTCCCTCTAGCGTCTGGACCGGCAATCCGTCGTCGGGGCCGGATCCCTCGTCGAAGCTGAGGTTGACGCAGGTGACGGAGATGTTGGCGAAATCGATCTGATCGCGCCAGACCTGCCAGAAAACACGCGTGCCACCCATGTCGAGCACACGGCAATGCCCCTTGGCGGCAACATGATCGGCGATCATCTCGTTCAGCCGCGCGACCCGGCGCTTGCGAAAGACGTTGTTCGACGACACGGGCGAAAGGCTGAACACGGCGGCGGCTCCTGCAGAAATCCCTCCCCGCCCTCGACCGGAAGCGGTTTCGGGCACAGGGCACTCGCCCCTGCTCTAGCATCACACCGATAACCGCCGATTAACGCCCTCCCAATTTCGCGCGAAACCTGCCTCAGGCAGCAACAACGCGGTGCAACTCCTTGATTGTCGACGCGCAGCGGCCTAAGTCGGGGGGCAGGTTCCCTCCCGCACAAGGTTCCGATGTCCGCGCCCCGCCCACACCCCGGCCCCCTGGGATTTCTCTGGCTGTTCTTCAATCCCATCGGCCGCGTCTCCCGTGAGCCCTACTGGCTGGCGCTCGGTTTCCTGTGGTGCGTTTTCGCCATTCCCATGACGATCTGGCTGTCGGGCGCCGACATCTCCTCGCCAGAGGCGATGGAACTGGCTCTGGCGAACATCATCCGCAACCATCCGTCCATGCCGATCATGCTCTTCGCCTTCCAGTGGGTGGAACTGGCGCTCGTGATCAAGCGGCTTCAGGACAAGGGCCTCACGGGGCTGCTCGCCATTCTCGTCTTCGTGCCGCTGCTCAATGTCCTGCTGCTCTTCGCGCTCGGTTTCCTGCCGGGCGATCGGGGCCCCAATGCCTATGGCCCCGGCCCCAACAGCCGCTGGCAACGGCCAAAGTAACCTCCAGAAACAGACCCTCGCCATGACCGACAAGCTCTCCTCCGCCGCGGAAATCGCCCGCGATCTCCTGCGCTGCCCTTCCGTGACACCCGATGAGGGCGGCGCGCTCGCCTATCTCGAGGACCGCCTCGGCGCGGCCGGCTTCACGGTCGACCGGGTCACGTTCAGCGACGAGGATACGCCGGACGTGGAGAACCTTTTCGCGACCGTCGGTACCGGGGGAGCGCATTTCGTCTTCGCCGGCCATACGGATGTCGTTCCGGCCGGTGACGCTGCCGCCTGGCAGCACGACCCGTTCGCCGGAACGATCGAGAACGGCACACTCTACGGACGCGGCGCGGTCGACATGAAGGGCGGCATCGCCGCCTTTGCCGGTGCTGCGCTCGGCTTTCTCGCCGACCGAGGCCCCGGCTTCGGCGGCCGGATCTCCTTCCTGATCACCGGCGACGAGGAAGGACCGGCGGTCAACGGCACGGTCAAGCTCCTGGACTGGGCCCAAGCGGCCGGCCACCGCTTCGATGCCTGCATCGTCGGAGAGCCGACCAACCCGGACAGGCTCGGTGATGCCATCAAGGTCGGCCGGCGCGGCTCGCTGTCGGGCGTCGTCACGGTCACCGGCGTACAGGGGCACGTCGCCTATCCGCATCTGGCCAAGAACCCGATCGCCGATCTGCTGAAGCTCTCTACCGCGCTGGACCGGCTGGTCCTCGACACGGGCAACGAGCGCTTCCAGCCGTCCAATCTCGAGATCACCACCATCGACGTGGGCAATACGGCGACCAATGTGATCCCGCGCCAGGCGCAGGCGAAATTCAATGTCCGCTTCAACGATCACTGGACGGTCGACAGCCTCAAGACCCACCTCGAGGCAGAGCTTGCCGGCCTCAACGACCTTTCCTGCGACTGGACGCTGGAGTTCGCGCGCGATTCCAGCGACAGCTTCCTCACGCACGACAGCGGGCTGATCGACGCCCTTTCCGATGCGGTCGAGGCGGAGACCGGACTGCGGCCGGAACTCTCTACCGGTGGGGGCACCTCCGATGCCCGCTTCATCAAGAACTTCTGTCCGGTGGTGGAGTTCGGCCTTGTCGGACAGACGATGCACAAGGTCGACGAGCATGTGCCGGTGTCGGACCTCGACCGGTTGGCCGCGATCTACAGGCGCTTCCTCGACAGCTATTTCGCCTCCCGCTGAGGCTTTTCCCCGGCGGCGCTCATCTTCAGGGAATTGCGTAGCTTTTCTAAGGTGACGCCGCGCGCGCTTCTTGCTTCACTGATGTGAACAGACGTGCCAGGGAGGAGCCATATGAGCACGACGACACCACCGGAAGCGGTTGGGGAGCCGCTTGCCGACAGTCCGCGCCGGATCGATCCGACGCGGGTCAACCCGATCACCATCAACGTCATCGTCGACGCACTCGGCGCGGGGATGCGCGACTTCCGCAGCGCGCCGTTCTACGGCCTGTTCTTCGGAGCGGTTTTCGCCCTCGGCGGCAACCTGGTTCTGCTGACCGCCTCGGCGTTTCACATGAGCTACCTGAGCTATCCCCTCGCCGCCGGCTTCAGCCTGATCGGGCCGTTCATCGCCGTCGGGCTCTACGAGGTGAGCCGCCGGATCGAGGCGGGAACCCCGCTTTCATGGCCGGGCGTGCTCGGCGTGATCTGGGAGCAGCGCAGCCGCGAACTCGGATGGATGGCCTTCGTCGTGCTCTTCATCCAGATCATGTGGATGTATCAGGTCCGCCTGCTGCTTGCCCTGTTCCTGGGCTTCCAGTCCTTCGCGAGCTTCGGCGAGTTTGTCGAGGTGGTGCTGACGACGCCCGAGGGCCTCCTCTTCCTGATCATCGGCCATGTGGTCGGGGCGGTGTTGTCGGTGGTGCTTTTCTCGCTCACCGTCGTCTCCTTCCCGATGCTGCTCGACCGGGACATCGACTTCATCACCGCAATGATCACCAGCGTGCGCGCGGTGGTGACAAGCCCCGTGCCAATGATCGGCTGGGCGCTCGTCGTGACCGTGACGCTGATCGTGTCAATGCTGCCGTTCTTCGCCGGACTGCTGATCGCGCTGCCGATCCTCGGCCACACGACGTGGCACCTCTACCGCGCGCTGGTGCCGCCGGCCGACCCCGTTGCAGACACAGAAGCCGATGCGGGGACGGAGCCGGCGTGAGCGACATGGATCACCGGCTCGCATCTTGCGCCTCTTCTTCCTGTCCGGCCTCGGCCAGATAGGCGGCCCGCGAAGCGATGTCCTCCCCGGCCGGACGGTAGTCGACGCGGGTCAGATAAAGCCCGTCGGGCGGGGAGACCGGACCGCAAGCCTCGCGGTCGCGCGCGGCGAGCGCCCTGGCCACATCGTCCGTTCCCCAGCGCCCTTCGCCGACGAGGCGAAGGGTGCCGACCATCGAGCGCACCTGGTTGTGCAGGAAGGAGCGCGACGCGCACTCGGCGATCACCGTTTCGCCCGAACGACGCACGCAGAAGGTCTCCAGTGTCTTCCACGGGCTTTTCGCCTGACAGCGAGAATGGCGAAAGGTGGTGAAGTCGTGATGCCCGACGAAGACCTGCGCGGCCGCGTGCATCGCCTCCGCGTCGAGTGGCTTCTTGACGTGCCAGGCAAGGCCGAGGTCATGGGTGAGCGGCGCAACGCGGTTGACGATCCGGAACCGATAGTGCCGGCGGATCGCGGAAAACCGCGCATCGAACCCCTCATGCATCTTCTCGCAGGCGAGAACCGCGACCGGGTCGGGCAGACAATGGAAATTGAGCGCACCGAGAATGGTTGCCTCAGGCCAGTCCTTCTCGAGATCGAGATGGGCGACCTGTCCCGTCGCATGGACGCCCGCGTCGGTTCGTCCCGCGCCGCCAATGGTGACCGTCTCGCCGGAAAAGGCCTTCACGGCCCGCTCGATCACGGCCTGCACGGACGGGCCGTTCGCCTGTCTCTGCCAACCAACGAACGGGCGGCCATCGTAGTCGAGCGTCAGCTTGTAGCGCGGCATGTCATCACCGGTTCAGGACAATCATCTGGCGGGGTCACGCGGGTCGGCCGTTCCGTTCCGGTTGCCGCATTGGCGCCCCCGCCCGGCGGTAGTGCCCGAGCCTGCCGACTTCAATCGAACGCCTCGAACGGGGTGGCGAAACTCACCTCGATGGGAAGTGCCGCACGGGCGGCCTCGGTAAGCGCCAGCGCCTGGAAGGCAGCCCCCGCATACGGCGCGGATACCTTGCGCGCAAGCTCCGAGTCGAACCCGAAACGCGGATAGTAGGCCGGCGGACCGAGCACCAGAACGAGATCGACGCCTTCCCCACGCAATGTCTCGAGCCCGTCGCGCACCAGCGCCGAACCGATGCCCGAGCGCTGAAGGTCGGGCGTGACGGCAACCGGCGCCAGACAGGCGATGGTCAGGCGATGCGCCGGTCCCGCTCCCGTGACCCGCGAAAAGGCGACATAGCCGACGACACGACCGTCCGGCCCGACCGCCACCCGTTCATGCAGGAACGCACCGCAGGCCCGCAACTCGTGAACGAGCCGGGCTTCGGCGTCCTGGCCGAACGCCGCGCCGAGCAGGGTGGAGATCGCTTCCGCGTCCGCGGAAGAGGCCGTTCTGAGCGTCGGAGCAAGAGATGGATGGGTCATGGTCACGGGTTCCGGTTGGCTTGCGGCTACTGCGGGCAGGGTGGGACATCAGGCGTGCGCGCCTGACAGGCTGCATCCTATAGCAGGCGCCGACGGCTTGGCGATTGTGCAATGACGCTGCCGTCGCCTGTCAGGAAAGCCGGTCGCCGGTGGCGATCTGCGCGCCGCGCAGGAACTCAGCCGCAGCCATCGGCTTGCGCCCGGCCCGCTGGAGCTGCAGCAGCCTCACGGCTTCGCCTCCGCAAGCCACGACGAGTCCCGCCTCCGTGTCCGCCGCGACGACGTCTCCCGGTGCCGCACTGCCTCCGGCGTCCGCAAGCGCCGAGCGCAGCACCTTCACCCGCTCCGTGCGACCGCCAAGCTCGATCTCACACCAGGCGCCTGGAAAGGGCGAAAGCCCCCGGATATGGTCGTGCACGTCCTGCGCCGGTCGGCTCCAATCGATCCGGGTTTCGGACTTCTCGAGCTTGCGGGCATAGGTGACACCCTCTTCCGCCTGCGGCGTGGCGACGAGGCCACCGCGCGGCAGGGCGGCGAGCGCACGCGTCATCAGGTCGCCGCCAAGCGCGGACAGGCGGTCGTGCAGTTCTCCTGCGGTCATGGTCTCGCCGATGGCAACCTTCTCGGCCATATAGACCGGGCCGGTGTCGAGTCCCGCCTCCATGCGCATGACCTCGACGCCCGTTTCCCTGTCGCCGGCCATAATCGCCCGGTTGATCGGGGCTGCCCCGCGCCAGCGGGGCAGCAACGACGCATGCAGGTTGAGGCAGCCGTAAACAGGAACATCGAGCACCGCGCGCGGCAGGATGAGGCCATAGGCGACGACGACGGCGACATCCGGCTCGAGCGCGGCAAAAGCCGCGCGCTCTTCTTCCCCCTTGAAGGAGACGGGCGCACGCACCTCGATACCGAGCGTTTCGGCGGCCTGATGCACCGGCGAACGCCGCTCCTCCATGCCGCGTCCAGCCTTGCGCGGCGGCTGGGTGTAGCAGGCGACCACGTCATGGCCCTGGCCGACGATTTCCATGAGCGTCGGCACGGAGAAATCCGGAGTGCCCATGAAGACGACGCGAAGGCTCATGCCCGTTTCCCTTGTTCTTTGCGCCCCCAGGCGGGGATACATGTGGACGGGTGGCAGAAGGGCGGCACCCACGCAGGCCCCGGGTCCATCATCGCCCGGGCGCTCTCGGCCGCAGCCGGCCCTTATCGCTACGGAAATGCCCGCAGCACTCAGGCCTTGTCGGTCAGCCGCGCCTGTTTCTGGAACTTCTTCACGACCCGCTCGCGCTTCAGCTTGGAGATATGGTCGATGAACAGCACGCCATCCAGGTGATCGATCTCGTGCTGGAGGCAGGTGGCGAGAAGGCCGTCGGCCTCGATCTCGCGCTCGACGCCCTCGCGGTCGAGAAACTTCAGCGCGATCTTTTCGGGCCGTTCCACATCCTCGTAGTATTCGGGAATGGAGAGGCAGCCTTCCTGGTAGATCGAGCGCTCAGGCGATTCCCAGATCACCTGAGGGTTGATCACCACCATCGGCTCCGCCTCCTCGCCCTCGCGCGCCACGTCGAGCACCAGCATGCGCCTGGGCACGCCAATCTGGATCGCCGCAAGGCCGATCCCCGGCGCGTCGTACATGGTCTCGAGCATGTCGTCTGCCAGCTGGCGGATCGCATCGTCGACCTTGGCGACGGGTTCGCTGACCAGCCTAAGCTTGGCGTCGGGGAGGATGAGGATGTCGCGTTTCGTCATGCCGCTGAAATATGGGAAGTCCGGCCGTGCGTCAACGCGTGCGGCCACGGAAACCGCGCGCCGCACGTTCCCTCGTTTCGAGGGATGTTCTATATTTGTTTCCATGACAGCGATTCTGTTCTCGATCGGCAACCGTCCCGTGACCATGGCCGAGGCCATTGCCTGTGCTGCCATTGGCGCGCTGGTGTTGCTCGCGGTCGTGGTCGTGACCCTGCTACGGCAGGCCGGCGTCAGGCGCCAGGCCGAGTGGCGGGCGGAAGATCGCGCGCATGAACTTGAGGAAAAGCTTGCAGCCATGGTGAAGGCCCAGTCCGAAATGACCGGACGGATGCAGACCATGGCGGAGGTTTTCGGCTCGCGGCAGGGCGACCTGATGCGTGCCGTCAACGACCGGCTCGACGGCATGAGCCACAAGCTCGGCCAGTCCATGGCGGAGACAACCCGGCGCACCCATGAGGGACTGAGGCACCTGCACGAACGCCTCGCCGTGATCGACCGGGCGCAGGCGACGATCAGCTCCTTGTCCGGGCAGGTCGGCGAGCTGCAGTCTATCCTGGCCAACAAGCAGACGCGTGGCGCTTTCGGTCAGGGCCGGATGGAGGCACTGATCCAGGATGCGCTGCCACCAGCCGCCTTCACCTTTCAGGCAACGCTCTCGACGGGCGTGCGCCCCGACTGCCTGATCCATCTGCCCAATGGCTCACCCTCGCTCGCCGTCGATGCAAAGTTCCCGTTGGAGGCCTATACCGCGCTGAAGGATGCGCGCGATGCCGAGGCGACGAAACAGGCCCAGGCCCGGTTCCGGCGCGACATCGGCAAGCACCTGTCAGATATCCGCGAACGCTATCTCGTGCCGGGTGAGACGCTCGACACCGCTTTCATGTTCGTTCCCTCGGAGAGCGTCTTTGCCGAGATCCATGAGCAGTTCGACGATCTTGTCCAGCGGGCGCATCGCCTGCGGGTGGTGATCGTCTCCCCGTCCCTGCTGCTGCTCTCCATCCAGGTGATCCAGTCGGTGCTGCGCGACGCGCGGATGCGCGAGGAGGCCCACCGCATCCAGGCGGAGGTCGGCCATCTGGTGCAGGACGTGACGCGCCTCGACGAGCGCGTTCGCAAGCTCCAGTCTCATTTCGGCCAGGCGGAACGGGATATCGAGCAAATCCTGATTTCCAGCGAAAAGATCACCAAACGCGGTCGTGGCATCGGCGAGCTGGATCTGGCACCGGAGGCAGCACCTGTCGCCTCCAGCCCCGACACCGGGCTGCGCCCGAACGGGTCCGGTCTTCCGCCGCTCCGCGACCACCCGGGGCATCAGGGCTGACGTCGGCCCCGCCGTCGCCTCGACGACAGGCCCGGATCAGCTCACCTCTTCGATATCGACAAGCAGGCTGTCCTTTTCCGAGATCACCCTGACCTGCCGCGCGTCATCGGCATAGTTCTCGAGGACGAAGCGAAAGTCGATGGCATGCAGCACCTGCAGGCATCGCCCCGGAAGCGGATGCACGGTCACCTTCACCACATAGACAGGCGGGTTCGATTTCTCGATCGCATCAAGCACGGCTTTCGCCTCGTGACAGGGCGTCGGCGCGACGACCCGACCAATGACGACGAGCCTGCCCGGCCTCGGAGGCATGGTATCCACCCATGCCTTGACCTTCTCCAGATCTCCAACACCCATGACAACCTCCTTTTTGGAAAACACCCGATTTGCTATCGGCCGCGGCCAGAAAGCTGACAGGTCGACACACACCATAAATTGCATTTTTATTTAAAAGCAACTCATTCGCCACCTCCCTCCCCTTTGCTTGCGCTGGCGCAAGCGGTTAAGAGGGAGATCCCACCCAAGCGGAGCTGCCCGATGTCCCTCCTGATCGCCGTCGCCGGATGGAATTCCCTGCCCTGGGTCGAGAGGCTATCGTCGCGGCTGCCAGGCCATACGGTGCGCAGCTATCCCGATGACCTTGGGGACCTGTCGGAAATCCGCTATGCACTCGCCTGGAAGCCGGAAGCGGGCTTGCTGGCGCGCTGCCCCAATCTGGAAGTGATCTTCTCGCTGGGAGCCGGCGTCGACCATCTGCTCGCGCAGCCGGATCTACCCGCAGCGCCGCTCGTGCGGGTGGTGGATCCCGATCTGACGGCTCGCATGAGCGAATGGGTGGCGCTGCAGGTGTTGCTCCATCATCGCCAGCAACTGACCTATCTCGCCCAGCAGAAGGCACGGCTCTGGAAGGATCTGGACCAGCCTGCTGCACGGCGCGTGCGGGTGGGCATCCTCGGTCTTGGCGTTCTGGGGACGGATGCGGCGCGCGTGCTCGCGACGCTCGGCTTCGAGGTCGCCGGCTGGGCGCGCAGCCGCAAGACGCTCGACGGGATTGCCTGTTTCGCGGGATCCGACGAACTCGATACCTTCCTCGGACGAACCGACATTCTGGTGAACCTGTTGCCGCTGACACCAGACACCCGGCACCTCATCGATCACGCCCTGCTGTCGAAACTCGCTCGCGACGGGGCGCTCGGCGGTCCGGTCTTCATCAACGCCGGCCGCGGCGGCAGCCAGGTCGAGGCGGACCTGGTGCGCGCGTTGACGGACGGCACGCTCACGGGGGCAAGCCTTGACGTGTTCGAGACCGAGCCGCTGTCGCCGGACAGCCCGTTGTGGGGACTAGAGAATGTCGTGGTGACACCGCATGTGGCGGCCGACAGCGATCCGGAGACGATCTCGGACTATATCGCCGCGCAGATTGCCGCGCATGAGCGCGGCGAGAAGCTCGAGAATGTGGTTGACCGGACGGTCGGCTACTAGGAGCAGCGACGCTCCGCTGCTCAGCAATGGTAGCGGCGGGCCTTGGTGAACCAGAGATCTACAATCGCCTGGACGACGGGGCGCAGGCCCCGCGACGTATCCGGCTTCTGGAAAAGCGCATCGAACCAGCCGGCACTGGCTTCGTTTACCGGTGCGTCGCGCGTCAGTCCGATGATCGGAAGCGATGCGGCATCGAACCGCTGACGCAGCCGTCGTGCCAGGTCTCCGCCATTCAGCCCCGGAAGGCGAACCGCGGTCACCACGCAATCGAACGGCGGACCATCCGCCTCATCTGTATCCGCCAGCAGATCAAGCGCCGTTTCCGCCAGGCTCACCCTGCGGATGCGCACATTCCCGGTCAGGGCTTCAAGCGTTTCGCGAAACAGACGCGCGTCGTCCGTGTTGTCCTCCACATGAAGGAAAACGGCATGGGGTATCGCATGCAGCATTCAGAGCTGTCCGTCCGAGGCTGGAACGCCAAATATCCCGTCGTGCCAAAGGCAGGAAGCGGGTATCGGGGTCCGGAAATGCAAGAGGGCAGCGGACGGGATGAGGCAGGAGCCACCGGAGACCGACCGCGCAAGCCGACTGGCACGCGAAGATACGTGCGTCGAATTTGCGCGGAAGCTACCCCCATCAATATGTAACTACAAATGCAATTCGCGCATATCTGGTGACGACTTGGAGCATAAAACAAACAACAAGAATGAATACTTATTCAATTTATAAATTTCGCAGCGGGAGTTTTTTCGAGCGGTTTATTTCGCTTCCCAAAAAAATAGACAATCACGGCGACCGCGACGTCAGGCGAAGCGCCTCCAGCCGGTCAGGCGTCCCCACTCGCTGCGTGCAATACGGGCGAGCGCTGTCTCCACCGGCTCACGCGCAACGGTCATCGTGAACCCGTTGGCGTGAAGCAGTGTGGCCGGGTCGCAGATGATACCGACGTGCCCCTTCCAGAACAGCAGATCGCCCCGGCGCAGATCGGACGGCACGCCATCGCCCGGCTCAAGGGCGACGCCCGCCTCGACTTCCAGCATGTCGCTGTCCCTCGGCAGGACGATCCCCGCCTGCTGGGCGGCAAGCTGGACGAGAGCCGAGCAATCGAGGCCAAGCGAGGTCCGACCTCCCCAAAGATAGGGTGTTCCCAACAAATTTTCGGCAACCGCAACCCAGTCCCCAGCGATATGGTCGAGCCGCTCCAGATGACGGGCCACCATGGCCGAGCCATCCTCGAGAACGGCATAGTCGAGGCCGCGCGTCGTTGCGTTCCCCGTGACACGAACACGGGCGCCGAGCGACAGAAGGCCGACCGGCGGCAGCTTCAGTTCCGCACCGGGATAGCGATAGCTGCGCGGCACGGCCACCCGATGCGTGGCCGGAGCACCCGCTTCCGACACCGCCTCTGCCGGCAGATATCCGACGTATCCGTCGGTCTCGAGCTGCCCCCAGGCCCAGCCGTCATCGCGGATCTCGTAGACGGTGAAAGTTTCCCCGAAAAGCGCCTGGGTGTCGATCGGTCGCGCCTGATCGGCAACCGGGCGAATGTCGGCGAAGTCGGCGGAAATCCGCATCGCGCGTCCCTCGACGAACTGCCTGGCCGACACACTTCCGGCGTAGCTTGCAGCGGCGAGATCGGCGCGCACGGGATGGCGGCGCCTGTCGAGGGACGAGGCAGGAATGGAAGAGGAAGCGGCCATGTCAGTCTCCACACGGCCTAGCGCGTGATCGCGGCCGCCTTTTCGGTGATCGTATCGCCGATCCGCTCCAGGTAAAGCGCACCGGCAACCGTGCGCGTCACGACGACATTGCGGCGGTCCGCCTCGTCACGGCGACGCGAGAGAAGCTTCATCGCCCCCAGCGTGTCGAGCGCGCGGGTGATCACCGGCTTGGTGACATCGAGCCGCGCGGCCAGGCCGCGCACCGTGTGCGGCGGCGGCTCCAGATAGACCGTCAGCAGGATCGCCATCTGGCGAGATGTCAGGTCCTGGTCGCCGTCGGTGACCAGGGACATGGTGACGTCGTGCCAGAGCCGGAGCGCCTGTGCCGGCCGGATCTCGATCCCCATCCCTTCGAAACCTTCGCTCTTCACCCGGACCGCGTGCCCAGGACCTCGGATGAGGGCACTCTAGGGCGATATCGTTTCGGATCCGTTATACGCGAGGCGACAGATCCGCGTCCTTACGCAGGCGGGTAGCGGTCCTTCAGACAGGCGAACAGGGCCCGCACAGTCTGAGCCTCTCCGCCGGCCGGGCGTCCCGGCCGGTCGGACGGGTTCCAGCCATAGATGTCGAGATGCGCCCAGGTCTTCGCCTTCCCGACGAACCGCGACAGGAACAGGGCTGCCGTGATGGAGCCAGCAAACCCGGCGCCACTCGTGTTGATGTGGTTGATGTCCGCGATACGGCTGTCGAGATAGCTCTCGTAGGGACGCCACAATGGCAGGCGCCAGAGCGGATCGTTCACCGCCTCGGCGCTTGCTGCAAGGTCATCGGCGAAGGCATCGTCATCGGTGTAGAGCGGCGGCAGTTCGGGGCCGAGCGCGACACGGGCCGCACCCGTCAGCGTCGCCATGTCGATCAGTAGCTCCGGTTCCTCCTCATCGGCAAGCGCCAGTGCGTCTGCGAGCACCAGCCGGCCTTCCGCGTCGGTGTTCCCGATCTCGACGCTCAGGCCCTTGCGGCTTTGCAGCACATCGCCCGGACGGAAGGCATCGCCGGAAATCGCATTCTCCACCGCGGGAACGATGACGCGCAGGCGAACCGGAAGGCGCGCCTCCATGATCATCGCGGCAAGGCCGAGCACGTTGGCGGCTCCCCCCATATCCTTCTTCATCAGCGCCATGCCGCTTGCCGGCTTGATGTCGAGGCCGCCGGTGTCGAACACGACGCCCTTGCCAACGAGAGTGACCTTGGGATGCGCCATCTCTCCCCAGGTGGCATCGACCAGTCTCGGAGCGCGCGCGCTGGCGCGGCCGACGGCGTGAACCATGGGAAAATTCGCTGACAGCAGAGCATCGCCCTCGATGACGCTGCCCTGGCCGCCGTTGCGGGAAAAGAGCGCGAGCATCGCGTCCGCCAGTTCGGCCGGCCCAAGGTCGTTGGCCGGCGTGTTGATGAGATCGCGGGCGATCTGCACGCCGGACAGGATCACTCCGATTGCCTCCAGGTCGACCCCGGCGCCAACCATCAGGCGTGGCCGCGGCTTGTCGGAAGGCTTGCTGTAGCGCTCGAAGCGGTAGGACCCGAGCGCGAAGGCCAGTGCGGCCTCGTCCTCGGCTCCCGCCGCTCCGCCATCACCGAGATCGAGACGATAGTCGCCAGGCGCGAGTTTCTTCGGCAGGTCACCTGCCGCAAACCCCGGCCTTCCCGGCGAGGCGACGCCGTAGAGCACCGCCTTGAACGATCCATCCGGCGCGGGAACGGCCAGCAATTGGCCCGCTCCCCCGTCGAAGCCACTCGCCTCGGCGAAACGCACGGCAGCCGGGCCAAGGTCCGCAAGCCGGCTCGCTGCCCTGTCCTTATCGACAAGACAGACGGTGACGGTGGATGCCGAAACATCATGGGCGAGAAGCGAGGTGAGCAAGGGAGGCTCCTTCCGGAGAAAACGGGACGGATTTGCCATAGCTTAAACCACGATCACCGAAAGACGGCAAACCTCCGGAACGCGCATCGCCGACCCGCCTGGGCGGTCGCGGCGGTTCCTCCGGCGACGATTTAACGAAGCATTAGGGTTAACGCCCTATTGCTTGATGCAAGCAATTTGCGAATCCCACAGGCGCTTCGAGGAGCCCCTTTCATGGCCGCCACACGTCGCTCCACCTCCCGTCCGGTCGCGCTGCGTCTCACCCTCGCGGTGTCGCTGGCGGCAATGCTGGCGGTCAGCGGTTGCGCCTCGTCGAAGCGCAGCATCGGCACCCATGCCAGTGCCACACAGGCCTATGTGACACCCGGGTCCGATGCCGCCCGCCAGGCGGTTGGCTACTGGGGGCAGGCTTACGAGCGGGACCCGGCCAACCGCGACAACATCCTCAACTACGCTGCGGCACTTCGCCGAAACGGCCAGGTCGAGCAGGCGGAGGCCGTGCTCCGCAAGGCGGTGATCTCGCATCAGTCCGACCGCGATGTCGCGGCCGCCTATGGCAAGGTGCTGGCGATGGGCGGCAAGCTGCCGGAAGCGCTGCAGGTCATCAACGGTGCCCAGACCCCCACCAATCCGGACTGGCGCCTGATGTCGGCCGCCGCCGCAATCAACGACCAGATGGGCAACACCGCGGAAGCCCGCGATCTCTACAATCAGGCCCTGAAGATTGCCCCGGGTGAGCCGAGCCTGCTGAACAATCTGGCCATGTCCTACCTCCTGTCCGGCGACGTTAAGGAGGCGGAAAAGGTGCTGCGCGGCGCGGCCGCCAGCCCCAAGGCCGACAGCCGCATCCGCCAGAACCTGGCGCTCGCCATCGGGCTTCAGGGCCGCTTCGAGGAAGCCGAGACGGTCGCCCGCGCGGAGATAGATCCGCGTCAGGCCAACGAGAACATCGCCTACCTGAAGTCGATGCTGGCCCAGCGCAACTCCTGGGCGGAAATCTCCGCGGCCGACAAGAAGGGCAAGAAGAAGAGCGGCGGCTGATCCGGCTGCTTTTCCGCTCTGCGCGTCCCCTGGTTTGGTTCATGCACGTCATTTGAAAAACGAAAAAGCCCCGGTCGATGCGGCCGGGGCTTTTTCGTATCCGCAATCCGCAGGCGGGCGGCGCGGACCCGCAGCTATCGGAAGGTTGCCATCGCCTGGATGATCACCGGTCCGATGATGACGGCAAGCAGCACCGGCAGGAAGAACACGATCATCGGCACGGTCAATTTCGGCGGCAGGGCGGCCGCCTTCTTCTCCGCCGCCTGCATGCGCTGAGAGCGGCTCTCGTCGGCCATGACACGTAGCGCCTGCGAGACCGGCGTGCCGTAGCGTTCAGCCTGGATCAGGGCGAGCGAGACGTTCTTGACGTTCTCCAGCCCGGTCCGCTTCGAGAGATTCTCGTAGGCCAGGCGCCGGTCGCCGAGATAGGACAGCTCGGCATTGGTCAGCGTCAGTTCCTCGGCAAGCGCGACCGACTGAACGCCAATCTCTTCCGCCACCTTGCGGAAAGCGACCTCGATCGACATGCCCGATTCCACGCAGATCAGCATCAGGTCGAGCGCATCGGGCCAGGCTCGGTTGATGGAGGTCTGCCGGTTCTGGATCCTGTTCTTCACGTAGAGGTCTGGCGCGTAGTAGCCGATGAAGGCGATGACGCTGGCGATCAGCACCTTGACCATCGGCGGCTGCTCGAGCTGCAGCACAACGAAGGTGTAGAACAGCGCCACGACGAAGAGGATCACCGGCATCACCAGCCGGGCGAACAGGAAGGTGTAGAGCGGCCGGGGACCGCGAAAGCCCGCCTGCACCAGATGAAACGCGGTCTTCTCGTCCGACATCAGGTTTCGCAGGTTCAGCCGATCGACAAAGGTCTGCAGTCGCTTCTTGGGCTGATTTCGCAGCGAAACACGCGAGTTCTGCTTCTCGTTGGCAAGGCGTGCGCGCTCGCGGGCGCGCAGCTTGTCGCGCTCCAGAGCCACGGTCTTCATCCGCGTCTTCAGCCGATCGCCTTCGATCAACGGCATCACCAGGGCAAAGACCGTTCCGCCGACAGCGAGTGCGGTCAGCCCCATGATGATGTTCTGCTGGGAGAGTAGACTTGTGAAATTCATGCCCGTCTCCCGCTCAGAAGTCGAAGTTGATCATCTTCTTCATGATCACCATCCCGGAGACCATCCACACTCCGCTGAAGGCGAGGATCATGTTGCCGGCCGGGTCGGTGAAAAGAAGCATGATGTAGGACGGGCTGGTCAGCGACAGGATGCCGACGACGATGAACGGCAGCGAGCCGATGATGGCGGCGGAGGACTTGGCCTCCTGGCTCATCGCCTTGATCTTGCCCTTCATCGCGCGGCGCTCGCGCAGCACCTTGGAAAGATTGCCGAGCGCCTCGGACATCGATCCGCCCGCCTGCGACTGGATGGCGACGACGATGGCGAAGAAATTCGCCTCCGGCACCGGCATGCGTTGCGGCAGCTTGGCGACTGCTTCCGACAGGGTGACGCCCATGGACTGCGCCTCGATGATACGGCGGAACTCGGTCTTGATCGGCTCGCGCGCCTCCTGGGCGACGATCGAGATGCACTCGGCCAGCGGAAGGCCGGCCTTGGTGCCGCGCACGATCACGTCGACGGCGTTCGGCAGTTCTGCCAGGAAGGCCTCGACCCGGCGCTTGCGGAGAAACGACAAGAGATAGCGCGGCAGGCCGAAGAACCCGACGAATGCAAGACACCCGAGCAACAGGATCGAGGAGGTGATGAAAAGCCCGACAAGCAGAAGCACAACGCCGCTGACGATCGAGAAAACATAGAAGGTGCGCTTGCTCCACGACAAGCCGGCCTGCTCAAACCGCTCCTCGAGCGAGGGATTCGACGCCTTCTGCACCTTCTTTCGTTCCCGCAGCTCGAACTCGCGGAGCTGGTCCTGCACGGACTTGCGGCGCTTGTCCGCATCCTTGATCTTTCGGACACCGTCAACCGTCGCCGGACGGGAGGCGACCGTCTTCAATCGCTTGTCGCTGCGCGACCCACCGCTCATCAGCGGCTGGAACACCGCGTAGACGACGCCGACGACCGCGAACATCGCCAGCACGGCGGCGGCGAGGCGTGTCATCTCCGGTGTCAGGAAAGCCTGGAGGTCAACCACGCGCCTCCTCCATCACTTCCGCCGCATCGAGAGCGGTCGCAAGGCGCTGTTCCTCTCCGAAATAGCGGGCCTTTTCCCAGAATTTCGGCCGGCCGATACCGGTGGAGCGATGACGGCCAATCAGGCGGCCGTTCGCGTCCTCGCCGAGGATATCGTAGAGGAACACGTCCTGGGTGATGACAACATCGCCTTCCATGCCAACGATTTCAGTGACATGGGTGATACGGCGCGAGCCGTCGCGCAGGCGCTGAGCCTGGACGATGACGTCGATCGAGGACACGATCATCTCGCGCAACGTCTTCGACGGCAGCGAGAAGCCACCCATGGTAATCATCGATTCAAGACGCGACAGCGCCTCGCGCGGGCTGTTGGCGTGCAGCGTTCCCATCGATCCGTCGTGGCCGGTGTTCATCGCCTGCAGCAGGTCGAAGGCCTCCGGGCCGCGCACCTCGCCGACGATGATGCGTTCGGGCCGCATACGCAGGCAGTTCTTGACCAGGTCGCGCATGGTCACCTCGCCCTCTCCCTCCAGATTGGGCGGGCGGGTCTCGAGGCGAACCACATGGGGCTGCTGGAGCTGCAGCTCGGCCGCATCCTCGCAGGTGATGATCCGCTCAGTGGAATCGATATAGGCGGTCAGGCAGTTGAGCAGCGTCGTCTTGCCCGAGCCGGTGCCGCCGGAAATGAGGATGTTGCAACGGGAGCGGCCGATGATCTCGAGGACGGTCGCGCCCTCCGGGGAGACAGAGCCGAACTGGACAAGCTGCTTCAGCGTCAGCTTGTCCTTCTTGAACTTACGAATGGTGAGCGTCGGGCCGTCGATGGCGAGTGGAGGCGCGATGACATTGACGCGCGAACCGTCGGCGAGGCGTGCGTCGCAGATCGGGCTCGATTCATCGACGCGCCGGCCGACCTGGCTGACAATGCGCTGGCAGATGTTCATGAGCTGCCGGTTGTCGCGGAAACGCACACCGGTTCGCTGCATCCTGCCCTCGGTCTCGATGTAGACCGTGTCGGCGCCATTCACCATGATGTCGGCGATGTCGTCTCGTGCCAGCAGCGGCTCGAGCGGGCCGAATCCGAGCACATCGTTGCAGATGTCCTCGAGCAGGTCTTCCTGCTCGGAAATCGACATGACGACATTCTTGAGCGCGATAATGTCGTTGACGACATCGCGAATTTCCTCGCGCGCCTCTTCGGCAGAAAGTCGCGTCAGCAGCGAGAGATCGATTGCCTCGACCAGCGCATTGAAGATCGAGGCCTTGGTCGCATAATACTCGGGCGAGCGCTCACGCTCCTTCGCCGCCGCAGGCGCGGCCTGCGGACGGGAGGCGGCGGGCGGCGGAGACGGTGGCGCAACGGGGGGCGCGACAGGGGCGGCCGGCTGGGATGAAACCGCCGGAGGCGGCGTCGGCGCAACAGCCGGCGTGGCCGGCGAAGGCGGTGCCTTCGGGCTGGAAATCGGCGTTCCGGATGTTGCCCCACGTCGACCGAACATCGTTACCTGCTCTCGGTTCGTCTATACGGGCGCTCTCGACACAAGCTCACGCTCACGCCGCGCCCTTCTTCAGGAAACGGTTGACCAGCGCACCGAGCGCCAGTCCTTTCCGCCTCTGCACCTCACCCCGTCCGGTCACCACCTGCGAGATCCTGTCGAACATTTCCGCGGTGGCATGGCGCTCGTCCTGCTCGCCGATCATCTGACCGTTGTTGGCCGCGACCCCGAAAAGCTGCGGCTCGAACGGGATGGCGACGACGGCCTCAACGCCAAGCGCATCGGCGAATTCCGCCGCCTTGATCTCCGGCCGCTTGGGAACGCCGACCCGATTGAGAACCAGCCTGGGAGGAGCGTCGTTCGGACGGAGCTGGCGCAGCGTATCGATCATGTTCTTGGCATTGCGCAGGTTAGCGAGGTCCGGCTCGGCGACGATGACCACGTCGTCGGCGGAGGAAAGCACCCGCCGCACCCAGCCTGCCCAGCTGTGCGGAACGTCAAGAACCACAGAGGGCGCACCCTGGCGCATCACGTCGACCAGTCCGTCGAAGCCCGTCTCGCCGTAATCGTATGTGCGCTCCAGCGAGGCTGGCGCGGCCAGGAGGCTCAGCTTGTCGGCGCATTTGGACAGGAGCCGGTCGAGCATGGTCTCGTCGAGACGCTCAGGCGTGGAAATGGCTTCGTAGACGCCCTGAAGCGGATCCTGGTTGAAGTCGAGGCCAGCGGTGCCGAAGGCAAGATCGAGATCCGCGAGCAGCACGTCCTTCTCGAACAGCCGGGCAATCGACCAGGCAACATTGTGCGCCACCGTCGAGGCTCCAACGCCGCCCTTGGCACCAACAAAGGCAACCGCGCGGCCAAGCGGATCCGTATCCGGGTTCGCATAGAGCTCGCCAATCGCCCCGATCACATGGAACAGGCTTACCGGAGCGACAAGATAGTCGCTGATGCCGCGATGAATGAGCTCGCGATAAAGCAGCACGTCATTGACGTGGCCGATGATCATCACCTTGGTGCCCGCATCGCAGACTTCCGCAAGGCGCTCCAGTTCCTGCAGCAGGCGCGCCGTCTCCAGACGGGTCTCGATCAGGATCAGGTTCGGCGTCGGGGCGGAACCATAGAAATCGACCGCAGCCGAAATCCCGCCGCGGTGAACTTTCACATGCGCCTTGGCCATACGGCGGTCCTGCGACGCATCCTCGATGGCGCGGGCAACTCCGTCGGTCTCGCAAAACGCCTGGACGGCGATGCGCGGGACCGCCTTCAGATCGAGCGTGTCGATCGGCGCGGTCACTTCCGGAGCGGTGTGGTGCGACACCTCCTCCCGGATGCCCCCCTCCTCCGGGGGTTCGCTTCCATATGAAAGGCTGCTCATCCTTTAAACTCCCAAGAGGATCAGTTGCCCACCGCGTCGGACACCTTGGCGCCAACGCCTTCCTTGTACTCGGACGACGTCTTCTCGCCCTTGCGGTACTTCTCGTACACGGTGCCACGGCGGTTCTGGTCAGCCGGCGTGGAGGCGCGCGGATAAAGAAGGTCGGTCGGATTCTCGACCATCGCCGCCAGGTTCGCCTGGCTGGAACAGCCGAAATTGTAATATTGCGTGTTGTTCAGCTCCGGCTGGTGGTAACGGCCATTGCCACCGCCGGCGATGTTGTCCGGCCATTGTCCGCACGGTCCGGCACTCGCCTGGATGCCCGAATAGGCAAGGCGGACCGGGGCAGAAACATTGGGATCGGAGACGGGATAGCTGCGGGTCACAATGCGCTTGGACGAGATGCCCCCCCTGGCGATGGCCGAGCGGATCTGCGGCAGAACCGCATGGACGGCCGCCTCGTTTCCAGAGCCGGACGGCACGACCACCTCAACGGCGTCGCCGCCGCGCGAGCGGGCCTCGCCGGCAAAGCTCGACACCACGGCGGCGAGTTGCGGCGACAGCTTTCGAGTGCCGCTTCCAATCGGCAGGTCGAGCGTCTTGGTGCCTTCCGCGACAACAATCGGGTGACGCAGACGATAGTCGTTCAGCGCCAGAACATCGGTCGTCGGGCGCTGGGTCTGACAGCCGGCGGCAAGCAGTGCCGAGGCAAGGGCGAGCGCCAGCGGTGCGGCGCGGACGACCTGCCGCATCTGCCCCTTGGGGGCGGGACGGCGAATGGCGGGACGGGGCGGCATGGCTGCGTACCTCACTCGTAGATGTAGCCGACCTGGCCGTGGTAGGAGCCTTCACCCCGCGCACCGGAAACCCGATACATGCGGTTGAGGCGGTTCAGGAAAATGGTATCGCCGTCCGTCGCGGGAGCGAGATTCTTGGTGGGTGCGACCAGCTCGGAGCGGGCGACCGGACGGACCGTATAGGGCGTCACGAAGACCACCAGCTCGGTTTCCTGG
The DNA here is from genome assembly GCF_054880955.1 of Stappia sp. ICDLI1TA098. Taxonomy (NCBI): domain Bacteria; kingdom Pseudomonadati; phylum Pseudomonadota; class Alphaproteobacteria; order Hyphomicrobiales; family Stappiaceae; genus Stappia; species Stappia sp. ICDLI1TA098. The sequence goes on from NZ_JBTZBT010000002.1 coordinate 473,371, forward strand.
CGCAGGAAGTCGCGGCTCTTGAACAGCGCGCCGAGGATCGGCACCTGCATCAGACCGGGGACGCCATTGAGGTCCTGCTTGTAGGTTTCCTTGAGCAGGCCGGCCATCACCAGCGTTCCGCCGGACGGCAACTCGACGGTCGATTCCGCGCGGCGCACCTTCAGCGCCGGGATCGTCAGCGTACCGATGTTGACAGCGCCTTCCTGGGTGATCTCGCTGACCTCGGTCTTCACGCGAAGCGAGATCCGCCCGGAGCCGAGCACCACCGGAGTGAAGTCCAGACCGACGCCGAACTTCTTGAACTGCACGGTGACCTTGTTGTTTTCCTCGGCGATCGGGATCGGGAACTCGCCACCGGCCAGGAAGCTGGCGTTCTCGCCGGAAATCGCCGTCAGCGTCGGCTCGGCAAGTGTGCGGATCACGCCGTCGCGCTGCAATGCCTCGATGTTGGCCTTGAGCTGGGTGCTGCCCGCGATGAATCCCGAGGTGCTGTTCGGATTGGTCGGGTCGAACAGACCGCCGGCGGCACGGTTCACGACGTTCGAGTTCACCGTGTAGCTGGGAGAATTGTTGAAACCGACATTGTAGTTGCCGATGCCGATGTTGCCAGCGAGGTTGACGCCGAGCTGCTTGATGATCGAGCGCTCGACCTCGGCCACGGTCACCTTAAGGTGCACCTGGTCGGAGCCGCTGACGGAAATCATGTTGAGGACCGGCTTTGCCCCCTCCCCGGACGTCTGCGAGAAGCGCGCCGCAAGATCGGCGGCACGCTGCGCCATTTCCGTACTGGAGGCCGTTCCGCTCAGCACGATATTGCCGTTGACCGATTCCGCCCGGATCTCGGCTCCGGGAATGGCGCGGCGCATCATGGCGTTGAGGTCGGTGGTGTCCGTCTCGACGGCAAGGTCGTAGCTGGCGATCTGGTTGCCGGCGCGCCCGAACAGGAAGAGGCTCGCCTGTCCGGCCTTGTTGCCCATGATGAACACGCGGCGGGAATTGCGCACGACCGCATCTGCGACCGCCGGATTGGAGACGATGACGTCGCTCACCTCCTCGCCCAGATTGATCACGACGGAGCGACCGAGGCCGACGCGAAGCAGGCGTCCGGCGACCCGCTCTCCAGCGGAGACCGTCACCGATTTCGGAAAGCCGTCAGCCATCGCCCTCGACGACCCGCCAAGCCCGCCACCCAGGGCAAGGCCGATGGCAAGCGCCAGGCCAAGGACGCAGCGTGCGCCAGTGCCTTGAAAACGTTGAGCCAACATCAGACTTCTCCTTGCCGTCGTCTCCGGACCCACATGCAGTCTCACTTCTGGGTCTGCATCTGCCCGGACACGCCGAACTTCACGAAATTCACACCACCGCCGACTTCTTCCGTCTCGGCATTGTCCGCGGAATCCTCGGCGGAGCGGAGCACCAGCGAGATCGTCCCGAGCTGCGAGGCCTGGGCAACGACCTCCGCCTGCGACGGCAACAGTTCCAGCGTCGCGGTCTGGCCGGGCGGAAGCGACTTCTCGTTCTGTTCGCCCGCCGTCGTGGTGTCGATGGCCAGGACGCGGACGTTCTGAAGGATCGTTTCGCTGAGGAACGAGTTGCTGCCCCGATTGCCCGACTGGCGGGTCAGGATCACATCGACCTTGTCGCCAGGAAGAATGAAGCCACCGGCGGCGGTCAGCGCCTCGACCGACACGGCAATGGCCCGCTTGCCCTTGGGCAGGATCGACGACATGAAACCGCGGTCGCTGTTGATCAGGCGCTCCTCGCGCAGCGGCTCGCCCTCGTAGACAGGCGCCTTGGCGATGCGACCGACGAGCTCATCAAGCGCCCCGGGACGCTCCGACCGGAGGATGGCGCTCTGTGGCGCAAGTTCCTTCGGCCATTCGGTCCAGCGCAGATCTCCGCTGCTGACCGACGAGCCCAGAGCGATGTCGCGATCGGCGACGAGCACCTCATCCTTCGGCGTCTCGGAGACGACGGCAACAGGCTCGGCCACGGGCTCGGGCCCGGTGTTCATCACCATGCGCGCCACCAGCAGGCCTGCCGCGAGCGAGATACCCAGAATGGCCAATCGTGCGATCTTCATTACCAATACCCGTAGAGATCGAGACGGGACCGGATTCAGTGAACTGACCCGATCATGTTGCGCCTACTGTTGCGGGTAAATGGTCAAGACATGGTTAATCAGGGGTGAGCAACTTTGATGAATATACGTTAACCTTCTTGCATTTCGGGGAATGAACCGAGTCCTTTACCATCCGTTAACGCAAGAATGCCGGAGAGCACATCCGGCCTCCGGCAAGCAAACGACAGAAGGGAAATGAGGAATGCGCGAAGGCTCAGCTCAGCGCATGAAACCAGACCGATTGCGGATAGATCTCCAGTGCGGCCAGCGACAGAGCGATCCCGTAAGGAATGCCCGTCACCCGATCATGCAGACGCAAGATCCATTCGCCCCGCCCGGCCGGTAGCGGCAGGAAGGGCACCTGCCGGAAGAACAGGATCGCGAGCGTCAACACGCCGCCATAGATCCCCGCGAGCGCCAGAAACGCCACGGAGGCCTGGCTAAAGCCGAACCACAGGGCGATCACCGTCGCGATCTTGGCATCGCCGCCGCCCATCCAGCCGAAAGCGAAGAAAGAGAAACAGACGCACAAGGTGAGACCGGCGGCCAGCAGATGCCAGCCGATATCGGCGATGCCGATGCCGATCATCGGGGCGAGCACGGCAAAGCCCGCCACAAGCAACAGCGAAACCCGGTTGGGGATCGTCATGGTGAAGAGGTCGGAGGCGCCGGCGAAGGCGACCAGCGTCGGAAACACGACCAGAAGTGCGGCGTCGAGCATATCCCATGTCCTCTTCCCCGGGGCACCGGGCAACCGGCATCCCGCTTCGGCGCGCCATGCCGCGTGAACGCGAACGGCAACGCGGCCCAGTCTTGCCGCTGACGCTTAAGACCGGGTTGACGCCGGCAGAAGAAGCCGGCGCAAAAGAATACGGGCGGCCGAAGCCGCCCGATCATCGGAAGGGGTCTCCGCAACGCGGTTGCGTGCCGGAGACCCTGTCCCTCGTGTCGCGTTGCGACTTACTTGACGGCAGAGTTGGCCGTGGTCAGCTTCGTCGAAACGGTCGTGAAGATCGCGGAGATCTGCGTACCGGCCGTGGTCACGGCGGTGACGATGCCGATGGAGATCAGGCCAGCGATCAGGCCATACTCGATCGCGGTCGCGCCGGATTCGTCCTTGGCAAAACGAGCAAGAATATTCTTCATGATTGGCTCCTAGCTTCCACTTTATTTGACTGCGCCATCTCGGCGACCTTTGTTTTCTAAATGTTGGCCGCTCGAAGATGAGATCACTATAGGAAGCACACCTTGCTACAAGGTTAAGCCGATCATAGAGCGACATACCGTTTTCACTCGGAGGAGTTATTGGTTAACAACTAGCAAATACATTCACTCCAACTTTAGCTGCAACAGGCTCAAGACGGCACCGCGCTGCGGCCGCAACCCGCTGGAACCGCCGATATATCCTGAATCCGCTACGTCAGGTGTTCAGGCAACCCGCGCGGCCCAGGTGGATCGCCTCTTCCAGCGCAACTGCATCCTGACGACCGTTAGCGGTTCCTTCACCAATGTCGTTCACCTTCGGGTAGCCATTCTCGTAGGGAGCCGTATGTCATGCCGCCCTTTCGCGCGTTCACAAGCGCCGCTCTTTCCATCGCAGCGCTGCTTTTTTCGATGATCGCGGCCGGCGATGCCGTTGCATCCGAAGACGGCCCCGTGCACGTGATGACCGATCGCGCCAAGGTTTTTCGCATTGACGCACCGGCTGACACCGTCATTGTCGGCAATCCGGCCATTGCCGACGTGACGATGTACGACCGCCAGACGGTCGTCGTCACCGGCAAGCTCTACGGCACCACCAACCTCGTGATCCTCGATAAGAACGGGGAGCCGATCATCGATGAGGTGATCACGGTCGGCTCCGCGCCATCCGATGTCGTGACGGTCATGCGCAACACCGCGCGCAGCTCCTATTCCTGCTCTCCGGTCTGCGAGCCCGTACTCAGGGTCGGCGATGTCGAGGCCTCCTACGACGCGACGGCCAAGCAGGCTCAGGCGCATACAGAGATGTCCGAGAAGGCAGCCGGCCTGAACAATTGACCGGCCAGGGGCCGGGCAAGGTTTCTCAATGGCGAGGACGGGCGGAAAGCCGCGACATGTCGAAAGCATTCAAATTCCTCCCGACGGTCATCAGACGGCGGGGCCGCGAGATCGCCGCCAATCGCGAGGGAACGGCTGCAATCGAGTTCGCTTTCGTCGCGATCCCCTTCATGCTTCTTCTTTTCGGCATCATCGAAATCGGCCTCGCCTTCTTCGCGAACCAGATCCTCGGCAACGCCGTGATGGACGCCGCACGCCTCATCCGCACCGGCCAGGCCCAGGCGGAAGGCTTCAACGCGGCGGAGTTCAAGAAGGTCATCCTCGAGAATATGAGCGGCTTTCCCGTCTCCGCCGACAGGCTAACGATCGACGTCGAGAAGCTCGACAATTTCTCCAGCTACAAGCCCAAGCAGCTTATCGACGACGGCAAGCTGACCAACGACGTGGGCTACAACCACGGCGAGGCCAACCAGATCGTCATCGTGCGGGCCATGTATCGCTGGCCGATGTTTTCCTCGCTGATGCAGACCAACTTCGGCGACCTGGCCTCCGGCGACCGCCTGCTTGTGGCCACCGCCGTGTTCCGAAACGAGCCCTTCCCCTGGTCGACAAAGACTAACTAGGTCCCCACGATGCAACGCCCGACCGCGGAAACGCGCGCTCACGCACCGGAACGCTCCAACGACAGTGCATCGCCCTCCGGCGAGACAGGTCGTGCGCGCCCGGCCGCCTTCGGGAGGCTCATCAACCGCCTGGGGCGCGAGACCCGCGCTGTCGCAGCGGTGGAGTTTGCGCTCGTGCTGCCCTTCATGCTGCTGCTTCTTCTCGGCATGATCGAATTGGACCAGGCCATGACGGTCGATCGCAAGGTGAGCCAGGTGGCAAGCTCCATCGCCGATCTCGTCGCCCAGACCGACAAGCTGAAGGAAAGCGACATCGCGGACCTGCTCAAGATCTCCGGAGCGATCCTCGAGCCCTACCCCGAAAACAACCTGAAGCTCGTCGTCGCCAGCATCTGGATCAAGGACGTGAACCAACCCCGGGTGGTGTGGAGCCGGGCGCTCAATACGTCGCGGTGGAACGCGAACAACACGCCACCGATCCAGATCCCCGAAGGGCTGACACAAGACAAGGACACCTATCTGATCGTCACCCGGGCAGTCTATTCGCACCGGCCGACCTTTGCGGCGCTGCTCAAGGATGTCTTCAGCACGGATACGATCGAGCTGTCCGACACCTATTACATGCGCCCGCGGGTCAGCAGCGAGGTCGAGTGCTGCTCCTGACCCCTGTCATTGCAATCCGGTACGTGGCAAAGTGGCGCATCCGTGCCCCAACGGATAGAGCTAACTCCTTCTCCTATTTCATTTTCCGTTCCGGTTGACGGTGTATTCTCGCCGTCGCCCGACGCAAAATCGCGACGGGAAAACGGAGCTGGAAAGCAGGGAACAGGCGAGATCGATGGCAAGCAACCGCACATTCGACGAGATCGAAATCGGCGAAAGCGCCGAGGTGGAGCGCACCCTGACGGCGGATGACCTTTTCGTCTTCGCCCATGCCTCCGGAAACATCAATCCAACTCATCTCCCCGATATCGACTGGAGTGGCGACGGTGTGATCGATGCACCGGTGGCCCCGTTCATGTGGGTCGGCTCGCTGATTTCGGCCGTGCTCGGCAATCAGCTCCCCGGACCGGGAACCGCCTACAAGAGCCAGACCTTCCGTTTTCTCGAGCCCGTCGAGGTCGGTGACCGGCTGACCGTGCGCGCCACCGTCACGGCCAAGGAGGACGGCCGCGTCCTTCGCCTTTCCACAAGGGTGACCCGAGCTGATGGCGTCTGCGTGACCGAGGGAGAAGCCATCGTGGTCGCGCCCGACCGGCGCATCACCTTCGACGCCAGCGCGCTTCCCGGCATCCTCGTCGAGCGCCACCAGCACTTCGACCGGCTCGTCGGCTTTGCCGCCGGCCTGCCGCCGTTGCCGGTCGCTGTCGTTTCTCCCGACGACGCAAATTCCCTTGGCGGAGCGCTGATGGCGGCCAGCCACGGGCTGATCACGCCGATCCTCATCGGGCGCGCCGAGGCCATCGCGCGCACTGCCGCCGAAATCGGCGGCGTCCTCGACGGGATCGAGATCATCGACCTGCCGACCGACGACCAGGCCGCACGGCGCGCGGTCGAGCTCGTCCACGAAGGTCGGGTGCGGGCGTTGATGAAGGGGCATCTCCATACCGACACGCTGCTTCACCACGTCGTCAAGCGTGACGGCGGGCTACGCACGGGCAAACGACTGACCCACTGCTTCGTGATGGACATTTCCGGCCGGCCGACCCCGGTGATCATCTCTGATGCGGCGATCAACATCGCCCCCGACCTGACCGCCAAGGTCGATATCGTGCAAAACGCCATCGACCTGGCCCGCGCCATCGGCACCGAGGTTCCCAAGGTCGGTGTGCTGTCGGCGGTGGAAACAGTCAATCCGGCCATGGCGTCGAGCATCGACGCGGCCGTTCTTTCCAAGATGGCAGAACGCGGCCAGATCACCGGCGGCATCGTCGACGGCCCGCTGGCGATGGACAATGCCATCGACATCAGGGCAGCCCGCAGCAAGGGCATCTCGTCGCTGGTGGCCGGTCAGGCGGATGTGCTCATCGCCCCGAACCTGGAGGCCGGCAACATGCTGGCCAAGGAGCTCACCTTCGTTGCCCATGCGGAAGCTGCCGGACTGGTGGTCGGCGCCAGCGTGCCAATCATCCTGACCAGCCGGGCGGACGATGCGCGGTCGCGGCTCGTCTCCTGCGCGCTTGCCCTGCTGCACGACCACTGGCTCAAGACCGGCGCTTCCGTTGTCGTCCCCCATGAGGACGGCGAGGCGGCGGAGGAACGCGGCAAGCAGATCGCCCGGGAAACGGCTACGGACGCGAGCGGCAAACCCGCGCAGAGTGCCCGCGACGCATCGGGGTCCAACGCATGACGGCCGCCGCTCCCGTTCTGGTAATCAATGCCGGCTCGTCCTCGATCAAGTTCCAGCTCTTCGACGGCGAAACCTCGCGCCTGCGCGGCAAGGTCGACGGGCTCGGCGCCCATCCCCGGTTGACCATAGACGCGGTCGGCGGCCAGGAACGTGCGACGCGCGCGCTTTCTCCCGCGGAGGCCGCCTGTCACGACAGCGCGCTTGCCGTCGTCGTCGCCTGGCTCGACACGCACATGCCGCAGCTTGCCCTTTCCGCCGTCGGTCACCGCGTCGTCCACGGTGGCGCGGAGCATACCGAGCCGCTCGTCATCGACGACGCGGCCCTGGAGGAACTGGCCGGACTGATCCCGCTGGCGCCGCTGCATCAACCGCACAATCTCGCCGGCATCCGGGCAGCGCGCGCGGCTTTTCCCGACGTCCCACAGATCGCCTGTTTCGACACGGCCTTTCATCGCGGACACGGCCGGATCGAGGACACGTTCGCCCTGCCCGCGCACTTCTACGATGACGGCGTGCGCCGCTACGGCTTTCACGGACTGTCCTACGAGTTCATTTCCGGCGAGATTGCCCGCACGCACCCGACGCTCGCGCAAGGCCGCATCGTCGTCGCCCACCTCGGCAACGGCGCTTCGCTTTGCGCGGTAAAGGCCGGCCGCAGCGTCTCAACGACGATGGGGCTTTCGGCGCTGGACGGACTGCCGATGGGAACCCGTTGCGGCCAGATCGACCCGGGCGTCCTCCTCTATCTCCTGGAACACGGCATGGATGCGACGGCACTTGCCGAACTGCTCTACCACAAGTCCGGACTTCTCGGCCTGTCGGGGATCTCGCACGACATGCGCGTTCTGGAAGCCTCCGACGACCCGGCGGCAGCCCTTGCCATCGACCACTTCGCCGCGCGCATTCGCCGCGAGATCGGGGCGTTGTCCGCCGTCATGGATGGCCTCGACGGCATCGTCTTTACAGCGGGCATCGGCGAGAACTCGCCCCTGCTGCGCAAGAAGGTGTGCGCCGGACTCGGATTTCTCGGCGTCGACCTCGACGAGGAGGCCAACCTGCGCCAGGAGACAGGGATTTCCGCGCCGGGCTCGCGTGTCACCGTGCTGCGCATGGCGACGGACGAGGAGCGGATGATCGCACGCCACGCGCTCGCGCTCGTGAGCACCTAGGAGAGGCAATCGCCTCTGTCAGTCGGCATTCTCGATGAGCGGACGCAGCCGGCCGGGCAACGCCCGCCGCCGCTGTCGCGTGAGTTCCACAAGCGGCTCGAAGTGTGCCGCATCGGCAGGCGCGAGACCATGCGGAGCCAGCAGGTTCACCGGCGTTTCGCCGGCTTGCTGCGGGTCTCCGCTTTCGCCCGCCGCCACCGTCAATAGGTTGGCGAGATCGCGGCGGATCGCGTCGGGCACGCTGTCGCGCACGACCTGCGGAGCGTTCGCGATCTCATCCGAAACCCAGATGATCCTGAGCGGCGGGCGGGCACCGTCCCTTGCCAGCAGGTCCTGCAGGGTCCCGCGCCCGCTTTGCGCGTCTACGCTCGACGACCAGCCGAAGGCGACATCGGCACGACCCGACAGGACAGCTCGCGCGGCAGCGAGTGGGCCGGCGACCTCGACAAGATGCTCTGGCGGCGGCGTGATGCCAATGCCAGCCAGCGCTGCAAGCGGAAGCTCGCGCCCCGCCGTCGAGCCGGGCAAGGCGACCGCAAGACGCGCGTCCGCGAGATCCTGAAGTCCGGCGAAGGGCGCGTCCTCCCGGACCAGCGCCAGGGCATGCCAGCCAGCCCCCCCCTCGCTGTCGCGGGCGACGGCCAGAACTTGGAGACAGGCGCATTTGTCTTGCGCATCGGCAAAGGCGGTCGCCGACAGGGGCGCATAGTCGACCTCTCCGCGCATCAGCGCATCCCGCAGGTGCGAAAGATCGCGGTAGGCGACAATGATCACGGGCAACCGCATGCCCTCCTCGAGCATGGCGCGCAAAGGCTCGATACGGGAAAAATCGCCCCCGCCGGGATCGAGCACCAGGCCAACCCGCAAAACCGGAAGCAGCGCGAGGCGCGCCGGATCGAAGCCGGGTTGTTCCGCCAGCTCGTCGGCATCGGACACCAGATCCTCTCCGGTTTCCTCGGCCTCCCCGGAAAGTCCCTCCTCTGGCCACGGCAGAAAGGCCGGGCCCACCGTCGTGCCCGTGTCATCATCGTATTGCGCAGCGCTTTTTGACGCCGACGATTGCTCCCGCTCCTGCGCGCGAAGCGGGGTGCCGCCCGACAGGACCACCAGCGTCAGGCAGGTCGCAAGGACGCACGGGAAATACGCCAGCGTCCGCCAGCCATGCCAACGCTGGCGTTCCCTCCAGTGCTCGCGCCTGTCCAAACCGTCTGGAAACCTTCGCAATTGCGCCCTATCCAGTTGGAGGGTCGAGCTCCGCCTCGCCCGACTCACACGCAAGGAGCCATCATGCCACGCAGTCCCGATACGGTCGTCTTCGATGTCGGCAACGTTCTCATCCAATGGGACCCGCGTCATCTCTACAGCAAGCTCTTTCCCGAGCCGGCCGAGGCCGAGCGGTTCCTGAGCGAGATCCTCCCTCCGGAATGGAACCTGGAGCAAGACCGCGGTCGCAGCTTCGCCGTCGCCATCGAGGAACGCCTTTCCGTCCACCCCGAGCACGAGGAAGCGATCCGCGCCTGGGACGAGCGCTGGCACGAGATGGTGCCCGGCGCGATCGAGGGCACCGTGGCGCTGCTCGATGAGCTCAAGGACGCCGGGGTGCCGCTCTACGCGATCACCAATTTCAGCGCCGAGAAGTTTCCCGAGTGCATCGAGCGGTTCCCCTTCCTGGGCAACAGCTTCCGCGACACGGTCGTTTCCGCGCATGAGAAACTGGTGAAGCCCGATCCCCGGATCTACGAGGTGCTGCTCGAGCGCAACGGCCTCGAGGCCGCGCAGACCGTCTTCGTCGATGACAGTCCGGCCAATATCACCGGTGCGCGCGGCGTCGGCATGCACGCGGTGCATTTCACCGGTTCGGACGCGCTTCGCCTGGCCTTGCGCGACCACGGCTTCCCGGTCTGACCCACCCTGTTTCGAGGGAGCCGGTCAGCCTCCCTCGAAACCTGCGAGCGTATTGACACAATTGACGCCCAGCGCCTCCACGGCGTAGCCGCCCTCCATGACGAAAATCGTCGGCAAGCCGAGGCCGGCGAGCGCGGCGCCCATGCGGGTGAAGTCCTCCGAGGCCAGCCGGAACCGCGAAATCGGATCCTTCTCATAGGCGTCGAGCCCGAGCGAGATGACGAGCGTGTCGGGTGCGAAATCGCGAATGCGCGCCATCGCGGCAGCGAGTGCGTTCGACCAGGTTTCCCAGTCCGCCCCGAGCGCCAGCGGATAATTGGCGTTATACCCCTCGCCCGCCGCCGCGCCCGTCTCGCCGGCGTGGCCAAGGAAGTAGGGATATTCCTCGCGCGGGTCGGCGTGGATCGACAGGAACAGAACGTCGGAGCGCTCGTAGAAGATCGACTGGGTGCCGTTGCCGTGGTGATAATCCACGTCGAGGATCGCGACCCGCTCTGCTCCAGCATCGCGCAGCCACTGGCCAGCGATAGCGGCATTATTCAGGAAGCAGTAGCCGCCGTAGTAACCGGCGGCGGCATGATGCCCCGGCGGGCGGCAGAGCGCGAAGGCGGAGCGTTCGCCGCCGGCGACAAGACGCGCCGCCGTAAGAGCCGAGTTGGCGCTGGCACGTGCGGCCGCGAAACTGTACTGGCCGAGCGGCGTGCCCGCGTCGAAGGAATAGCGGCCAAGCAGGCCATCGATGTGATCGGGCTTCGGCTCGAGAGACAGACCGCGCACCGGCCAGACAAAGGGAAACGCCTCGCCACCGCGTCCGGCGTTGGTCCACCGCGTCCAGAAGCTGTCGAGGAAGTCCAGATAGTCACCGTCATGGACGCGCGCGAGCGGGCCCCGTCCGAAATCCTCGGGCGTAAGCACCTCGCCCAGCTCCGTTTCGAGGATACGGGCGCGCACCATCTCGGCACGCGCGGGAATTTCCACTGCCGGCCGCAGTTCGCCGTCCGAGATCTCGTGCTTGGGATCGTGGGCGAGCTGACCGGGCGAGAATACGGTCTTCATGCTGTCATGCTCCAGATGAGCGCCCGCCCGTCATCGAGCAGGCGGAAACGCGTAGTCGGTGATCTGGCGGTAGGTCTCGCCGGGCCGCAGCACCGCGCCGGCGAACCCCCGATGATGGACCGCATCCGGCCAGCGTTGCGGCTCCAGACAAAGGCCGGCGTAAGCCCCATAGCGCCGACCGTGCGGCCCTGCAACCGGAACGGCGATCTTGGCTCCGTCGTAAACCTGCAGGCCGGGTTCGGTAGAGGACACCTCCAGCGCGAGCCCGCCCGAGGCAGCTTCCAGCCGCGCCACGAGCCTCGGGTCGCGCAGCGGCGCGTCCGTGATACAGAAATTGTGGTCGATCATCGTCGCATCTCCGATCCGGCGCATGCGGCGAAAATCGAAGGGCGTCCCCCTAACGGGACGCAGCTCTCCGGTCGGGAGACCATCCGCGTCGACGGGAAGATAGGTATCGGCATCAACGCGCAGGCCGTGGTCGCGGACATCGCCTCCGCCATCCAGATTGAAATAGCTGTGGGTCGCGAGATTCAGCAGCGTCGTTCGGTCCGCTTCACCACGCAGCACGATGCGCATCCGCCGGTCGGCGTGAAGCTCGTAGCGGCAGAAGACGACAACCGCGCCCGGATAGCCCTGGTCGCCATCGGGGCGTTCCAGTTTCAGCTCCGCGAAATCGGGCCCAGCATCCGCGAGCGCCCACACGCACTTGTCGAAGCCCCCAGGCCCGCCGTGCAGATGCGTGCGCCCCTTCTCGTTGAGCTCGAGATGAAAGGTCTCGCCATCGAGTGTGAAGGAGCCTCCGGCGATCCGGTTGGCGCAGCGTCCCACCACAGCGCCGAAATAAGACGAATGAGCGACATAGTCGGCGAGGGTCGCAAGGCCGAGAACCACCGGCTGCCCGGCGACGCGCAGGTCCTGGATGACCGCGCCATAGGTGAGGATCGTCGCCTCCAGATCGCCAAGCCCGATCAATATGCGCTCGACGCGCGCACCGTCCGGCAGCGCTCCGAATTGCGTGACGTTCATCCCACCCCACAGCATCCTGATCGACGGATCAGCGCCGAAAGGCGATCCGCACGCCCCGGACTATCGCGCTCTTTTCCTATTGAATCAAACGCATCGTGCCGGAGCGTATGTCGACCTTGGAAAGCCTGTTGAGCGCGGACATGCCGATAAGCGGCACCTGCAGCGCTCCCTCCGGGAGCACCAGCGCCTTCACGTTGGCAAGCCGGATGCTCCCGAGCCGCATTTCACGCAGTGTCACGGGTGCGGCAAGAACCGTTCCGTTGGCCGTGCTGACACGGGCGGTATAGTCGGCGCGCGATGGATTGAGGCCGGAGGCGCGCGCGACATCCGCCGGAAGGGCGACCACGGAAGCACCGGTATCGATCAGCGAGTGCACCGGGCGCCCGTTGAAATAGGCGTCGACCTCGTAGTGTCCGTTTCGGCTGACGGACAGAACGAGCGTGCGCGGACCTCGCTGGACCGCCTTCGGGGCAGCGGGATCGCCCGAACGGGCCTCCGCGGCGGTCTGGTCCGCGTTCAAAAGCTGCCGCATGAGATCAGGCGCGAAGCGCGGCGCCAGCGCGGCGGCGATGACAACGACGCCGGCAATGAGAAGATATCGCAACATCCGTCGCCCTTTCCTCCTGCGCCCGGGCTTCGGAAGCTAGCAGGAGCGGCTTTCCGTTCGCCTAAACACAGCGCCCCATCGGCGGAAAGGGTTAGCCGGTGGTGAACGGCTTGCCGTCAGCCGGCCGTGACGAGCGTGACCGTGATGCGCTCGGCGAGAGCGGCAATGGAGGCGGTATCGGGAGAGGAGGACTGCGCGCCCGTCGCGGTACAGGCCAGCGCGCCGGCGGCCGTGCCTTCGGCAAGCGCCCGCTCCACGTCGGCACCCCGGTCAAGCGCCGCGGCCAGAGCGCCGACGAAGGCATCTCCAGCGCCGGTGGTGTCGACCACCTCGACCTCGGGAGCCGCGACGTGCCAGCGTTTCCCGCCCATCTGGGCAACCAGGCCGCGTGCGCCGAGGGTGACGACGGCCAGCCGGTCCGGTCCGCTCAACACGGCGCAATGGAGGTCGGCGACCGGCGTCTCGCCCGCGCCGAGTGCAAGCGCCAGCTCCGCTGCTTCCGAGGCGTTGGCAACGATCACATCCACCCCCTCGACAAGCCGGGCAAGCGCCGCATCGCCGGACGGCGCGGCATTGAGCAACACGCGGGTTCCGCAAAGCCTCGCCCGCGCAACCGCCTCGGCGATAGGCTCGGGCGACAACTCGCGCTGAAGGACCAGAAGATCGCCCCTTGCCAGCCGCCCCTCGAGCCAGTCGGCGCTCACCCGGGCATTGACCCCGCTCGCGCACATGATCAGGTTTTCGCCGGCCTCATCGACGCCGATCATGGCGATGCCGGTCGTGCCGTCGAGATGACGCACGTCGGAAAGGTCAACGCCTGCCCTTTCGAGATTGACGAGAGCAGCGGCGGCATGGACGTCCCGCCCAACGGCCCCGACCATCCTCACCCGTGCCCCGGCCCGCGCTGCGGCGAGTGCCTGGTTCGCGCCCTTGCCGCCGGCAAAAAGCTGGTGGTCAGGCCCGACAACTGTCTCGCCCGGCGCAGGCAGGCGCGGCAGGACAACAACGAGGTCCAGATTGATCGAGCCGAAGACGGTGATCATGCGACTTCACTCCCTGCCATGCGGCTTGCCGGGTGCCCGGCGCGGCAGTGGGATCAGACCCAGCCACCGTCGACGATATAGGTCTGGTTCGTGCAGGCGCCGGCCGCCTCGGAGGCAAAGAAGGTCACGACCGAGGCGACGTCCGACGGCATCAGCTTGCGCTTGAGGCACTGGCGATCAAGGATTTCGCGCTCGCCTGTCTCGTCAAGCCAGAGCTCGATCTGGCGCTCGGTCATGATCCAGCCCGGGGCGATGCAATTGACGCGGATGTTGTCCGGCCCCAGGTCGCGGGCAAGCGAACGGGTCAGGCCGACGACGCCGGACTTGGAGGCCGTGTAGCCCGCCATGCCGCCCTTGCCGATCATCCAGGAGATCGATCCCATGTTGACGATGGCGCCACCGCCGAGCCCGCGCATGTCGTCGACCACCGCCTGGGCGCAGAAGAACTGATGCCTGAGATTGACCGCGATGCGGCTGTCCCAATACTCCGGCGTCACCTCCTCAAGCTTGTGGCGCTCGTCGTGGGCGGCGTTGTTGACGAGCACCGCGACGGCGCCAAGCGCCTGGCGCACCTCGGCAATGGCCTCGCGCGTCGCCGGGATGTCGGTCAGATCGGTCTCGACAAAGTGAATCTGCGCGCCCTTTGCGGACAGTTCATCGACCAGTGCCGTGGAGGCTTGCGCGTCGATGTCGAGAAAGCCGACCTTGCAGCCCTGGGCGGCAAAATGGCGGACGATCTCGGCACCGATGCCGCTACCGCCACCGGTTACGAGCACAGTCTTGTCGCGCAGACCCGGATAGATCGCGAGGGTCGATGCGTCGGACATGGTATTTCCTCCTCCTGAGCGGCTCCCGGCGTAGCCTTTAACAGATCCTATTTGGTGCCATACATCCGGTCACCCGCATCGCCGAGGCCGGGGACGATATAGCCCTTTTCGTTCAGCTTTTCGTCGATGGCGGCGGTGAAGATCGGCACATCCGGATGCGCCTCGTTGAACTTTGCAATGCCCTCAGGGGCTGCGAGCAAGCAGAGGAAGCGCAGGTTGTTGGCGCCGCGCTCCTTGAGCCTCTGCACCGCGGCGATGGCCGAATTCGCGGTCGCCAGCATCGGATCGACAACGACGACGAGCCGCTCGGCCAGATCTTCCGGCGCCTTGAAGTAATATTCCACCGGCTGCAGGGTCTTGGGATCACGATACAGGCCGACATGGGCGACGCGGGCGGCCGGCACCAGTTCGAGCATGCCTTCCAGAAGGCCGTTGCCGGCGCGCAGGACCGAAGCGAAGACCAGCTTCTTGCCCTCGATGACCGGGGCCGACATGGGCTGAAGCGGCGTGTCGATCTCGACGCTGGTGATCGGCAGATCGCGCGTGACCTCATAGGTTAGCAGCACGGAGATTTCCCGCAGCAGCCTGCGGAAACCTTGAGTCGAGGTGTCCTTCATCCGCATGTGCGTGAGCTTGTGCTGCACCAGCGGATGATCGATTACCGTGGCTCCAGTCATGGCGCGTTCCCCGTCTTGTCAGTTGACCCAATCGCGGCAGAGCTGGCCTCGCGCCTTCCGGCGGCACGGCGGCAGCGGCCCTGCCCGTCCAAAACCGCATATCCCACTGTTAGAACATGCCAGGCGGAAGCGGAACCTGCAGCGAGCACCTGGCGGGGCACGATCCACCGCTGTGAGCGGCCGCGAACGGGTCGTCAGGTCCCCGCATTGGCGGAAACGAAGCCTGTGATCCGGCCCATCAGGCGGGCGCGTGTGGTCTCGTCGCAAAAAGCCGCCTTCACCGCGTTGCGTGTCATCTCGATCAGATCGCCGCTCTTCCAGCCGAAGGTGCGCGCGCAGCTTTCGTATTCCGCTCCAAGCGAGGTCGCGAAGAACGGCGGATCGTCGGAATTGAGCGTCACCCGGCATCCGGCCCGCCTCAGGTGATTGACCGGATGGAAGCGCAGGTTCGAACAGACCCCGAGCGCGACATTGGACGTCGGGCAGATCTCGAGCGCGATGCCGTCCTCCACGATACGCGCGACCACCTCCCGGTCCTCGAGCGCCCTGACGCCATGGCCGATGCGGCCTACGCGCAGAAAGTCGAGGGTCGCTGTGATGCTTTCGGGACCGCAAAACTCACCGGCGTGGGCGGTCAATCCCAGCCCCGCGTCCCCGGCCATGCGGAAGGCGCGAGCGAAATTCGCCGGGTGACCCTCGCGCTCGTCGCCGGCAAGCCCGAAACCCGTGACGAGCGGATGAGGCGCGGCAAGAACCTGTGTCACCACCTGCTCGACAGCCCGCGCGCCGAAGTGGCGCACGCCGATGGCGATCATCCGCGCCTCGATGCCAACGGCCTTGCGCGCCCGCGCGATGCCTTCGGCAAGCCCGGCCACATAGTCGCGATAGGACAGCCCCGCGCCCGCCGCATGGTCGGGCGAGATCGTCAGCTCGGCATAGATCGCCCCCTCTGCGGCGATGGAAAGGAGATAAGTCTCGGCGAGATCGGCATAGTCCTCGGGTGCGCGAAAGACACGCGCGGCGCGATCATAGGCGTTGAGGAACCCGGTAAAGTCGGACCACACATAGCGTCCCTGCCCGTCAAGCAGCCCGTCGATGTCCAGTCCGTGGCGCTCGGCAAGCCGCTTGACCAGAGCAGGCGGCGCGGCGCCCTCGATGTGGACGTGCAACTCCGCCTTGGGCAGCGCAGGGGTCTCGGCTTTCAGGACCATGTTTCTCCCACGACTTCACTGACGCCGCCGGCAGGCGGCGAACCATGCCTAGAGGAACGTGGCCCCTTTGTCTCCAGGAGCAAGCCCCAGATGCGCGGCGACGGTCTCGCCGATGTCGGCGAATGTGTCCCGGATGCCAATGGCATGAGCCGCGCCGTCCGGCGCAACGCCGATCACCGGCACGCGTTCGCGGGTGTGATCGGTGCCACGCCACGTCGGGTCACACCCGTGATCGGCGGTGAGGATCAAAAGGTCGCCAGCACGCAGCCGGGAGACCAGCTCAGGCAAGCGGCGATCGAAGGCCTCCAGCGCCGCCGCATAGCCCGCCACGTCGCGGCGATGCCCGAAAAGGCTGTCAAAGTCGACGAAATTGGCAAAGACCAGATCGCTGTCCCGAGCCATGTCGACGGCCTCCAGCGTCTTGTCGAAAAGCGCGTCGTTGCCAGCGCCTTTCAGGATCAGGCCAATGCCCTGGTGGGCGAAGATATCGCCGATCTTGCCGATCGTCAGCGTGCGTGCCCCGGATGCGATCACCCGGTCGAGAAGGGTCGGAGCCGGCGGCAGAACCGAGTAATCCCGCCGGTTGGCGCTGCGCTCGAAGGTCTCCGCGCTCTCACCAAGGAAGGGACGGGCGATGACGCGCCCGATCCGGTAGGGATCGACCAGATCGCGCACGGTCTCGCAAAGCGCATAGAGCCGTTCGAGGCCGAAATGGGTCTCATGGGCGGCGATCTGGTAGACAGAATCGCCACTGGTGTAGCAGATCGGCTTGCCTGTCCTGACATGCTCCTCGCCCAGTTCGGCGATGATCTGGGTTCCCGAGGCATGCCGGTCCCCGAGAATTCCAGGGAGATTGCCCTCGCGGATCACCGCTTCGGTGAGCTCGGCGGGGAAGGTCGGCACCGTATCGGGGAAATAGCCCCAGTCGAAGGCGACCGGAACGCCAGCGATCTCCCAGTGCCCCGAGGGCGTGTCCTTGCCCCTCGAGGCTTCGCTTGCGGCACCCCAGATGCCTTGCGGGTCCACGCTTGTGTCAAACCCCGCCGGAACCTGGCCGCAGGCGAGTTCCCCGGCATGACCGAGGCCGAGCCGCGCCATGTTCGGCAACGCCAGGGGCCCTTCGCGAAGGCCGCTCTTGTCGCCGAGGCCTTTTGCGCAGGAAGCGGCGATATGGCCGAGCGTGTTCGCTCCCTCGTCGCCGAAGCTTGCGGCATCCGGGGCACCGCCGATCCCGAAACTGTCGAGTACGCACAAGATAGCGCGCGCCATGGGATTCCTCTTTCCTCTCCGCCGCGCACACATTCGCCCGCGGTCCCGATTGCGGCCGTTCCTGCCCTCAGGAGGCGGCCGTCACACGTTCCGCCACGACCGGACGGTCCTCGACGTCGGCCGGCTTGCCGATCCTGTAGGCGGCGCGAATGGCCTTGGTGGCACGCGCGGCCGCCGCTTCATCGGCCGCATGGACAATGGCAAGCGGCCCGTCGCTGTCGACCGTGTGGCCTACGCCGGCAAGATGGGTGAAGCCGACCGCCGGATCGATTGCCTCGTCCGACGTATGACGGCCGCCGCCCAGCTCGACGACGGCGATGCCGACCGCGCGGGCATCGACACCGACGACGGTGCCCGGTGCATCCGCATAGATCGCCCGCTCCACCGGCGCCGTGGCGAGATAAATCTCGGGCCGCTCAATGAAATCGGTCGGACCGCCGAGGCCGGCAACCATGCGCGCGAAGCGTTCGGCCGCCTGTCCGCTTGCGAAGGCGCGACGCATCCTTTCGGCGCCCTCGTCCGCATCCATCGCAAGCCCTCCGATGACAAGCGCCTCGGCACCAAGCGCCACGGTGACGTCAAAGAGGCGGTTGTCGATTTCCCTGCCCGTCAGAAAGTCCACCGCGTTGCGCATTTCCACCGCATTGCCGGCGGCGGAGGCAAGCGGCTCGTTCATATCGGTGAGAAGCGCGGTGGTCCGGCATCCCGCCCCATTGGCCACGGTCACGAGGCTCTCGGCCAGCGCCTTCGCCTCCTCGTAGCTGCCCATGAAGGCGCCTGTTCCCCATTTGACATCGAGGATCAGCCCCTGAAGGCCGGCGGCGAGTTTCTTCGACAGAATGGACGCGGTGATGAGATCGAGGCTCTCGACCGTGCCGGTCACATCGCGGATTGCGTAGAACCGCTTGTCGGCCGGGGCGAGGTCGGCGGTCTGGCCAATGATCGCGCACCCCACCTCCTTCACCACCTTGCGGAAGAGCGCATTGTCCGGTTGCGTCGTGTAGCCCGGAATGCTGTCGAACTTGTCGAGCGTACCGCCGGTGTGGCCAAGGCCACGGCCGGAGATCATCGGAACCGCCGCCCCGCAGGCGGCAAGCGCCGGCGCCAGCATCAGCGAGACATTGTCGCCGACGCCGCCGGTCGAATGCTTGTCGAGAATGGGTGCATCGACATCGCTCCAGTCGAGCACGCTGCCGCTGTCGCGCATGGCAAGCGTCAGAGAGACGCGCTCCTCAAGCGTCAGTCCCTTGAAGAAGACCGCCATCGCCAGCGCCGACACCTGCTCGTCACGCACGCTGCCGTCGACAAGCCCCTGGACGAAGAAAGCAATCTCCTCGGCATCGAGAGCACCGCCGTCCCGCTTCTTGCGGATAATTTCCTGGGCCAGCATGTCGGTCAGTATCCTTCCCCAGACGCTGCCGCCGTCCCGTCGAGAACAGCGAGAAGCGCGTCGAGCAGTCCGCTCGCGCCAAAGCGGAAATGCGCCGCGGACACCCAGTTCTGGCCGAGCAGGCGGTCGGCAAGCGCCAGATACGCGCCGGCATCCTCAAGCGTGCGGATGCCGCCGGCCGGCTTGAAGCCGACCTCGCGTCCGTCCTCGCGACGGCGCTCCTCGATTGCCGTCAGCATGATCTCGGCCGCCTGCAGAGTGGCATTGACCCGCGCCTTGCCGGTCGAGGTCTTGATGAAATCCGCTCCGGCCGCGATCGCCATGTTGGAGGCGACATGGATCAGCAGAGCGTCCTCGATCGCGCCCGTTTCGAGAATGACCTTGAGCAGCCGGTCTCCGCAGGCCTCGCGAACGCGCGCGACCTGCGTTTCGGCAAAGCCGCGCCTGCCGCTGACAAAGGCGCGCCAGGGCATGACGAGGTCGATTTCGTCCGCCCCCTCGTCCACCGCCTTGCGCGTCTCCTGCAGGACGGCGTTCGTGTCCTCGCCACCATCCGGGAAGTTCACCACGGTGGCGACCCCAACGCCAGAGCCGGCCAGATTGGAGGCGGCCTGAGCGACAAAGCGCGGCCAGACGCATACGGCGGCAACCGTTCCATGCGGCGTGACGGCGCGCGCGCACAACGCGTCGATGTCCGCCTTGCCACAGGCTTCGTCGAGATTGGTCAGGTCCACGAGAGGAAGCGCCCGCGCGGCGATATCCATTTGTGTGGCGTCAGTCATTGCCAAGATCCTTCACGAAACCGCGAATGAGCGTTTTCAATGCGCCAACGGCGGTCAGCGCCGTCGACTTGGTTTCCGCGTGCGACAGCGCATGCGGGTGAAGCCCCGCGCCATAGTTGGTGATGGTGGAGATCGCCGCCACCCGCAGACCGAGATAGCGCGCCAGGATCGCCTCCGGCACGGTCGACATGCCGACGGCATCGGCGCCCAGCAGCTTCGCCATGCGGATCTCCGCCGGCGTTTCGAAGGAGGGGCCCGAGAACCACATGTAGATGCCCTCGCCCATGGCGATGCCGGCCGTCTCGGCCTGTGCGCGCAGGCGTGCCCGCAGGTCGGCGTCATAGGCCGCGCTCATGTCGAGGAACCGATCGTCGCTTTCCTCGCCGATCAGCGGATTGATGCCCGACCAGTTGATGTGATCGCAGATCAGCATCGGCGTTCCCGGAGCGAAGTCCTCACGCAGCGAGCCGGCCGCGTTGGTGAGAAGCACCGTGTCGCAGCCAAGCTCCTTCAGCGTCTCCAGCGGCGTGCGCATCACTGTCGCGCCACCGCCCTCGTAGTAGTGCGCGCGCCCCGACAGCACCACGACGGACACACCCTCGAGCGTTCCCGCGACAAGCTCGCTGCCATGTGATGAGACGGTGGAGATCGGAAAGCCGGTCAGGCGGGTGTAGGGCACCCGCACCGCGTCCTCGATGTCATCGGCCAGCGCGCCGAGCCCCGACCCGAGCACCATGCCGATGCGATAGTCGCCCGGCCGCGCGGCCCGCACGATCGATGCGCATTCCGAGCCGTATCCACTCACGAAGTTTCCTTTCGGTTCTCGCCCGACGTCGCCTCATGCAGCACGAACCTGTGCGGCAGGAGTTCGCCGAGCGTGAATGTCGCGCGCACGCCACGCGTGTCGCAGATGTGAACCGGCGTATCATCGCCAGCGAATTCGGCAAGACGCTGGCGGCAGCCGCCACAGGGCGTGCAAAGGGCCGCGTCGGCCATGACGAGAACCTCGACAACCGAGGCTTTTCCTTCGGCCGCGACCATCTTGCCAAGCGCTGTCGTCTCCGCGCACCAGCCTTCAGGGAAGCTGGCGTTTTCAACATTGCAGCCGGAATAGATCCTGCCGCTTGCCGAACGCACCGCCGCGCCGACGGCAAAGCTCGAGTAGGGAGCATGGGCGTTGGCGCGCGCCGCCTTGGCTTCCTCGAACAGCCTTGCGATATCCGTCATGTCCTCTCCTTCACATAAGCCGTGCCTCCGGCCCGCGGCGGCACGGCCTTGCCGATGAACCCGGCGAGCAGCACCACGGTGAGGATATAGGGCAGTGCCTGTATCGCCTGTACCGGAACCTCTCCGATAACCGGAAGCTGCTGTCCCTGAAGCCGGATCGCCGCCGCGTCGAGGAAGCCGAAAAGCAGGCAGGCGAACATCACGGGCAGCGGCTTCCACTTGGCGAAGATGAGCGCGGCCAGCGCGATGAAGCCCTTGCCCGCGGTCATGTCCTTGATGAAGCCGGCTGACTGGGCAATCGACAGATAGGCTCCGGCGAAACCGCAAAGGATGCCGGTGCAGATCACCGCCCGGTATCGCAGCCAGGCGACCGAAATGCCGGCCGTGTCAACGGCGGCCGGGTTTTCGCCGACCGCGCGCAGCCGCAGTCCGAAGCGGGTGCGAAAAAGGATCCACCACGACAGCGGCACGGCCACGAAGGCAGCGTAGACGAGGATGTTGTGACCGGACAGGAGTTCGGAATAGACGCCTCCGATCACCGGCACATCGCGCAGCTCCTCGGCGAACGGCAGCGTGATGTCGCGGAACCGGCCGCCGCCGCCGAGCGGCGGCGTGCGCCCACCCTGGCTGAACCACGCCTGCCCCAGCAGTGCCGTCAGTCCCATCGCCAGAAAGTTGATCGCAACGCCGGAGACGATCTGGTTGCCGCGGTTGGTGATGCAGGCGAAACCGTGGACAAGGGCGAGGCCGATCGAGACGCCAACGCCCGCCAGAAGCCCGAGCCAGGCTGACCCGGTGACCCCGGCGGCGGCGCCGGCGGCGAAGGCGGCGCCGAGCATCTTTCCTTCCAGACCGATGTCGAACACGCCGGAGCGTTCGGAAAACAGCCCGGCAAGGGCGGCAAGCAGCAAGGGCGTTGCGAGGCGCACCGTGCTGTCGAGGACGAGGATCACCGTTTCGAACATGGTTCCGCCCTCACGCCGTCTTTGCCGATGGTTGCGACAACACGCCGAAGATCCTGACGAGCGCTGGCCGGAACATGTGCTCAAGCGCCCCCGCGAAGAGGATCACCAGCCCCTGGATCACCACGATCATGTCGCGCGTGATGGCCGGCATTTCGAAGGCAAGCTCGGCCCCGCCCTGATAGAGCATGCCGAAGAGGACCGCCGCCAGCACGATGCCAACCGGATGGGCGCGTCCCATAAGCGCAACCGCGATGCCGACAAAGCCGTAACCGGAGACGAATTCGATCAGCAGTCGGTGCTGCGACCCCATGATCTCGTTCACCGCCATCAGCCCGGCAAGACCGCCGGAGATCAACATGGTGATCACCGTGATCCGTTCCCCCGAAATGCCGGCATAGGCGGCCGCCGTCGGGCTCGCGCCGAAGGTACGGATCTCGTAGCCGAGCCGTGTGCGCCAGATCAGCACCCAGCAGAGCAGGCAGGCAACAAGCGCGATGATGAAGGTGATGTTGACCGGCGCGGAGCCGAAATCCGCGCCCGGGATCACGTCCTGAAGCAGCGGCAGCCGCCCGCCGGCCTCGAAGGTGCGGGTTTCCGGCTGCATCGAGGCCGGCCGCGCCATGACGTTGACGAGCAGGTAGACCATCAGCGATGCGGCGATAAAATTGAACATGATGGTGGTGATGACCACATGGCTGCCGCGCCGGGCCTGCAGCACCGCCGGAACCAGCGCCCAGAGCGCGCCGGCGGCAGCCGCACCCGCCACGGCAAATGGCAGCGTCACCCACCAGGGAACATAGCGGTCGAGGGCAAGGCAGGCCAACGCGACACCGAGGCCGCCGAGGTAGGCCTGCCCCTCGCCGCCGATGTTGAACAGTCCGCCGTGGAACGCGATGGCAACGGCAAGTCCGGTGAAGATGAAGTTGGTGGCGTAGAACAGCGTGAAACCGATGCCCTCGTTCCAGCCGAAAGCCCCCCACACAAGGATCTTGACCGCCTCGATCGGATTTTCTCCGATCAGCAGGACAACCAGTCCCGAGACGATGAAGGCTGCGGCCACGTTGAGCGCTGGGATGAGAACGAAGTCGACCCAGCGCGGAAGGTTTCCCGCGTTCATTCCGCTGCCTCCTGGCTCGCCCCGGCCATCAGCATGCCGAGCTCGCCTTCTTCCGCTTCCGGCGACCTTTCGCCGACGATGCGCCCGTCGAACATGACCAGCACGCGGTCAGCGAGCGCCCGGATCTCGTCAAGTTCGACAGACACCAGCAGCACCGCCTTGCCGGCGTCGCGCAGCGCGACAAGCCGCTTGTGAATGAACTCGATGGCGCCAATGTCGACGCCACGGGTCGGCTGACCGACGAGCAGCACCGCCGGATCGCGCTCGATCTCGCGGGCAAGCACGATCTTCTGCTGGTTGCCGCCGGAGAAATTGGCGGTCTTCAGCATGCAGTCCGGCGGGCGGATGTCGTATTTCTCGATCTCGGCGCGAGCATGCGCGCGCGCTGCCTCCACGTCGAGCATCGCGCCAGGCCCGAAGGCCCGGTCGCGGTGATAGCCGAGAATGGCGTTCTCATATTCAAAGAAGCGGGTGACGAGCCCCATGCGGTGACGGTCCTCGGGCACATGGGCAAGGCCAAGCCCGCGCATTTCCGCCGCATCCGGCTCGCGCGCGGCAAGGTCGACGGTCGTTCCGTCGACCGTTACGCGCCCCGAAAGCGCCTTGCGGATGCCGGCCACCGCCTCGAGCAACTCCGACTGACCATTGCCGGAAACGCCCGCGATGCCGACGATTTCGCCGGCGCGCACGGACAGCGAGACGTCCTTCACCACATCGACGCCGCGCCCGTCGCGCACCGTCAGCCGATCGACGACCAACACCGGGCGTCCCGGCTCGGCCGGACGCTTCTCCACTTCCAGCAGCACCCTGCGGCCAACCATCAGTTCGGCCAGTTCACCCATGGAGGTCTTTGACGTCTCGCGCGTGGCAACGATCTCTCCGCGCCGCATGACCGACACCTCGTCGGTCACGGCCATGATCTCGCGCAGCTTGTGGGTGATGAGGAGCACCGTCTTGCCCTCGTCCCGCAGCACCTTGAGGATGCGGAAGAGATGGTCGGCCTCGGCCGGGGTCAGAACGCCTGTCGGTTCGTCGAGAATGAGAACGTCGGCACCGCGGAAAAGCGCCTTGAGGATTTCCACCCGCTGCTGAAGGCCGACGGGCAGGTCCTCGGTCACCGCATCCGGATCGACCTTGAGGTCATAGTCGTCGGCAAGCCGCTTCAATTCGGCGCGCGCGCGCGCCACGCCAGCCCCCAGAAGCGCGCCGCCCTCAGCGCCCAGGATGACGTTCTCCAGCACGGTAAAGTTCTGCACCAGCATGAAGTGCTGGTGCACCATGCCGATTCCCTTGGCGATGGCGGCCTGACTGCTGGATAGCGACACCGCCTCGCCGTCGATGCGAATTTCGCCGGCGTCGGCATGATAGAAGCCGTAGAGGATCGACATCAGCGTCGACTTGCCGGCCCCGTTCTCGCCAACGATGCCGTGGATCGATCCCTTGCGGATCTTCAGGTTGATGTCCTTGTTGGCGTGGACAGCGCCGAAACTCTTGTCGATGCCGACAAGCTCGATGGCGAGCGTCTCGGTCATAGCGGGCACTCCCCTTGCGTCGCCACATCGTGCACCACAACGCGGCCGTCGGCGATGGCGGCTTCCGCCGCGCGCGCCGCCTTTTCCATTTCGTCGCTGACGAGCGCACGATTGTCGTCGTCGAGCACCCAGTCGACGCCCCCCTCCTTCAGGCCCAGTTCCTCGATGCCCGGGGTCCAGCGCCCCTCCCGCGCATCCATGAAGTTGGCGAGGACGGCCATGTCGACGCGCTTGCGGATCGAGGTCAGCACATGCCCTGGATGCAGGCCATTCTGATTGCTGTCGGTGCCGATGCCGAGCACGCCCGCATCGGCGGCAGCCTGCAGCACGCCGATACCGGTGCCGCCGGCCGCCTGGATGATCACATCCGCGCCTCGCGAGATCTGGGAGCGGGCGAGTTCCGCCCCACGCGCGGGATCGGCGAAGGCCGCCGGGGTGTCACCGGCCATGTTGTAAAGCACGCGAACGTGCGGCGAGACGGCGGCAGCGCCCTGACGGTAGCCGCACAGGAACCGGCGGATGATGGGAATGTCCATGCCGCCGACGAAGCCGATGGTGCCGGTCTTCGACGCCATCGCCGCGAGAAGTCCGGCGATGTAGGAGCCTTCATGCTCGCGGAAGATAACGGAGCGCACGTTCGGCGCGTCGACCACCATGTCGACGATGGAGAAAGACGCATCGGGAAAGCTCTTCGCCGCAGCCGCGACGGCGCTTGCCTGGTTGAAGCCGATGGCGACGATGGGAAACTCGCCGCGCTGGGCGAACCGTCTGAGCGCCTGGAGGCTGTCAGCGTCACGTGCGATCTCGAACTCGCGATACCGCCCGCCGGTCTCTTTCGCAAAGCGCTCCGCGCCGCGATAGGCGCTCTCGTTGAAGGAGCCGTCGAACTTGCCGCCGACCGAATAGACGAGCGCCGGCTCGGCCATGGCGGCGGTGGCGGAAAAGAGCAGGGCGGCCAGTGTCCGCAGACCCTGAAGGGGCAAGCGACGAGGCGTCTGTTTCGAAAGATATCGGGTCATCACGCCTCCCCGGCCGCCCAGGCGCGACCGGCCTCGATCAGACGGGCGACGGCTGTTGCGCCGCCGCCCGTACGCGGCCTCAGAACGGGCAGCTGTCGGTGGAGTTGTAGTCGTGCACCTTGACCGTGCCGGCGATGATGTCGGCCTTGGCCTTCTCGACCGCGTCCTTCATCTCGGGCGTGATCAGGTCCTTGTTATTGTCGTCCAGGGCCCAGTCGACGCCATTCTCCTTGAGGCCAAGCGAGTAGATGCCCGAGGTCCAGTTGCCGGTGCGTGCGTCCTCGAAAGTGGTGTAGATCGCGGTATCGACGCGCTTCAGCATCGAGGTCAGCACATGCCCCGGGTGCAGGCCGTTCTGGTTGCTGTCGACGCCGATGCCAAGCTTGCCCTCGTCGGCCACCGCCTGCAGAACGCCAAGACCGGTGCCCCCGGCGGCGTGGAAGATCACATCCGCGCCGCGGTCCATCTGCGACTTCGCCAGTTCGCCACCCTTGATCGGGTCGGTCCAGGCTGCCCCGGTGTTGCCGGTCATGTTCTGGAACACCGTCGCCTGCGGGTTGGTCTCCATCACACCCTGCTTGTAGCCGCAGGCGAACTTGCGGATAAGCGGCACGTCCATGCCGCCTACGAAGCCGACCTTGCCGGTCTTCGAGGCCATCGCCGCGAGAAGCCCGACGATGTAGGAGCCTTCCTGCTCCTTGAAGACGATCGAACGGACGTTCGGCAGGTCGACCACCATGTCGACGATGGCGAACTTGGTGTCCGGAAACTCCTGGGCGACCTTCTTCAGCGCACCCTCATAGGAAAAGCCGATGGCGACCACAGGGTTGGAGCCGCGACGGGCGAAGTTGCGCAGCGCCTGTTCGCGCTGGCTGTCGTTCTGGATCTCGAAATCGCGATAGTTCGTGCCGGTGTCGGCCTTGTACTTCTGGGCGCCGACATACGCCGCCTCGTTGAAGGACTTGTCGAACTTGCCGCCGAGGTCATAGACGACCGCCGGTGCGAAATCCTCAGCCATCGCCGTTCCCGCAAGAAGCGTCGCAGCCGCGACGCCGAGCATGATCCGTTTCAACACTGCATTCACCTCCACCTATGCGGCCGCTTCGGCATCATGCCGAGCGCGCCTGTCCTGTTCTGCCGGCGGCCGCAAGAGCCCGGCCCAGACTTTCATCGACGATCAGGTCGGTCACGAGGCCCGAGCGCAGGGCCGCGCGGGTCGCCTCGAGCTTGCCGAGACCGCCGGCGAGCGCGACCACCCGCGCGCCGCTGACAGCCTCGAAAGGAAGGCCGACGGCCTTGTCTCCGAGCTTCGCCGATACCAGCCGCCCCGTGCTGTCGATGAAGCGGCCCATCAGATCGCACACGGCCCCCGAGGCGATGAGATCGCGCTGCTCGTCGCGCGAGATCAGGTCACGGCGGATCAGGTGGCCATCATCCTCGACGGAGCCGATGCCGATGACGAAAAGGTCCGACTTGCGTGCGCGCTCAAGCAACGCCTGCACGCTGCGCTGGCCGAGGAACATGTCGCGCTCGCCGACGCTGTCGGCGAGATAAGGCACGGGAAGATAATAGCCCTCGCCGCCGGTGCGCTCGGCAAGTTGCTGCACCACGTCGAAGGGATTGGCCGACAGTTTGCGCGTCAGCGAACCAGAAATGGAGACGATGGACAGATCCGGACGCAGGACACGCGGCATGCGCTCGACCGCCGCGCGAAGCGTGCGCCCCATGCCGACGCCGACCTGGGAGACCGTCGGCGCGCCGAGCAGGCTCGCAAGATGCGGCCCGGCAACCTCTGCGATGGAGCGAATGTCGCCATCGTCCTCCGTCCCGCCGATGTCGGGAGCGATCAGGCAGGACGCGAGCTTGTGCTCGGTAACCAGGTCCGCCTCGACCGCGAGGCAATCCGCCGGGCGACCGACGATCTGGAAGCGGACGAGGCCGGTGCGTTGGGCATGGGCGATCAGGCGGTGAACCTTGGCCGTCGAAATTCCGAGCCGCGTGGCGATCTCACCCTGCGTCGCGCCGCCAACGAACGACATCCAGGCGGCGCGGATGGCCATGTCGGTGGTCCAGTCGACCTGAGGCATGAAGTGCCGTCCCCTCGCCATCGGGCAGCCCCGGCTGCCGCATGCACCGGCACTCCCGCCAGAGGAGGAAGATCAGCCGGCCAGCCCGAAAAATTCTTCAACCTTTGCGGTTTCTTTCATTCAGACTGCATGAGCGGCCCCGCAAGGTCAAGCCTGTTTACGCCGCGTTCCCGGCAAGAAATCGCATCACCCGGCAAATTTTGCCGACCACCCGGCAACATCTGCCGTCTTCGCGGGCACAACACTCGATTGCGCACAAACAGCAGGCAGAGCGCCACCGCGCTCCGGCCACGTCCGCCGCGCAGGCCACGCCAGGGCACACTCCTTAACCGGCTGATCTGACACGGGTATCAGAAAACGCAATTAGTGCGCTTATTTTAATTGATGACGTAGCGTCCGAAAGACATCTCACTCACTCAGGCTCGCCCGCAACTGGCATGCCTCTTGCTGATTTTCACTGTCGCCAGACCAGTCGTTCTTGGCGCGGGCGCGGTGCCCAACCGGGACGGCAGGAAGATAAGGCGGGAGGGGACTGGGAAGAGAAGCGTCTGACAAGGCAGGAGCCCTTCAATCGGTTGAAGGAGTTCGACCATGTGCGTGTCAGTCCCCATCAGTCGGCGCGGCAAGACCCCACCGGCGATTTTCAAGTCTCTGGGCCTCGCCGCCGCCATCGCGCTCGGCGGCGCTGCCGCATCCGGCAACAAAGCGCTCGCCGCAGGCACCCCGCCGGTTGTGGGCTATGGCTATGCCCCCGACCGCGAGGTCGACGTCGAACTCGTCCTTGCCGTCGACATCTCCCAGTCGATGGACGTGGACGAGCAGGAGGTGCAGCGTGCCGGCTACGTCGCGGCGCTGACCTCGCCGCAGGTGCTCGACGCCATCCGCTACGGCCCGACCGGACGCATCGCCGTCGCCTACATGGAGTGGGGCGGCACCGGCGAGCAGTTCGTCGTCGCCGACTGGTCGGTGATCAGCGACGCGTCGACGGCCGCCGCCTTCGCCACCAAGATCGCCGAGGCGCCACTCAACCACCGACAGCGGACCTCCATCTCCTCCGCACTCGCCCAGGCGACGCTCATGGTCGGGAGCAACAGCTACGAGGGCCTGCGCAAGGTCATCGATATTTCCGGCGACGGGCCGAACAATCAGGGCGGCGCTGTCACCGCCATCCGCGACCGGACGGTTTCCGCCGGCATCACCATCAACGGCCTGCCGCTGATGATGAAATCCGACAAGGACACCTGGCAGTCGATGATGAACATCGACAACTATTATGAGGACTGCGTCATCGGCGGCCCGGGGCATTTCTTCATACCCGTCCGCTCCAAGGGACAGTTCGCGGACGCGATCCGCATGAAGCTGGTTCTGGAGATCGCCGGTCTCGTGCCAACGCAGCCGCAGGTGATACGTGCGGCCGGCCGCAAGCCGGTCAATTGCAGCCTCTATGACTGAGGCAAGGCCACGCCGCGCGACGGGCCACCACGGCACAGACACCGGGACGGGTTCCAACACGCTCCGGAAACGGGTAATTCTTGGGGGAGCCCCGCCGGGCGGTCGGCCATGCTCCCGCGAGCGGAGACCGCACCCGATGGCTCGACGACCAGGGCTCCTGGCCAAAAGCCAGGCCCCATGAGCAGGAATGCCCCGTGACTCAGTCAGACCAGGCAGTGAAACCGGCGCTCGCGCTGATAGCCCATGACGCAAAGAAGGACGACATGGTCACCTTCGCGCGCGCCCATTATGATAAACTGCGGGCCTACCGCCTGTTCGCCACCGGAACCACCGGCGGGCGCATCATCGAGGCCTGCCCTGAACTGGACGTGACCCGCCTGAAGAGCGGCCCGCTCGGTGGTGACCAGCAGATCGGCGCGATGATCGCGGAAGGCCGGCTCCAGGGCATGATCTTCCTGGTCGACCCGCTGTCGCCGATGCCCCATGACGTCGACGTGAAAGCCCTGATGCGGCTTGCTCTGGTCTACAACATCCCCATGGCGCTGAACCGGGCCACCGCCGACATCCTGCTGCGCAGCGCCCGCCTTGCTGGTCTGGCGACAACGTCCCGAACGCCCGAAATCCAGTTGCAGACGACATGAGTATCCCTGCCAGGCTCGAGAGCGCCCCCTCGCTTCGTCATTTCCCCTTTCCCGTGCTGGTCGCCGACATCGGCGGCACCAATGCGCGTTTCGCCATTATCTCGGACGCCCACGCGCAATCGCGCGTCTTCGGGTCGGTCGCAACCGCCGACTACCCGGACCTTTCACAAGCCGCCCGGGCGGCCGTGCTCGACCACACCTCGGTAATGCCGCGCACGGCGGTGATCGCGGCGGCCGGTCCGGTCACGGGAGAGAGGATCTCGCTCACCAACGCCGACTGGGTCATCGAACCGCGCGGGCTTTGCGCCGAGTTCGGCCTTGAACGGCTTGTCGTGCTCAACGACTTCGAAGCCCAGGCGCTTGCGCTGCCGGGCCTTGCCGACGATGCCGTCCACCAGATCGGCGGCGGCAAGGCGCTTGCCAAGGGCGCCAGGGTCGTGCTCGGCCCAGGCACCGGCCTCGGCGTCGCCGCCATGGTTCATGCCAGCGACACCTGGGTGCCCATCCCCGGCGAGGGCGGGCATGTGGAACTCGGCCCCGTTTCCGAGAGCGATTACCGGATCTGGCCGCACATCGAGCGGATTGGCGGGCGCGTCAGCGCCGAGCGGATCATCAGCGGCAGCGGTCTCTTGCACCTTGCCCGGGCCGTCGCCAGCGAGGCCGGCCTCGACAGACGCTTCGCGGAACCCCGCGACGTGACGCTGGCTGCCGACGCGGGCGACGAGGTCGGCCTGCGCACCATGGACGCCTTCGTGCGCGCGCTCGGTCGGGTCGCTGGAGACTTCGCCATCACCTTCCTCGCCCGCGGCGGCGTGTTTCTGGGGGGCGGCATCGCGAAGCACATCGAGACCTATCTGGCGCATCCCGCGTTTCGCACCTCCTTCGAGGCCAAGGCCCCACACGCCGGACTGATGAAGACCATTCCCACCTTCCTCATTCGCCACGAGCAGCCCGCGCTCGAGGGCCTCACCGCCTTCGCCCGAATGCCGACGCTCTTCGCCGTCGAGCTTGCCGGCCGCTCCTGGACGGCCGAGGCCGGCGGCCCGGACGAATGACCGCCGGCCCGGTCACCCGGGTCTCGGGACTGCCGATCGACGCGGCGCTGCCAGACCTCCTCGCAACACTCGAGGCGCGGAACGCCGCCGTGCTCGTCGCCGAACCCGGCGCCGGCAAGACGACCGTCGTGCCTCTCTGCCTCCTTGATGCCGCCTGGCGGGGTGACAACCGCATCGTGCTGCTGGAACCCCGGCGGCTGGCGGCACGCGCGGCAGCCGCCCGCATGGCATCGCACCTCGGCGAGCAGGTCGGCGGCACCATCGGTCTGCGCGTGCGCATGGAAACGCGCGTGTCGGCCCGCACTCGGATCGAGATCGTCACCGAGGGTGTCTTCACCCGCATGATCCTGGACGACCCGGAGTTGTCCGGCATCGCCTGCGTGATCTTCGACGAGTTCCACGAACGCTCTCTCGAAGGCGACCTCGGCCTCGCCCTGGCGCTCGACAGCCAGGGCGCGTTGCGTCCGGACCTGCGCATCCTGCCCATGTCGGCGACCCTCGACGCAGGGGCCGTTTCCCGCCTGCTCGGCGACGCACCCGTGATTGCCTGCCCGGGCCGGACCTTCCCCGTCGAAACCCGCTATCTCGGCCGCGATCCGCAGGCCCATGCCGCAGATCAGATGGCAACTGCCATCCGCCGGGCGCTTGGCGAGGAAGCCGGCTCCCTCCTTGCCTTCCTGCCGGGCCAGGGCGAGATACGGCGTTGCGCGGAACGGCTGGAGGACCGCCTGCCCGCCGACACCGATCTTGCGCCGCTGTTCGGCGCCATGGACGGCAAGGCGCAGAGCGCGGCGATCCGCCCGGCCGCGCCGGGACGCCGCAAGGTGGTGCTCGCCACCGCGATCGCACAGACCTCCCTCACCATCGAGGGCGTGCGGGTGGTCATCGACAGCGGACTTGCCCGCGTTCCCGTGTACGAGCCGGGCACAGGCCTGACCCGGCTTGAGACCGTGCGCGTTTCGCGCGCCTCGGCCGACCAGCGACGCGGGCGCGCGGGGCGAACGGAACCCGGCATCTGCTACCGGCTCTGGGACGAGGGCCAGACAGCGTCGCTCGCGGCGGCCGACCGGCCGGAGATCCTGGAAGCCGATCTTTCCCGCCTCGTTCTCGACCTCGCCTCCTGGGGCGTCACCGATCCCTCTGCGCTCGGCTTCCTCGATCCGCCTCCGCAGGCGGCCTGGCAGGAGGCCTGTTCGCTGCTGCGGGACCTGGATGCACTCGACGGCAACGGGCACCTGACGCAGACCGGCCAGCGGATGATGCGGCTCCCGCTCGCGCCGCGCCTCGCCCACATGCTGATTGCGGCGGGCGAGCATGACGCGGGCCGCCTTGCCAGCGAAATCGCAGCGCTCCTGTCCGAGACGGGCCTCGGGGGACGGTCCAGCGACCTGCGCGCACGCCTTGCCGACTTCCGCCGAGCCCGCGACCCGAGGTCGAAGGCGGCCGCCGGTCTTGCCGCGCGCTGGCGCGAGATGGCCGACATCGCCCCGGGCTCGACCGGCGACGAAGCGGCGGGCCGGGTGCTGGCGCTCGCCTATCCCGACCGGGTGGCACAGGCTCAGGACGGACGCGGCGGCTTCCGCATGGCGAATGGCCGTGGCGCGCGCCTGGAGGAGAGCGACGCGCTCGCCCGCGAGCCCTTTCTGGCTATCGCCGAGGTGCAGGGGACGGCGGCGCGCGGACGCATCCTGCTCGCCGCGCCGATCGCGCGCTCGGAGATCGAGGAACTTTTCGACGCTCATATCGAGAATGGAACAGAGGTTTCCTGCGATGGCGAAGGCAAGGTGCGGGCACGGCGGGTCACCCGGCTGGACCGGCTTGTGCTTGCCGAGACAGCAGAGCCCTCGCCTGCCCCGGAAGCGGTCGCGCGCGCGCTTGTTGCCCACGTCCGCAAACGCGGGGTCGACAGACTTGCCTGGTCGAAGGCGCAGGCCGCGCTTCGCGCCCGCGTGACGACGCTGCGCGCGCTGCTTGGTGCCGATGACGCCGCCGCCTGGCCTGACCTCTCGGACACAACGCTTTGCGGGACCCTGGAGGATTGGCTCGAGCCCTATCTGGCGGGGCTGAGGAATGCGGCCGAGATCGACCCGGAGGTGCTCGGCGCGGCGCTGGCAGGGCTTCTCCCGCAGTACCGGCTCGCGGATCTCGACCGGCTGCTGCCGACCCATTTCGACGCGCCGTCAGGCTCCCGGGTGCCAATCGACTATGACCGCAACGAGGGACCGGCGCTGCCGGTCCGGGTGCAGGAACTCTTCGGCCTCGACCGGCATCCGGCAATCGCCGGCGGCAAGGTGCCGCTGCTTCTGGAGCTTCTGTCCCCGGCTCACCGGCCGATCCAGCTCACCCGCGACCTGCCGGGTTTCTGGCGCGGTTCCTGGACCGCGGTGCGCACGGAAATGAAGGGGCGCTACCCCAGACATCCCTGGCCAGAAGACCCGCTCACCGCTCCGCCCACTGCCCGCGCCAAGCCGCGCGGACAGTAGCCGCTGCTCACTCCTCCTCGGCCATGGCGATGAGGCTGGCATTGCCGCCGGCGGCTGCGGTGTTGATGGAGACCACCTGTTCCAGCGCGAAACGGCCGAGGTAGGCCGGTCCGCCCGCCTTGGGACCGGTGCCGGAAAGCCCGGATCCGCCGAAGGGCTGGGTGCCGACCACGGCGCCGATGGTGTTGCGGTTGACATAGACGTTGCCGACGGACAGCCGGTCGACCACCTTCGCCACCATCGCGTCGATGCGGCTGTGAACGCCGAGCGTCAGCCCGTAGCCGGTCGCGGCGATGGTCTCGAGCATCTTCGGCAGATCGCTCGCCTTGTAGCGCACCACATGCAGGATCGGGCCGAAGGTCTCGCTTTCCAGCGCGTCCGGGCGGTCGAGCTCCACGATATGCGGGGCCAGCCAGGTGCCACCGGCGAACCGCCCGCCCGGCGCCGGCCCGGCGTAGACCACCTTCTGCGACGCCCGCATGGCATCGAGATGCGCACGCAGCCTGTCGCGTGCGGCGACATCAATGACCGGGCCGATGTCGGTCGCCGGATCAATGGGATCACCTAGCGACAGTTCGCTTGCCGCGCCCTTCAGCATTTCCAGGTGCTTGTCGGCGACATCCTCCTGCAGATAGAGCAGACGCAGCGCCGAGCAGCGCTGGCCGGCCGAGCGGAAGGCCGACATCATCACGTCATCGCAGACCTGCTCGGGCAGCGCGGTCGCATCCACCAGCATGGCGTTGATGCCGCCGGTCTCGGCGATGAGCGGCACGATGGGGCCGCGCTTCTCGGCCAGCGCGCGGTTGATCGCCCAGGCGGTCGCCGTCGAGCCGGTGAAGGCGACGCCGGCGACCCGGGGCTCGGCGACGAGGGCGGCTCCAAGCTCGCGGCCGCCGGGGGCGAGCAGGAACACGTCCTCCGGCACGCCCGCTTCGCGAAGCAGTTTCGCCGCCTCATGAGCGATCAACGGCGTCTGGTCCGCCGGCTTGGCGATCACCGCGTTTCCGGCAAGCAGTGCCGCGGTCACCTGTCCCAGGAAGATGGCGAGCGGGAAATTCCAGGGCGAGACGCAGACGAAGACCCCGCGCCCGCGCAACCGGTAGCGGTTTTCCTCGCCCGTCGGCCCCGGCATGAGCATGCCCTCGCCAAAGAGCTTCATCGCCTCGGCGGAATAGTAGCGGCAGAAGTCGACCGCCTCGCGCACCTCGGCAAGGCCGTCCGGCAAGGTCTTGCCCGCCTCGCGCGCAAGCAGCGCCATCAGGCGCGGGCTCTCGCGTTCCAGCAGGTCACCCAGTTTCGAGATGGCGGCCGCGCGCACGTCGACCGGTGTCCGCGACCAGCGCGCGAACCCCCTGGCGGCGGCGTCGAACATCGCCGGCACCTCCGCCACCGTTGCCTCGCGCACGCGCCCAACCCGGGTGCTGCCGTCCACCGGGGAGACCACATCGCGCAGCGATCCCGCGTCCGCCCGCGCCGCTGGGTAAAGCGGTGCGGCGTCGCCGGCCGTCGCCGGGGCTTTTTCCAGCGCCTCGACGAGCGCCAGCCGGTCGGCGGAATACCCGAACTCGAGCCCCTTCGAGTTCACCCGGCTTTCGCCGTAGAGAGCGCCGGGGAGCGGGATCTTGCGGTTGCGTGCCCGGGTGCCGCCGGCGAGCATGTCCTGCGGACGGGCAAGGAGCCTGGAGATCGGCACGGAGGCATCACCAACGGCGGACACGAACGAGGAGTTCGCGCCGTTTTCCAGCAGGCGGCGCACCAGATAGGCAAGAAGATCGCGATGACCGCCAACCGGCGCATAGATCCGACAGGGGTGGCCGTCGCGTTCGGTTACCGCCTTGTAGAGGCTCTCGCCCATGCCGTGCAGGCGCTGGAACTCGAAGCCGCCCTGGTTCCCAGCCAGCGCGATAACCTCGGCCACGGTGAGCGCGTTGTGGGTGGCGAACTGCGGGTAGAGGCAGTCACGCGCGCCAAGCATCGCTCGTGCGCAGGCGAGATAGGAGAGATCCGTCGCCGCCTTGCGGGTAAAGACGGGGAAGTCCGCAAGCCCACGCTCCTGCGCCCGCTTGATCTCGGTATCCCAGTAGGCGCCCTTGACGAGACGCACCATGAAGCGACGGTCGAGCTTGCGCGCAAGCTCGATGATCCACTCGACGGTCTCGAGCGCCCGCTTCTGATAGGCCTGGATGGCCAGGCCGAAGCCTTCCCAGCCCGCCAGCGAGGGGTCCGCGGCGACAACGGCGATGACGTCGAGCGAGATCTCCAGCCGGTCGGCCTCCTCGGCGTCGACGGTGAAGTTCAGGTCGTATTTTTTCGCCTTCTGCGCCAGCACGAGCAGGCGGGGAGCAAGCTCGTCCCGCGCCCGCGCGCCCTTCACCGCCTCATAGCGTGGGTGGAGCGCGGAGAGCTTCACCGAGATGCCCGGCCGGTCGGGCAGGTCTTTCGAGCCAGCCCCCTTGCCGATGGCATCGATCGCGTCGGCGTAGGAACGGAAGTAGCGTTCCGCGTCCTCGGCCGTGCGTGCGCCCTCGCCGAGCATGTCGTAGGAATAGCGATAGCCCTTGGCCTCCTGAGACTTGGCGCGCGACAACGCGTTCTTGATGGTCTCGCCGAGCACGAACTGATGGCCGAGCACGCGCATCGCCTGCCGCGTCGCTCCGCGTACGGCCGGCATGCCCATGCGCTTCACGAGCGACGCGAGGATCGTGTTCGGCTCCTCGCCCGGATGGATCAGCCGCGAGGTGACCCCGAGCGCCCAGGAGGAAGCGGAGACAAGCCAGGTGTCGGACGGCCCCGCCTGGCTTTCGTCGAAACGGGCGGCGGCGAGCTTGTCCTCGATCAGCTTGTCGGCGGTTGCCGCATCCGGAACGCGCAGAAGGGCTTCGGCAAGCACCATCAGCGCCAGACCCTCGCGCGTCGACAGTCCGTATTCGCGCAGGAAGTCCTCGACGCCGCCAAGCCCGCCGATCGCCGAACGGATCGAGTGGATATAGCCGGTGGTGAGATCGTCGACCCGGGCCTCGGTCGTGGCGTCGAACTCGAGCCGCCCGAGCAGGCGGCGCACCGATGCCTCGTCGGAAGGCGCGAAGGCGGCGCGGAAGGGCGCGATGTCCGCTCCGGACGTCGTTGCTGGCTGGCGGTCCATGGACAGGCTCATGCGGAAAACTCCCCGGTCGTCGAAGGTGATCGCGGCCGCCGCCGGGCCTTGTTCTGGTCCGTCCGTCAGCCCGGTCTGCCCGCCCTGCCCCTGCCATGAAATGTAAGGCGGACAGGCTGCGCGGCAAATTCACGAGATTTTTCCAAGTATATTCGCTAGCCTTCCGGCATTCTCACGAAAGATGGATGCATTATCCGTGAAAACCTCGACAGAAAGACAAAATTCCGTGATTTCCACGGACCTAGATCGCACCGACCGGCGCATCCTGGATGTGCTGCAGGAGGACGGACGCATCACCACCACCGACCTTGCCGCGCGCGTGAATCTCTCGCCGACGGCGACCGCCGAGCGGATGAAGCGCCTGATGCGGGAGGGCTACATCCTGCGCTTCTCCGCCGAGCTCGATCCAGACCGGCTGGGCCAGTCGCTGCTGGTCTTCATCGAGGTAAAGCTCGACCGGACCACTCCGGATGTCTTCGACACGTTTGCCGAAGCGGTGAAGCACGTTCCGCAGGTTCTGGAATGCCACATGGTGGCCGGCGGTTTCGACTATCTGGTCAAGGCGCGGGTCTCCGACATGGCGGCCTATCGGCGGCTCCTCGCCGACGCGGTGCTCGATCTCCCCGGCGTGCGCGAGACCCACACCTACGCCGTGATGGAAGTGGTGAAGGACACGCACATCCTGCCGCTGTGACCGGCTGGAGCGCGGACGCGGTTCGCTCACCGCGCGTCACGAAGCCGTGTCTTGACCGGGTCCCCGCCATCCGGCACGACAAGGCAAAAGGGGAAGGTAACTCAATGATCCATCGTCTCTCCCGGCCATTCCACGTGCCACTTGCCGTGGCCGCTCTCGGTCTCGCGTCCGCGCTTTTCTGCGGCCATCCCGCCCGGGCGGACGCAACGCCCGACCCGACCGACTGGCAGGGCGTTCTGGAGGCCGCGAAGGGACAGACGGTCTACTTCCACGCCTGGGGCGGCGAGCCGAGGATCAACGCCTTCATCGACTGGGCGGGTGAGCAGCTTTCCGCGCGTCACGGCATCACCATCAAGCAGGTGAAGGTTGACGACACCGCCTCGGTGGTCTCGCGCATCGTCGCCGAGAAGGCTGCCGGAAAGGATGACGGCGGCGCCGTCGACCTCGTCTGGATCAACGGCGAGAACTTCACCGCACTCAAGAAGGTGGGGCTGCTGATGACGCCCGGCTGGGCGACCAAGCTGCCGAACTGGCAGTATGTCGACACCACCGACAAGCCCGCCGTGCTGACCGATTTCACCGAGCCGACCGACGGGCTGGAAAGCCCGTGGGGGATGGCCAAGCTCGTCTTCATGTACGACACGTCCCGCATCGACACGCCGCCGCGCACGCTCGAGGCGCTTGCCGACTACGTGAGGGAACATCCCGGCAGCTTCACCTATCCGCAACCGCCCAACTTCCACGGCTCCACATTCCTGAAACAGGCACTGGCCGCAACCATCGACGATCCGGCGAAGCTCTCCCGCCCCGTGGATCCCGCAAGCTTCGTGCAGGACACGGCACCGCTCTTCGCCTGGCTCGACAAGCTGCACCCGAACCTCTGGCGCCAGGGGCGGGCCTTCCCGGCGAACCAGCCGGCGATGCGCCAGTTGCTCGCCGACGGCGAGATCGACATCGCCTTTACCTTCAATCCCTCCGGCGCCTCCGCCTCGATCGCTGCGGGTGAACTGCCCGACACGGTGCGAACCTTCGTCCTCGACGGCGGCACCATCGGCAACGCCCACTTTCTGGCCATCCCCTACAACGCCAGCGCCAGGGCCGGCGCGCTGGTGCTTGCCGACTTCCTGCTTGGCCCCGAAGCTCAGGCCCGCAAGCAGGATCCGGCAATCTGGGGGGACCCGACCGTGCTGGCCCTCGACAGCCTGCCGGCGGATGACAAGGCCCGTTTCGACGCGCTCGACCTGGGCGTCGCCACCCTTTCTCCCGACAAGCTCGGCCCGGTGATCGACGAGCCGCACGCCAGCTGGATGACGGAGCTCGAGCACGCATGGATCGCCCGCTACGGCGTTCAGTGAGACCTTCCGGCCCTTGCCGGTCGCGGCGCGCGCCGTGACGACGCGGGTGCAAGGTCCTGCACGGCCCCGCGGCGCCGGTCCGCTGCTGGCCCGCGCGCCGCTGATCACGCTGGCGCTGATGATCGGGCCGGTCGCCGCCGGCCTTGCGGGGACCGCGCTTCCCGCCTTCGGCTATTTTCCAGCACTTGGGAGCGCAGAGTTCTCGCTGGCGGCCTTCGACCGGCTCGCCCGGGAGCCCGGATTGCTGACGTCGGCCCGGCTCAGTCTCGGAACCGGGCTTGGTGCAACCCTTCTGGCGCTGGCAACGGCGCTGGCGTTTACCGCCGCTTTCGAGGGCACCCGCGGTTTCGCCGCGATGCGCAACGCCCTTTCGCCAGTTCTTGCCGTTCCCCATGCCGCGGCCGCCTTCGGACTTGCCTTCCTGATTGCCCCTTCGGGCTTTCTTGTGCGGCTTCTGTCGCCCTGGGCGACCGGATCGGCGCGACCTCCGGACCTGCTCATTCTCGGCGATCCGGCCGGCATCGCCATGATGTTCGGGCTGGCGCTGAAGGAGATGCCCTTCCTGTTCCTGATGATCCTGGCCGCCCTCCCCCAGGCCGACGCGGAGAGGTCCCGGCAGGTGGCCGCAAGCTTCGGCTATGCCCGTATCGCCGGCTGGGCGAAGACAGTGCTGCCGCGCGTCTATCCGCAGATCCGGCTGCCGCTGTTCGCGGTGATTGCCTATTCGACCTCGGTCGTCGACGTGGCACTCATCCTCGGCCCGACCACGCCGGCCCCACTTGCCGTGCGGCTCGTCAGCTGGATGCACGACCCCGATCTTTCGCTCCGGTTCATGGCCTCGGCCGGCGCGCTGCTCCAGCTCGTCCTGTCGCTGTTCGCGATCCTTGCCTGGATCGCCGGCGAGCGCCTCGTCCGCCGCGCCGGCCTCGGATGGATCCGCCGTGGCGGGCGCAGCGCCGCCGACCGGCCGCTTGCAGTGGTCGCCGGCGGCGGCGTCGTCATCGCGCTCGGCGCGCTCCTCGGCGGGCTGGCGCTGCTCGCCCTGTGGTCCGTCGCCGGTCCCTGGCGCTTTCCCGATGCCCTGCCGAGTGGCCTCACCCTGGCGACATGGACACGCCACCTGGGAGATGCGCGCTCCGCCGTCGCGACGACGCTGACCATCGGCCTTCCCTGTGTCGCCGTCGCCCTTGTTCTGGCTCTTGCCTGCCTGGAGGGCGAGGTCCGCGCCGGCCGCAGCCTTCGGCACCGGACCTTGCCGCTTCTCTACGTGCCGCTGATCGTGCCGCAGGTCGCCTTTCTCTTTGGCCTGCAAGTCCTCTTCCTGAGCGTCGGCCTGCACGACACGCTGTTCGCCGTGGGGCTCGCCCACATGGTCTTCATCCTGCCCTATGTGTTTCTGGCGCTGTCCGACCCGTGGCGGGCAGTCGATCCGCGCTACGGGCA
Organism: Stappia sp. ICDLI1TA098; assembly: GCF_054880955.1. Classification (NCBI taxonomy): domain Bacteria; kingdom Pseudomonadati; phylum Pseudomonadota; class Alphaproteobacteria; order Hyphomicrobiales; family Stappiaceae; genus Stappia; species Stappia sp. ICDLI1TA098. Next base: position 513,692 of record NZ_JBTZBT010000002.1, read on the forward strand.
GATCGCCGCCGCCCTCGGCGCCTCACCGGACCGCGTCTTCTGGCGGGTTCGCCTGCCGATGGTCGCACGCGCCGTCGCAACGGCAGCCGCCCTCGGCTTCGCGGTGTCCGCGGCGCAGTATCTGCCGACACTGCTTGTCGGCGGCGGGAGGATCTCGACAGTGACAACGGAAGCGGTGGCGCTGGCAGCCGGCGGCAACCGGCGGCTGGTCGCCCTGCATGCCCTGCTGCAAATGGCATTGCCGCTCGTCGCCTTCCTGCTGGCCGCGCTGCTGCCGGCACTGCTCTACAGAAACCGCGCGGCACTGAGGACCACCACATGACCTGCCCCGGCACGGCCCCGGGCCTTGTCTTCGACAAGGTCGCAATCGACAAGGATCATGCACCGCTCATCGCGCTCGACCGCCGTATCGCACCGGGCGAGGTGCTGACGGTGATGGGTCCCTCCGGGGTCGGGAAATCGACGCTGCTGGCCTATGCGGCGGGTTTCCTGGCGCCGGCGTTCCAAGGAACGGGACGGGTTCTCGTCGACGGAGAGGACGTCACCCGCCTTCCCGCTCATCGTCGCCACATGGGATTGCTGTTCCAGGATCCGTTGCTGTTTCCGCATCTGTCGACCGGCGACAACATCGCCTTCGCTCTGCCAGCCGAGGTGCGCGGGCGCGCGGCGCGCCGGCAGGCGGTGCGCGAGGCACTTCGCCAGGTCGATCTGGACGGCTATGAGGACCGCGACCCGGCAACGCTCTCGGGCGGTCAAAAAGCGCGTGTCGCGATGATACGGGTACTGGTCAGCCAGCCGCGCGCGTTGTTGCTCGACGAGCCTTTTTCCAGGCTCGATGCAACGCTGCGCGACCAGATCCGCCGGCTGGTCTTTTCCATGGCGCGGGAAAGGAACCTCCCCGCGCTGCTGGTGACGCACGATTGTGCCGACGCACAAGCCGCCGGCGGGCCAATCGTCGAACTGCCCGCATCAGGCGGGCTGTCCACGCTTTAGCCGGCGGCGGAAGCAGCCTGCGACTGCAGCAGGCCATAACGCTCGATGCCGATATTCTCGATGAGCTGGAGCTGGGTCTCCAGATAGTCGATGTGCCCTTCCTCGTCGGCGAGCAGGGTCTCGAACAGCTTCATGGAGACATAGTCCGAGGCGGCATGAGTGACCTCGCGGGCCTCGCGGTAGAGAGCGCGCGCGGAATACTCGCCGGCGAGATCGGCCTCGACAACCTCCTTGAGCGAGGTGCCGATGCGCAGCGGGTCAAGCGTCTGCATGTTCGGGAAGCCGCCGAGAAACAGGATGCGCTCAATCAGCCAGTCGGCGTGCGTGCGCTCCTCATCGGCCTCTTCCTTCTCCTTGGCGGCGAGGCGCGCGTAGCCCCAGTCGTCGAGCAGGCGGGCGTGCAGCCAATACTGGTTGACCGCGGTCAGCTCGTGCCGCAGCGCCTTGTTGAGGTATTCGATAACTCTCTCGTCACCCTTCATTGCCCGCCTTCTCCTTCTTTTCCGGCGCTTGCGCCTGTTGTTTCGCGGCCGGCGCGACCGTCTCGTCGGCGGCTTCCTCGTGGATCATCGGAATGATCGTGCTGAAGCATCCGCCACAGCGCGGGCGCTTTCCGAGCGCGCGGAAAACCGCGCCCGGCGTCACCACCGAGCGTTCGGGTCCGGACTGAAGTTCGCGCGCGGCGCGGCGAAGCTCCTTGTCGGTCAGCACGTTGCAAGAGCAAACGATCAAGAGGATGCCCGTCTGTCACAGGTGTCGGCGGGCCTCCCGGCCCCGCCCCGGTTCCCGTCTACATATGGGAGAGCGCATCGGGTTTCAACGCGCTTGCGCATGCCAACCGGGATACGACCGCACGCATCAAGACCGCGGACCGGGCACTGGAGAGTTGCTCGCAACGCCAGCTCGCCTTCAGGATGTCGGACCGAACCTCCTCGCGCCGCATAAATGTAGGCTCACGGTTATTTAGATAAATTATCCGAAATAACCCTGGGTTTACGTATTGACCGCAAGATACTCCCAAACAGCCAATCCGGAATGATGCGGAGAATCCTCAGGGGAAATGCAAATGCGTATCTTGTCTCGCCTCAACCTGGTCTCAATCGTCTCGCTTGCCTCTGCGGCGATCCTCACGCTCGCTCTCGCAACGATGGGAACCGTCGTCTATCTGGTGCTCAAGGAGCGAACCCAGAGCGAGGCGGTGAGCCGGCAGAACAGCAGCTTGCGCGTTGCCGCGACGATCGTCGAGCGTGACATGCCCGGCACCCGGATCGACTGGACGAAGGATGGCAACGTCGCGCGCGTCGAGATGAACGCCATCCCCGACGAGGTGAGCGATCACACGATGATCGACACCATCGGCCGCATGACCGGCGAGACGGTCACCGTGTTCAAGTGGGACGACGAGACCCGCGATTTCTGGCGCAAGACGACCAACATTATCAAGCCGGACGGAACCCGCGCGGTCGGCACCAAACTTGGCCAGACCGGCGCCGTCTATCCCCTCGTCACGAAGGGAGAGACTTTCCGCGGCGAAGCCGTGATCCTGGGCAAGCCCTATTTCACGATCTATGCGCCGATCTTTTCGCCCGAGGGCAAGATCATCGGCATTCTCTATGCCGGCGTCAGCAAGGCGGCGATCACCGCTGTCATCAGCAACATGACCAGCACCCTGGCCTTGGCCTTCTTGCCGATCCTCGCCATCGCCGTCTTCGCCATGGCCTATCTGGCGCGCCGGCTGCTGCGTCCGATCCCCCAGCTTGCCGATGTCACCCATCGCATCGCAGACAACGACCTGAGCGTCGAAGTTCCCTATACGGAGCGAACGGACGAGATCGGCCAGCTCGCCGGATCCGTCGCGGTACTGCGCGAGAACGCGCTCGAGCGGAACACGCTCGCCTCCCAGCGTGACATTACCGACGAGGAGACACGCCAGCGCCAGATCGCGGTCGATGCGCTGATCGCCGAGTTCCGCGAGACGGCCCGGAACATGGTCGGCGCCGTGAGCGAGACGGCGACCGGCCTCGACGCAACGGCGCGCCAGTTGAGCGACATGGCCCGCGAAAGCGCCGACAGCGCCAGCGAGACCACCAATGCAAGCTCGCAGGCGACCGACAGCGTGCAGACGGTCGCCTCCGCCGCCGAGGAGCTCTCCGCCTCGATTGCCGAGATCTCCCGCCAGGTCGGCCAGACCACCCAGGTCGTCAGCCAGGCGACCCAGGGCACCCATTCCACCAACGAGAAGGTCGCAGGCCTTGCCCAGGCCGCCAACAAGATCGGCGAGGTCGTCTCGCTGATCCAGGCGATTGCCGAACAGACCAACCTGCTGGCGCTGAACGCCACCATCGAGGCGGCGCGCGCCGGCGAGGCCGGGCGCGGCTTTGCGGTCGTCGCCGCCGAGGTCAAGGAGCTCGCCACCCAGACCTCGAAGGCGACCGAGGAAATCTCCGCCCAGATCTCGGCGATCCAGGGCTCGACCACCGAGGCGGTCACCGCCATCGGCGAGATCGCCCAGATCATGCAGGAGGTGAACGGCTACACCACCTCCATCGCCACCGCTGTGGAACAGCAGGGCGCGGCGACGAGCGACATTTCGCGCTCGGTGCAGCAGGCGGCGGAAGGCACCGGCGCGGTGACCCGCAACATGGAGCGTCTCGCCTCGACGGTCGAGAGCACCTCCTCGGCCGCCGGCAACGTGCTCGACGCCTCCGACGCGATGGCCCGCAACACCGACGCGCTGCGTGAGGAGATCGACAGGTTCCTCACCCGCGTCGCGGCCGCCTGATCGCGGTGGCGCTTGTGCGAGTGACCACCGGCCGGCTGCAGTCCGCAGCCGGCCGTTTCGCTTTCGCCAGCGGCCGCGCTCAAAAAACTAGGGATACGCAGCGTCACTTATCCAGAAATTAGCGCCAGGCTAGTCAGGTTTTACCGAAGATTCACTCCGCCAACCTACCTTGGCACGACGTTTTTCCTTCCGGAGTAGCCGTATGGCCCGCGCGTTCAGGTTTCTCGACAATGTCGGCTTCGCGACCAAGATCGGTGGTGGTTTCGCTGCCATCCTGCTGCTTGCCGCTGTTGCCGGCAGCGTCGGTACGCTGACCATCGCCGATCTGACAGACCAGATGCAGACATCGCAGACCGCAACGGCGGTTCTTGCCCGCCTCCAGGACGTCTCGGCGGCACGGCAGGCGTTCATTGTCAGCCATTCGGAAGAGACGGCGGAGCGCAGCCGGTCCGCGATCGACGGCCTCGGCCAGGATCTTCAAGCGCTCGGCGCCGTCGTGGCAGCCGATGAGGTGGCGAAGACGGACATTGGCGCAGCGATGAATTCGGTCGCGGTGATGCGCGAGAAGTTCAACCGTCTCGACGCTGAAACCACCGCTCGCTCGGACCTCGCCGCCCGGCTTTCCACCGTGACCGCCGACATCGGCCAGGCATCGGACGACATCGAACAGCAGATGGAGCGCGTGCGTCGCGACGCCAAGCGCGAGAGCCTCAAGGCAGCCGCGACCCGTCGCAAGGCCGACGAGATCATCCGCTTCGTCGTCGACCTCCAGGAAGAGGCGATGCGCACGCAGTATTTCTTCATGCGCTCCACCTCATCCACCGACCCGAACCTGTTCGAGCAAGCCGTTGCCGAGGCCGGGGCCCTGGGCGACGACGCCCGCGCCCTCACCAATGCCCGCGTCAAGGGCGTCGACCAGGACAGCGTCGCCAGACTGGCCGAACTCGCCGCCGAACTGACAGGCAGCTTTGACAAGCTCGCCGCGACCACGTCCTTCGGCGAGAAGGTGCAGCTGCGCAATCTCATCAACGAAACGCTGGTGCAGATCACCGGCACCGCGAAGACCGTCAAGGAAACCGCCTATGCCGCCATCAGCGAGGTGCAGCACGAGGTGCAACAGCGCGACCTCGCCCTGATCAAGGTCGACCTCGTCTCGGAGAGCGCCGCGAAGCTGTCGCGACAGTCGCTGGTCGTGAAGACGATGACGCTGGAACTGCTGTCGCGGACAAGCGACATCTCCGTCGACGACGTCCACCGCGAGATCGCGGAGCTGGCGCGCGTGGCAAAGGCCATCGCCGGCGCGGCCAAGTCCTTCCCCGACGTCGCGGCGCTTGCGGAACAGACCACGGGTCAGATCGATAGCTACCGCACCAACTTCGACGCGTTGGTCGCCAGCGATGTCGCCGTCGGACAGATGGCCCAGGAGCTGGAAGTCGTCGCCGGCGACATGCGCCTCCAGATCGTAGAACTGGCGCGCAAGCAGGCCGACGCAGCGGCCGCGAGCGGCAGCGCCGGCTTCTGGACCATTTCCGTCACGCTCGCGGCGGTCATCGCCCTTGGCATCCTGATCGCCGTTGTGCTTTCGCTGGCCATCAGCCGCCCGATCCGCCGCCTGACGCAGGTGATGGGACAGCTCGCCGGCGGCGACACGGACGTCGAGATCGCCACGACGGAGCGCGGTGACGAGATCGGCGCGATGAGCCGTACGGTCGAGGTGTTCCGCGACAACGCCCGCGAGCGCACCCGCATGGAAGCCGAGCAGGCCCGCGAGCAGGCTGCCGCGGCGCAACGGCAGAGCCGGATCGAGGGCCTGATCGACGGTTTCCGCTCCGAAGTCCAGGCGCTGCTTGCCTCGGTCGGCGACACTGCTTCGGGGATGGAGTCCACCGCCCGGGACCTGACGCGGATCGCCGGAGAGAGCGCCGGACGTGCGGAGAACACGACACGCGCCAGCGGCGATGCCACGCAGAATGTGGAAAGCGTGGCGACCGCGGCCGAGGAACTCGCGGCATCGATCGCCGAGATAGCCCGACAGGTAGGCCAGACCACGGAGATCGTTAGCCGTGCCAGCACCGGCACGCAGCGAACCAACGACCAGATCGCCGGCCTCGCCCAGGCGGCCAGCAAGATCGGCGAGGTGGTGACCCTGATCCAGGCCATCGCGGAGCAGACCAACCTGCTGGCGCTCAACGCCACCATCGAGGCGGCGCGTGCAGGCGATGCCGGCAAGGGCTTCGCCGTGGTCGCTGCGGAAGTGAAGGAACTGGCCACGCAGACGTCGAAGGCGACGGAGGAGATCGGCGCGCAGATCGCCGCGATCCAGGGCTCGACCCAGGATGCGGTGGACGCCATCGCCGAGATCACCTCGACGATGCAGGAGGTCGACAGCTACACCTCGGCAATCGCCGCAGCAGTCGAGCAGCAGGGCGCGGCGACGCAGGAAATCTCGCGCAATGTCCAGAACGCGGCGCAGGGCACGACCGAGGTCACCGAGAACATGGGCGAACTGGCCCAGGCCGTCGCCGAGACGAACGCCTCGGCCGACATGGTGCTTTCCGCTTCTGGCGACGTGGGGGCAAAGACCCGCGAACTGCGCGGCCAGATCGACCGCTTCCTGCGCGATGTGGCCGCCGCCTGACGGCTGCTCCTTCGCGCATCTCCATCAAGACGGAAGAACGACCCGGGCATGAGCCCGGGCCGCTGTCATTTGGGCGTTTGCCCGTCCTGGCCTGACGCCGGCCTCAACCGCAGGCGGCAACCGCGCGCCGCGCCATCACCGAGATCAGGTTGGCCCGATACTCCGCCGATCCGTGGATGTCGGAGAGAAGATCTCCGGCATCGCTGGTGACGCCGGCAACCGCATCCGGCGAGAAGGACTGGGAAAGCGCTGCCTGAAGGCCTTCGTGCAGGAAGACGCCGCCCTGGCTGGCGCCGGTCACCGCGACGCGGACACCGCCACCGGTCTTCGCCACGAAGACACCGGCCATGGCGTAGCGCGAGGCCGGGTTCGGATATTTGGCATAGCCGCAGGCATCGGCCGCCGGGAAGGTGATCGCGGTGATCATCTCGCCCTCGCCCAGCGTCGTTTCGAACATGCCGGCGAAGAAGTCCTCCGCCGCGATCTCGCGCTTGTCGGTGTGGATCGTCGCGCCCAGCGCCAGAACGGCGGAGGGATAATCCGCGGCCGGGTCATTGTTGGCGACGGACCCGCCGATGGTGCCGCGATGGCGCACCGCCGGATCACCAATGTGCGCGGCGAGATGCGCGAGCCCGGGAAGCATGCGCCGGACGATCTCCGAGCCGGCAACCTCCGCATGGGTGGTGGCCGCGCCGATGCGAATGCCCGCTCCGGTCTCGGTGATCCCCTTGAGATCGGCGACATGGGTCACGTCGATCACGTCGGAAGGCGCTGCAAGGCGCTGCTTCATGGTCGGCAGAAGGGTCTGGCCGCCGGCAAGCAGCTTGCCATCCTCGGCGCCAGCCAGCTTCGACACGGCATCCGCGACACTGCCGGCGCGGTGATAGGTCGTTTCGTACATCCGGGTCTCTCCTTACCCAATCGTCCTGTCGGGTCCGGCCACAGGCTTTGCGCCCGGCCGGACCGTGGTATCGAATTCGCTTCGCCTCACTCGGCCGCCTCGGCCGGCCGGACGGAGCGGAGCGCCCGCCACACGACCTCGGGCGTCGCCGGCATCTCCAGCGCGTTGGTGCCGATGGCGTTGGTGATGGCGTTCATGACCGCGGGCGGGGAGCCGATGGCACCGGCCTCGCCGCAGCCCTTCATGCCGAGCGGATTGCCCGGGCACACGGTGAGCGTGGTCATCAGCCGGTAGGACGGCACGTCGTCGGCGCGCGGCATCGTGTAGTCCATGTACGAAGCGGACAGGAGTTGGCCGTCCTCGTCGTAGGAGGCGTTTTCCAGAAGCGCCTGGCCAATGCCCTGGGTCAGCCCGCCATGGACCTGCCCTTCCACGATCATCGGGTTGATGATCGTGCCGAAATCGTCGGCGGCGACGAAGTCGACGATCTCGACCTTGCCCGTGTCCGGATCGACCTCGACCTCGCAGATGTAGGTGCCCGATGGGAAGGTGAAGTTGGTCGGATCGTAGAAGGCCCCCTCCTTGAGGCCCGGCTCCATCCCCGCCGGCATGTTGTGGGCCGTGTAGGCGGCAAGCGCCACCTGGAAGAAGGGCAGCTCCTTGTCGGTGCCGGCCACCCTGAAGGTTCCGCCATCCAGCGTGATGTCGCCCTCCGCGGCCTCCATCAGATGGGCGGCGAGCTTCTTGGCCTTGGTCTCGACCTTGTCCAGCGCCTTGGAGATCGCCGACATGCCGACTGCGCCCGAGCGCGAGCCATAGGTGCCCATGCCGAACTGCACCTTGTCGGTGTCGCCGTGGACGATGGAGACCGTATCGATGCCAACGCCGAGCCGGTCGGCGACAAGCTGGGCGAAGGTCGTCTCATGACCCTGGCCGTGGCTGTGCGAGCCGGTGAGCACCTCGATGGTGCCGACCGGATTGACCCGCACCTCCGCCGATTCCCAAAGACCGACACCGGCGCCGAGCGAGCCCACCGCCTGGGACGGGGCGATGCCGCAGGCCTCGATATAGCAGGAGAAGCCGATGCCGCGCAGCTTGCCGCGCCGCGCTGCCTCCGCCTTGCGGGCGGCAAAGCCCGTGTAGTCGATGGCCTCCAGCGCCGCATCGAGCGAGGCATCGTAGTCGCCGGCGTCGTAGCACATGATCACCGGCGTCTGGTGCGGGAAGGAGCGCACGAAGTTCTTGCGGCGGAATTCGGCCGGATCCATGCCGATCTCCCGCGCCGTCGTCTCCATCATGCGCTCGACCAGATAGGTCGCCTCGGGGCGGCCGGCGCCGCGATAGGCATCGACCGGTGTCGTGTTCGTGTAGACCGTCTTGACGTTGCAGTGGATCGCCGGGATGTCATATTGGCCCGACAGCAACGTCGCATAGAGATAGGTCGGCACCGAGGACGAGAACAGCGACATGTAGGCGCCGAGATTGGCCACCGTCTTCACACGCAGGCCGGTGATCCGGTTGTCGGCGTCGAGCGCCACCTCGGCCTCCGAATAGTGATCGCGCCCGTGCGCATCGGTCAGGAACGCCTCGGTGCGGTCGCTGGTCCATTTCACCGGGACGCCGGTCTTCTTCGAGGCCCAGAGACAGACCATCTCCTCCGGGTAGATGTAGATCTTGGAGCCGAAGCCGCCGCCGACATCCGGCGCGATCACGCGCAGCTTGTGCTCGGGCGCGATGTTGTAGAAGGCGGACAGCACCAGACGCGCCACATGCGGGTTCTGGGAGGTGGTCCAGAGCGTGTAGTGCTCCTCCGCCTCGTCATAGTGGGCAAGCGCGGCGCGCGGCTCCATCGGATTGGGCACGAGGCGGTTGTTGCGGATCTCCATCCGCGTCACATGGGCGGCCGCGGCGAAGGCCGCATCGGTCGAGGCCTGGTCGCCGATCTCCCAGTCGTAGATCAGGTTGCCCTCGGCCTCCGGGTGGATCTGCGGCGCGCCGGCCTTGAGCGCTTCCAGCGAATCGACCACGGCCGGCAGCGGCTCGTAGTCCACCTCGACGGCATCGGCGGCGTCGCGCGCCTGGGACCTCGTCTCGGCGACAACCACCGCCACGGCCTGGCCGACGTGACGCACCAATTCGCTTTCGAGCGCGCGCCAGGCCCCCATCTTCATGGGCGTGCCGTCCTTGGAATGGATCATCCAGCCGCAGATGAGATTGCCGACGCCGTCGGCGACCAGTTCGTGACCGGTGAGAATGTCGATCACGCCCGGCATCTTGCGGGCCGCGTCGGCGTCGATGCCGCGCACCCGGGCGTGGGCGTGCGGCGAACGCACGAAAGCGGCATGCATCATGCCGGGGACGCGCATGTCGTCCGTATAGCGGCCCTTGCCGGTGATGAACCGCTTGTCCTCGCGCCGCGCCACGCGCGCGCCAATTCCATCCGTCGATCCTGCCATTTCATCCTCCCTCGCGAGAGACGTGCCGCGCGCTGTGCCTGCGGCCGTCGTCTCTCTCAAACCAATTGCGTGTTCGTGAAATCTCTCCTGGCAATTCCGGCCTGTCACCAAGCCGCGCGCCTCCCCCCGTCCGCCCCGCCAAGGGCAGACACGCGCGCGGGCCCGGCGCGTTACTCGGCCGCGGTCTTCATTGCGGCCATGGTCTCGCTCGCGGCGGCGATGGCCTTGACGATGTTGTGATAGCCCGTACAGCGACAGATGTTGCCCTCAAGCTCGGCGCGGATCGTCGCCTCGTCGAGCGGACCACCGAGCCGGTTGACCATATCAACGGCGGACATGATCATGCCCGGCGTACAGAACCCGCACTGGAGCCCGTGGTGCTCCTTGAAGGCCGCCTGCATCGGATGCAGTTCGCCGCCCTGGGCCAGCCCCTCGATGGTGACGACGTCAGTGCCATCCGCCTGGGCGGCCAGCATCGTGCAGGACTTCACGGCCTTGCCGTCGACGTGCACGACGCAGGCACCGCACTGTGATGTGTCGCAGCCCACATGCGTGCCGGTCAGCCCCACATCCTCGCGCAGGAAATCGACCAGAAGCGTCCGGTCCTCGACCTCGCGCGCGACCGTCCTGCCATTCACCACCATTGAAACCTTGGACATGCCTTCCTCCCGGAAACGTGAAAACCCAAGCGCGGGCACCGCCCGCATTCCTCAAATACCGCGTCGGACCGTCTTTGGCGGGCCCGACGCAAGCCCTGGAAAAAAAACGGCCGGCGCTCGGTTTCCCGCGCACCGGCCGTCGTGTCATCGCATCAGCGCCAGCACCACGATCAGGGCCCCGAGCGCTATCAGTCCCCAGACCATCGGCCCGCCGAAAGCCCCACGGCCGGCGGCCGTCTCGACCTCGGCCTCGACCTCATGCATCGTCTTCTCGACGCGTTCCTCCGCATCATGGAGCGCCTCGCCAATGCGGTCGGGCGCGGATTCCATCGCCCTTGTCTTGGCTTCTTCCATCACACCGGCGTCCAGCGTGTCGTCATCGGCAACGGCGTCTCCGGCGGTCTCCGCCGGCTTCTCGCCTTCACCTTCGACGATCTCCTTGAACTTGCTGAAAAACTCGTCGGCCATCTTGCGCGACGTGGAAACGATGAGACGGCTGCCGAGCTGGGCGAGCTTGCCGCCGACCTGCGCCTTCACGGTGTAGGTGAGCACGGTCTCGCCATCTTCTTCCACCAGCACCACGTCCGCGGCTCCCTTGGCAAAGCCGGCGACACCGCCCTTGCCTTCGCCAGTGATGGTGTAGCTCTCCGGCGGGTTGAGGTTTCCCAGTGTCACCTCACCCTTGAAGGTTGCCTTCACCGGGCCGATCTTGGCGACGACCGTCGCGGCCATCTCGGTGTCGGAGGATTTCTCAAGCTCCTGGCACCCGGGGATGCTCTGCCGCAGAACATCGGCGTCGTTGAGGGCTGCCCAGACCCGGTCTCGGGGCGCATTAATCCGGTACTCGCCAGACAAGTCCATCAGTCATTTCCTCCGGCAGTCGGACCCGTTCGCAACGACGCTCCCTCGAACCGGCCCTGGCCGGCGCTTCGGATCCGGCGCCCTGGGCCCTGCGCGTGAAACGTTCCCTTCCAGAGTGGCGAAGCCTGCGCGTGCTTTCAAGGCCTTGCAAGACAATTCACGCGAAGGTCTAACCTGCTCGCGTCACACGGACGCGACAAACGGGCCGATTGGCGAGCACGGATCGCATGCCGGGCATGAACGCATGATTGACCCCGGGCCCGCGTCGTCCTAAGCGATCCGCCATGGTTTTGCCCGACACATCCCCGAGAAACCGGTCCATGCCCGACACCGAACGTCCCGCCCTTCGCCATGCCCCGACAGGCAGCCCGCCCGTCGCCGCCTGGCCGACCATCCTGGAAACGCGGGGCTGGGACGACTATGCCCTGCTCGACTTCGGCCACGGCCGCAAGCTGGAGCGCTACGGCAAGATTGTCGTCGACCGCCCCGAGCCCCAGGCGATGGGGCGCCCGCGGCTTCCCGAAAAACGCTGGCTCGCGGCCGACGCGGTCTTCACCGGCAATGACGACGACGACGGCCCGGGCCGCTGGCGGCTCAACCGCGATCTCCCCGAGACCTGGCCAATGGCCTTCGGTGATGTGCATTTCCTCGGCCGATTCATGTCCTTCCGCCATGTCGGCGTCTTCCCCGAGCAGGCTGCCCACTGGCAGTGGATGGCGGATCGGGTCGCCCGCGACGTGGCCAGGCCGGACGCCAGGCCGCCGCGCATTCTCAACCTTTTCGGCTACACCGGCCTCGCCTCGCTGGTGCCGGCGGCCGCCGGCGCGCATGTCACCCACATCGACGCCTCGAAGAAGGCCATCGGCTGGGCGCGTGACAATCAGGCGATGTCCGGCCTCGACGACCTGCCGATCCGCTGGATCTGCGAGGACGCCACCAAGTTCGTCGCCCGGGAGGTGAAGCGCGGCAACACCTATGACGGCATCCTGCTCGACCCGCCGAAATACGGGCGCGGGCCCAAGGGAGAGGTCTGGGATCTCTACCAGAGCCTGCCGGAGCTGCTGCCCATGGTGGAGAAGCTGCTGTCGCCGGACGCCGGCTTCCTGATCCTGACCGCCTATGCGATCCGCTCCAGCTTCGTCGCGCTACATGAAATCATGGACGAGACGCTCGCGCGGCGCGGCGGGCTGCTGGAGTCGGGCGAACTCGTGCTGACCACGCCGGATGGCGGGCGGGCGCTGTCGACCTCCCTCTTTTCCCGCTGGAGTTCCCAATGAGCCCGCGTCCGCCCCAAGGCCAGGGAGTCCGGCGCGCCGGCCCGGTCAAACAGGTCACCTCGTTCTCCAACCCGCTGGTGAAGGACATCAAGGCGCTTGTCGCCCAGCGCAAGCACCGGCAGAAGACCGGCCGCTTCGTCGCCGAGGGACTCAAACTTGCCGCCGATGCGCTCGACGCGGGTTGGGAAATCGACATGCTCGTACTCGGCCCCGAGGCACGCGAGAGCGAGGCCGCCCGCGAGGTTGCGGCGCGCGCGCGGGCGCGCGGGGCGACGATCCTGGAGGTGACCACCGCCGTTCTCGCCGCCATGACCCGGCGCGACAATCCGCAGATGGTCGTTGGCGTCTATGAGCAGAAGCTGACCGCGCCCGAGGCGGTCGAGGCGGCGGCCAGGGCGGAGCCAGACGGCGTCTGGATCGCACTCGACCATGTGCGCGATCCCGGAAATCTCGGCACGATCATCCGCACGGCCGACGCGGTCGGGGCAAAGGGCGTGATCCTGGTCGGTGAGACCACCGACCCCTTCGCCGTGGAGGCGGTGCGCGCCACCATGGGGTCACTCTTCCATGTCCCGGTGACGCGTATGGATCGGGCAGGCTTCCGGCAGTTTGCCGGGCGCTGGCGCGGCACCCGCGTCGGCACCCACCTCAAGGGATCGACCGACTATCGCGCGATCGACTACCGCAAGCCGGTGCTGCTGCTGATGGGCAACGAGCAATCCGGCCTGCCGGAGGAGATGGCGGAAACCTGCACGGCGCTGGCGCGCATTCCGCAAGCCGGCGTTGCCGACAGCCTCAATCTGGCGGTGGCCACCGCCGTGATGCTCTACGAGATCCGGCGCGACGACCTCGCCCTTTGACCGGCCGGGCCGGCCGTGTCCAACCGAACGACGGGAAACGATGACACAGACACTGAACGGTGAGCCGATGCGGCTGTTCGTCTTCGGCCTCGGCTATTCGGCGAGCGCCTTCGTCGAGCGGGTGGCGGCGTCCTGCGACTGGATCGGGGCGACGACGCGTGGCCGTGAAAAGGCCGAGACGCTGGCGGCGCGCGGGCTGGTGCCCTTCCTCTTTGATGGCAGCGCGCCCGGCGACGACATCGACGCCGCGCTTTCGGCCGCGACCCATGTGCTGGTCTCGATCGCACCGGGCGAATTCGGCGATGCCGCCCTTGCCCACCACCGCGCCGCCCTCGCCGCGGCCCGGCCGCGCTGGGTCGGCTACCTCTCCACCGTCGGCGTCTACGGCGATCATGGCGGCGACTGGGTCGACGAGGAGACGCCCTGTCGCCCGGTCTCGAAACGCTCGCAGGCGCGCATCGAGGCGGAAAACGACTGGCTCGCCTTTTCCGTACGCACCGGCGTCCCGGTCCAGATCTTCCGGCTTTCGGGCATCTACGGCCCCGGCCGCAACGCCTTTGTCAATTTCGAGAAGGGGACGGCCCGGCGGCTGATCAAGCCGGGGCAGGTGTTCAACCGCATCCACGTGGAGGACATCGCCGGCGCGCTCGAGGCGGCGGTGAGCCGCGCTCCGGTGACGCGCGTCTTCAACGTCACCGACGACGAGCCCGCCCCGCCGCAGGACGTGGTTTCCTATGCGGCCGGCCTTCTCGGCGTCGAGCCGCCGCCGGAACAGGACTTCGAGACCGCCGAGCTTTCGCCGATGGCACGCTCCTTCTATGGCGAAAACAAGCGCGTCTCCAATGCAAGGGTGAAGGCCGAGCTCGACTATACGTTCCGATATCCCGACTACCGGGCCGCGCTCGAGGCGCTGCACCGCGACGGCTGGCGCTGAGCTTTCCCGCATCCTCAGCGGGAAAGGCGTGCGGCGCCGGCGAGATCGGCTTGAGCCAGCGTGTTGCCGGAGGACTCGTCCGCGATTTCGAGAATGAGCTTCTTGCGCACGGCGCCGGCGAAGGTCGCCGTCGAATCCGCAGTGACCACGAAGGCGCCCGGCCCGCCGATGATCCGTTCGGCGAAGGCCTTTTCCAGATCATAACCGACCGGACGGCCCGAGCACTGGCGACAGAGAACGGCTAGGCCGTTGATGACGATGCCTGCGGCGACCACCTCGTCGCGGGCGGCCTCGATGGGCGGCCCGCTCCAGTTGTTGGCGCTGTCGGCGGAAAGGTCGATGACGCGTCGGACACCACGGTACTCGTTGCCCTCGATGAGGGCCTTGCCCTTCAGCAAGGCCGCTCCGATGGCGTTGCGTCCGTACGCCCGTCGCGGCGCGGCCATCAGTGTCCTTGCAAAGGCATCGGCTGCGGCGGAACCGTCGATCACGCTCCAGCCGACAACCACATCCTGCGAGCCTGCGTTGCCCCATTCCACATAGGTCAGGGCGATCCTGCCGTGAGCATTGCCGAGGATCGCCGAAAGCACCATCGGATCGGTGATCGCCTCGGCATAGCCCTGCCGCTGGAACCGGATCTCGTCGTCGTCGATTGATCCGGTGGAATCGGCGAGCAGCACCAGCTCGAGGTCCACGTCCGCGCCGCGCGCCGGTGCGATGGCGAGAAGAAGCGCCGCGACGAAGGCGGCAAACCATGCTCGGCACTGTGTCATTGCGCCCTCCTCATTCAGGAAGGCGCAAGTGAACCACGCCGCGACCAGCGCTCCAATATCCGCGCGCGCAACCGCGCTTCACGCATGCGTGAAGCGCGGCCAGCGGCCGAGCCTATCGGCTGCGCGTGCGCTCGACCGCGTCCTGCCAGCCGGCATAGAGCGTCGCGCGCGTCTTCTCATCCATCTCCGGCTGGAACCGGTGCTCCAGCCGCCAGTCCTCGGCAAAGGCCTGCGCATCGGGCCAGACCTCCGCCTGCTGGCCGGCAAGCCAGGCGGCGCCCAGGGCCGTGGTTTCCAGCACCTCGGGACGGTCGACCGGCGCGCCGAGGATGTCGGCGAGGAACTGCATGGTCCAGTCGGACGCGGTCATGCCGCCATCGACGCGCAGGACGATGCCGTCGGTCGCCATATGGCTCAGGTGGGCTGCGTCCGAACGCATGGCGTCGATGAGGTCGCGGGTCTGGTAGCCAACGCTTTCCAGGGCCGCGCGGCAGAAGTCGGCCGGACCGCTTGCCCGCGTCAGGCCGAAGAGTGCGCCGCGCGCGTCAGGGTCCCAGTAGGGCGCGCCGAGACCGACGAAGGCCGGCACCAGATAGAGCCTGTCGTCGGGATCGGATCCGGCGGCAAGCGCCTGCGTGTCGGCGGCCTGGCCGATGATGCCGAGCCCGTCGCGCAGCCATTGCACGGCGCTGCCGGCCACGAAGATCGATCCCTCGAGCGCATAGGTGGTCGTGCCGCCGAGACGATAGGCAATGGTCGACAGCAGACGGTTCTTAGAGGTGACCCGCGTCGTGCCGGTGTTGATGAGAGCGAAGCAGCCGGTGCCGTAGGTGGACTTGACCATCCCCGGCTTGAAGCAGGCCTGACCGACGGTCGCCGCCTGCTGGTCGCCGGCAACACCGAGGATCGGGATTGCGGCTCCGAAATGCTCCTTGTCCACCGTGCCGAACTCGGCGGCGCAGTCCTTGACCTCCGGCAGCATCGACATGGGCACGCGCAGCAGGCGGCACAGGTCCTCGTCCCAGCGGTTGTCGTCGATGTTGTAAAGCAGCGTGCGCGAGGCGTTCGTCGCGTCGGTCACATGGGAACGCCCACCGGTCAGTTTCCAGATCAGCCAGCTGTCGACCGTGCCAAAGAGGAGATCGCCCGCCTCGGCCGCGGCGCGCGCGCCCTCGACATTGTCCAGGATCCAGGAAAGCTTGGTGCCGGAGAAATAGGGATCGAGCAGGAGGCCGGACTTTTCCGCGACCATCTGCTCGTGGCCCTCGGCCTTGAGCCTGGCGCAAAGCGCCGCGGTGCGGCGGTCCTGCCAGACAATGGCGCGGTGAACGGGCTTGCCGGTGCTGCGGTTCCAAACGAGCGTCGTCTCGCGCTGGTTGGTAATGCCGATGGCGGAAATGGCCGATGCGCCGCCCTCGATGCCAGCGAGCGCCTCGCGACAGACCGCGAGCGTCGAGGCCCACAGGTCCTCCGGCTCGTGTTCAACCCAGCCGGAACGGGGGAAATGCTGCTCGAATTCCTGCTGTCCGGTCGCCCGCGCCCTGAACGCTGCGTCGAACACGATGGCGCGACTCGACGTCGTGCCCTGATCGATGGCCAGAACCAGGCCATCGGAAAGTTTCGCTAGGTCGCCCACGCGCTGCCTCCAGGATCTTCGTTTTCTTTCTTTCTTGCAACAAAGGACATTCAAACGAAACTTGATTTTTCGTCAATCGAAAACAGCCGACCGCAAACTCTCCTCCCCGTCGACGGCATTGGTGACCACTGTTATAGAGACCGCCGCACGGACCCGCCGGTCCGACTGCCTGCGCCGGAGCTGACCATCACCAAGTTTCTCGCACTCGCCCTGCTTTCTCTCGCCGTCGTCGCGGCGCTGTCGCTGTGGTTCATCTCCGCCGCGATCCTGCCCGAGATGCTGGCCGAAAGCCCGATCTCGCCGACGAGACAGGCGTTCCTGTCGAGCGGTGTGCAGATCGGCTTCGTCCTCGGCGCGCTCGGCTCCGCCCTGCTCGGACTGCCCGACCGGCTCGACCCGACCCGCCTCTTTGCAACCTGTGCAGCGCTTGCCGCCCTCGTCAATGCGGCTCTGCTCGTCGCTCCCCTCGGCGGCGACCTGGCCATCGGCGCAAGGGTGATGACGGGCGTTCTGCTCGCCGGCGTCTATCCGGTCGGCATGAAGATCGCCGTCGGCTGGGGCCTGCGCGACCGGGGCTTCCTGGTGGGATTGCTCGTCGGGGCGGTGACGCTCGGCTCCGCCGTGCCGCATCTCGTCGCTCTCGGCGGCGGTGCCGACTGGCGGATGACGGTTCTTCAGGGTTCCGCCGCAGCACTTGTCGCGGCCGTTCTGGCGCTGTGTGTCCGCCTTGGCCCCTATCACGCGACCTCGCCGCGCTTCGACCCGACGGCGGTCGCGCGGGTGTGGCGCGACCGGCGCATCCGCCTCGCCTTCGGTGGCTACTTCGGTCACATGTGGGAGCTCTATGCCATGTGGACCTGGGCGGGTGCAGCACTTGCCGCCTCCTTCGCCGGCGACATGACGGCAGACGACGCGCTTCGGTCGGCACGGGTGCTCACCTTCGTCGCCGTGGCGCTCGGCGCGCTGGCCTGCGTCGCGGCGGGCTATTTCGCCGACCGGATCGGCAAGGAGACCGTCGCCATCCTGGCGCTTGCAGGCAGTCTCGCCGGCGCCCTCTTCGCCGCCTTCATCTTCGGCGGACCAAGCTGGCTGGTCGCCGCCGCCTTCCTGTTCTGGGGGATAACGATCGCGCCGGATTCGCCGCAATTCTCGGCACTGGTCGCCGATTTCGCGCCACCGGAGCAGGCCGGCAGCATCATGACGCTGCAGACCGCGCTCGGCTTCGCCCTCACCTTCGTGACGGTGCAGGCAACGCCGGTCGTCGCCGAGGCCTTCGGCTGGCGGATCATGCTGGCGCTGCTCGCTCTTGGCCCGGCCTTCGGGCTCGTGTCGATGCTGCGGCTGAGGCGTCTCACCGCGACGGGCGGCAGGCAGCGCGCTTCATGAGGCGCGCCCGCATCGTCCCTTGAAACGCAAAAGCGCCGCGCCCTTCCGGGCGACGGCGCTTGCGGCTTTTCGCTGATCACGTCACGCCGGGATACCCGGCGGAGGGATCAGAGGACGCGCAGGTTTTCAGCCACCGAGTGGCCGCGCGCGTAGGCAAGGTCGTATGCGACGAGCTGGCCTTCGCTCAGCGTCGGGACACCCGACCGGCGGAGCGCGGCCATGTCCACGTGGACATAATCGCCTTCATTCGGCTCGATCTGGCCGATGCCGGCCTTGATGTCGAACCACTTTACGTTTCCATGTTCCATAGTCTTGTCTTTCGTTCTTATCGTTGTTGCTTTTTCATTCATGCAATTGTTCGTCCGACGAGCGGCTCGAAGCATGGTCGAGGCCCGATCCGTTCGCCCTCAGGCAAACGCCGGGTCCTGCCGCTCCGCAACCGAATCGTCCGGTCTTCCTCAGATCCGGTCTGTCTCGGGACAGCCTGTCGCCCATGATAAAATCGGGTCGTTACAGGCATGCGACAACGCCTGCATGGGCATCGTCGTCAGGGTAGGATAAACAATCACAGTTAAGAAATGGTGACTGACATTTCGTTTTGCAAGGCCTCATGCAAAAAAGGCCGGCCCGGCGACACCGGACCGGCCTCCTCGAAAGAGGATTCAGATGATGCTCAGTTGTCCATCTTCAAGGCCTTGATGAAGGCTTCCTGCGGGATCTCGACCTTGCCGAACTGCCGCATCTTCTTCTTGCCTTCCTTCTGCTTTTCCAGAAGCTTGCGCTTGCGGGTGGCGTCGCCGCCATAGCACTTGGCGGTCACGTCCTTGCGCAGCGCCGCGATGGTCTCGCGGGCGATCACGCGCGCGCCGATGGCGGCCTGGATCGGGATCTTGAACATGTGCCGCGGGATCAGTTCCTTGAGCTTCTCGCACATGGCGCGGCCGCGCCGCTCGGCCTGCGAGCGGTGAACCAGCGTCGAAAGCGCGTCGACCGGCTCGGCATTGACCAGGATCGACATGCGCACCAGATCGCCTTCGCGGTAGTCGGAAATCTGGTAGTCGAAGGACGCATAGCCCTTGGAGATCGACTTCAACCGGTCGTAGAAGTCGAACACCACCTCGTTGAGCGGCAGGTCGTAGGTGACCATGGCGCGGCTGCCGACATAATTGAGATCCACCTGAATGCCGCGCCGCTCCTGGCACAGCGTCAGGATCGCGCCGAGGTAGTCGTCCGGCGTCATGATGGTGGCGCGGATCCACGGCTCCTCGATGCTCTCGATCTTCACCTGATCCGGCATGTCGGCGGGATTGTGCAGCTCCTTCAGCGTGCCGTCGGTCAGGTGCATGCGGTAGACCACCGAAGGTGCCGTGGCGATGAGGTCGAGGTCGAACTCGCGCTCCAGGCGCTCCTGGATGATCTCCAGATGCAGCAGGCCGAGGAAGCCGCACCGGAAACCGAAGCCGAGCGCCGCCGAGGTCTCCATTTCGAAGGAGAAGGAGGCGTCGTTGAGGCGCAGCTTGCCCATGGCGGCGCGCAGATCCTCGAAATCATTGGCATCGACCGGGAAGAGACCGCAGAACACCACCGGCTGCGCCGGCTTGAAGCCCGGCAGCGCTTTCGCGCAGGGTTTCTTGTCGTCGGTGATCGTGTCGCCGACGCGGGTGTCGGCCACTTCCTTGATGGAGCCGGTGATCACGCCGATCTCGCCGGGTCCAAGGTCGTCGGTCATCAGGAACTTCGGCGTCATGACGCCGACACGGTCGACCTCATAGCTCGCGTCCGTGCCCATCATCTTGATCTTCTGACCCTTCTTCAGCCGCCCGTCGATGATGCGAACCAGCACCATGACGCCGAGATAGGGGTCGTACCAGCTGTCGACGAGCAGCGCCTTCAGCGGCGCGTCCGGATCGCCCTCGGGCGCCGGCAGGCGGTTGACAATGGCCTCGAGCACGTTCTCCACGCCGAGGCCGGTCTTGGCGGAGATCATCACCGCGTCGGACGCATCGAGGCCGATCACGTCCTCGATCTGCTCCTTGACCCGCTCGGGTTCGGCCGCCGGCAGGTCGACCTTGTTGAGCACCGGAACGATCTCGTGATTGTTGTCGATGGCCTGGTAGACATTGGCAAGCGTCTGCGCCTCGACGCCCTGACTGGCGTCGACCACCAGCAGCGAGCCCTCGCAGGCGGCGAGCGAGCGCGAGACCTCATAGGCGAAGTCGACGTGGCCCGGCGTGTCGATCAGGTTCAGCTTGTACTGCTTGCCGTCCTTGGCCGCATAGATCAGCCGCACGGTCTGCGCCTTGATGGTGATGCCGCGCTCGCGTTCGATGTCCATCGAATCGAGCACCTGCTCCTTCATCTCGCGGCTGGTCAGCGTGCCGGTCATCTGGATCAGACGGTCGGCCAGCGTCGACTTGCCGTGGTCGATGTGCGCCACGATGGAAAAGTTGCGAATGTCGGAGATCTTCTGCGTGCTCATGCGCGCCCATTTACCATTGCCGCGACATTGCGCAAAGGGGATTGCGCGCGCACAGGCGGGGAAAATCCACCGCGACCGTCCCTCACCGGGCCAGAAGCACCTGAGTACAGGCCGCCGGCAGCGCCGACATGCGGATCTCTTTCTTTTTCGCCGGTTTCGAGGGCTTGGCGGGCCTGGCCGGCTTCTTGGGCACCCAAGGCTCGTCGGAAAGCCACCAGGCCAGCTCCTTGCCGCAACCGTCGCCCGGCGGCGGCGGGTTCTGATCCTTGCAGCCGACGCTGCCGGCGGGGCACGCGATGCGCACGTGGAAATGATAATGATGCCCCCACCAGGGGCGAACCTTGCGCAGCCAGGACCGGTCGGAACCGGTCTCGAACCGGCAAAGCGCCTGCTTGATTCCAGGATGCACGAAGATGCGAGCGACGCGCGGATCCTGCGCGGCGCGGCGGATGAGCCTGGCGCGGCTGTTCGTCCATTTCGCCGGATCGACGCCCCGGTCGGCGCCTTTCAGGTTCGACGGCCCCTTCAGCATCGACACCGCCGACATGCTCTCGCGCTCGTCGCGCGACAGGGTCCGCTCGGGCATCGGCGTCAGCCAGATGTCGGCGTCGAGGCCGATCTGGTGGCTGGCGTGGCCGGAGGTCATCGGCCCGCCGCGCGGCTGGGCGAGGTCGCCGACCAGCAGCCCGTTCCAGCCAAGCGCCGGCGCGTCGGTGGCCAGCCGCTGCAGCACGTCGATGAGTTCCGGGTTGCCCCAGTTGCGGTTGCGCGACAGGCGCATGACCTGCCAGGCCGGACCGTTGACGGGAAGCGCCGTCGCGCCCGCCATGCAGCCGCGCGCATAGGAGCCGATGGAACGGGCGGCAAGCGGCGCCGGCGTCCTGGCAGCGCCGAAGAGCTGCTTGGCGACGGCGTCGGGCGAGACGCGCGCGGGAACACCGGAGGCAGCGGATGCCGGTACCAGCGCCAGCGGCGCGGAGGCCGCATCGGCGCGCATGGCACGATCCTCGGGAGCAGGAACGGGCAGCGGTGGCGCGAGCAGGCCGGCAATCGCATCCGCCCCGCCGGAACGCTCGGCGGCAGGCAGGAAGCGCTGCCCCCCGATGTTCCCCTCAACGGCGGCGCCGGGCTTATCCTTCGGCAAAGGGGCGGCGGCAAGCGGCAGGGCGGCAAGCGTGCCGGCAAGGAGCAGAGCAAGGCCCGCGCTGCGCGCGCGTGCGCGCGTCGAGAAGCCGCGGCCAAGGCCAAACGTCCGATCAGGTCCCGGCATCGCCAAGCTCCCTCGCTGTGCTACCGCGCGAGCCGCGCCGGCTCCCGGTCGCGTCTTGCCCGACTTGCATGTTGCCCGACTTGCATGAGCTCCCGCATTCTATCTCACAGCGGCATTTACGAAGGGTTAACCATGTTTTTGACAAGCCCGCCTCAGTCTTGCCGCGGGCTCATCAGCCCCGCCAGTTCGTCGATCGCCAGCGTGTGGTCGCGAATGATGCGGTCGGCCGCGCCATTCAACTCGATGATGTTGGCGGGACGGGCGTTGTCGATTGCCTCGACGCCCTCGGGCAGATCGGCGTCGAAGCGGTAGACCGCCGCAACGCCGGCATCGCGCAGGATATCGTCGGCAAGCGCTGCCGTGCTGGCCGCCTGCCCCTGGGAGACCGCGGCCAGCAAAGGCGCGCCGCGCGCCGGTGCGAGCCAGCCCAGCGCGTCGAATTTCTTGGCCTCCTCCGCGACCTTGCGCGGGGCCTGCCGCGCGCCGCTGCCAAGAGAGACAATGACCATGTCGGCCGCTTCCCACCCCTGTCGGCGCGCCATCGCATAGGCGGCAAGCACCGGATTTTCCAGGAACAGGCTGCCGCCGATCAAGCAGCGGTCGGGCTCGCCGGACAGACTTTCGGTCCGCATCGGCGGCAGATGCCCCGGCAGCGCCATGGTCGCGCGCACCGCCTGCCACATGTAGAAGTCGGCCGGCCGGCCGCCGTCGGTCGCCATGCCGTTGGTCAGAAGCAGCGGCTCGCGCCGGTCGATGTCATAGGCCGGCAGCAGCAGCCGCGTCAGCGCGCCCTGCAGCGACGACCAGCCGAAGCGCTCCTTCAACAGCTTCTCGAACGGCCTTTCATCGAAACAGAAATCGAAGGGCGCGCGCGGATTGGCGACGAGCCGCTCGAGGAAGCCGCGCCGCTGGAACAGTTCCCGACACTCCGTCTCGAAGAAACGGCGAAGCTCGGCAATGTCGTAGGCCGAACGGCCGGAGGTGTCTTCCGGGCGTGGCGCGGCAAGGCCGGCGGCGATGAGACCGCCTGAAGACGTGCCCGCCATGAGATCGAAGAAACGGTGAAGCGGCGCGTCCTTGCCCGCCATGCGCAGCCGGGCATCCAGCGTCTCCAGCAGGCGCAACGGGACGAGCCCCCGGATGCCACCTCCATCAATCGCCAGAACGAACCGTTTCCGTCTTGCCATCTGCCGCAGCCCTCCGTCTGGTCTCGCACCCGATTGTGCCGGGAACAGCCTTGGTGAGAAATGCGACGAAGCGATGACTTGACGCGCCCTGCGTCGATCAGTCCTGCGCGCCCTCCGCCGCTTGCGCGCGTTCCGCGACGGCGGCGATCATCCGGGCGATGTCCTCGGGGCGCGACAGGCGGTGGTCGCCGTCCTTGACGAGGGTCAGGACCGCATCGTCGAAGGCCAGGCATTCCATCAGCCGCAGGCCGTGCCGCCAGGGCACCGCCTCGTCGCGCTGGCCCTGGAGGATCGTCACCGGGCAGCCGGTGACCACCGGCTGGTCGAGAAGCAGGTTGTTCCGCCCGTCCTCGATCAGCTTGCGGGTGATGACATAGGGTTCGTCATCATAGTCTGAGGGTCGCGCGTAGCGTCCCTCTTCCATGATCGCGCGTCGGATCTCGTCGGTGAACTCGTGCTTCCACATGAGTTCCTCGGTAAAATCGGGCGCAGGCGCGATCAGAACCATGCCGGCGAGCGTACCGCCCGCCGCCCCGTCCCCGGCTCGGCGGCGCAGCGCGCGCGCCAGCAGAAGCGCGATCCAGCCGCCCATCGAGGAGCCGACGACCACTGTCGGCTCCTTGCAGAAACGGTCGAACACAGCGAGAGCCTCCTCCGCCCAGGCCGAGATCGTGCCCTCCTCGAAATCGCCGCCGGACACGCCATGGCCGGAATAGTCGAGCCGCGTCATCGCCCGGCCGGTTTCCTGCGCCCAGGCGGCCAGCGCTTCCGCCTTCGAGCCGGCCATGTCGGACTTGAAGCCGGACAGCCACAGCAGGCCGCAGCGGCCCGAGGCCCCGCCAGTCCGGCGCACGGCGATGGAGCGCGCATCCGCGCCGCCGCCAACCGTGATGAATTCGGCGTCCGTTTCGCTCATGGCCACTCCCTTCGCTTGCTCAACCGTCGGCTCATGTGGCACAGCTCGCGGGCTTTGAGAAGGTCCATCCCCATTCACCCGGAAACGCCGTGACGCCCCGCACGATCCTGCAAGTCATCCCGGAACTCCAGACCGGCGGCGCCGAGCGCACCACGGTCGACATCGCCCGCGCGCTCGTCTCGGCCGGTCACCGCGCCATCGTCGCCTCGGCCGGCGGACGGCTGGAGGCGGAGCTTCTGGCGGTCGGCGGCGAGCACATCGCCCTGCCGCTGGCGACCAAGTCGCCGCTCGGGCTCTGGCGGAATTCCCGCGCCCTGGCGCGGCTGATCCGGCACGAAGGCGTCGACCTCGTCCACGCCCGCTCGCGTGCCCCCGCCTGGTCGGCACTGTGGGCGGCACGGGCGCGGAAGGTCCCGTTCGTCACCACCTACCACGGCATCTACAATCAGAAGAGCGCGCTGAAGGCCTTCTACAATTCGGTGATGGCGCGGGGCGACGCGGTGATCGCCAATTCGCACTACACCGCCGAGCTGATCGCCAGCCGCCATCCGCTCGCACGCGGGCGCATCAGCGTCATTCATCGCGGCTCCGATCTCGCCGCGCTCGACCCCGCCGGCATCCCGCAGGCACGCAAGACAGCGCTCGCGGAGCGCTGGGGCCTTGCGCCCGGCGAGCGCGTGATCCTCAACCTGGCCCGGCTCACAGCCTGGAAGGGGCAGCGCGTGCTCATCGATGCACTTGCCGAGCTGGCGGCGCGCGGCACGCCGGAAACCGAGGGCTGGGTGGCGATCCTCGCCGGCGACGCGCAAGGGCGCGAGGACTATCTGCGCGATCTCGAGCAGCGCATCGAGGCAGCCGGACTGTCCGGCCGCATCCGGCTCGTCGGCCATTGCGACGACGTCGGCGCGGCCCTGGCGCTCGCCTCGATCTCGGTCGTCGCCTCGGTCGAGGCGGAGGCCTTCGGACGCGCCGCGGTGGAAGCGCAGGCAGCGGGCGTTCCCATTGTCGCGACCGACCTGGGAGCCGCGCCGGAAACCGTTCTGGCCCCGCCGGAGGTGGCCGCGGAGGCGCGCACCGGATGGCGCGTCCCGCCGGGCGACGCATCGGCGCTGGCGGAGGCGATGGGCTCCATGCTGGCACTGTCCCCGGACGAACGCTCCCGACTGGTGGCGCGCGCGAAGGCCCACGTCGCAGCCTCGTTCACGGTCGAGGCCATGTGCACGGCGACGCTGGCCATCTACAGCCGGCTGCTCGCCCAGCGTGCCTGAGCGCGGCGACATCGCCGTCCGCACGGCAATTTTCGTTGCGGAATATTTCCGGCACGGCCTTGAGCGAATCGTGCGTCCGCGCGCCGTCGCGGCACGGCGATCCACCACTCCGTTGGCGCTTTGCGCGGGAAACCGGTTGACTCCGGCGCGGTTTCACAGGAATTTCATCTTGCGGCCACAAGGGCGCGCGTGGCGGCCCCGGCGCTTGGCGTACGGGGTAATGCTTGTTGCGTACCTTGCCAATTCGGCAGACCGTGGCCAGATATATTCGGATCAACATTAGAGGAGATCGCGACCATTCGCCGTCCATATCGCGCACCGCCCCCCACCAAGGATGGCCCGCGCACGAACCAAGAGATCCGCGTTCGGGAAATTCAGCTCATCGACCACGAGGGGCAGAACCTCGGCGTCATCCTGACGGATGAAGCCATGAGGATGGCCCAGGAGGCCGGTCTTGACCTGGTGGAGATTTCTCCGAACTCGGCGCCGCCTGTCTGCAAGATTCTCGACTATGGCCGGTACAAGTACCAGAGCCAGAAGAAGGCCTCCGAGGCCCGGAAGAAGCAGAAGGTCGTCGAGGTCAAGGAAATCAAGATGCGTCCGAACATCGACACCCATGATTATGAGGTGAAGATGCGGAACATGAAGCGGTTCTTCGACGAAGGCGACAAGGTCAAGGTCACCCTGCGCTTCCGCGGCCGCGAGATGGCGCACCAGGATCTCGGCATCGCGCTTCTGCACCGGGTCCGCGACGAGACCGCCGAGTTCGCAAAGGTGGAATCGCATCCCCGCCTTGAGGGCAGGCAGATGGTCATGGTGCTCGCGCCGATCGTGCGCTGAGACCTTCAGGCCGGAAACGGTCGCCCGATAGTCCCGAAGGCCCGGCAAATCGCCGGGCCTTCGCCGTTTCGAGGGGGAAACCGGACGACAAGCCCCTTGTCTTTTTCGGGACGGGTGCCTATAAGCCCCTGTCCCGAGCCGCCCGGCTCTGCGGGACCGCATTTTTTTGCGGTGTCGCTACATACGGGCATGCCGTGGCGGCTCACGACAGCTTCCAACAAGACCGGCGATGCACTTGCATTCGCCGTGCAAAGAAAGGATGCAAAATGCCCAAGCTGAAGACGAAGTCCGGAGCGAAGAAGCGCTTCAAACTGACCGCGACCGGCAAGGTCAAGACCGCCCAGGCGGGCAAGCGTCACGGCATGATCAAGCGTTCGACGAAGTTCATCCGCAACGCACGCGGCACGACCACCCTGGCCGAGCCCGATGCCCGCATCGTCAAGAAGTTCCTGCCCTACGGCTGAGCCTGACGGCGTTCTCGACTTTCCAAGGAGACTACCATGTCGCGTGTCAAAAGGGGCGTTACCGCCCACGCAAAGCACAAGAAGGTCATCAAGGCCGCCAAGGGCTACTATGGCCGCCGCAAGAATACGATCCGCGTCGCCAAACAGGCGGTGGAGCGTGCGGCGCAGTACGCCTATCGTGACCGCAAGGCGCGGAAGCGGAATTTCCGCTCGCTGTGGATCCAGCGCATCAACGCGGCTGTCCGCGAGCAGGGCATGACCTACGGCCGCTTCATCGACGGCCTGAACAAGGCCGGTATCGAGATCGACCGCAAGGTCCTGTCCGACATCGCGATCCGCGAGCCGGAGGCGTTCAAGAGCCTCGTCGATCAGGCCAAGGGCGCGCTGGCCGCCTGATCAGGCGCACGCACCCTGCCGACTTCCGAAAGAGGCGCGCTCCGGCAACGGATCGCGCCTTTTTCACATTTGACGCCAGCCAACCGCCCCGGGGGCTTGCCCGTGCGGGCGCGACAGGGCACGGTCCGCGCGACTGCGCCCCTCCCGGGAGATCCGATCGATGAACAAGCTGGAAGCCGACCTGCTGCGCGGGCTCTGGTATGTGGCGTGCCCCGGCTCCGAGGTGCCGGCCGGCAAGATGCTCGGCAAGACGCTGATGGGCGAGCCGGTGCTGATAGGCCGCGCCGCCGACGGCAAGATCTTCGCCCTGCGCGATATCTGCCCGCACCGCGGCATTCCGCTGCGCCACGGCTGGTTCGACGGCGAGACCGTGCAGTGCTGCTACCACGGCTGGAAGTTCGACACGAACGGCACCTGCGTCGACATCCCCTCCACCCACGCGGCCCAGACCATCGACTATTCCAGGATCTCCTGCGGTGCCTATTCGGCGCGCGAGCAGAACGGCCTCATCTGGATCTACTTCCCCGAAAACGGCGAGAGACCGGAAGACGGGCGCCAGCCCGAGCCGCCGATGATGCCCGACATCGATGCCGCCACGGCGCCGCGTCTCGACATCATGCTGCCCTTCGTCTGTTCGGTCGATCACGCCGCGCTCGGACTGATGGACCCCACGCATGCGGCCTTCGTCCACACCTCGTGGTGGTTCAAGAAGAACGCCAAGAAGCTGCGCCCGAAGGAAAAGCACTTCGCCCCCTCCGATCTCGGCTGGGCCATGGTGCGCCACAAGCTGCCGCCGCAAAACATCGCCTACAAGATCCTCGGCGACGACGTCACCACCGAGATCCGCTACGCGCTTCCGGGCCTGCGCATCGAGCATATCAAGGGCAGCAAGCACACGGTCGTCGGCCTGACCACCATCACCCCCATCGACCCGTCTCACACCGAGGTGCGGCAGATGTTCTGGGTGAGCATGGGCTGGATCGCGCCGCTCGCGCCGCTCGCGCGTCACCTGATGAAGGTGTTCCTCGACCAGGACCGGCGCGTCGTCATCCAGCAGCGCGAGGGGCTGGAGCACAATCCCAAACTGATGCTGATCAACGACGCCGACACACAGGGCCGCTGGTGGATGCAGCTCAAGGATGAATGGTTCCGCTCAAGTGCCGAGGATCGGCCCTTCGTCAATCCGGTGAAGGAACGCATCCTGCGCTGGATGAGCTGAGCAGCCCGCGCAACGCTGCCCGCAGGTCGGTTGCGCGCGGAAGATCAGTGCCAGAGACCCAGGCCGCGCAGCCTGTGGCGCGGCCGCCCCGCATCCGGGATGGGCGAGCGGGCGCGCACATGAGGATGGCCCTTGTCGTCGATCCACCGGTCGGGGCTCGCCTTCAGCGCCATCAGCCGCTCGATGCGCTCCTCCGTGCGCGGATGGGTGCGCAACACGGAGGGATCGGGCGTGCGCGCGCCGGTCGGCAGCACCGCCTCCCACATGCGCCCCTGCATCCGGTCGAGCCGGGTGAGCGCGAGCGCCAGCCCCTCGGGATCGCCGGTCAGTTCGGCTGCTCCGAGATCGGCATCGAACTCGCGGGTCCGCGAAAGGGCAAGCTGCAGAAGCGTGCCGAGGGCTGGAGCGACGAGCAGGGCGGCGATGATCGCAAAGGGTGCCCCCTCCCTCCCCTCGATCAGCGACGGCAGATTGAAGAAGGCGAGGAAGAGGCCGAGCATCGACATCACCGTGGTCATGCGGCTCACCACATCGGCCAGCGCCATGACGAGAATATCGCCGTGGGCGACATGGGCGATCTCATGAGCCAGCACGGCAACGAGCTCGCGCGAGCTCATGCGGGTCAGCAGCCCGTCGGTCACGCAGATCACCGCGTCATCCGGCCGGCCGCTGGAAAAGGCGTTCATGAGCCGGCTCGGCACCTGGAACAGGCGGGGCACGGCTGACAGGCCGGCGCGTTCGCTCAGCAGGCGCACGATCATATGCGCGCGCGCATCCTCCGCCGGCGCCAGTTCCCGCGCCCCGTAAAGACCCAGAACGATCTGTGGCGAAACACGGGTGGCGAGCCAGACGGCGAACGATCCGCCGATGAGCGCCCAGAGCACGCCGTCACCGCCGGCAATCGCGAAGGCGCACAGGCACAGAAGCAGCACCGCACCGACGCCAAGCGCCAGGGTCTGCGCGCGGTTGCGGCGCCGAAAGCGGGTCCGGACAGCGGGATCGATGGTCAGCGGCGTCATGGAGACAGTGTTACATCACGCCCGCACGGGGACGAAGCGCGCATATCGCCGCGCGCCTGTTCCTTCCCCGAGACACACGGCTCTCGCCCCTCAGCCGGCGGCGGCGGCCCGGGCAAGGAAGCGTTCGACCGCGCCGCGCATTCCCTCGGCGCGACGGACCACGTCGTCGATGCCCGCTTCCATCTCGCCGGCCGCGCTCGCGGTGCGCGCAACCGTGTCCGACAGGCCGGCAATGGAGCTGGTGACAGCCCCGGTGCTCGAGGCCGCGCCGGAGACATTGCGCGAGATCTCGGCGGTGGCGGTACCCTGTTCCTCGACGGCGGCGGCAATGGCGGACGTAAAGCCGTCCACTTCCCGCATGGTCCGTGCGATCTCGCCAATGGCGGCGACCGCCTGTTGCGTCTCACCCTGGATCGCGGCGATCTGCGCGCCGATTTCCTCGGTCGCTTTCGCGGTCTGGGTGGCGAGTTCCTTGACCTCGGCGGCGACAACGGCAAAGCCCCTGCCCGCCTCACCGGCGCGCGCGGCCTCGATGGTGGCGTTCAACGCAAGCAGGTTGGTCTGCTCGGCGATCGCCCGGATCAACGTCACCACCTCGCCGATCCTGCCGGCGGCGGCGGCCAGCCTGGCAACCCGATCATTGGTGTCCTGCGCGCCCGCGCTCGCCGCCTCCACGACAAGGCTGGTGCGGGAGACCTGGCCGCCGATTTCGGAAATCGAGGAGGAAAGTTCCTCCGCCGCCGCGGCGACGGACCGCACGTTTTCCCGCGCCGTTCCCGAGGCCGAAGACGCGGTGTCTGCTTCCTCGGTCGACTTGCGGGCAGCCGCCTCCAGATGCTTCGCGGCCTCGCGCAACACGCAGGAGCGTCCGTCCATCTCGTCGAGAAGGCCACGGATCTCGTCACCAAAGGCGGCGATGCCAGACGCCAGATCCTTGCGCGTGTCGCGCTCCAAAGCCGCCTGCGCCTCTTCCGCCTGCTGCAGCCGCGCGCGCGCCAGAGACAGCGCCTCGTCCGCGTTCCCGCCCTCTCCCGCGACCGCCGCAAATGCGCCCTTGAGCGCGCGCACGAACCAGACGAGCGCCGCCGTTTCCAGCGCCAGCGCCGCAACATGCAGCAGCACGCGCAGCGTACCCGCGCTCCCGGCAAGGACCAGATCCGGCTCGACAAGGCCAATGATACCGTGAAACCCGCAAACGACGGCGGCATAGACGAGAAGCGCACGCGCATCCAGCCAGCCGGCAAGCAGCGCCAGCACGGCGAAGACAAAAAGGTGGCCTTCCGCCTGGAAGCTCCCGGCCGGATCGCCGCCCGCAAGCGCGACAACCAACAGGCAGGACAGGCCGCCGAGCGCGGCCGCACCGACCATGCGCGTTCCCGCGCCCGTCTCCTTGCGCAGCCATACGGCGGTGGCGACAGCGCCCAGAAGCAGCGCGGATGCGGTCACCAGAACCGGCGACGCGGCACCGGCAAGCCAGGCCGCGGCCATGACAAGCAGCACACTGAGCCAGGTGAAAATCGCAACGGCCCGGGCAAAGCCCGCCCGCAGGGCGGCAAGAGCCGCAACATCCGCACCACGCATCGTCTTTCTCCGCTCGCCCGACGCATCCTGCAACGCGCGTCGCACCTGCGGTTCACAGTGGCGCGATAGGGTTAACGTCGCCTGAAACCGCAAATGGCAGGCCGAACGCGAAAGGCCCGGGCGATGCCGGGCCTTTCGTCTCGCTTCCAGGCGGTGCGGTCGCCGGTTGATGGCGCCGGCGTCACGCCTCGCGCAGCGGGGACGGACAGCTCACGCCGGTGCCGCCGAGGCCGCAATAGCCGCCGGGGTTCTTGTCGAGATACTGCTGGTGGTAGTCCTCGGCGAAGTAGAAGGCATCCATCGGCCGGATCTCGGTGGTGATCGCCGCCGTCTTCCCCGCCGCCGCGAGCGCCTCGGCATAGGCATCGCGGGTGGCCTCTGCCGCCTGCCCCATCTCCTCGCCGGCGAAATAGATGGCCGAGCGGTACTGGGTTCCCGTGTCGTTTCCCTGGCGCATGCCCTGGGTCGGGTTGTGGCCCTCCCAGAACGCCTTGAGCAGGTCCTCGCGCGCAATCTCGCGCGGATCGAAGAGGACACGCACCACCTCCGTATGTCCGGTTCGACCGGTGCAGACCTCGTGGTAGGTCGGGTTCGGCGTGTGGCCGCCGGCGTAGCCGACCGCCGTCACGGTGACGCCCGGCAGGGTCCAGAAGAGCCGTTCCGCGCCCCAGAAGCAGCCAAGGCCGAGCAGCACCTCCTCAAGCCCGCCCTCGGCCGGCCGGTCGATGGGCTGTCCGAGAACCGTATGCACGCCTGGCGTCATGACCGGCGTGTCGCGCCCCGGCAGCGCCATGTCACGCGACACCAGGGAAAACTTGTTGCTGAGCATGGTCATGAAAGACAATTTCGCATCCTTTCCTGGGTTCGACCGCATCTCCGGTCGCCCGTCCGCAAGGCCGGCCCGAAGGCAGGGTCAGGAGGAAACCTGCCGCCTGCGGCGGCCGAAGCGGAGCTCGCCGAGCCACAGGAGCACAATGCCGAGCGGGCCGGCAACAAGCCACACGGGCTGGGTCAGAAGCGTCAGGATCACCGGGTCCCACAGGGCCGGCGCGACATGGCGCTGGATCGCAGCCTGGGCGACGTTGATCGAAGCCGGCGACAGGTCGAACCAGTATTTCCCGATCGGCGTGAAGGTCCACGCGGAAGCGGCGATCGAACTGGTTCCGTCGACGACGAGCGCGACCAGCGCCATGGCGATGAACCAGAGCCCGAGAAGGCGCAGCAGCAGTCTGATCATCATGTCCTCTCGAGCGGCGGCGGGGCCGCGCATTTCCTTATCCGGCGGGCGGTCGACGCCCCCTCGGGATCCCCTTACGTCAACCAGATCCCGATACCGGGCTCCGGCTGCACGTCCGGGCGACCGGTGCCGGCAACGGATCCTTGCAGCAGATCCTTGCAACTGGCCAGAAGATAAGGACGGGCGGGCCCAGGCGCAATCGCGGCGGCCCCGCGCACACGAAAGGTTGAGAACCGCGCGTCTCCCCCCGCCGTCCCCTGCGTCCTTTGCCCGAGGATTTCGGGTCGCGGCGGCAAGAGACACCGCCCCCCGGACACTTGATGTTGAAAACACGGCATTTCGTCCGCATCAGCGCTTGCAAGAGCCCCCCTCCTCGGTATATTGCGCCACTTGCAGGCGGCAGATGGCTCGTCGGGCGCGATTTTCTCGCACCGCTTCGAATCCGCACCCCGCCGGCATCGCGTCCTGCCTTTTCGCCCCGCCTGAACCACTGCGGGGCGTCATTGCAAAGACAGGACTGGCTGCGGAGAGGTGGCCGAGTGGTTTAAGGCGCACGCCTGGAACGCGTGTATACGGGAAACCGTATCGAGGGTTCGAATCCCTCTCTCTCCGCCATTTTGTCGCTCCCGTGCGATGGAATTCGCCGATAGCCACATTCTCGCCAAGCAGAACGTCGCTCCACCGACCGCTTCCACGCGGTAGCGCGCAAGAACACATGGCGCTAAGCCGGGATTCGGCGGGAATTTCCGAGAGTAATTGATATTCAAAAGGTATTCGAGGTTGTCCGCGCGCATGTCCAGAAACTGGCGCGTCAGATCAAATGGCACAAAACAGCGCCGGTTGGAAAAATCAGGCTGATTTGGATCGGCGAAAAGCCGCCACTCCAACTCCAGAAGGCGAAGGCCTGCATGCGGCCTTGAACCATCGGTTTCATGCCACGGTAAAAGGCCCTTCAACTCCACCGGGCTGCCTGGATCCTCAGCACGCGCCAGACGCATGTCTCCGCTTCGGCCCGCCATTTCAGCCCCGCCGGGAACACCGGCCCGCTGGCCGGGAAGGCTTTGCCGGGCAAGGGGAAAACTGCGCCGGGGCATGGCCCGGCGCAGAGGGCTCAGCGCGGGTCGTGGGTGTGGACTTCCAGCGCTTCCAGAAAGCGGGAGACCATGTTGTAGGCGCCGATTGTCGCGGTCAGCTCCACCAGGGCGCGATCATCGAAGTGCGCGCGCACCTGCGCGAAGATGTCCGGCGGCACCTGAACCTGCCGCGTCATGGCTTCCGCGTAGGCAAGCGCCGCGCGCTGGTCGGGGGTGAACAGCTCGCTTTCCTGCCAGTTGGCCAGCGCGTCCACCTGCGCCTGGCTCGCGCCTTCCTGCAGGGCGATGGGAATATGCTGATCCGCCTCATAGGGGGCATTGTTGATCTGAGCGACACGGACGATCAGAAGCTCCCGCAGGCAGCCGTTCAACCCGCTTTTCTGGCGAATGGCGGTGAGAAAGGCGAGCCAGCCCTCGGCCACCGGCGGGCTGTGGATCAGCATTTGGTAGAGATGGAGCAAACTGCCGCGCTCGGCGACGATGCGCTCCACAAGCGCGCGGGATTCAGGCGCATCCGGATCGCCATAGGGAATGCGGGCCATGTATGTCTCCTCGGGCATGGTTTCGCGACCCTGCGGGCAGCAGGGCGAAAAGGTCAGCGGGTGGCGCTCGTCAGCCCGCCATCCACCACAAGTTCGGTGCCGGTGACATAGCGGCTTTCGTCACAGGCAAGGAAAAGGGCGGCGTGGGCCACGTCCCAGGCGGAGCCCATGCGGCCCATGGGCACCTGCTGGTTTCGCGTGGCGACGAAGGCTTCATATTGCCCGCCGGCATATTTGTCTGCCAGCCTGGTGACCAGCGGCGTGTGTATCAGCCCGGGCACCACGCAGTTCAGCCTGACGCCTCTGGAGGCATAGAGAACGGCCGTGGTGCGCGTCATCTGCATCAGCCCGGCCTTGCCCGCGGCATAGGCCACCTGCGGCTTGCCGATGTAGCGCAGGCCAGCGACGGACGAGACATTGACGATGGACCCGCCGCCCTGCTTCTCCATCACCGGCAGCACGGCCTTGCATGTGAGATAGGCGCTCTTCAGGTTCACGTCCATCTGGGCGTCCCAGGTGTCCTCGTCCATGGAGACCGGATCGCCGGGCTCGGAGCGCCCGACATTGTTGACCAGCACGTCGATGCGGCCGAACCGCGTCAGGCAGTCCTCCACCAGGGCCGCGGTTTCATCGGCGCGGGTCACGTCGCAGGTGTTCACGTCCATGGTGCCGTTCTCCGCGGCGACCAGACGGGCGGTTTCAGCGGCAGCCTCCGCATCGAGGTCCACGCCATAGACCCGCGCGCCCTGTCGCGCGCACAGAACGGAAATGGCCTTGCCATTGCCCCAGCCGGGGCCGATGGACCCGCAGCCGGTGACCAGAACCACCTTGCCGTCCAGGCGGAACGGGGCGTGGGTCGGGGCTTCGTGAGAGGCGGAGCCTGCGTCAGCTTCAAGATTATCCATGTGTCATTCCTCATCTCACGGCTCATGCGTGAGAAACAGCGTGGGTCGCGCGCGGCGCATGCGGTGAGCGGTAAGGGGCGGCCGTGCCGCTGCCTGTTCAGTCTTCGGCAAGGTCCATGTCGAGCACGGCCGCGCCAATGCACTTGCCATGCGCATCCAGCGCCAGGGACTGGGTCACTCCACCTGCCAGAGCATCATGCAGCACGAAGTTCAGCGCCCCCAGCGCGGGCATTTCAAACCGCTCGATCCGGCCAATGGAGAGACCGGGGAAGCAGGCTCTCACGCGCTCCCCGGTCACGTCCCGCGCAAGGCGCGGGTAATCCTCCTGCCGGTAGGCGATCACTGAAATATTGGAGGTATTGCCCTTGTCGCCGGTGCGGCTGTGGGCGAGTTCACGCAAGCGCATCTAGGCCTCCATCATGTGAATTCGGGGCGTCACGAGTTGCTCCGGAACCAGGGTGGACAGCACGCCGATGACACGGCGCGTCGAGCGCCACGCGCCACCGCCGCCCGCCGGGCCGTTGAGATAAAGGGCCTCGACCTCCCTGCCGATGCGCTCTGCATCTTCGCGGTTGTCGGTCCGGGCGGCGAAGCGCATGCGGACCTCGCGCGGGTCCGGCTGGCCGGGCTCGGGGCCGAGAATGGCGTTGACGCCGATCAGTTCGCCGCGCGTTTCCCGGCAGGGCACGCCGAGAAGGCGCAGGCGCTCGGCCACGATATCCGCCGCAAGCTGTCCACGCGCCACGGCGCCGGGGCCGGCATAGGAGATCTGCCCTTCGCCGATCCAGCCGTCCTGCAAGCCCAGGGAAACCTTCAGCAGACCGCTGCGGGGATGCCCGTTGCCCCCGGTAACGCGAATGCGATCGGGACCATTCTCGATCATTGTCACGCCGGAGAAGTCCGCCACGACATCGGGTTGAAGGTAGCGCGCCGGATCGTGCACCTCATACAGGAGTTGCTCCGTGCAGGTCGCCCGCGTGACCGCCCCGCCGGTCCCCGGCAGCTTGGTGACGACGAGGCCTCCCTCTTCATCGAGTTCACCGATGGGCATCCCCAGACGGGCCAGGTCGGGCGGATCCTTGTAGCCGGGATCGGCAAAATAGCCGCCGGTGACCTGCCCCCCGCATTCCAGCAGATGGCCGGCGACAATTCCGCGCCCCAGCCTTGCCCAGTCGTCCATTCGCCAGCCGAAGGCATGGACGGCAGGACCCAGAAACAGAGCCGGATCGGAGGCGCGCCCGATGATGACCACATCCGCCCCCCGCGCCAGCGCCTCCGCAATGGAGCCGGCCCCCAGATAGGCGTTCGCGGAAACCAGCTTGTCGCGCAGGTCGGCCACCGGGGCGCCGGTTTCCTCGACGGTGAAATCACCGCTGCAAACGGCCTCGAGAACGTCATCTCCGGTGATGGCCGCGATGCGGAGGCCCTTCAGGCCGCACTCCCTGGCCACACGGGCCGTGGCCTGGGCGGCGGCCAGCGGGTTGGCCGCTCCCATGTTGGTGACGATCTTCACACCGTTCTTGCAACAGGCCGGCAACACGGCCTGCATGCGCGCTTCCAGCAGCGGCTCGTAGCCGTGATCCGGATTGTCGAGGCGGGAGAGCTGGGCCAGGGCAATCGTGCGCTCCCCCAGGCACTCGAACACCAGATAATCCAGCTCCCCTCTTTCGGCGAGATCGACGGCCGGGTCGATCCGGTCTCCCGAATAGCCCGCGCCGGTGCCGATGCGGATGCTCTTCATGGCCGACGCTCCGCCGCGACGCTGCTTTCTTGCGGTGTCTGCGGACGTTTGCGCATGAAGGCCCACGCCAGGAAGGCCAGGGCGATCAGCGGGGTGACGGTATAGGGCAGGACAGCCAGGGTGATGACCGCGAGATAGGTCGCGATATCCAGCAGGCGGTTTGCAAACAAAGGCAGCCCGCTGAGCAGAGCCGGCACGGCCAGCACCAGGGCACCGCCGGTCAGCACCGCATCCAGCACCGCCATCGCCCCGCCGCTCGCGGTCATGCCCGGATAGACGAGGAACAGGAAGGGCACCAGATAGACCACCGCGGCCAGCCGCACGGCTTCGAGGGCGGCGGGCAGCCAGTTGGTCCTGGCAATGCCGGCCGCCACGAACACCGCCACGCAGACGGGCGGCGTCACCACCGAAAGCGTCGCGAAGTAGAACACGAACATCTGGGCGGAGAGCGGCTCCACCCCCACCGCCG
The DNA here is from genome assembly GCF_054880955.1 of Stappia sp. ICDLI1TA098. NCBI lineage: Bacteria > Pseudomonadati > Pseudomonadota > Alphaproteobacteria > Hyphomicrobiales > Stappiaceae > Stappia > Stappia sp. ICDLI1TA098. Next base: position 550,475 of record NZ_JBTZBT010000002.1, read on the forward strand.
TCATGGCCGGGGCCAGAACCGCGGCAACCAGGACATAGGCAGCCGTGGTCGGCAGGCCCATGCCCATGATGAGGCAAACCAGAGCCACGATGATCGCGATGATGGCCAGATTGTCGCCGGCCAACTGCACGATGAGCGAGGAGATCACCACCCCCACGCCGGTGAGGTTGATCATCGACACGAGGATCTGCGCACCAGCCAGCAGCACGCCGACAATGACAAGGCCACGTCCGGCATCGGCAAGTCCGTCGACCACGTGCTTTGCCATCTCGCGGGGCGAGGCCTGCCCGACATTGGTGACGACATAGGCCAGCAGCAGGCCGAGAACACCCCAGAAGGCCGACGTGGTGACGGAACGGCCCGTGAGAATGGCCAGCAGAAGCCCGCCCAGCGCAGCCACCACGGGCAGGGCCCGGCGCGGCGCGAAGATGGAGTTCCAGGCCGGCAGCTCCTCGTCTGGCGCGGCCCGCAGGCCCCGCCGCAGCGAGACGATGTGCACGGTGATGAACACGGAGAGATAGAACAGCAGCGCCGGAATGGCCGCCGCGGCCATGACGGTGAAGTAAGGCACTCCGAGGATTTCGGCCATGACGAAGGCGGCCGCGCCCATGATCGGCGGGGCGATCTGCCCACCTGTGGAGGCAACCGCTTCCACCGCGGCGGCAAAGGGGGCCGGATAGCCGAGCCGACGCATCATGGGAATGGTGAAGTTGCCGGTGGTGGCGACATTGGCCACGGCACTGCCGGAAATCATGCCGAACAGGCCCGAGGCAATGGTCGCCACCTTGGCAGCGCCACCGGGGCTGCGTCCGCCAAGACGCATGGCCAGATCCATGAAGGCTTGTCCGCCACCAGTGTGCAACAACAGGGCGCCAAACAGCACGAAGGCGGCAATCACGGTGGCAGCCACGCCAGTCAGCATGCCCCACACGCCAAGATCCCCGAGGAAAAGCGTCTCGGTCACGAAGGCGGTATCGAAACCGCGATGGTTGAGGGGAGCGGGCAACAGGTGGCCAAGCATGGCATAGGCCAGTCCGGCCACCACCACCGCCGGGAAGATGATCCCCACAGTCCGTCGGCTGAGTTCGAGAACGGAAAGCGTCAGGCCGACGGTCAGCGCCATGTCCAGCGAGGTTGCCCAGGGCAGTTCCGTCATGATGCGATCGTAGTTGACGACCACATAGGTGCAGGCGGCCAGCGTGCAGGCAGCCATGGCAAGATCGACTGCCAGCCCCACAGGGCGCCAGCGTGTGCCGGCGCCAAGGGGATAGAGCGTCAGGCCAAGGCAGACGACCAGAGCCAGAAAGATCGCACGTTGAATGAGGCTCTCAAAGGGGCCTGCGCCCGCGGTCCATAGTACGAACGCGCCAACGAGGACCGCGAGCGCGGCGGATAGCTTCTTGAACATTGGCGGTTCCCATCACTTCTTGGGCTGAAGCTTTTCGGGAATCTCGATGCCGTGCTCCTTGAACCAGCGGGCCGCGCCCGGATGCAGCGGAATGGTGCCGTAGGTGGTGGTCAGTTCGGCCAGGTTCGCCCCCTTCATCGAGGCCAGCGCCGCGGCCTGAACGGTCGTGTCGGCCATCACCGCATCGACAATGCGATAGGCAGTTTCCTCATTCAGCTTGGGGCTGACGCCCACCGCCAGGCCGAAGCTCCAGGTGGAATAGGCGGGAATGTCCTGATCGGCATTGGCCGGCACCTTCACCACGGAAATGTCGGGCATTTCCTTTTCCAGCTTGGCGGCCTGCTCACCGGTGAGGGACAGAACGTTGATCGGGGTCATCGTGGCGATATCGAGCGAAGAGCTGTCCAGCTTCTTGCCTGCGCCGGATTTGACGTAGCCGGTAACGCGGTTGTCCTTGACCATGTTCACCACGTCGGTGGTGGAGCCGCGAACATAGTCAGGCGTGATGGCGAGTGTCTTGAGGACGGCCTCGGTCGTGGCCTCGGTGGCGGAGCCCTTCAGGCCCGGATTGAAGCGCTGACCATTCAGCTTTTCCAGCGCGTCGATACCGCTGTCCTTGCGCACCACCACATTCTGCGGTGCGGGGGAATAGACCCACAGAAGCTGCAGACCCGTCGGACGGCCATCAAACTCTTGCGTGCCGCTCACCGCGTGCTGGGCAACATTGGTGGTGACAAGACCAAAATCGATCTGGTTGCGGTCCATGCGGCGGATATTGTCCAGCGTTGCCCCGGTTTCCACCACAGACGCCTCAACGCCCTCGAGTTGATCATTGATGATCTTGGCGATTGATACAAAGTATCCATACTGACTCGAAGACGTAGACGTCGAGCCAATCAAGAGATTTTCATTGGCGTTAGCCGAGGGTATCGCGAGCAAAAGGGCGCCAGCCGCGGCGAGTGCACGGATTTTCATTTTAGTCTCCTCCCAAACAAGACAAATAGTCTCCAGAAAATTGCCGGAGAAATTTATTTTTATTATCTCTTTTTCTTTCACCAGCGGCAGGAACTGTTGCACATGGGGGCTGGTGTTTTAATTGAAAAGAAGTCATTTTTCAGTGCATGAAACGCATCAATCCGGATCTCAACGACCTTCGGGTTTTCGTCACCCTTGCCGAAGCCGGAGGGTTTCGTGCTGCGGCCGAGATTATAGGGCTCAGCAGTCCGGCCCTCAGCCGCCAGATCGCGCAGCTTGAAGGGCGGCTGAACACGCGGCTGTTCGACAGGGATACGCGCAATGTGAAGCTCACCCCGTCCGGCCGGGAATTGCTGGGGCTGGCGCGCCGGGTGCTGAACGAAGCCGAGAAGGCGCGAGGGGAGTTCGAGACCTTTCTTGCCGCCCGGCGTGGCAGTATTTCCATGGCTTGCCTGCCATCGGTCTCGGCCGGCCTCATGCCTCCCATCCTGGCGCGGTTCGTGAAGGACAGGCCCGATATCGACGTGCGCTTTCTGGATGCCGTGTGGGACGGCGGGGCAAGCGCCGTGCTGGATGGGCGCGCGGATCTGGGCCTGACGACAAACACGGCCGACAGCTCGGGCCGGCTGATCTTCCGCAAGCTGGTCAGCGATCCAATCTATGCCGTGGCAGCACCGGGCGGGCCGCTGGATGAACCTCGCAGCTTCCTGTGGGAGGAGATCCTCGCCATGCCCTTCGTCACCATGTCTCCCGGCACGACGGTTCGCGATCATATCGAGGCGGCGGTCACGCAGATTGGAGCTGTCTTCCGCCCCCGCTTCGAGGTCTCGCATCTGGCCTCTGTCGGTGCTCTTGTCCGGCAAGGGCTGGGGGTCGCGGCCTTGCCCCGGCTCACCTTGCCGGTGATCGGAGGATCCACTCTGGTCGTGCGCCCGCTGAAGGTTCCCACGATCGTGCGCCATATCGGCCTGTTGCATCTGAGCGGGCGCAGCCTGTCCCCGGCGGCACAGGCGCTGACGGATGTGATCGTGGACCATTGCCGCAGCTATACACAAGATGACCTGCTGGATGCCCTGGATCCCTCATAAGGCATTCCAGCCGCGGCGTTCGAACCTGCCGGACGTGCCGCTTGAGCAAGACGGCGCGCGCGCCTGATGCAGGGTCGGCGGCCGGGCGGCGCACACTGGCGCCGACGGTCAGTTCGCCGGCGTCTTGCGGGGCAACCGGATGCGGGCCTCGAAGCCGTCCGTCACGCCGGGTCTCGGGGAGGCCATCACCAACCGGCTTCCCGTGCGCGCGGCAATCGCGGCAACGATAGACAGTCCCAGGCCACTGCCGTCCGCCGCTTTGCCGGCACGGTGGAAACGGTCGGTCAGGCGTGCAAGAGCTTGTGGCGGCACGACGGGACCGTCGTTGGCGACGGTCAGCTCCGCCTCCGTGCTCAGCTCCACCACCACCGGCGCGGTTCCGCTGCCGTGGCGCAAGGCGTTTTCGACGAGGTTTCGGCAGAGAATGCCGAGAGCGTCGGGATCCAGATCGGACATGACCGGGGCCTCGGGAAGAGACAGGTCGATGCCGCAGCCGCCACCGGCGCCCCGGCGGATGTCCTCGACCACGATGCGCACGGCCGTGCGGAGGTCCGAGGCATGGTCCAGCCGCAGCCGGCCGCCCTCCGCCCTGGCAAGCTGCATGAGGCGCTCGGTCCGGCGGGTGAGCCGTTTCAGCGTTGCCTCGATGTCCGCCGCCCGCTGGCTGGCCGACGGGTCGCCGGTCTCCGACTGCAGACGCTGTGCTTGCGCGATCGCGCCGGCCAGCGGTGTGCGCAACTCGTGCGCGGCGTTGGCGGCGAAGCTGCGTTCGGCGTCGAAGGCCGCCTTCAACCGGTCGAGAAGGCCGTTCAGGGTGGCAGCCATCGGCGCGATTTCCAGCGGGAGGTCCTGGGCGGGAACCGGCGACAGATCCCGGGCATTGCGCGTTTCGAGGCTCTCCCGGAAGCGGCGCAGGGACGCCAGGCTTGCCCGTACCGCAAGCACGATGAAAAGCAGCGCGACAGGGATCACGACAAGAAGAGGCAATCCAAGCCCCATCTGGATTTGCCGTGCGACGGCGGCACGGCGGTCCAGGGGCTCGGCCATGGTGATCCTGACGCTGCCCTGCAACGCGTCCTCATTGTAGAGCCTGTGGGTGGCGGTCTGGCGAAAACCCGGCCCGTCGTAGGCGGGGAAGACGGTCGGATCCGCGGCATGGGATTGCAGCAGGATGCGTCCTTGCGCGTCGCGCACGAGGTAGGTGAAGAACTCGTCGTGCTCGCGGATCACCCCAAGGCGCTGGGTCACGCCATCTTCCTCGCGCCCGACGATGTCGACGACGGCAAGCGGCAGCAGGCGCTGCGCCGTCTCCTGAAGCGCGGAATCGAAGACCTCGTCCATTTCGTGCCGCAGGATCACGGCCGTCACGGAGGCGGCGGCGATCCACAGCGCCGTCAGCAGAACGCCGAGGGAAAGCCCGAGGCGGGCCTGAAGGCTGCGCGGCAGCCTCATGGTGTGCCCAGACGGTAGCCCATGCCGCGCTCTGTCTCGATGACGCCGGCGCCAAGCTTCTTGCGCAAGCGGCTGACGTGGACCTCGATGGTGTTGCTTTCGATCTCGGTGTCGAAGGCGTAGAGCTTTTCCTCAAGCTGCGCCTTCGACAGAAGCTGGCCGGGGCGCGACAGGAAGGCTTCGAACAGGGCCCATTCGCGGGCGGTCAGCTGAACCGGCTTTCCGTCGCGGCGCAGGGTGCGGGATGCGATGTCGACGGCGAGCGCGCCGTGGCTGATGATCGGGTTCGGATTGCCCGAATAGCGCCGCGCCACCGAGCCGATCCGGGCCGAAAGTTCGGCAAGGTCGAACGGCTTGACGAGATAGTCGTCGGCCCCGGCGTTCAATCCCTCGATGCGGTCGGAAACCTGGTCGAGCGCGGTCAGGATGATCACCGGCGTCACGTCGCCTCCGGCGCGCAGGGTCTTGAGAAACCCGATCCCCCGTCCATCGGGCAGCATGAGGTCGAGCAGGATCAGGTCATAGGCCGCACCGGCCATCGCATCTCCCGCCGCATCCAGGCGCGTGACCCAGTCGACCGACTGCCCGTCCCCGGCAATCTGGTCGCGCACGGCGGCGCCCAGAACGGTGTCGTCCTCGATCAGCAGGATGCGCATGGCGTTTCGTTTCCCTTGTTCCTGATGATACCTCTTGTCCGCCCTGGCTGACGCACAGCTGACGGGCGCGGGGTTCAGGCTTCAGCATCCCGTCAGTTTCAACGCGCATTGTCTCGCCAGGATAGCCGCACCCCGGAGCTTGCCCGATGAAGAAGATGCTGACAATTCTCGCCTTTCTCGCGGCGCTTCCAGCCGGATCGGCGCTCGCCCATGACGACCATTGTTTCGCTCCCATGGCCGACTGGCAGCCGCGCAAGGCAGTGGCCAGGCTTGCCGCGGAGAACGGCTGGACCGTGCGCCGGATCAAGATCGACGATGGCTGCTACCAGGTCGACGGCCGCGATGCCGACGGACGCCGGATCGAGGTGACCATCCATCCGAAGACATTGCAAGTGGTTGATTTCGAATACGAAGACAAGCACCGCGACTGAACCGCCGTCGTCCGTCGTTTCGGCTCGAGCCCCGCCCCCACGGCGGGGCTTTTCGTTCCTGACGCCAAGCTGAAGCCGAAACCTCCGGGTTGTCAGGAAGCCCTCAGGTGGCGTCTCCAGATTGGCATCTCCGGTTCAAAGGAGACCCACGTCATGAAGAAGACCCTTGCCCTGCTCGTCGCCACAACGGCCCTTACCGCCGCCATCGGGTTGCCCGCCTGGAGCGCCATGCGCAGCGAGGCGGGAGCCGGGGAACACCCCTTCGCCGCCGCCTTCGATGCCGGCCAGGAGGCGGTGGAGCTGATCTTCGTCAGTGACAGGCACGATGATGACGACGATGACCATGATGACAAGCACCGCCGGCGTTCCAGTCACGACGATGACGACGAGGATGACGATTGCGAGGATGACGACAACGGCTGCAACAGCGCGCGCAACCCTGCGCCGGCCGGCACCGTGGCTCCGCCGAGCAACGGCCTCTTCGGCAACGGCGCGCCGCCCCGCGTTCAGGTGAACTGAGCCGGCCGTCACGCTCCCACTTACGATGAAGGTGTTCCCGATGAAGTCCATTCTCGCAACGCTCGCGCTGACCACGGCGCTGACGCTTCCCGGCCTCGCGATGGCGCGCCCGGTCACGCTGACCACGACGCTCAACAGCTACGGCGGCGATGGCGCCTATCTCGCGCTCTATGTCACCGATGCAAAGGGCGCCTATGCGGGCAGCCTCTGGATGGCTGGCGGCAAGTCGAAATACTACCAGCACCTGTCCGACTGGTACCGCGCGACCGGAGGGGATGCGGCCCAGATCAACGGCATCACCGGCGCCAGCGTCGGCGCGGGCCGGACGCTGGAGATCACGCTCGATCTCGCCGATGCGCTCTTCGACGCGGGCTACACCCTGCACATCGATGCCGCCGTCGAGGACATGCGCGACAGTCCCAACGAGGTCGCCGTGCCGCTGACGACGGCGGGTGCCGGCACACCCGTTCGCGGCCGGCGCTACATCTCCAGCTTCACCTACGGCATGTAAGGGGACACGCTCATGATCCGCGCGCTCCATCGCTGGCCGGGTCTGCTGGCTCTGGCTCTCGTCACCGTGCTGGCGCTCAGCGGGGCGGTGCTGTCGGTGTTTCCGGCAGCAGAACGCCTGGCCTCGCCGCAGGCCGAGGCCGGGCTGTCGGTCGCGGATCTCGCCACGCGCATCCAGACCGCCTATCCGGGCGTGGAGCAGATCCGGCGTGCACCGTCGGGCCGGATCACCGCCTACTGGTTCGATGACGGCGCGCCTGGCGCTGCCATCATCGACCCGGCGACGGGGCAAGGGGTGGCTTCGGCCGACCCGAGCCAGACCCGGCGTTGGCTGACCAACCTGCACCGCTCGCTGTTTCTGGGCGATGGCGGGCGGATGGTCACGGCGGCCGGCGCGGCGGCGATGCTCGTCCTGGCGCTGTCGGGCGCGCTTCTCGTCGCCCGGCGCGCCGGCGGCTGGCGGCACTGGTTCTCACCCCTGCGCGGCCCGCTTTCCGGCCGGCTGCATGTGGAGATCGCGCGCGTCGCCGTTCTCGGTCTCGCCCTGTCCTCGGCCACGGCCCTGTGGATGACGGCCACGACCTTCGAACTGCTGCCCGTCGAGAGCTCGATGCCGGCCTTTCCGGCAAACGCGAGCGGCGAGACCGGCGTGGCACTCGGCGCCATCGAGCTGCTGGGGCAGACCCCTGTCGCGGACCTGCGCGCGCTGAACTTTCCCTATCCCGGAGATGCGACCGACGTCTTCACCCTGAAGACGGACCGCGGCACCGGATACCTGGATCAGGGCACCGGCGCGGCTCTTGCCTGGTCCGACCTGACGGGCTGGGAGCGCGCCTTCGAAACGATCTACATGCTTCACACCGGCCAGGGCGCCGCCCTGCTCGGTCTGGTGCTCGGGCTGATGGCCCTCGGCGTGCCGGTGATGGGCGCGACGGGCGTTCTTCTGTGGCTCGCCGGACGGCGCGCCAGGCCGCGCATTCACGGCAACCAGCCCGCGGGCCGGGCCGAGACGATCCTGCTCGTCGGCAGCGAGGGGGGCAGCACATGGGGCTTCGCGGCAACGTTGCACGCGGCCCTCACAGCGGCGGGCCAAAGTGTCCACGCCGCGCCGATGTCGACCTTCGCACCCGGGCGCTACGCCCGCGCGCGGCGGATCATCGTTCTTGCCGCCACCTATGGCGACGGCGATGCGCCCGCCTCGGCGAAGGGTTTTCTCGACCGACTGAACGCACTTGAGCGCGCGCCCGACGCCCCGCTCGCCGTTCTTGGCTTCGGCGATCGCAGCTTCCCGGCCTATTGCGCCTTCGCGCAAGAGGTCCTGGCGGCTGCAACGGCAAAGGGCTGGGCGGAGTTCGCTCCGTTCGACACCGTGGACCGCCAGTCGCCCCAGGAGTTCGCCCGCTGGGGACGGACGCTCGGCTCGGCGCTCGGGATCGAACTGGAGCTGGCCCATCAGCCGGTTCTTCCCACCTGCGAAACGCTCACCCTTACCTCGCGCCGCGACTATGGCGACGAGGTGCAGGCACCCACCGCGATCCTGCGCTTCGCCCTGCCCAGGACGACGCTCTGGCAGCGGTTGAGCGGACAGGGCTTCGCGCGCTTCCAGGCCGGCGATCTGATCGGCATCCTGCCCGAAGGCTCAGCCGTGCCGCGTCTCTATTCGCTTGCCTCCTCCCGCCGCGACGGCTTCATCGAGATCGTTGTGAAGAAGCAACCGGGCGGCCTGTGTTCCGTCCAGCTCTCCTCGCTCGATCCCGGCGACACGGTGACGGCCTTCGTGCGCCGCAATCCCGGCTTCAGGCCGGGGCGGGGCCGTACGCCGCTGATCCTGATCGGCGCCGGCACCGGCATCGGCCCGCTGGCGGGCTTCGTGCGCGACAACACAGGACGGCGACCCGTGCATCTGTTCTTCGGGATGCGCGATCCCGGGAGCGACTTCCTCTATGGCGCCGATCTCCGGCGCTGGCAGGCCGACGGCCGTCTTTCGCGGCTCGTCACGGCGGTTTCGCGCGGGGTTCGCCCCCACTACGTGCAAGATGCGCTGCGCGGCGAGGCGGCGCAGGTGGCAGGCCTGATCCAGAACGGCGCGCGCGTGATGGTGTGCGGAGGTCGAGGCATGGCCGCCGGCGTGGCCGACGCGCTGGCAGAAATCCTGGCCCCAACCGGGCTGACGCCGGCTATGCTGAAAAGCGAGGGACGTTATGTCGAAGATGTCTACTGATCTCGTGCGCCACGCTCTGAACGGTCCCACCATGGGCACGCGCTGGTCGGCGCTGTTCCACATGCCGGCGGGGTTCGATGCGGCCCCGGTCGCGGCTGCCATGCAGGCCGCGGTGGCGGACGTGGATGCACAGATGTCCACCTGGAAGCCGGACAGCGACCTGATGCGCCTCAACGCGGCCGCGCCGGACGTCTGGGTCGCCGTGCCGCCACCGCTCATGACGGTGCTGAAGAGCGCTCTGGACATCGGCCGCGCCTCGCAGGGCGCGTTCGACATTGGCGTCGGCGACGCGGTCGCGGCCTGGGGCTTTGGCCCGAAAGACGCCAGCGCGCCGGACATTCGAAGCGCCCTCGACCGCGCCCGCCGCCCGGCGCACGAGGTCCTGGACCTCGACCCGGCGCACTGTCGGGTGCGCAAGCACGGCGCCCTGCCCCTCGATCTGTCGGGCATCGCCAAGGGATACGGCGTCGACCGGCTGGCCGATGTTGCCGCCGCCTTCGGCATCGCCAACGCACTTCTGGCCATCGACGGCGAATTGCGCGCCATCGGACTTCAGCCCGACGGCGCCGCCTGGACCGTGGCCGTCGAGCGGCCGGACCACGGGGCACGGGCGCCACACGCTATTCTTGCCCTGCAGGACGCGGCGGTCGCGACGTCGGGAGACTACAGGCATTGGGTCGAGGTCGGCGGGCGCAAGCTGTCGCACACCATCGACCCGGTGCGTGGCGGACCGCTTGCCACCTCGCCCGCCTCCGTTACGGTGGTTGCCGCGACCTGCATGGCAGCGGACGCCTGGGCAACGGCGCTGATGGTGCGAGGAAGCCGGGAGGGCGCGGAATTGGCCCGACGGCAGCATATCGACGCCCTCTTCATCGAGCGGGAGGGCGACAATCTTCGCGAAACACGCGTCGGGCGGCTGTTCGAGAGCCCTTCGCCCTCGGACGCGGCGCCAGACACGGCGATGCACGCAAGCACGGGGATGTGCGCAGGATGACCCCTATGTTTCAAGATCGCCTGAAAGTCGCCTTGCTGGCCATCGCACTGCTCGGCCTGCTGTCGGGTCTCGGATTGTGGCTGGCCGGACAACCGGACCTTGCCGCCATGGCCTGGGCGACAGGTGTCATCCCGATACTTGCGGCCCTCATCATCGAGATTGTTCGAAGTCTCGCGCAGGGCGAGGTCGGACTCGACATCGTGGCGGCGCTGTCGATGTCGGCGGCGCTGCTGTTCGGCGAGACGCTGGCGGCCTCGGTGGTCGCGCTGATGTACTCGGGCGGAACCTTTCTGGAGAGCTTCGCCGAAGGGCGCGCCCGGCGCGAGATGAGCGATCTGTTGTCGCGCGTGCCCCGCACGGCCACGCGACACCGCAATGGCGCGCTCGACGAGGTCCCGCTCGATGACATCGCGCCGGACGACCTGCTGCTGATCCGGCAGGGTGACGTGGCACCGGTGGACGGCACGGTCGAGAGCGCGCACGCGATGCTGGACCAGGCGGCCCTGACGGGCGAGTCCATGCCGGTGCGGCTGGCGCGCGGGCAGGAGGTGATGAGCGGCTCGACCAATGCCGGGGATGCCTTCGATCTTCGGGTCACGCGGCGGGCGGCGGACAGCACATATGCCGGCATCGTCCGGCTGGTCGAGGCGGCACAGGCTTCCAAGGCGCCGATGGCCCGGCTGGCCGACCGCTATTCCCTGATGTTCCTGGCCGTGACGATCGTGCTGGCGACGGCGGCCTGGTGGCTCACCGGAGATCCGATCCGCGCGGTCGCGGTGCTGGTCGTGGCGACCCCTTGTCCGCTGATCCTTGCCGTGCCGGTGGCGCTTGTCGCCGGGCTTTCGCGGGCTGCCCATTTCGGAGTTCTGATCAAGGGCGCGAAGCCCCTGGAGGCGCTGGCACGGATCAAGACGCTGATCCTCGACAAGACCGGCACGCTGACCGATGGAAGACCTCAGATCGTCTCCATCGATACATATGGCGCGCTGTCGGAAGCCGAGATCCTGTATTTCGCCGCCGCGCTCGACCAGGCGTCGAAACACCCGATCGCACAAGCGATCGTCACCTCTGCGCAGGCGCGCGGGACCGCATTGCCGGTTCCCGAAAACGTGGTCGAGACGCCCGGCGAAGGCGTTGCCGGCACCGTCGATGGCCGAACGGTCGTCGTCGGGGGGGCGGATTTCGTCGCCGCGCAGGTCGGCGCCGACGATCCTGGAAGCGCGCTTCTCGAGGCCGGGTCCGTGGTCGTCTCGCTTGGCGTCGACGGGAAGCTCGCGGGCCATCTCGTCATGGCCGATGCGCTGCGGTCGGGTACGGCGGAGCTGCTGTCAGGGCTGCGCCGGCTGGGGATCGGCCGCATCATTCTGGCAACCGGCGACCGCCGCGCCGTAGCCGAAGCGGTGACCGAGGGGCTCGGCCTGGACGCCCTCCGGGCCGATCTGACTCCGGACCAGAAGGTGCTGCTGGTCCTGACGGAGCGCGAGGACGGCGCGGTGATGATGGTGGGCGACGGGGTGAACGATGCCCCGGCCCTTGCCGCCGCCGACATCGGGGTCGCCATGGGCGCGCGCGGAGCGGCCGCCTCGGCGGAGGCGGCGGATGTCGTGCTGCTGGTCGATCACCTCGACCGCCTGTTGCCGGGGATCGAAATCGCGCAACGCTCGCGCCGGATCGCTGTCGAGAGCGTCGTGGCCGGGATCGGCCTGTCGATCCTCGGCATGATCGCCGCGGCTTTCGGGTACCTGACGCCCGTGCAGGGCGCGCTGCTGCAGGAAATGATCGATGTGGCGGTGATCCTGAATGCGCTCAGGGCGCTGCGGATCGAGCCGGGGCGAACAGCCGGCGACACGAAGGCCGCGCCCTCCGCCCGGCCGCCCCGTCCGACATCCGCCGCAGCGTAGCCGAGGCATTTCGCCCGGAAAAGAAACGGCATGCGCTGCATGTGGCCGCCGCGCTCTATCACCAGTTCTGGCGCAGGTTCGTTCCCGCTCCCGGGCGGATCGATCCAGGCGCATGGCGCGGAAGGACAGGCCGCGCTTCTTCAGGGGCACGGCCTGTTTTCGGGTGGGACGGGGAGTTCAGGTTGCCGTCACAGCCGGCCAAGCAGCATCAGCACGACGACGACGATCAGCACGGCGCCAAGCACGCCGACGCCGGAATGCCCGAAGCCGTAGCCATAGCCGCCGAAGCGCCCGCTGAACCCGCCAAGAAGGAAGATGATAAGAACAATGACCAGAATTGTGCCGAGTGACATGACGCATTCTCCTGTTGCAGGAAGCCGCTGCGTCCTCAGCTGAGATCGGACATACAGCGGCATCGTGAGGGTGCGGGCCGGCGCTCAAGCCGCGCGGCCCGTCTCGTCGTTTGCGGATCGCTCCGCGGTTGCTACGCGTCGCGCACGGCGTCCTTGATGCTGCCGACGGCATTCTGGATCTTGCCCTCGATCTTGTCGGCCTTGCCCTCCGTTTCGAGCTTCGCGTCGCCAGTCGCCTTTCCGACGGCGGTCTTGAACTTGCCCTTCACAACCTTCGCGGAGCCGATCACCCGATCCTTGTCCATGGTATTTTCCTTTGCCAGGCACATGCCCACCGAAACCCGGTGAACCGCCGCGATCATGGCACCCTCGCCCCCGCTCCATACTGATGCAGGTTGGTCCGTCCCGCATGGCGCGCTGGTCGCGCTGCCGCCAGGCGGCTCAAGGCGCTTGTCGAGCAACGGCGGGCTGGACGAAACTGCCCCTCGCGCCGACGCTGACCTGTCAGCTTCGCAAGGCAACGAGGCCGTGGCCGATCTTCGCGCCGGCCGCTTCGAAGGCGCCGCGGTCCTGACTGTCTGAAGCCAGCGTATCGGACAATTCCACCACCACCAATATAGATCAATGCGCGCCGCATCATGGCGGGCGAGACTCCGGCCTGCAGTGCGAGCGCCCTCTCGCAACTGCCGATCTTTCGTGGACCGGCGCTGCCCTTTCCACGACTGTCACATGGAGAACCGTCATGAACTCGACCCTCAAATCGAAGCCGGCCGCCGCCCGTTCCGCGGGAGCCGCATCGGCGGGCGAGCGCGAAGGCGCCGCCAGGATGCAGGCGATGGTCTATGCCGCGCCCGGACAGATCAAGCTGCAGGACTGCCCCAGGCCGGTCATCAAGGATCCGGGAGACGCCATCGTGCGGGTCACCCATACGACGATCTGCGGCACCGACCTGCACATCTTGAAAGGCGATGTGCCGACGGCGACGCCCGGTCGCATTCTCGGCCACGAGGGTGTCGGCGTGATCGACAGCGTCGGGGCAGCGGTCACCTCGTTCAAGCCTGGCGACCATGTGCTGATCTCCTGCGTCAGCGCCTGCGGCACCTGCGGGTTCTGCCGCAAGCAGATGTACTCGCACTGCACCACCGGCGGCTGGATCCTGGGCAACTCCATCGACGGCACCCAGGCCGAATATGTCCGCACGCCTCACGCCGAGATGAGCCTCTACCACATCCCCGAAGGCGCCAACGAAGAGGCGCTGGTGATGCTGAGCGACATCCTGCCCACCGGGTTCGAATGCGGCGTCCTTAACGGCAAGGTCCAGCCGGGCGGGTCCGTCGCGATCGTCGGCTCGGGTCCGATAGGTCTGGCGGCGTTGCTGACGGCGCAGTTCTACTCGCCCGGATCGATCATCATGATCGACCTCGACGACAGCCGGCTCGAGATCGCCAGGCGCTTTGGCGCCACCGAGACGGTGAACAGCTCCAACGGCAAGGCGGTCGAAGCGGTGATGGCGCTGACCGACGGCGCCGGTGTCGACACGGTCATCGAGGCCGTCGGCATACCGGCGACATTCGAGCTTTGCGAGCGGCTGGTCGCGGCCGGCGGCGTCATCGCGAACGTCGGCGTTCATGGCAAGCCCGCCAGCCTGCATCTGGAGGCCCTGTGGGACCGCAACATCGCGATCACCACGCGTCTGGTCGATACCGCGACCATTCCGATGCTGTTCAAGACCGTCGCGGCGAACAAGATCGACCCGACGCTGCTGATCACGCACCGCTTCAAGCTCGCGGAGGGCGAGGCAGCCTACAAGACCTTCGCCAATGCCGCCGAGACCAAGGCGCTCAAGGTCATCATCAGCACCTGATCCGCGCCGCGCGGGCGCATCCCAGCGCCCGCGCGGCCCGAGCCCGGACCGCTTGCGCCGACCCTACTCCCGAACGGGTTCGCGCCGATCCGCCGCCTGGTTCGACAGGCCCTCCACCGCAAGATCCTCCGCCCCCGGCAGCTCGGCGATCAGCAGCGCCTCCGTCACCCCGGCGGAGGCCACGACGCGGGCATCGGGGCCGACGATCACCGAACCACCGCCATAGACAAGCCCGGCCTCCGATCCGCAGTAATTGGCATAGGCGACGCACGCGCGGTTTTCATGCGCGCGTGCTGGCACCAGCACCTGCTGCACATGCTCATAGCCACGCGGATTGGCCGTCGGCACCAGCAGCAGGTCGGCCCCTGCTCCCGCCAGCGCGGCCGCGTGATGCGGGAACTCGATGTCGTAGCAGATGAGCAACCCGGCGCGCCGCCCCTCGAGCGGAAAGACCGCCGGCGCCCTGTCGCCGGCGGCGAAACCTGCCGTCTCCATCGCCCCGTAAAGCTGGATCTTGCGATAATGCGCCAGCATCTTCCCGCCGGCGTCGAACGCGGAGGCGGAATTGTAGATGCGCGCACCCGCGCGCTCGGCCCAGCCGAGCGTCACGCCGCAGCCCGCCAAGCGGGCAAGGTTGGCAACGCGTGCCATCCAGTCGCCGTCGAGCGGCTGCGCCAGCGCGCGGTGCAGGTCCGGGCGGTTGTACCCCGGCAGGAACAGCTCGGGCATGACCAGCATGCGTGCGCCCGCCAGCGCCGAAACCCGCAGCCAGTGCTCGAGCCGGGCGAAAGCCCCGTCCACGTCGCCATCGGCGGAGGGTCCCTGATACAACGCCAGTTTCATGCTTCGGCCTTCCGGAAACGGTTGGCCCGACAATGACATATTTCATAGGATGGAGCCATCGGCCGCCGGCCCACACCCACCACTCCCACCTGCCCGTCCAAGGAGCCCCCATGCATCCGGTCACCGCGTTCGGCCCCGACTTTCCCTTTGCCTATGACGACTGGCTCGGGCACCCCGACGGACTTGGCACCATCCCCGCGGCGCGGCACGGGGCGGAAGTGGCGATCATCGGCGCGGGCGCGGCCGGCCTTGTCGCCGGATACGAGCTGATGCGGCTCGGGCTCAGGCCGATCCTCTACGAATCGGGCCGTTTCGGTGGCCGGCTTCGCTCGGAAACCTTCGAGGGCACGCAGGACGTGATCGCGGAGCTCGGCGGCATGCGCTTTCCGGTGTCCTCGCGCGGCTTCTATCACTATCTCGACCTTCTCGGATGCCGCAGCGAGCCGTTTCCCAATCCGCTGACACCCGCCGCCGGCTCGACGGTGATCGACCTGGAGGGACGGACGCTGTTCGCCCGCAGCGCCGGGGACCTGCCGGAGCTCTACCAGCAGGTGTCGACCGCCTATCACGCGGCGCTCGAGGAGATCGCCCGCTTTTCCGGGCTTCAGGACGCGATCCGGGCGCGCGACCCGGCGCGCATCAAGGCGATCTGGGACCCGCTGGTGCGCGACTGGGACGAGCGCACCTTCTACGATTTCATCGCCTCTTCCTCGGCCTTCCGCGCCCTCTCCTTCCACCATCGGGAGGTCTTCGGCCAGGTCGGTTTCGGCACCGGCGGCTGGGATTCCGACTTCCCCAATTCCATGCTGGAGATCCTGCGCGTCAACCTGACCGAACTCGACGACAATCAGCGCTATGTGGTCGGCGGCGTCGAGCAGATGCCGCAGCGACTGTGGCGCCTTCCGGCGGATTGCGCCCACTGGCCTCAGGGCACCAGCCTGTCGGCGCTGAACGGCGGGGCGACGCGCGGGCGGGCGGTGCGCATCCGCCGCGAGACGGACGCCTCCGGCCGGCCCGGCGCACTGGCCGTCACCGATCAGTGGGGGCGAAGCGACAGCTACGACGCGGTGCTCGTCACCTGCCAGAGCCACCTCATGACCACCGCCATCGAGGTCGAGGAAGCCCTGTTCGACCAGAAGCTCTGGATGGCGCTCGACCGCACACGCTACATGCAGGCGGCCAAGACATTCGTCATGGTCGACCGGCCGTTCTGGAAGGACCTTGACCCGGCCACCGGCCGGCCGCTGCTGTCGATGACACTGACCGACCGGCTCACGCGCGGCACCTATCTCTTCGACAACGGGCCCGACAAACCTGCTGTCATCTGCCTGTCCTACGCCTGGATGACCGACGCGCTGAAGGTGTTGCCGCTGCCGGCGGAGAAGCGTGTCGAACTGGCGCTTTCCGCCCTTCGCCAGATCTACCCGGGCGTCGACATCGCCAGCCACATTCGCGGCAATCCGATCTGCGTGAGCTGGGAGGCGGACGAGAATTTCCTCGGGGCATTCAAGGGCGCGCTGCCCGGGCACTACCGCTACAACCACCGCATGTACGGGCATTTCATGCAGGAGGCTCTGCCGGTCGAGCAGCGCGGCATCTTCATGGCCGGCGACGGGGTGAGCTGGACCCCGGCCTGGGTGGAAGGGGCCGTGCAGACGGCGCTCAACGCGGTCTGGGGCATCATGCATCACTTCGGGGGAGAGACGCCCGCCGGGAACCCCGGCCCGGGCGACCTCTATCCCCGTCTCGGCCCCGTCGCCCTGCCGGACTGACCGATCAGGCCCGGCGCGCGCAGGGCGCCGGGCCTGATCGGGTCATGCTGCGGTTCGAAGCGGCCGGCTCATGCGTCGCAGGCGACGACGGCGCGGGCGCGGAGCCTGCCGAGCAGGAGCAGCCCAAGACCCGAGGCGGCCAGCAGCGCCCCGGCGAGGGGAATGGCCTCGTAGCCGAACCCCATCCGGATGACGGCCGCCCCGACCGCCGCGCCCAGCGCATTGCCGAGGTTGAAGGCGCCGACGTTGATCGATGAGGCCAGCGCCGGGGCATCCTCGGCGGCATGCATCACCCGCGTCTGGACCGGAGGCACGATGGCGAAGGCGGCGATGCCCCAGGCGAGCAGGCCAAGGGCGATGGCCACCTGGCTGGCAAAGAGCAGCGGCAGCACCACCATGATCCCGGCAAGCGCCAGGAGGAAGACCGCAGCCGCCCCGTCGAGCGACCAGACCGACAGCCGCCCGCCGAGCCAGTTGCCGATGGTGAAGCCGACCCCGATCAGCACCAGCGCCAGGGTGACGAAGCTCGCGGATGCGCCGCTCAGGACCTCGAGCGAGGCCGTGACATAGGTGTAGAGCGAGAACATCGCCCCCGCCCCCATCACCGTGGTGGCCATGGCCAGCAGGACGTCGGGGCGCATGAGCACGCTCAACTCGCGGCGGATTTCCGGCTTCCCGCCGGCGGCATCGCGCGGCAGCGCCAGCGCCAGCGCCGCGATTGCCACGAGGCCGAGGACGGCCGTTCCGGCGAAGGCCATCCGCCAGCCGACCTGCTGGCCGATCCAGGTGGCCGCCGGCACGCCGCCGATGTTGGCGATGGTCAGGCCCATGAACATCGCAGCCACCGCGCCGGCGCGCTTTTCCCGCGTCACCATGCTGGCGGCGACAATCGAGCCGAGCCCGAAGAAAGCCCCGTGGTTGAGGCTGGTGACAAGGCGGGAGGCCAGCAGGGTCAGATAGTCCGGCGACAGCGCCGACATGACATTGCCAAGCGTGAAAATGCCCATCAGCAGCATCAGAGCGGTGCGCTTGCCGAAACGGCTGAAGGCGAGCGTCATCACCGGCGCACCGACAAGAACGCCGACCGCATAGGCGCTGACAAGCAGGCCGGCCGTCGGGATCGAGACATCCACGCCCTCGGCGATGACGGGCAGCAGGCCCATCGGCGAGAATTCCGTGGTGCCGATACCGAAGGCACCGATGGCAAGCGCAAGAAGGGCCCAGCGCGCGTGCGGCGCCGGCATGGCCGCGCCAGGGGCGTTGACCGTTTGCATGATGATTTCTCCAGATCCCCGCAGCGCCTGTCGTCAGACGCCGCGCAGCCGGTGGCTCCCGCTCTCGCGCCCGACGGTGCGGGCGGGGCTGAGCCGGGCCGGCTCGTTTCGTTGCCCGGAAGATAGTCGTGCGGAAACGGCTTGATAATCCGCTCGCCAGGCACATTATCTGTGAAACAAATTCACCAAAGGGCCCCATGATGGACAATCGTGCAGGCGAAATGCAGGTCTTTCTGCGCGTCGTCGAGACCGGCAGTTTCTCCGAGGCGGCGCGGCTGATGCGGATGGCGCCCTCGACGGTGAGCAAGCTCGTCGCCCGCATCGAGGCGCGCATGGGCGTGCGCCTGCTCGAGCGCTCGACGCGCCGGCTCCTGCTGACCGCCGAGGGGGAGACCTACTATGAGCGCAGCCAGGCGGTGCTCGGCGAGATCGAGGAGATCGAGCGCGAGCTGTCGCAGGGCGCCAGGGCGGCGGGCGGCACGGTCAGGATCAATGCCTCCGTCGCGCTCGGCACGCTCGGCCTCGAGCCGTTGTTGCCGGCGTTCTGGCGAGACTGCCCCAACATCGTCATCGACCTGTCGCTGTCGGACGAGATCGTCGATCTCTACCTCGACCGGACGGACGTCGCCTTCCGGACCGGCAGGCTGCCGGATTCGCGCATGAACGCGCGGCACATCGGCGTGGCCCATCGCAAGATCGTCGCCGCGCCTTCCTATCTCCAGCGCCACGGAACGCCGCAACGGGCGGAGGATCTTTCCCGGCACAACTGCCTCGGCTTCAACTTTCGCCGCGCCGACCCTGTCTGGCCGCTGACGGAAAGCGGCCGCATCGTTGACCGCACCGTCTCCGGCGCGCTGCTTGCCAACAATGGCGAGACCGTGCGGCGCATGGCGCTCGCCGGAGTCGGCCTCGCCCGGCTCGGCGACTATCACGCGCGCGAAGACCTTGAGGCGGGACGGCTGGTGGAGGTTCTCGCCGGGGCGGTCGAGCGCGACGAGGAGGAGATCAACGCCGTCTATCTCGGCGGCGCACGGATGCCGCAGCGGGTGCGCACCTTCCTCGATTTCGTCGTGCCGCGGCTGCGCCTGTTCCTTGCCCCCCAGGCGCGCGCGGACGACACGCGGGAGGCTCCGGCCACCTGAACGGCGCGGCGCGGCGGACGGTTTCCGGATCAGAGCCTAGGGGTTCGTTCGTTGTGGCGGTCTCGTCACCCGATCACCTGACCCAACTTCATCGGGCCCAATTTCACCGCCCCCAGGTCAGGGCAAGCACGTCAAGGTCGCGGGCAAGCTCGAGCAGGCGTGATTTCGTGCGGTCCGACAAGGGCTTGAGCGGATGGCGCACGGCGTCGCTGCGGATCACCCCGCCCTCGCGAAAGACGGTTTTGGTCGCCCGCAGGCCGCATTGCCGGTTCTCGTGGTTGATGAGCGGCAGGCAGCGCGTCCACTGTTCGAGCGCGGCCCCGGTGTCGCCGGCAAGGTAGTTGGTCACGATCGGCCGGATCCTGTCGGGGAACATGGCCGAAGTCATCGAACCGGTCGCGCCAGCGTCGAGATCGGCCAGCAGTGTCACGGCCTCCTCACCGTCGAAGGGTCCGAGAATGTGGTCGCCCGCCGCCTCGATCAGCGCCGCCAGCTTGTCGGCGGCAAACGGGCATTCGATCTTGAAGTAGCTGACGTTTTCCAGCTCGCGGGCAAGCCGGGCCAGCAGCTCGACCGGAAGCGTCACGCCGGACAGCGGCGCGTCCTGCACCATGATCGGGATCGAAATCGCCTCGCTCGCGGCACGAAAGTGCTCGAAGATGCCCTGCGCCGCCGGAAAGAGGCCGGAGCCGTGGTAGGGCGGCATCATCATCACCATGGCCGCGCCCATGGCCTCGGCATCGCGCGCCCGGCCGACGACGATGTCGGTGCTGAAATGGCTGATGGTGACGATCACCGGTACCCGGCCGGCGGTGTGTTCCAGACCGAGCTTCATCAGCCGCGCCCGCTCCTCGTCGCTCAGCAGGAACTGCTCGGAGTAGTTGGCCAGGATGCAGATCGCGTCGACGCCCTGGTCGATCATGCAGTCGATGACGCGGCGCATGCCCTCCTCATCGACGCGGCCGTCGTCGTGGAAGGGTGTCGGGGCGACGGGCAGGATGCCGGTAAGCGGTGACGTCATGACCAATTTTCCCAATCTTTCGTACAGATTTTCGAAATTCTGTCGCGCGATTGCACATCAATGCAGCGCCCGCGCGCCCTACGCCGCTTGCGCCGACTGTAGCCGGCGAAACGGCCGGCGGCGAGCAAGTCCCCCGGCGAAGGCCGTCCCAGGGCACCCGACGGCTCCCCCCGTCAGGGGATCTCGCGGGTCTTGATGTTCCTGAGCACGAGGTTGGTCTGGGCGCTCGCCACCGCCGGCAGGCGGAACAGGAATTCCTCGAGAAAGCGATTGTAGGCGGCAAGATCGCGGCACTGAACAACCAGGTGATAGTCGGCCTGCCCCGTGGTCGCGTAGCACTCGCGCACCTCGTCCTTGGTCTGGACGGCGCGGATAAAACCGGCAAGCTGCTCGGGATCGTGGCGCGTCAGATGCACATGCACAACCGCCTTGAAGGTCAATCCGAGCTTTTCCTCGTCGACCGAGATGCCGTAGCCGCGAATGACGCCGGCCTCTTCCAGCGCGCGCACCCGCCGCCAGCAGGAGGACGGCGACAGCCCCACCTCGCGGGCGAGATCGGCGTTGGAAATGCGGCTGTCGCGGCGCAGAAGCTCGAGGATACGCCGGTCGGTTCTGGCGATTTCTTCCATGACAATATCTTTCAAGATATATGATTTTCCCGACATGAATTGTCACGAAATCGCGGAATGATCCAGACATTTGGTCTGATTTTTCGCCTATCCTGCGACATCCTCACCAGATGCACACATTCCGGGAGGGTCTTGCCGTGAGCGACAGCGACCGAAAGCTTGACGACTACCGCCTTGCCGACCGCTACACGCGCCGGTCGGGTCGGGTGTTCCTGACGGGAACCCAGGCTCTGGTGCGCGTGCTCCTCGACCAGGCGCGGCGCGACCGGGAGGCCGGGCTCAACACCGCCGGCTTCGTTTCGGGGTATCGCGGCTCGCCGCTCGGCGGCGTCGACCTGGAGATGTGGCGCTGCAAGGACGCGCTGAAGCAGGCGGCCATCGACTTCATGCCGGCGGTCAACGAAGACCTTGGCGCGACGGCGGTTCTCGGCGCCCAGCAGGCCAGCCTCGACCCGCGCTGCGAGGTCGAGGGCGTGTTTTCCATGTGGTACGGCAAGGGCCCCGGCGTCGACCGCTCCGGCGATGCGCTGAAGCACGGCAACGCCTACGGCTCCGCGCCGAAGGGCGGCGTGCTCGTCGTCGCCGGCGACGACCACGGCTGCGTCTCCTCTTCCATGCCGCACCAGTCGGACGTGGCCTTCATGTCCTGGTTCATGCCGACGCTCAACCCGGCCTCGGTGGAGGAATTTCTCTCCTTCGGCGAATACGGGCTGGCGCTGTCGCGCTTTTCCGGCACCTGGGTCGGCTTCAAGGCAATCTCCGAGACGGTGGAATCGGGCCAGTCCCTCACCCTTCCCGACGACCGCGACTTCGTCATCCCCCCCTTCACCCCGCCTCCCGGCGGGCTGCACGTACGCCTCTCGGACCTGCCGAGCGCGGAAATCGAGACCCGCATCGGCGCCAAGCTCGACGCGGTGGAGGCCTTCGTCGAGGCGAACCCGATCGACCGGCGCATCTACGACATCGAGGATGCGCGCTTCGGCATCGTCACCACCGGCAAGGGCCATCTTGACCTGATGGAGGCGCTGCGCCTGCTGGGGCTCGACGAAGCCGCCTGCCGCAGGCTCGGCATCGACATCTACAAGGTCGGCATGGTCTGGCCACTGGCGCGCCGCGACGCGCTCGCCTTCGTGCGCGGCAAGAAGGAAGTGCTCGTCGTCGAGGAAAAGCGCGGCATCATCGAGAGCCAGTTCAAGGAATATTTCTACGACTGGCCCGGTGACAAGCCGGAGAAGATGGTCGGCAAGCACCGCGCCGCCGGCGATCCGCTGCTGCCGTGGACCGGCGAGCTCAGCCCGCTGGAGCTGGTCCCCGTCGTTGCCGAACGTCTCGACCGGTTCTTCCCCCAGGAAAAGCTGCAGGAGCGCGCCCGGACCCTGACGGCGACACCCGCGCCGGTGCTTTCCGTGCCGGGCGCGACCCGCACCCCCTATTTCTGCTCGGGCTGCCCGCACAACACCTCGACCAAGGTGCCCGAGGGAAGTCACGCCAACTCCGGCATCGGCTGCCACGTCATGGCGAGCTGGATGAACCGCGACACCGCCGGCTACGCCCAGATGGGCGGCGAGGGCGTGCCCTGGGTGGCGGCATCGCGCTTCACCGGCAACCGGCATGTGTTCCAGAATCTCGGCGAGGGCACATGGTATCACTCCGGCAGTCTGGCGATCCGCCAGGCGGTCGCGGCGAAGACCAACATCACCTACAAGATCCTATACAATGACGCCGTCGCCATGACCGGCGGCCAACCGGTGGACGGACCGGTGAGCGTCTCCGGCATCGCCCAGACCTGTCGCGCCGAAGGGGTGGAGCGCATCGCCCTCGTCTCCGACGACATCGGCAAGTTCTCCGGGGCCGATCTGCCCTTCGGCACCACCTTCCACGACCGGGCCGAAATGGACGCGGTGCAGCGCGAACTGCGCGATGTGAAGGGCGTCAGCGTCCTCATCTACGAGCAGACCTGCGCCACCGAGAAACGCCGCCGGCGCAAGCGCGGCAAGATGGAGGATCCAGCCCGGTTCGCCGTCATCAACGACCTCGTCTGCGAGGGCTGCGGCGACTGTTCGGTCGAAAGCAACTGCCTCAGCGTCGAGCCGGTGGAGACCGAGTTCGGCCGCAAGCGCAAGATCAACCTGTCGAACTGCAACAAGGACTTCTCCTGCCTCAACGGCTTCTGCCCGAGCTTCGTCACGGTGGAAGGGGCGACGCGGAAAAAGCGCGGTCCGCTCGATCTCGATCTGGCGGCCCTGGCCGCCACGCTGCCCTCGCCGGCCCTGCCGGATCTCAACGAGCCCTTCGACCTTCTGGTCGCCGGCGTCGGCGGCACCGGCGTCGTCACCGTCGGCGCGCTGATCACCATGGCCGCCCACCTGGAAGGCAAGGGCGCCAGCGTCCTCGACTTCACCGGTTTCGCCCAGAAGTTCGGAACGGTGCTCGGCTATGTGCGTCTGGCGGAAACGCCCGGAGCGATCAACCAGGTCAGGATCGGCAACGGCTCGGCCGATGCGGTCATCGCCTGCGACGCGGTCGTCGCCTCCTCGCCCAAGGCCTCGGTGCTGTTTCGCCACGGCTCGCGCATGGTCATGAACCTTGCCGACATCCCGACCGGCGATCTTGTGCTCAACCGCGACGCAAACCTCAACCTCGCGGCGCGCGAGGCGCTCGTCGCGCGGACGGTCGGGGCGGAAAACCTCTGGTCGCTCGATGCCAACACGCTGTCGGAAAAGGTGATGGGCGACGCCATCTTCGCCAATATCATCCTGCTCGGCGCGGCCTGGCAGCGCGGCATGGTGCCGGTCGGCTGCGCCGCGCTGATGAAGGCCATCGAGCTCAACGGCACGGCGGCGGCGCTGAACGTGCGTGCCTTCGACCTGGGTCGACTGATGGCCGCGACCCCGGACAGGATCGAACCGCTGCTTGGCGCCCCCGAGCGTTTCGCCGAGACCACGGAAGAGATCATCGACCGCCGCGCCGCCTTCCTCGCCCTCTACCAGAACCGCTCCTATGCCGAGCGCTACCGGACGCGGCTTGCCGAATTTCGCAAGGCGCTGCCGGCGGAAGCACCCGAGGGGATCATCGCCGCCGCGGCACGCGCCCTGTTCAAGCTGATGGCCTACAAGGACGAATACGAGGTCGCCCGACTGCACACGCAAACGGGTTTCGCCGAGACGCTGAAGGAGACGTTCGAGGGCGATTTCAAGGTGAACTACCACTTCGCTCCGCCCTTCCTGCCGTCGTCGCGCGATACGCGCGGCCGACCGGGAAAGCGCAGCTTCGGGTCGTGGATGACGCCGGTGCTGAAGACGATGGCCCGCTTCAAGGGCCTGCGCGGCACGCCCTTCGATCCGTTCGGCTACACTGCCGACCGCAAGCTCGACCGGGAGCTTCTTGGCTGGTACGAGCGCGTTCTGCGCGACATTGCCGCCGACTACGAACGGCTCGGCGCGGACACGGCGCGCGACATCGCCGCCGCCCCCATGGAGATCCGCGGCTATGGCCCGGTGCGCGAGGATGCGGCGAAAAAGGTCACCGCGCGCACCGAGGAGGCGCTGCGGGCGGCGTGACGAACGGCGCCGGCGGGCCGCTTCAGCGCGCCGCCGGCTCCTCGCCCATCGCGGCCCAGCGGGCGGCGAGATGGATCAGGATGATCGCCATCGACAGCGGCACGGCGGCGGCGATCCAGACCATCGGGATGCCGAGCGTATCGGCCGTCAGCCCCGCCTGGCGGGCGAGATAGCCCTTGGCGAAACCGCCGCGCAGACCGATGAAGCAGAAGTACAGAACCGGGCCGACGAAGACGACGACGGCGGCGCTCTGCAGCGCTTCGGCAAGATATCCGAGCAACCGCGGGCGGGCGGGAAAGACGCTGTTCAAAAGCACCGCGTCGGCGCGGGTCTTGAAGGAAAGCGTCGCGCCGAGCAGGCCGGTCCACACCATCATGTAGCGGGCGACATCCTCGGTCCAGACCGGCGGCGCGGAGAAGATGTAGCGCGCCACCACCTGGACCATCACCGTGGCGAACATGATGACGAGCGCGAGGATGGCGGCACGCCGCGCCAGCGCGTGAATGGCATCGCTCAATCCGATGACGAGGCGTCGCATGTTGGTGGGTCCCGGCTCTTTCGTTGCAGGTCGCGACGGGCCGGGGTGCGGCCCGCCGCCATGGTGTTTGTCGGCTCAGCGGGTGCTTCGCGGCGGGCCGGGGTGCGGCCCGCCGCCGTGGTGTTTATCGGCTCAGCGGGTGCTTCGCGGCGGGCCGGGGTGCGGCCCGCCACCGTGGTGTTTGTCGGCTCAGCGGGTGCTGTCGGTCAGGTCGGTCCAGCGCTTGACAGCATCCTCCGGCATCAGCCCGGAGGTGTAGACCTTTTTCGACAGGTCACGGAAAGCGGTCCGCTCCTCGCCACTCAGCCGCTGAACGGTGACACCGGCGTTTTCCAGGGCCTCGAGCGAGGTCACCGCGACGCGATCGAGCCAGGCACGGGTCGCGGCATTGGCGGTCTCCACCGCCTTGTCGACGGCCACGCGATCCGCATCCGAAAGACCGTCGTACCAGCCCTTCGACACCATGACGGCGCGCAGGGGAATGATGACCCCCGCATCGGCGAAGTTCTTCACGATGTCGGTCTGGCCGAACATGATCGGCACGAAGGCCGAGTTCAGGTAGCCGTCGACAATGCCGGTCTGTAGACCTGCCGGAACGTCCGACCAGGGCACGATGACGCCGGCGGCGCCCCAGGACTGGTAGAGCGCGATCTGCGCGTCATCGAGGGCACGCATGCGCAGGCCCTGCATGTCGGCCGGCGCGCGCACCGCCTGGCTCGTGGTGATGATGCCGGACGACGGGCCGAGCGGCACCAGCGCCAGCAGCTTCACGTCCTGGGCGGCAATCGCCTCGTTGACCGTCTCGATCACCTTGCCGGCCGCCAGCGCCCGGTACATGTGGGCGACGTCGTCGAAGATGTAGGGAAGGCGGACACCGTAGATGAAGGGATCGATCTGCCCGACTGAGCGAACATCGGACAGCGACACCTCGAGCAGGCCGATGGAAAGCTGGTCGAGCTTTTCCGCCTCGTCGCCGATGGAGCCGCGCGGCATCTCGCGCACCTCCATGCCGGCGGCGGTGAGCGCCTCGCCGAAGGCATGGGCCCAGTTGTAGGAGCCCGACGTCTCCAGATCCGGCTTGGTGTCGAGCGCGATCTTCACCTCCGCCGAGGCGGGGCCGGCGGCGAGCAGCAGGGCGGCGAGTGCGACTGCCTTGAGTTTCATGGTCATTCCTCCCAGTTGACGTTCAGTTCACGGCGAAGCCAAAGAAGCGCGGCAGGGCAAGGCTGAGCTCCGGCCAGTAGGCAAGGGCGGCGAGCAGCAGCACCTGCACCGCCACGAAAGGCAGCGTCGCCAGGGCAAGCCGCCAGTAGTTGACGCCGGTCAGCGCCGACACCACGACCAGGCACTTGCCAAGCGGGGGCGTGATCAGGCCGATGCAGAGATTGAAGCTCAGCACGATGCCGAGATGAACCGGGTCGATGCCCTGGGCCAGCGCCTGCGGCGCGAAAAGCGGCACCAGCAGCGACAGGGCGACGGGCGTGTCCATGAACATCCCGGCCACAAGGAAGACCGCGAGCAGGAAGAACAGATAGCGCGCGCCGGAGAGGCCAAAGCTCTCGACCCAGCTTGCCAGCGCCTGCGACCAGCCCATCTGCCCGGCGAGATAGCCGAGCACGGAAATCGCCGCCAGGATGATGAAGATGGTACCGGTGAGCTTGGCCGTCGCCTCGACCGCATCGATCAGCATGCGCCAGCTCAACCCGTCGTAGAAGCGCCCGGCCACGAGCGCACAGAGCACGGCGATGGCCGAGCCTTCCGTCGGCGTGGCAAAGCCGAAGACCAGCGAACCGAGGATCACGACAGGCAGGCAGAGCGCGGGCGCGGCGCGCAGCAGGCTCGGCCAGAAGGCGGGAATGTCCGCTCCCTCGCCGCCCGGATGGCCCCGCCAGTGGGCGATGATCGCGTTGAGCGCCATCAGCGAGGCGGCGAGCAGCAGGCCCGGAATGACGCCGGCGACGAAAAGCGCGGCGACGGACGCGCCGGTCAGGCCGCCGTAGATGATCATGATGATCGAGGGCGGAATGATGGGCCCGATCATCGAGGAGGCGGCGGTGATCGCGCCGGCATAGACCTTGTCGTAGCCGCGCTCCGCCATCGCCGGCACGAAGGTGCGCGACAATGCGGCCGCATCGGCCACGGCCGAGCCGGAAATGCCGGCGAAGAAGACGCTGGTCAGGATGTTGACGTGGCCGAGACCGCCGCGAAACCGGCCGACCAGCGACAGCGCGAAATCGATGAGACTGCGCGTCACCCCGGCGCGGCTCATGATCTCGGCCGTCAGGATGAAGAGCGGCATCGCCATGAAGGCGAAGACATCGAGCTGCGCGAAGATGCGCTGCGGCAGGATCGACAGGTACTGGGCCTTGTCGGCCGCGATGAAAGAGACGACCGACACCGCTCCCATCAGGTAGGCGAAGGCGGTGCCGCTGACGAGAAGCGCGGCGAAGACGAGGGCGACGACCCACATGGCGGTCCGATCAGACGGCTGTTGCGGCGGCGGCGGCCGGGCACGTGCCCGTTCCGTCGGCCGGATGGGTGACAATGGAGGTGAGGTCGGCGCGCGCAGTGCGCAGGCGATCAAGATCCGGGCGCGGACGCGCCGTCTCCGGGTCGCGCGCCAACAGCGCCTCGAGGGCAAACCCGGCGGCCAGAAGATCCTCGTCGCCGCGTACCCGGCCGAGCACCTGCAGGCCGAAGGGCATGCCCTCGCCGTCGAGACCGGCCGGCAGGGTCAGCGCCGGACCGCCGGACAGGGACCCGCGATAGGTGAGCGACAGCCAGCGGTAGTAGATGTCCATCGTCCGGCCGTCGATCTGCGCCGGATAGTGCTCGCTCCAGGGGAACGGCGAGACCGGAACGGTCGGCATCAGCACGATGTCGACCTCGCGCATCCGCGCATTGAAGGCGCGCAGGATGCGTGTCTGCTCCAGATGCGCCCAGGCCCGGTCGGCAAGGCTCATGCCCCGCCCGAGCTCGACGTTGGCGGCGATGTGGGGACCGAAGGTCCCCGGCGCCTCGGCAAAGGCCTTGTCGAAGGCGGCGAGGAAGCTCTCCGCGCGCAGGATGTCGAACGCCCGGTCCATGTCGCCGAGGTTCATGTCGAGCGGCCGGCACTCGGCCACATGCGGAGCGATGGCGGCGACGCGGCGGCGAAACACCTCGCGGATGCCCTGGTCGACCGCCGCCCCGCCGAAATCCTCGCTGTAGCCGACACGCAGGCCCGACAGCGCGGCCGGGGAGATCCGCGCGAAGCGATCCGGGGCGGAGGGGGCCGAGAGCGGATCGTCCGGATCGTGGCCCTGGATGACGTTGAGCATCATCACCAGATCACCCATGTCGCGGGCCATCGGGCCGAGCACCGAGATGGTCGACCAGCCGAGCGGGCGCGCCGGATGAGCCACCACATCGGCCGAGGGACGATAGCCGACGACGCCGCAAAGTGCCGCAGGGAGCCTGAGCGAGCCGCCCGTGTCGGATCCCGTGCATAGCGGCAGCAGGTCGACGGCGAGCGCCGCCGCCGATCCACCGGAGGAACCGCCAGCCAGACGCCGCGGATCGAAGGGATTGCCCGTCGCGCCCCAGACTGGATTGCGCGAGTTTCCGCCGGCACCAAACTCGGGAACATTGGTCTTGGCCAGCACGATCGCGCCGGCCGCGCGCAGCCGCGCCACCATCAGCAGGTCAGCCTGCGCCACATTGGAGCGAAACCGCGGGCTGCCGTGGGTGGTGAGCAGACCCTCGGCGTCCTGGAGGTCCTTGACGCCGATCGGCAGGCCGTCGAGCGGCCCAAGCGGCCTGCCCTCGCGCCAGCGCTTCGTCGCGGCGGCAGCCTCGGCGCGGCCGCGTTGCGCGTCAACAACGGTCAGCGCATTGACCGCAGGGCCGACATCGGCGATGCGCGCCAGGCAGGCCTCGACGAGATCGCTCGGCGTGAAAGCGCCGGACGCGAAACCCTTGACGAGATCGATTGCCGACAGCTCGACGAGCGATCCGGCGTTCATTCTGTGGAACCGCTGGCACGGAACGTTGAACCGGTCATGCCGGGCCTCCCTCCAAAATCTTTTATTTTGCTAATGGCTACACAGGAGGGCCTGGGAGAAATAATGAGTAATCCGCAAGAGACCATAACCAAAAGGAATTGTCAGAGCTGACTTGTCGTCTGGCGAAGGCAATTCAGGAACAGCTCGGCGGTGCCGTTGGTCTCGAACTGGTCGCGGCGCCAGAAGCAGCGCGCCTCCGACAGGAGGCCGTCGATGTCGAGCGGCAGCACGACGAGATCACCGCGAAGCGCGTGGCGCTGCGCCAGGCCTTGCGGAAACACGCCAAGCGCCGGCATCCGTCTCAGGATCTCCAGATTCAGCGTCAGCGAGACGGAAGCGATTGTGTTTTCCGGCGTGCCAAGACCATTGCCGGCGAAGAAGGCGTCGAGCGCCCGGCGCGCCACGGACTCCGCCTGCGGCAGGATCCACAGGTTGTCGGCAAGGTCGGCCCATTGCGGCGCGGGGTTGCGCGCCAGCGGATGGTCGACGCCGGCAACGACGACGACGGGTTCGCGAAACAGCACCATCTGCTCGATCCCCGGCAGCTCCTGCGGATGCCAGATGCGCGCGATCAGAAGATCGATCGTGCCGGCCTCGAGCTGGGGGAAAAGCGAGATGAAATGCCCCTCGGTGACGGAAACGCTCGTCGCCGGGGCGCTACGCTTGAACAGGGTGATCGCCGCCGGCAGCAGCGTCGGCGACACGGAGCTGACCGCACCGATGGAGACGGCGCCGGAGACGCCGCTCGCCATGGCGGTCACGTCGAAGGCGGCCCGGTCCACCTGGTTGAGAACCTGCCGGGCATGTTCGGCGAGCCGACGGCCGACGGCGGTCAGATGCAGCCGGTTGCGGTCGCGCGCGACGATGGGAACACCGACGAGGTTCTCCAGTTCGGCGATCTGCTTGGAGACGGCGGGCTGGGTGACGCCGAGCATCTCGGCGACGCGCGCGACAAGACCCAGTTCCGACAGCGCGGCGATGATGCGCAGATGCCGAAGCGTGAGCGCGCTCTTGAAATGCTTGCCGTCGACCACCGTGACTTCCCCTTGCAGGCGCGGATGCGCCGGGCCTTTCCTTATCAGGCAAGGCGGACATGGGGAAACCGCGCGCGGCGCATCCGCAAGAAAGACGGCGGCGGCCGGGGCCGCCGCCGCAGGCGGGGAGGATCAGCCGTCCTTGTAGTAGTAGCTGTAGCCGTTGAGCGCCGGGGCGCCGCCAAGATGGGCGTAAAGCACCTTCGAGCCCTCGGGGAAGTAGTCCTTGCCGATGAGATCGATCATGCCCTGCATCGACTTGCCCTCGTAGACCGGGTCCGTGATCATCGCCTCGGTGCGGGCGGCGAGACGGATCGCATCATTGGTCTCCTGGGAGGGAACGCCGTAGGCCGGATAGGCATAATCGTTGAGGATGACGATCTCGTCCTCGCGCACGTCCCGGCCGAGCTTCACGAGGGACGCGGTGTTGTCGACGATCTCGCGCACCTGGGCGCGGGTCTGCTCCGGGGTCGCGGAGGCGTCGATGCCGATCACCCGGTCGGCGCGGTCCTGCGCGGCGAAGCCGACGATCATGCCGCCCTGAGTGGAACCGGTGACCACGCAGACGACGATGTAGTCAAAGGTGAAGCCGAGCTCCTCCTCCTGCTTCGCCACCTCCTCGGCGAAGCCGACATAACCGAGTGCGCCGTATTTGTGCACCGAGGCGCCGGCGGGAATGCCGTAGGGAACGCCACCGGCATCGCGCACCGACTGCATGGCGTCTTCCCAGCTCTGGCGGATGCCGATGTCGAAGCCGTCCTCGACGAGGCGGCTGTCGGCGCCCATCAGTCGGGTCATCA
Organism: Stappia sp. ICDLI1TA098; assembly: GCF_054880955.1. Lineage (NCBI taxonomy): Bacteria > Pseudomonadati > Pseudomonadota > Alphaproteobacteria > Hyphomicrobiales > Stappiaceae > Stappia > Stappia sp. ICDLI1TA098. Next base: position 581,503 of record NZ_JBTZBT010000002.1, read on the forward strand.
GGATGTTGCCGACCCGGTCGTAGACCGCATCGTAATGGGGCACCCACTTCTCCTGCACCACCACGCATTTCATGCCGATCTTGGCGGCGGTCGCCGCGACCATGCGGGTGTGGTTGGACTGGACACCGCCGATGGAGACGAGCGTGTCGGCGCCCGACGCGATCGCGTCGGGGACGATGTACTCCAGCTTGCGCAGCTTGTTGCCGCCCATGGCGAGACCCGAGTTGCAGTCCTCGCGCTTGGCATAGATCTGCACCTTGTCGCCAAGCGCCGCGCTGAGGCGCGGCAGATGCTCGATCGGCGTCGGGCCGAAGGTCAGCGGATAGCGTTCGAACTCTTCAAGCATGCAGGCGTTCTCCGGTTGGCACTGGAAAAACGCTAACAGAAAGCGCGTGAAAGAGGCTTTCGAACTTGCTCTTCCGTTTTTGTCAATTTCCTTCACTATCCAACTTCATGACAGAAATTAGAAACTCTCACGGAAAAATATGAAAGAAAATTTCACGAGCGAACTCGACCGCATTGACCGCAACATCCTGCGCGCGTTGCAGGAGGATGGCAGGCTTTCCAACGCGGATCTGGCGAAGAAGGTCAATGTCAGTGCGCCAACATGCCATCGGCGCACGCAGCGGCTCTTCGAAGAGGGCTATATCGCCGGCGTGCGCGCCCAGGTCGCCCCGCAGGCGGTGGGACTGGGCGCGGTGGTGATGGTTGGCGTCGTGCTCGATCGGTCGACGCCGGAGAGCTTCGCCGCCTTCGAGCAGGCGGTATCGGGCCTGCCGTTCGTGCTCGACTGCAATCTCGTCGCCGGCGACTTCGACTACCTGATGAAAATCCGGGTGCGTGACATGAGCGACTTCAACCGCCTGCACGGGCAGACGCTGATCGCCCTGCCGGGCGTGCGCCAGACCCGGACCTTCTTCGTCATCAAGGAGGTGAAGGACAACGCTCCCCTGCCCTTCTGACCCCTCGCCCGCCGTAGGCTAAAGCTGCCAGACGAAGAGCAGAACCGGAATGCTGACAAGGACGACGAGCGCCTCGAGCGGCAGGCCGAGACGCCAGTAGTCGCCGAAGGAAAAGCCGCCGGGACCGAGAATCAGCGTGTTGTTCTGGTGGCCGATGGGCGTCAGGAAGGCACAGGAGGCGCCGATGGCGACGGCCATCAGGAAGCCGTCGGGGGCAACCCCGAGCGAACCGGAAATGCCGATGGCGATCGGGCACATGACGGCGGCGGTGGCGGCGTTGTTCATCACGTCGGACAGGAACATGGTCACGACCAGCACCACCGTCAGGGCGACGATGGCATTGCCGCGCGCCACGGTGGAGACCAGAACGTCGGCGACGAGACGCGCGGTGCCGGTTTCCTCCATGGCCCCGGCAACGGGAATGAGCGCGGCGAGCAGCACGATCACCGGCCAGTCTATCGAGGTGTAGACCTGGCGCAGCGGCACGGTGCGCAGGACCATCGAGGCCAGCACCCCGGCGGCGAAGGACACGGCGGCCGGCAGCAGACCCAGCGCGGCGATGAGAATGGAGACGCCCATGATGATCGCGGCGGTCCAGGCGCGCCGCGCATCGGGAATGCGCAATTCTCGCTCGGCCAACGGCACGCAGCCGGCGTCGGCGGCGAATTCGGAGAGCGCCTCCGCCGGGCCCTGCATCAGCAGCAGATCGCCGGGCTCGAGCCGCATGGTGCGCAACCTGGCCGTCGAGCGACGCCCGCTACGCGACACGCCGAGCAGGTTGACGCCGTAGCGCGAGCGCAACGCCATGTCGCGCGCCGAACGGCCGACGACCTGGGATTCCGGCCGCACCACGAGCTCGCGCAGCACCATGTCGTCGCTTTCGCTCGAACGGGTCGTCTCCTCACCGTCCTCGCCAGCATCATCCGACTTGCCCGACTTCTCGCCGGAAACCGCCTTGGCGGAGGTTTTGGCCGAGGCCTTTACCACTGCCTTGACCTTCTCCTTCGGCTTTTCCGGCGTGGGGCCTTCGGGTGCGGCCTTCTCCGTCTCCGCGGGGTCCTCGCGTTCGGGCTTCTTCTGCTCCTCGAGCTTCAGACCCAGCTTGGAGAGCGCATCGGCGATGCCCTCGACATCGGCCTCGAGAACCAGAATATCGCCGGCGCGCACCCGGCGTCCGCCGTGGGGAACCCCGACCCGCACCTCGTTGCGCACGAGGCCGACGATTTGGCCATCGGCCCGCTCGATTTCGTCCTCCAGCGCCCGCAACGTCATGCCGACGGCCTTGCTGCCCTCGGGAACACGTGCCTCGGTGAGATAGCCGCCGATCTCGAAGCTCTCGCCGGCGGCGGCCTTCTTCACCGGCACCAGACGCCAGCCGATAAGAGCGACGAAGGCAACACCGGCGAGCGCGACGCTGAGCCCGACCGGAGTAAAGTCGAACATGGAAAAGCCGCCCGCACCGGTCTGGGCGCGAAAGCCGGAGACAATCAGGTTCGGCGGCGTGCCGACGAGCGTCGTCATGCCACCGAGGATGGTCGCGAAGGCAAGCGGCATCAGAACCTGACCGGGAGAAAGATCCAGCCGGGGCGCAAGCTGGAGGCAGACCGGCATCAGCAGCGCCATCGCGCCGACGTTGTTCATGACGCCCGAGAGCGCCGCCCCCAGCGCCATCAACGCGGCAAGCGTGGCGGTGCGGCCCGCCTCTCGCGGCAGCACCGTGCGGGCGAGCACGTCGACGGCCCCGGAAAGCTGGAGGCCCCGGCTCAACACCAGCACGCAGGCAACCGTGATCACCGCCGGATGGCCGAAGCCGGAAAAGGCACTCTCAGCCGGTATCAGCCCGGCGACGACACAGGCGATGAGCGCGGCGAGCGCCACCACGTCATGGCGCAGGCGCGCGGACAGGAAGAGCCCCATTGCGAGCGCAAGGATCGTCAGGATCAGGATCTGGTCCGTGGTCATGAGCGGGGCTGATCTCCATGCGGTCGGGCGCAGGGCGCCAGCGGACGAGGGAAAAACGAAACGGCTGCCGTCTCGGTGCGGGAGGCCCAAGACATCGCCCGACAGGGTCGGAGCCAAAGACGACCGCAGGTCATAACACGCAGCACAGCGATATGTTCCAGGCCTTTGTCCAGACGCGCGCCGTCACGGCGGCCGATCAGGGGCGCAGCCAATCGCGTGCGGCCGCGCGCGGCGGGCGCGGTTCGCCCGCCGCTTGTGCCTCCGCAGCCGCATCTGCATCCGCATCCGCCTGCAGCGTATCCGGCCAGGGCACGACCTCCAGCTCCCGCCACAGCGCCTTCATGCGCTCGGCTTTCGCCGCATGGGTCGCACTGTTGTCGAGCGCGGGATTGGGCACGATGCGCATGGCGAAGATGTCGGCCAGGCCGAAGGGGGCGGCGATGTCGAGCCGCCCGTCGGCCTCGAGGCGCACGGCGACCGCATGGGTTCGGCTGGCGTAGTTCAGGAGTGCCTGGTCGGTGCAGGCAAGCTGCGGATAGGGCTGGCCGAATTTCTCCGGGAACCAGAGATGAACGCGCGCCTGGTTGCGCACCTCCACGGGAAAGGAAAACCCGTCGAAGCGCCGCGCGGCGCGGCGAATGACCCTGTCCTCGGCCGCGAAACCGCGATCGCAGGCGTCGAAATAGAGAAGGTCGAAATCCCGGATGCCATGCCCCGCGGGGCGGCCGGTCAGAGCGTTCCAGACCGTCTGGTAGATGGCACCGCTCGCCAGACGCCAGTCGGGCAGCGCCAGGCTGCGGGCGAGATGGAGGGCGCGCATCACCGCTTCGTCGGTGCGCAGGATCAGTTCGAGCATCTTGCGCCGCTCGTCCTCGCCCGAGCGGGTCGGATCGCCCAGCACCTCACGGCCAAGCGGCAGGCCGGCGGCAAGGTCGGTTCGCGGTTCGGGCGATGGACGGGGCGTCATGGCCAGTCTCCCGACGAGTTTGGGCCGGTCTCCCGACAGGTTTGAGAAGGCGCGGGCGATCACCGCCCGCGCCATTGCCTGCTATGTGGCCGCCCGGGGCGGCCGGACCCGACGCAGGGTTATCCGCGCAGCGTGCCGCCAGTCGCCTTCTCCACCGCGGCGCGGATCTTGGCGCCGACGGCCTCGATCTCAGCCTCGGTAAGCGTGCGCTCGCGCGGCTGCAGCGTGACGTCAATGGCCAACGACTTGCGTCCCGGCTCGATGCCCTGTCCACGGTAGATGTCGAAAAGCGTCACATCGGTGATCAGGGCCTTGTCGGCCCCGCGCGCCGCCTTGATGAGCTTCTCGGCCGCCACAGCCTCGTCGACGACGAAGGCGAAGTCGCGGCGCACCGGCATCTGGTCGCTGGCATCGAAGGCCCCCTTCGACCGCCCGGCCTTTACCTTGGGCTCGGGCAGCGCGTCGAGGTAGACTTCGAACACCGCCATCGGGCCGTCGAGGTCGAGGGAGCGCAGCACACGCGGATGCAACTCGCCGAAGCGAGCCAGCACCGTCCTGGGGCCGAGACGCAGCTCGCCCGAACGCCCCGGATGCAGCCAGTCCGGCGTATCGGTGAAGACCATCAGCTTGTCGACCGGCGCACCGATCGCGGCGAGCACCGCCTCGGCATCGGCCCTGGCGTCGAAGACGGTGACCTCCCCGGCGCTGCCTGCCCAGTGGCGACCGGCCCCGTCGAGGCCGGCGGTGCCGCTGCGCAGGCCGGCTGCGACCATCGACTGGCCTTCCGGCGTGTCGTCGGCGAAGATTTGCCCGACCTCGAACAGCGCCACATCGCCATAACCGCGATCGGCATTGCGCTGTGCCGCCGCCGCCAGCCCGGGCACGAGGCTCGGGCGCATGTCGGACATGTCGGCCGAAATCGGGTTGGCGAGTTCGAGGCACTTCGCCCCACCGCCGAAGGCTTCCGCCTGCGGGCGGGAAATGAAGGACCAGGTAACCGCTTCCTTCATGCCGCGAACGGCCAGCGAGCGACGCGCCTGCGACCGGCGCACCTGCGCCGTCGTCAGGATACGGCCGGCGACCGCCGAGGTGCGCGGCAACGCCTCCGGGACGATCTTGTCGAGACCGACGATGCGCACGACCTCCTCGACCAGATCGGCCTTGCCGTGGACGTCCGGCCGCCAGGACGGCGGCGCGACCTTGACCGCGTCGCCGGTGCCGGCGACCCAGAAGCCGAGGCGGGTGAGCACGCCTTTGATCTCGGCCGGCGACAGGGACATACCGGACAGGCGCTTCACCTCGGCGAAGGGGAAGTCGATCATCCGTTCGGTGTCGGGGATCTCGCCGACGAAAACCACCTCGCTCGGCGTGCCGCCGCACATCTCCATCACCAGCCGGGTGGCGAGATCGAGGCCGGGAAGGCAGAACTGCGGATCGACGCCGCGCTCGAACCGGTAGCGTGCGTCCGTGTTGATGCCGAGCGCACGGCCGGTGCGGGCGATGTTGACCTCGTCCCACAGCGCCGACTCGATGAGCACGTCGGTGGTTTCGCCGGTCGAGCCGGAAGCCTCGCCACCCATGATGCCGCCGATGGACTCCACACCATTGTCGTCACTGATGACGCACATGGTGTCGTCGAAGCGATAGGTCTTGCCGTCGAGGCCGAGCAGCTCGTCGCCCTCGCGGCCGCGGCGCACCACCAGATCGCCCGCGACCTTGGCCGCGTCGAAGACATGGAGCGGACGGCCGCGGTCGAAGGTCAGGTAATTGGTGATGTCGACCAGCGCATTGATCGGGCGCAGGCCGATGGCCCTGAGGCGCTTCTGCATCCATTCCGGCGACGGGCCGTTCCTGACGCCGCGCACAAGACGCAGGCCGAATGCCGGACAGAGCGACGGCGTGTCGCCGAATTCCAGGCGCACGTTGACCGGGCAGGCCCCGTCGCCACGCACCGGCTCGGGCCAGTTCTCCTTCAGCTTGCCGAGGCCGACGGCGGCGAGATCGCGGGCAATGCCAGAAACAGCCGTACAGTCCGGGCGGTTCGGCGTCAGGCCGATCTCGATGACCGGATCGTCCATGCCAGCATAGGCCGCGAAGGAGGCTCCGACGGGGGCGTCCTCGGCCAGCTCGATGATGCCGTTGTGCTCGTCCGACATCTCCAGCTCACGCTCCGAGCACATCATGCCGAAGCTTTCCACATCGCGGATCTTGCCGACGGACAGCGTGACATCGAGGCCGGGCACATAGTCGCCCGGACGCCCGAGCACGCCGACGAGCCCGGCGCGGGCGTTGGGCGCGCCGCAGACGATCTGCAGCGGCTTGCCGTCGCCGGCATCGACGGTGAGCACCTTGAGCCGGTCGGCGTTGGGATGCGGCTTCGCGTCGGTGACGCGGGCGATGGTGAAGGGCTTCAGGCGGGCGGCCGGGTTTTCCACGCCCTCGACCTCGAGACCGACACGCGTCAGCGTCTCGACGATCTCCTCGAGCGTGGCGTCGGTTTCCAGATGTTCCTTGAGCCAGGACAGGGTGAATTTCATGACAGCGGTCTTTCGTGTCTCGTCAGGCCGAACGGGCGCCGGCGCAGGCAGGCCTCAGTTCGACGGGGTGAAGCGGTCCAGATCCGGCACCAGCGAGGCGCCGCCATAATTCTCCGCGAACCGGACGCCGATCTCGTGCAGCCGGTCGGTCCAGCGACGGAGCTGGGCGTCGGAGATCGTGCCACCGGAAGAGATCGCCAGCGATGCCTCAACCTCGACCTGGTCGCGCAGCAGGCCCAGCTCCAGCATCGCCGCGTCCTCGGCGCGGTACTTGTCGAGCCAGCCCACGGTCACCGTCGCGACGATCACCAGCAGTGCCGCCGCGGAGGTGGCGATCGCCCACTTGGCGATGCCGGAAATGCGGCGCTCGCTCACCACCAGAAGCATGGTCGCGATGGACAGGAAGGCGACGATGCCGACCGCCGTCAAAAAGCTCTCGTAGTTGCTTTCCGCATTCGCCTCCTGGCTGGCGCGCAAGGTGGTGATGCGGTCGCGCAGATAGAGGACCGGATCGGCCTGGACGCCGAGCCCGTCGCGGAAATAGGCGTCGCAGAAGCGCAGCCGGCCGCGTTCGCCGGACTTGTCGGCGCACACATCGACGAAGGAGCGCTGCGCCGCCGAAATTCCGGCGGCTGCCCCCGCGGTCTGGGCATGAACCAGCGGCGTGGTGGCCGCCGACAGGAAAACCGCAAGCAGCAGCGCGCCCAGGGCGCGGTGAAGGACCTTGGAGATCATCGCGACAATCCTCCGAACAGGGTCGGCAGGTCGAGCGGGCGGAAGCCGTAGCGGTCGAGCCAGCGCACGTCCGCGTCGAAGAACGCACGAAGGTCGGCCATGCCGTATTTCAGCATCGCGATGCGGTCGATGCCCATGCCCCAGGCAAAGCCCTGGTAGACGTCGGGATCGAGGCCGCAATTGCGGATGACATTGGGATGCACCATGCCGCAGCCGAGGATCTCGAGCCAGTCGTCGCCCTCGCCGATCCGGACCTCGCCGCCGGAGCGGTCGCAGCCGATGTCGACCTCCATCGACGGCTCGGTGAAGGGGAAAAACGACGGACGGAAGCGCATCTTGATCTCGTCGACCTCGAAGAAGGCCTTGCAAAACTCCTCCAGGATCCACTTCAGGTGGCCGATATGGCTGCCCTTGTCGATGACCAGGCCCTCGACCTGATGGAACATCGGCGTGTGGGTCTGGTCGCTGTCGCAGCGGTAGGTGCGCCCAGGCGTGATGACCCGGATCGGCGGCGTCTGCGACATCATCGTGCGCACCTGCACCGGCGAGGTGTGGGTGCGCAGCAGCATGCGCTCGCCGTCCGCGCGCGGATGCAGGAAGAACGTGTCGTGCATCTCGCGCGCCGGGTGATCGGGCGGGAAGTTGAGCTGGGTGAAGTTGAGATGGTCGGTCTCGATGTCCGGCCCCTCGGCAATGGAAAAGCCCATGTCGGCGAAGATCGCCGTCAGCTCGTCGATCACCTGGCTGACCGGGTGAATGCGGCCGGTCTCCGACGGCGCGGGACGCAGTGGCTGGGTGACATCGACGCGCTCCGACTCGAGCCTGGCGTCGAGCGCCGCCTCCTGCAGCACATCCTTGCGCGCCTGCAGGGCATCGGCGACACGCTGCTTCAGGCCGTTGAGCGCCGGGCCGGCCTCGCGGCGCTCGTCGGGCGTCAGCTTGCCGAGTGTCTTCAGACGTTCGGAGATCGAGCCCTTCTTGCCGAGGGCGGCGATGCGCACATCCTCGAGCGCGGCTTCGGTCGAGGCCGCCGCAACGGCGGCGAGAATGTCGGATTCCAGAATTTCGATTTCGGACATGACACCGTCACGATCTGCGGCGCGCGCGGCGCTTGCCGGCGCTGCCTGTTGGAATGGGTTCCGGTCTTTTAACAGACTTCTGGCGGGTTTCCAGTTCGCCGCGTCAACGGCTTGCGCGGGATCGCGGCCGAAGGGCCAGGAGCCGCCCGCAGGTCGCCACAAGACGAACCGGCGAAGACGATCAGGCGAACGGGACGGGGCTAAATCGGCCGCAGGCGGGGCCCTGCGCCAGCATGCAGGCGGCAGACGGGGGAAGGTGCGCGGCGCGCCGGGAAGAAGAGGCAAGGCTGGAGACGGCGCGCGCGGCATGCGACGCCGCGCCCCGTCGGGGCTGCGTCTCGTCGAACCGCACTGAGATGACGATCTGCGCCATTTTTCCGGCCTGTTCCGAGCCAGCGTTCACATGTCGGCGCGCGGTCTCGCACGCGCCTGCCGGCCGCGGATGTTTTGGCAGATGCCGGAACGCGACGCAAGAGCGGTCGCGGCACCGAGGTGCCGCGACCGCCAGGCTAGGCAGGCATGGCCCGCCCCATAAGGCGGGCCACCCGTCTCACTTGGTCAGGAGCAGCTTTTCGAAGCGGGTGATGGAGAGCCGGTAGAGGCTTCCCTTGTGGCGAATGTGCAGTTCCCGCCCGCCCTGGAACAGGACCTCGCTGTCGAGCTCGAGCGGCGCCTCGTCCTTGCGCCGCACCTGCGGCTGGACGAGGGTCTTGCTCCGCAGCCCGCGCGTCGGCCGGGACACGGTACCCTCGCTGCGGAATGCGGTTTGCTCGTTCATCATGCAGGCTCCTTTGCTGCGTGTTGCGGGACCGCGTCGGATGGATCCATCCGCCCCCCGGCCGCCGACTGCGACAGTCACAGATTGGAACGACTCTAAACTTGCGAGTCATTCGCAACTTAATTCCTGACTCGAATACTCATCTTTATATCCCGATGCAATGCCTTTCCCGTGAGTTTTCCGTCTTTTCGCATGCGGCGCCGCAGGTGGAAGGCCGGCACAAGGGTTGTGGGGGACGGTTGCGTTTTATTCTTGACTACAAAACTCATGTTTCATACGACATTCAAGTCCGTCGCCGTCCCGCTGTGCCCAGGGGCGGCCGGAGATCCAAGCGCCAGCAAGCCACGTGTCATCTCCCTCGACGCCCAGCAAGCCACGCTTCGAAACGGTGCCGCCGGCACCGGCCAAGCGGAGGCGAGACGACAGGACATGTGCGCAAGGCATGAGGATTTGCAGCGCGCCATCGGCGAGGCGCTCGAGGCGCATGTCGCAGGCGGCGCCCCGAAACCCGTGGACGCCGCCGCCCGCGACAGCGCGCAGAAGCGGCGCATCGCGATCTGGGAGCAGAGCGACAACGTCCATTGCTCGATCGTGGGAACCTGCGCCAGCGTCGAGGACCTGAGGCGGCTGGCCCGCAAGGTCGGCATCGACCTGGCCGCGGAAACGCCCGACTACGACGTTCACGGCCATTTCGTGCGCCTGTCCACCGCCGACAACACCTTTTCCCGCGCCTTCCAGAAGCTGCTCGACCAGCGCTTCGAGGGGGCACTGCGACGCGTCGCGCGGGCCCGTGGCGCCGACGCCCTCGCCGCTCTCTGGCGCGAGATGTGCGAGCGCGGCCAGGTCGCCCCGGCCTATTGGGCATTCATGACGCAGGCGCATGTCCCCGCGAGCCTGCGCGCCTCCGTCTTCGGCGAGGTGCACATGCTCTCGCATCTCGCCGGTGCCTCGTTCCGGCAGAAGACGGCGGAGGCGACCACGCTGCGCGACCAGCTCCACGACAGCGAGGAACGCGCCCGCCGGGTCGAGGCCGGCCTCAAGTCGGCGCTGGCCGAGCGCGATCGCGAGATCGCCGAGCTTCGTGCAGCGCTGACGGGACTGCGTGCCGAACGCGAGATGAAGGCCTCCAGCCAGCCCGAGGACGCCGCGCCAAGCGATGACACGGCGACCCTGCGCAAGCGGCTTTCGAAGGCCGAACGCGCCATCCAGACCGCACGCGCCCGGGCTCGACTGGCAGAAGCCCGGCTGGCCGAGATCGACCGGGAGACCGGCGAGACCCGTCCGGCCCGACCGCACCCGATGGCCGCGCGGGAGGTGGCCGTGTCGCCGACGCCTGGCGGCGGCGTCTCGATCATTCCGCTCGCCGCAGGAGCGGCGGAAGCCACCGCCCCGCGCGCCGTTCTCTATGTCGGCGGCATGCACGGGCATCGCGACCGGCTGCGCGGTATCGCCGAGGCATTCAACGCCACCTTCGTCCACCACGACGGCGGCGTTGAGGATGCGCCGCAACGCCTCGACAACCTGCTGCCTTCGGTCGATTGCGTCTTCTGCCCGGTCAACTGCGTCAGCCACGACGCCTGCCTGCGCGCCAAGAAGATCTGCCAGAAGCTGAACAAGCCCTTCGTGCCGCTGCGCAGCTCCGGGCAGAGCGCCTTTCGCAAGGCCCTGCAATCCCTTGTCGCCCCTTCTCAGCGACCCCAGATAGCCACGACACACCACGACCAGGGAGATCCCTCGACATGTACATCGCGATGAACCGCTTTCGCGTGCAGCCAGGACAGGAAGACGCCTTCGAGGAGGTCTGGCGCAACCGGGAGCGGAAGCTGGCGGAGATGGACGGTTTCGTCGAGTTCCACCTGCTGCGCGGCCCGGCCGGCGACGACCATACGCTCTTCGCCTCCCATACGGTCTGGCGGGACGAGGATGCCTTCCGCGCCTGGACGCAGAGCCAGGCCTTCCGCGACGCCCACAAGAACGCCGGGGACAACAAGCCGCTCTATCTGGGCCCGCCGTCCTTCGAGGGCTTCCAGGTGGTGCTGACGGAAACAGCCTGACGGAGCCCCGCACGCGGCGCAGGACCATCGAGACGGCCCGGCCTTTCAACAAGGGCCGGGCCGTTTTTCGCTTCGGATCCGCATGCCGGGCTTGCCTGACCGACGCGCATCGCCCAAAACCGGCGCACGATCAGAGACCCGGCAAGGGAGACGCCCATGAAGATCGACGGAACCGCCTATCGCTCCATCTGGCCTGGCGCCGACGGCAAGAGCGCCTCCATCATCGACCAGACGCGGCTGCCGCATGAATTTGTCACGGTGGACCTTGGGACACTCGAGGACGCGGCGACCGCGATCCGCGACATGTGGGTGCGCGGTGCACCGCTGATCGGCGCGACTGCCGCCTACGGCATGGCCATCGCTCTCACGCGCGATGCCAGCGACGCGGCGCTCGAGAACGCCCGTGAAACGCTGATCGCGACCCGCCCGACGGCGATCAACCTGAAATGGGCGCTCGACGCGGCGGCGGCGCACCTGCGCCCGCTGGCGCGTGAAGAGCGCGCGGCTGCCGCATGGCGCTTCGCCGCCGATCTGTGCGACGGGGACGTTGCCGTCAACCATGCCATCGGCCAGCACGGTCTTGCGGTCATCCGCGAGATCGCCGCGCGCAAGCCGGCCGGCGAGCGGGTCAACATTCTGACCCATTGCAACGCCGGCTGGCTTGCCACCGTCGACTGGGGCACAGCCACCTCGCCGATCTATCAGGCCCATGACGCCGGCCTTACGGTGCATGTCTTTGTCGACGAGACCCGCCCGCGCAACCAGGGCGCCGGACTGACCGCCTGGGAGCTTGGTCGCCACGGCGTGCCGCACACGCTGGTGGTCGACAACGCCGGCGGCCATCTGATGCAGCATGGCGCGGTCGACATGGTCATCGTCGGCACCGACCGCACCACGGCGCGCGGCGACGTCTGCAACAAGATCGGCACCTATCTGAAGGCACTGGCGGCGAAGGACAACGGCGTGCCGTTCTATGTCGCACTGCCCTCCTCCACCATTGACTGGACAGTCAGCGACGGCCTGCGCGAGATCCCCATCGAGGAACGCAGCGCGGAAGAGGTCACCTGGGTCCACGGCAAGCGCGCCGACGGCACGCTCGACAAGGTGCTGATCACCCCGCAGACCACGCCCGCGGCAAACCCGGCGTTCGACGTCACCCCCGCGCGCCTCGTCACCGGCCTTATCACCGAGCGCGGCGTCTGTCCGGCCAGCGCCGAAGGGCTCGCCGCGCTCTTCCCGGAACACGCGCCCGCCTGACGCGGAGACCTTGGGCGCAGGCGAAAGAGCCGCTCATTCCGCCTGCGCATTTCTCAATCCGGCGCGGTTTCCAAGCCCACGCCCGCGTGCAACACTCCCCGGATCCGCCTACCTTCCAGGGAAAATCACGATGACATCACGCCCCGTTCCCGTCTTCGACGGGCACAACGACACGTTGCTCAAGCTGGAGGTGGCGGCCCGTGCCGGGCGCCCCATCTCCTTCTTCGACCGCGACAACAAGTGCCACATCAACCTGCCCAAGGCGCGCGAGGGCGGTCTTGCCGGCGGGCTCTTCGCCATGTTCATTCCCTCCCGGATCGAGCAGGACATCACCGTCAGCTACGACCCCAACGACCCCCGGCATTTCGCCGAAGTGCAGCAGCCGGCGGCATTGGGCGTCACCATGGCGATGGCCGCGAAGGCGATGCGCATCGAGCGGGAGGCGAACGGCGCCGTCGCGATCTGCCGCACGGGCGAGGACATCCGCGCGGCGATGGCGCGAGGTGCCTTCTCGATGGTTCTCCACATCGAGGGCGCAGAGGCGATCGACAAGGACTTCAACGCACTCGAGGTGCTGCACGCGGCCGGACTGCGCTCGCTCGGCATCGTCTGGAGCCGCACCAACCTCTTCGGCCACGGCGTGCCGCTCGCCTGCCCCTCGTCTCCCGACACGGGCCCCGGCCTCACCGACGCCGGCAAGGCGCTGGTCAAGGCCTGCAACGAGCTGCGGATCATGGTCGACCTGTCGCATCTGACGGAAAAGGGCTTCTGGGACGTGGCCGGGCTGACGGACAGGCCGCTCGTCGCCTCGCACTCCAACGCCCATGCAGTGACGCCCTCGGCGCGCAATCTCACCGACAGGCAGCTCGACGCCATCGCGGAATCACGAGGCCTTGCCGGGCTGAACTTTCACCTCGCCTTTGTCGATCCGCAGGGACGCATCCGCCTCGACACGCCCATTGAGCAGATGGTGCGCCATGTCGATCACCTGCTGTCGCGGCTCGGCGAGGACGGAGTGGCGCTCGGCTCGGATTTCGACGGCTGCATCGTGCCGCAGGCGATTTCCGACGCGACCGGCCTGCCGGCGCTCATCGAAGGCTTTCGCAAGGCGGGCTACGGCGAGGAATTGATCGAAAAGATCGCCTGGCGCAACTGGGTGTCCGTGCTCGAGCGCACCTGGTCCTGAGGCTGCCGGTCCCGTTGCCCGCCGGGCGGCGGGATCAGGCCTTTCCGGCGGTGCCCGCCTCCGCCTCGATCCGCTCTTCCAGATACATGGCGATGCTCTGGGCGACCGCATGCAGACGCCTCAGCTCCGCCTCGCGCCGGGTTGTCGCCAGAACCTCGTTGGGGCGGCCGCTGCGCGCGCCATTGCCGAAGCGGCCCGCGCCGCGAACAATGAAGCGATAGGCCGCGCCGTCCGGCGACTTCGGCGTGTGCAGGATGTCGCCGACGTGCTGCTCCGCAAATCGAAGAGAATCGTCGAGTGTCGGCAAAGCTTTAGTGAACCCGTTCATGACACATCCCGCCCAAGCCGGCGCCGAGGTACTTCCTGGCGACATCATTAATTGTTTAACAAATAGTTTGTGCCGATTCGCAAAAGACTCAAAACACACATTGTTTTCGCCCGGACGGACAACCTCGGGATGCATCGCCAGGCGGTCGGGCGGCGATTGACGCGGAAAGGCGAACACGGTCTCTTGGGGCAATGAAAGACGCCCAGAAAACGCCGCCATCGCCCGCGCCCGACACGCGCGTTTCCCCAGTGCGCGCGCTGCTGCGCGAACTCTATCACGGCAACACGACACGGGCCCGCGCCTGGCAGATCGCGCTGATCGTCTTCGACCTGATGACAATCGGCTATTTCATCGTCTCCTCGATGATCTCCGACCCGAGCCATGTCGACCACAGGTTCGACTATGCGCTCGGCGCCGTGCTCAGCCTCGACCTGGCCTTCCGCCTCATCGCCGCCGCGCGCCCCGCACGCACCCTCGCCGAGTTCACGACCATCGCCGACGCGGTCGTGATCGCCTCGCTGTTCGCGAGCGCGGTCCTCGACAATCTCGCCTTCCTGCGGGTGGTGCGGATGCTTCGGCTGCTGCGCTCCTACCACCTGCTGCGCGAGCTTCGCGACCAGTCCGGCTTCTTCAAGCGCAATGAGGAGGTGATCCAGTCGGGGATCAACCTCATCGTCTTCATCTTCGTGGTGACGGCGCTGGTGTTCGTTCTCGAAGGCCACCAGAACCCGGCGATCAACACCTATCTCGACGCGCTCTATTTCACCGTCACGACGCTGACGACGACCGGTTTCGGCGACATCACCATGACCGACAGCACCGGCCGCTTCATGACGATCATCATCATGGTCTTCGGCGTCGGGCTTTTCCTGCGTCTGGTGCAGACGATCTTCCGACCGCAGAAGGTGCAATATGCCTGCCCCGACTGCGGACTGTCGCGGCACGATCCGGATGCGGTCCACTGCAAGCACTGCGGGCGGACACTCAACATCCCGACCGAAGGCGAAATCTGAGCCGGCCGCCGTTCCGCGCCAGGGCTTCAATCTGTCACATCGCTGACGGGCACCTGTGACAGATAAATTCAGTATAGTGTAACGAGATTGCCCGCATACGGTGGGAGACGACCCAGACCGACAGGCTCGAGGTGACAGATGGACTTTACCGCAGTCGAACTGGCCCGGATGCAATTCGCATTCACGGTCTCGTTCCACATCATATTTCCCTCCTTCACAATCGGCCTGGCGAGCTACCTGATGGTGCTGGAGGGCCTGTGGCTGGCCACCGGGCGGGACGTTTATCTCTCCACCTTCAAGTACTGGCTCAAGATCTTCGCCGTCGCCTTCGGCATGGGCGTCGTTTCCGGCATCGTCATGAGCTACCAGTTCGGCACCAACTGGGCCGTCTTCTCCGACAAGACGGGGCCGGTGCTTGGACCATTGATGGGCTATGAGGTGCTTTCGGCCTTCTTCCTGGAGGCCGGTTTCCTCGGCATCATGCTGTTCGGTCTCAACCGTGTCGGCCGCCGGCTGCATTTCTTCGCAACCTGCATGGTCGCCCTGGGCACCGCACTTTCCGGCTTCTGGATCCTGGCCGCGAACAGCTGGATGCAGACCCCCGTCGGCCACTCGATCAACGCCGCCGGACAGTTCGTGCCGGAGAGCTGGTTCGAGGTCATCTTCAACCCCTCCTTCCCCTACCGTTTCGTGCACATGATGCTCGCGGCCTATCTGACCACCGCCTTCGTCGTCGGCGCGGTCGGCGCATGGCATCTGCTCAAGGACAGGCAGAACCCGCTCGCCCGGGTGATGCTGTCGATGGCGATGTGGATGGCGGCGATCGTGACGCCGATGCAGATCCTCGCCGGCGACATGCACGGGATCAACACGCTGGCCCACCAGCCCGCCAAGATCGCCGCACTCGAAGGACATTTCGAGGCCCAGGACGGCGCACCGCTGATCCTCTTCGGCATTCCCGACATGGAAGCCGCGGAAACCAAGTACAAGATCGAGGTGCCGAAACTCGGCAGCCTGATCCTGACCCACACGCTCGACGGCCGGGTGCCCGGCCTCAAGGACTTCCCGCGCGAGGACTGGCCCAACGCCGGTATTGTCTTCTTCTCGTTCCGGGTGATGGTCGGCCTCGGCTTCCTGATGCTGGGTATCGGCATGTGGAGCCTGTACCTGCGCTACCGCGGCAGACTGTACGAGACGCCGCTGTTCCACCGTGCCGCGCTGACGATGGGGCCGGCCGGCTTCATCGCCGTGCTCGCCGGATGGATCACGACCGAGGTCGGCCGCCAGCCCTTCACGGTCTACGGCCTGCTGCGCACCTCCGACAGCGTCTCGCCCGTCGACGCTCCGGCGGTCGCCACCTCGCTGCTCGTCTTCATTGTCGTCTACTTCATCGTCTTCGGCATCGGCGTCTACTACCTGTTGCACGCCATGGCGCAGACCCCGGGCAGCGGCAGCCAGGGCCCCGAGACCGGTGAACCCTCCCGTGCGGCCGGCGTCACCCCCGCGTCCGCCTATCAGGCGTCCCAGAAAACCGAACCGGCGGAGTAAGACAGATGGCCATCGACCTTCCCCTCGCCTGGGCGCTGCTGATCGCCACCGCCGTCTTCCTCTATATCGTGCTCGACGGCTTCGATCTGGGCATCGGCATCCTGTTTCCCGCCGCCCGCTCGGCCACCGAGCGCGACGTGATGATGAATACGATCGCCCCCGTTTGGGACGGCAACGAGACGTGGCTCGTGCTCGGCGGCGGCGGGCTCTACGCCGTCTTCCCGCTCGCCTATTCGATCATCATGCCGGCGCTCTATGCCCCGGTCATGGCGATGCTGTTCGGACTGATCTTCCGTGGTGTCGTGTTCGAGTTCCGATTCAAGGCGCGGCCCGAGCGGCGCTGGGTGTGGGATGTGGCCTTCTTCCTGGGGTCGCTGACCGCCGCATTGGCACAGGGCATCATCCTCGGCGCTCTGGTGCAGGGCATCGAGGTCGAGGGCCGCGCCTATGCCGGCGGTTGGCTCGACTGGCTGACACCCTTCTCCCTGATGACCGGCGTCGCCGTCGTCGTCGGCTACGCGCTGCTCGGCGCGACCTGGCTGATCTGGAAGTGCGAAGGACCGATGCAGGCGCATTTCCGCGAAAAGGCGGCGGTGATCGCGATGGCTATGCTGGCGATGATCGCCGTCGTCAGCCTGTGGACGCCGATGCTCGACGACGGCTTCGCCGCCCGCTGGTTCGGCTTCCCGCAGATCCTCTACACCGCGCCGGTTCCGCTGATGGTGCTCGGCCTTGCCGTCGTGCTCTTCCGCAGCCTGCGCGGCACCCGCGACGTGGTTCCCTTTGTTGCCAGCCTCGGGCTCTTCCTCGTCACCTACGCCGGCCTCGGCATCAGCCTGTTTCCGAAGATCGTGCCGCCGTCGGTGACCATCTGGGAGGCGGCGGCGCCTGAAAGCTCGCTGCTGTTCCTGTTCATCGGCGCGCTGGTTCTGCTCCCGATGATCCTTGGCTACACGGCCTATGCCTACTGGATCTTCCGCGGCAAGGTGCGTCCGGGAGAAGGTTACCATTGATGGCCAATCCCGGCAGCGAACAGGCCGGCGCCCCCGGCCGGGCCAACGACAGCGACAAGCCGCTCTGGAAGCGGCTTGTCTGGTTCGCCGGCCTGTGGCTTGCCGGTGTCGGCACGCTTTTCATCGTCGCAAGCCTGATCCGCGCCACAATCCTCTAGCGACGCCCCGCGCGCTCACCAAAGCGTGACGCCGGCCAGATCGTTCGTCCCTTGCCCTCGCCGCCGTTCCGACCATCCTTGCCGGAACGGCGGGCGGGCTGTCCCGCGCCCCGCGAGATCCAGGCAAGGACGACGGCATGACACCTCTTCCACGACAGCGCCTCACCAGCCCGCACAAAACAGCATGCCGGGCGGCCGCACTCCTGTCCCTGCTGCTTGCCGCGCCTGTCGTCGCCGGCCAGCCGGCGCATGCGGTCTCCGCAGGAGCCGCGACCTGTGGCACCGCCACGCCCTGCGTCATCGATGGCGGCCAGTACCGCATCCGCTTTCCCGATGGCTGGGACGGCCGGACGCGGCTCGGCGCGATCGTCTTTCTGCACGGCTGGAACGGCTCCGCGGAAGCGGAAATGAAGAACCGCGCATGGGCGGCCCTCGCCAACCGGCTGAACGTTGCCTTCATCGCCCCGCAAGGAGCTGGCAACACCTGGTCCTATCCGGGATCACCCAGCAGCTTTCGCGACGAATTCGCCTTTTTCGACACGCTTGTCGGCGATCTTGTCACGCGCTTTCCGATCCGCCGCGACCGGCTGATGGCGGCGGGCTTTTCCATGGGCGCCTCGATGGTGTGGAACCTCGCCTGCCGGCGTGGCGATCTGTTCGCGGGATACGCGCCGGTCGCCGGCGCGTTCTGGGATCCGGTGCCGCAGACCTGCCCGTCGCAACCGCCGATCCTGTTTCACGTCCACGGCACCACCGACCAGACCGTGCCGCTGCAAGGCCGTTCCATCGATGATCAATGGCGTCAGTCGGACGTGGCAGAAAGCCTCGCCGTATGGCAGCGGCGGATGGGCGTGCCCGTTATCTTTCCAGAGCGGAAGGCGGACAGCCCCGCTCTCGTCTGCCAGCGGCAGGAAAGCCCGGACCCGAAAAGTGCCGCCATGCTCGACGTCTGCCTGCATGACGGCGGTCACAGCGTGCGCGCGGAATGGATCGCGCGGGCATGGGTTCAACTCGCCGCGCGCCTGAACTGGAAGGACCGTCCGGGCGCGGACTAGGCGCGGCGTTCGCCTTCGCCCGACCCGCGCGGCGCGGAGCGGGCCGACATATCCTCGGCGACCGCCACGGCGGGCACGAGAGGCGACTTCTGCTTGCGCCAGGGCTGCGACTTGTACCAGCCAACCGCATAGGCGACGGCGATCAGCCCGGCAAAGCCGAGCCCGTTGGCGAGAAACTCGACGAAGAAATTGCCGCGTCCCCAGACCATGTCACGCAGGATGCCGATGGCCTGCGCCAGCACGAGGCTTGCCAGGAAGACGGCAAGCGACTGCTGGCCGACCTTCTGCACCACCCCAACACAGGCACCCCAGAGGTTCTCGGTTACCAGATAGCTGCCCTTGGCGCCGACGGCGATCCAGGCGAGATAGGCCAGCGCCAGAAAATGCACATAGCGCAGGATGCCGAACTCGCTCTTGATCCAGAGCGGTTCAATCATGGTGCGGATCTCGAGGAGCGCGGGCGAGGCCTCGTAGGCATGGAACCAGGCGAAGGGCACCGTCGCCAGAACAATGATCGCGGCCACCACGATCAGATCGCGCCGAACGGGCGGAGCCGGCAGCCAGCCGCGCATGAAGGCGAAGCCGGTGAAGAACAAAAGCTGCCAGGCAAAGGGATTGAAGAACCACCGCCGGTCGGACCAGGGTTCGGCCGGCAGATCGAGCAGGCGGAACGAGGCAGCGAGCCACAGGGCCGCCATCACTGCGAACACCCAGCCCCGACCGATCCGCGACACCGCCAGGATCACCGGCATCAGGGCCAGGATGACGATATACATCGGCAGGATATCGAAATAGTTGGGGACATAGGTCAGCGTCAGCAGGCCGGGCAGGTTCTCGCCGGTCCTGTCGAAGAAATGCCAGAGGTTGAGCGATCCGACGTAATCCTGTTCGAGGCCACAACAGGAAATAAGGATGCCGCTGCGCTCCACCGCGACAAGCCCGGCGGCGATGACCAGAAACTGGCAGACATGGGCCCAGTAGACCTGCCAGACCCGATGGCTGACGCGGGCCGTTCCCATCCACCACCCCTGATGGTCGAACACCTTTCCAAAGGCGATGGCCGAGGCCATGCCCGAGCAGAAGACGAAGATTTCCGTGGCGTCGGAAAAGCCGAAACGGGCCGGGATCCAAAGCGTCCAGGTGTTCTCCGGCAGGTGGGCCACGAAAATGATGAACATGCCGAGGCCGCGAAAGAAATCGAGGCGCGGGTCGCGTCGCCGCTGTGGCGGGAGCGTCGTCTTGGCGTGCATGTTCAAGGTCTGTCGTCCCGCAATTTACATATCCCCTGCGCCGGCTTCCGGGGCCGGGCGCGTCTCTCACACGATTGAATCATGGCGGATTTCAGGCGGGCACGGCGCGCAGCCGGGCATCCTGCATGATCCGCGAAGCCCGCTCCATGCCGGCCGCGCGCTCCAGCCGCTCGGCGGCAAAGCGGTCGAGGGCGCCGCGAGAGCGCAGGCGGTCCTCGAGAAGCGCCTCGGCCTCGACCGCGAGCCCGGCCTTGAGCGCCGCATCGATGGCGATCCGATCAAAGACATCGCGCTGCGCGTGGCTGCCGCCGACCTCGAAAAGATACGGGCGGGCGCGATGCAGGTGGTGAAAGGCGGAGAAATAGTTGCCGCGCTGGTAGGCGTCGAGGCCGAGCGCCGCCGGCACCCCGGCCGTTCCGGTAATCCTGGCGATGTCTCCAGGCTCCTCGGCGTGCGCCGCCATCGAGGCAAGCATCCGGTCGGCCGCCTGCCGGCGGTCACCGCCGCCGAGTGCCAGCATGTAGTGAAGATCGGCGAACACATTGCAGCGGTCGTCGACGCGCGCCTCGGAGAGAGACGCAAGTTCCTCCCAGCGGCCGCCGATGTTGATGCCCTCGATCTCGAGGCGCACCAGCAGCGAGGCGGCATTGGAGATATCGCGGTAGTCGTCGGTTTTCTCGGCGCGGACGTCCTCGTCGTAGAGCGCGAGCACGCGGTCGTAGTCGCCGCGCTCGAGATACATCAGCGCAAGATGCCACCAGACATGCGCGCGGAAATTGTTGCAATGAGCGAAGGCGGCGGTGTTGCTCTCGAGCCAGATCCGCCCCTCGTCGGCACGCCCGGTCATGTCGTGGACATGGGCGACGGCGTGAAGGCCCCAGGCGTCGTCGAACGCCAGCGTGAGGGCCTCGCGGCCAGATCGTTCCGCCGCAACATAGTCGCCGGTTTCCTCCAGCGCGAAGGCGCGACAGCCGAGCAGGTAGCCCCGCTCGGGATGGTCCTTGTCATAGGCGGACAGCACACTCTCGACGGACCGGCGCATTCCGACCGCGTCGCCGAGCGCGAAGCGGATCGCGTGCACGAGCTTCATCAACAGCGGATCGGCGGGATGATCGGCGAGAGCGCCGTCGAGCCTGTCGGCCGCACGCGCGGGGTTTCCGGCGATCCAGTCGGCGAGCGCCTCGACCACCGCTGCCTCGCGCGCGCCTGCCCCGCGGCACTGCCGCGCCGTCTGAGCCCGACCCAGATCCTCCCGGGCCACCTCGACCAGCTCGCGGCGGCCGAGCAGCAGGCAGAACAGCCCGTGCGCGGCATGGCCGAGCGCGAAATCAGGGCACAGGGCCAGCGTCTCGGCAAGATGCGTCGGCGTCTCGGCCCCATGGGCGAGAAAGGCCCTCACGGTCCTCTCCCAGGGCGCCTGCGCGGCCGGGTCGGAAAGCGTCAGGGGGTAACCGTAGCGGTCGGTGAGCGTCATACCGGGTCCTTCACGTGCCTGCGGCGATGCGGCGGGGCCTCCCGAGCCAGCCCTTTCGCCGGCGTCTCCCCCCGGGACGCCGATGTCCGGACATCCGGACTTCTGCCGAGATACCCTGTGTCCAAGTCTTTCCGCGACCCAGTTGACACGCAACACACAATAACTTGTGGCCAACGTGTGCCGTGACAAGCGCCCGGCGGACGCAGGTTGCGGGGAAGGCTGCGTTTCGGGAACCGGTTTGCGCATTCCTCCGGGATCGGCGAAACCGGTTTCCTTCCGCCCGGCGCAACGGCAGGCTAGAAACAGATCATGACAGCCCTTGCACCGCCCCTTTCCGGTACCAACCGGACCCCGCTCGCCTTCGCGCTCGCCGCGCTGGCGGCGGTCGCGCTGATCGCAGCCAACACCGGCGGCCCTCGCCTCGGCTATGCCGTGGTGATCGGCGGCGTCGCCGGCGTCGCGCTCTACCACGCGAGCTTCGGCTTCACCGCCGCGTGGCGGCGCATCGTCACGGAAAAGCGCGGCGGCGGTCTGCGCGCCCAGTTCCTGCTGATCCTGCTGACATCGGCTGTCGCCTTCCCGCTGATCGCCTGGGGCGCGTCCTTCGGCATGCCGACCGGCGGCTTCGTGTTTCCCTTCGGCATTGCCACCGCCATCGGCGCGGCAATGTTCGGCCTCGGCATGCAGCTCGGCGGCGGCTGCGCCTCCGGCACGCTGTTCACCGTCGGTGGCGGCTCAACGCGCATGGTGGTGACGCTCGCCGCCTTCGTCGCCGGCTCCGTCGCCGCCACGCCGCACATGCACCTGTGGGGCCAGTTGCCGGCACTTCCCGCCTATTCGCTGGTCGCCTCGCTCGGGCCGGTGCTCGCCTTCGCCGTCACCGCCGTCGTGCTCGGGCTGATCGCACTCTGGAGCGTTCGGGTGGAAAAGGCCGCGCACGGATCGCTCGCCGAGCCGCGGCGCACCGAATCCGTGCTGACCGGCCCCTGGTCGCCGATGCTCGGCGCGCTCGCCATCGCCCTTGTCGGCATCGCCACCTTCATTGTCCTCGGCAGGCCATGGGGCATCACCTCCGGTTTCGCGCTCTGGGGTGCGAAGATCCTGCAGGGGCTCGGCGTCACGGTCACCGACTGGCCGTACTGGCAGTGGCAGAAAGGCGCGCTCGACGCCTCGGTCTTTGCCGATGCGACGTCGGTGATGAACTTCGGCGTGATCCTCGGCGCCATGGCCGCGGCCTCGCTCGCCGGCAAGTTCGCGCCGGTGTGGAAGCTCTCGACCCGCGACCTGCTGACTGCCATCGTCGGCGGCCTGCTGATGGGCTATGGCGCTCGCCTCGCCTATGGCTGCAACATCGGCGCCTATCTCGGCGGCATCGTCTCAGGCTCGCTGCACGGCTGGCTGTGGCTGGTCTTCGGCTTCGCCGGCAGCCTTGTCGGCACACGCATCAGACTGAAGCTCGGCATGGGCTGACCTGCGGGGCCAGCCCTCAGAACTTGCCGTCATAGGCCCGCCGGCCTATCCGGCAGGCCAGCAGCGTGAAACCCTTGCGGCCAAGGGCGGCCCGCGCCTCGCCAGCCAGTGATCCGGCATCGTCGATCCACGATCCATACCCACCCAAGGCACGGGCCACGGCGGAAAAGTCCGTTCCCTGGAAGTCGACGCCGACGTTGCCGCGCCCGCTGCCGCGCTGTTTCATCTCGATCAGCGACAGGCTTTCGTCGACCAGCACGCAGACGATCACCGGGAGCGCAAGGTCGCGCAGGGTCGCAAGCTCGCCGAGCCCCATCTCGAGACCGGCATCGCCCACGAAAACGACCACCGGGCGTTCCGGCTCGGCCAGGGCGTGGCCCATGCCGAGCGGCAGGGCACAGGCCATTGTGCAAAGCGCGGAGGATTGAAGCATCCCGCGCGGGAAGGGCACCGTCCACATCTGCGAGGCGAGGATGCGATGGGCGCCGCTGTCGGCCGTCGCCACCGTTTCGGCCGGCAGGACCTCGCGCAGGGTGCGAAACACCGTCGCCGGCCCCCAGCCCTCGGGCTCCGGCGCAAACCGCGTGGCAAGCGCGGCGCGCGCAGCCGCGATCTCGCCATCCGGCCAGGTCCGGCGCGGGGCGGCAAGGCCCGCACCGAGCGCCGAAAGCGTCGGGGCGATGCCCCCGGCAAGCAGGTGCCGGACGGCGTGCATGCCATGGTCGCGCGGCACGCAGGCGATCTCCACCACCGGCGCATCCTGCGGCCAGGGCGCACGCCAGTTGATGCGCATCTCGATGGGATCGTAGCCGAGAAGCAGGATGCAATCCGACTGTCGAAGAAGCGGCAGGAGATGGGCGTCAGCCCCCGGCGACAGCCCGGCACCGCCGAGCGACAGCGCATCGACCTCGTCCAACAGGCCCTTCGCCTTGTAGCTGGTGAGCAGAGGCACATTAAATTTCCGACAGAAATCCGCGATTTCCGCGCCTGCGCCCTCATAAACAGCATCGACACCGGCGATTGCCAACGGACGAAGCGCGGCGGAAAGGAGCTCGCGCGCGGCAGCAAGATCCGGCCCGGCAGCGACCATGCGGCGGGCATCGAGACGGGGCGGCCGGGGCGACAGCGGTTCGCCGCAGTCGCCTTCCGCCACACTGATCGGCACGTCCACGTGAACCGGTCCGGGCTGGCCTTCCAGCGCGATGCGGATTGCCTTGTCCATCATCGCGCCGATGGCTCCCGGGCTGGCGCGGAAGCTCGCCTTCACCACGGGCCGCAACAGTTGCTGATGGTCGAAGACCTGGTGGGTGTAGGTCTCCGCCTCTCGCCCGTCGACGCAGCCGGTGAGGAAAATCAGCGGCACCCGGTCCTGAAAGGCGTTGGCCACCACATTGACCGCATTCGCGACGCCCGGTCCAAGGGTTGCAAGCAGGATGCCGGGCGCGGCCTCGCCGCGCCGGGCCTCGGCATGCCAGACGCCCTCGGCCATGAAGCCGCCCGCGTTCTCGTGCTTGACCAGATGAAAGGCGATCCCGGCCTTGTCGAGCGCGCCCATCAGCGCGAGCACCTCGCCGCCCGGGATGCCGAAGGCATGGCCGCAGCCTGCCTGCCGCAGCTTCGCGGCAATGAGGGCTGCCCCGCTCGCGCCCCGGTCTTCGCTTGTCATGCGCCTGTTCCCTCGTCCGGTGTTTTCCCGGCGAGCGACACCGCACCGCCGGCTGCGAGATCGTCTATAGCCATCCCGTCGAGGCCGAGCCAGTCGGCGAGCACCTGCGTGCCATCGGCACCCAGCACCGGCGGCGGGCGGCGATAGCTGACCGGTGTCCGCGAGAGCTTCAGCGGGTTGCCGATCAGCCCGACCGAGCCGCCGGCCGCGAGCGGATGCGCCATCTCGATCCGCATGTCCCTGTGGCGCAACTGCGGATCATCAAAGACCTCATCCAGAGCGTTGATCGGCCCGCACGGCACCCCGGCCGCCTCCAGTGCCGCAATCCAGTCAGCCTTGTCGCGGGTCGCTGTGATGCGCCGGATCTCCGGCTCCAGTTCGGCGCGGTTGCGCACCCGCTCCGCGTTGCGCACAAAGCGCGGATCGCGGGCAAGCTCCGGCCGGCCGGCGATCTCGCAGAAGCGGACGAACTGGGCGTCGTTGCCAACGGCAAGGATGAAGGCCCCGTCGCGGGCCGGATAAGCATTGTAGGGCACGATGGTCGGATGGGCGTTGCCGCGTCTCGGCGGCACCACCCCATCCGTCAGATAGCCGACGCCCTGGTTGATCAGCCAGGCGACCTGCGTGTCGAGAAGCGCAAGGTCGATATGCTGACCGTGGCCAGTCGCCGTGCGGTGATGGAGCGCGGCGAGAATGGCGCTGGAGGCATACATGCCGCACATGACATCGGCAATGCCGACACCTGCCTTGGTGGGCTCGCCGCCCTCCTCGTCCGGCCTGCCGGTCAGCGACATAAGCCCACCCATGCCCTGGATGAGAAAATCGTAACCGGCCCGATGCGCATAGGGACCGTCTTGTCCGAAACCGGAAATCGAGCAGTAGACAAGACCAGGGTTCGACGCCGAGAGGGTCTCGTAGTCGAGACCGCGGCGGGCGAGGTCGCCGACCTTGAAATTCTCCACCAGAATATCCGCCTCGCCCGCCAGACGGCGCACCAGCGCCTGTCCGCTTTCCGAGGCAAGGTCGACGGCAAGCGAGCGCTTGTTGCGGTTGGCGGAGAGGAAATAGGCGCTCTCGCGCGTTTCGCGCCCCTCCGCGTCCTTGACGAAGGGCGGTCCCCAGCCGCGCGTGTCGTCACCGGTGCCCGGCTTCTCGATCTTGACCACATCGGCGCCCAGATCGCCAAGAAGCTGCGTGGCGGTCGGGCCGGCGAGAATGCGGGACAGGTCGAGCACCTTGAGGCCCTCGAGGGGACCTGGCGCGGGGGAGCGCCCGACGGGCGCGGAAGACGTCATGATGCTGAGGATGTCCCTTGTCTGGGTGCAGGAGGGCTGGCGACCCGCTTCAGGAGCGCAGCCGCACGACGAGCCCGAGAACCAGGCCGAGAAGGACATGGCCGACGAGCGAGGCCCAGGCAAGAGGTATGAAGCCGAGGAAGGCTGGCAGGCCGGCGGCCAGATGGGCCATGAAATAGAGCGCGAAGACCCACAAGCCGACGCCGTAGCCGAAGGCCACCACCGGCCAGGGCAGGAACGGCAGGAAGCGGTCGGCGATCGGCCGGGCGATGTAGAGATAACCAAGCGGATAGAACAGGATGCCGACGACCAGGTGGATGGCCTCGGCAAGCGTGACGTTGTTGAAGCCGAAAACCGACTGGACGAGAGCCGCCGGCTGCAGCGGGCCGCCGACCCAAAGCGGCGTGACAGCACGGGCCCATATTTCCCAGGCACCATCTGCAAAGACGCCGGCCATCAGCGCCGTGACGAGCGTCGACAGGACAAGCGGAGGAAACAGCGGTTTCACCCGGTGTGCTGCGGGGCTTGCGGTATCGGGCATGGAGGCTCTCCCTGGCGCGGGCCGTTTGGCACCGGATCGGACGGGCGCGGCCGACCTCGTCGGCGCTTTCGTCCCGCTCACAATGTCCGGGCGCCGGCCTCCGCACAAATCACAGGCGGTTGAGCGGTGCATCGCCGCGCATCACGCCCGCGCGAGCCCGGCCCGACCTGCCGCCACCGCCGCCTGGCGGCGGGGTCAGGCCTCCGCCTTGCCGATCTCCCCCTTGAAGAAGGACACACCCATGGAGGCGTGGGCGGGGAGTTGCAGCGGCAGCAGGCATTCAGCCGGCGCCGTCTCCTCCGGCAGCCGCCACAGGCCACTGGCCAGCGCCAGGGCGCCGGCGCGCGGACCCGAGGTGCCAATGGCGAGAGGAACGGCCAGCGCCGGTCCCAGGATCACCGGCAGCATCGGCCACACCAGATCCGGCGACAGGGAAAAGGCCCAGGCGAACCCGGCCAGGCCGAAGAGGGTCTGCGGCCAAAGCTTCGCCGCGCAAAGACCCGCCGGCAGTGCGCGGCTGTCGCGGATCTGCGCGCCCCAGCCGATGGCCTTGCCAAACGGCAGGCCGGCGACAAAGAGCGTGACGGCAACGGCAATGATCGGCGCCATCAGCATCGCAAACACGATCTCCGACAGCGCGCCGGCGACGATGCGCGGCGCACCGCCGAAGGCCTTCCGCAGGCGAGCGTCGGCGAGAATGTCGAGAACCGTGGCGATCTTCGGGGCGAAGATCATGGTCAGGATGGTGATGAAGAGCGTCAGGCCGGTCGCCGCGTCGAAGGCGATCATCTGCGCGCCGCCGAAGGTCACGAGCCCGGCACCGATGAGCATGAAGGCCAGCCACGCCGGGGCGGAGACGAACATCAGGATCGCCAGCACGAGCTGTATGCGGCTGACGAGCGGCAATCCGCGCAGCCCGAGCAGCTTGAGGTACTGGAGATTGCCCTGGCACCAGCGCAGTTCGCGGCGGATGAACTCCAGCATGTTGGGCGGGTTCTCTTCGAAGCTCTGCGTTTCTGCCGGAACCACACGGACCTCGTAGCCGGCGCGGCGCATCAGCACCGCCTCGACCTGGTCGTGGCTCAGCACCCAGCCGGACAGCGGCCCCTTTCCGGGAAGTACCGGCAGATGGCAATGAGCCTCGAAGGGCGCGATACGGATCAACGCGTTGTGGCCCCAGTAGGGACCGCAGTCGCCCTGCCACCAGGCGCTTCCCAACGTGTAGGAACGCATGCCGAGGCGCATGCCGAACTGGAAGACGCGCGCAAAAGCGCTCGACGCGGGCATGCCGACGACAAGCGTCTGCAGAATGCCGAGGCGCGGATTTGCGTCCATCCTGGCGACCAGATCGAGGATCGCGGCCGCTCCCATGAAGCTGTCCGCGTCGAGCACCAGTGCGTAATCGTGGTTCGCGCCCCAGCGCTCGAGGAAATCGCGGATGTTGCCGGCCTTGAAGCCGGGATTGTCCGCCCGGCGCCGGTAGGTCACGCGCATCTCGCCCTCCCAGCGGCGGGCGAGGTCGGCGAAGACCTCCTCCTCGCGGCAGGCGATCACGGCGTCATTGGTGTCGCTCAGGACGTAGAGCGCGAAGCCCTGCCCGCGACCGGCGCGGACGAGATCGGCAACCATCGCCTCGAGACGGGTGCACACGGCCTCGACATCCTCGTTGCGCACGCAAGAGAGGATCGCCGTCGAGGCGGTGCTGGCGACGCCGGCATCGCCCCGTGCAAGCGGGCAGACCGCCGCCACCGGATCGCGGCTCAAACGCATGAGCGCCAGACCGATGGTGGCGTTCCAGAAACCGATCACCGTCCACGGCAAGGTGAGCAGGAAGCAGCCGATCATCAGCCATTCGCCGGCCGAAATGCCATTTCCGGAGAAGCTGAGGGCAAGCAGCGCCGTGAGCGCGGCCGCGCTCGAGACGACGAGAACGCCAAAGGCCAGACGCCGCAGCCGCAGCCGGCCAGCGTCGAGCGGCCGATGGTCCGCCGCCGATCCCGGGTCTTGCGAACAGTTCAGATCCTCAAACCGCGAGGCCCCTTCCACAGACATGTGTTCTTGCCCTTTTTCCGCGAACCCGTTTGTCCCTACGACTGGCGAAGCGTTCCGGATGCGCTATACCTCACGACGGACTAAGGAGGATTTGTGACGCAGCGCAGCATGGACGCGAATATTCCCGATCGCGCAACCGCATTGTGGGCCGTCGCTCCGCATGTGCTGGAACTGCGCCAACAGGCGCTTGGCCAGTTGGCGGAGGGATCCTTGCGCGTCGCGACGCTGTTTTCCGGCGTCAGCGCCGGCACCGAAAGGCTGGTGCTGGCCGGCAAGGTGCCAGAAAGCGAATGGCAACGCATGCGCGCGCCGTTTCAGGACGGCGACTTCCCCTTTCCGGTCAAATACGGCTATGCCGCCGTCGGCAGGGTGATCGAGGGCGATCCTTCCCGCATCGGCCAGACCGTCTTTGCGCTTCATCCCCACCAGTCCCTCTTTGATCTTCCAGCCGATGCGCTGGTCCCCGTGCCCGAGGACATTCCGGCGACGCGCGCCATCCTTGTCGCCAACATGGAGACCGCGCTCAACGGGATATGGGACGCGAACGCCTCACCTGGCGATCACATTGCCGTGGTCGGCGGCGGTGTCGTCGGTCTTCTCGTCGCCCGGCTCTGCGCCCGGATACCGGCGACACGGGTGAGCGTGATCGACATCGATCCCGCGCGCGCGCCTCTCGCCCGGGCTTTTGGCGCACACTTCTGCCTGCCCGGCGATGCGCCCGGCGAGCAGGATCTCGTCATCCATGCCAGCGGCCACCCGGACGGGCTCGCGACCGCACTGACGCTGGCGGGAATGGAGGCGACGGTGCTGGAGATGAGCTGGTATGGCGACCGGCCGGTCGCCGCGCCGCTCGGCGGGGCGTTCCACAGCAGGCGGCTTGTCCTCAAGTCGAGCCAGGTGGGACAGGTTCCCCCGCAACGCCGTGTGCGCTGGAGCTACCGCCGGCGCATGGAGGCGGCCCTGTCACTTTTGCGTGACCCGGTGCTCGACATGATGCTTTGCGAACCGATTTCACTTCAGGATGCGCCGGCGCGCCTGCCGGACCTCCTGTCTGGGGCCTCCGGCATGCTCGCCCAGCCGATCGTCCATCCCTACGCGGAGGACGGCGGCGGCGCACCGGCCTGAGCCACCCCCAGCCCGACACGACACGCTTTTCCCGATGGAGACGACCGCATGCACGCCGTAGAAGTCCGCGACCACATCATGATCGCCCATTCCTTCAAGGGCGAGGTGTTCGGCCCGGCCCAGAAGATGCACGGGGCGACCTTCGTCGTCGACGCCGCCGTTATGGCGCGCGATCTCGACGACAACGGCATCGTCATCGACATCGGCCGCGCCCATGAGGTGCTCAAGGAAGTGCTCGCGCCGCTCAACTTCAGCAACCTCGACGAGGTTCCCGAATTCGCCGGCAAGAACACCACGACCGAATTTCTGACCCGGCACATCTTCGAGGCGCTCGCAGCGGCCGCCCGTGCCGACCGGCTCGGCCGACCGGCTGGCGAATTGCACGCGATCCGCGTCACGCTGCACGAATCCCACGTTGCGCGCGCCTGGTACGAAGGCGAGATCTGATGTCGGGCGGGCGTTCCGCCGACCTTGTGTTCCTTCACCCCGGCACACTCGACACACCCACCGGCGGCTATGTCTACGACCGGGCGCTTGTCGATGCGCTCCGGCACGCCGGAATCAGCGTCGAGACCGTCTCCGTCGGGTCCGGCTATCCGGCTCCCGCACCCGACGCGCTGAACCGGGCGCGAAGCGCGTTCGAGAGCCTCGCCGACGGTCAGGCCGTGCTCGTCGACGGGCTTGCCTATGGCGTGCTCGACGAGATAGCGGCCCCCCATGCCGAGCGGCTTTGCATTGTCGCTCTGGTCCATCACCCGCTCGCTCTGGAGAGCGGCCTTGCCCGGGACAACGCGGCAAGGCTGCATGCGCAGGAAACGGCAGCCCTCGCCCTTGCCCGGCGCGTGATCGTCACCAGCCCGGCCACGGCTCGGATCGTTTCCGGCGACTTCGGCGTGGCGGTGGAGACCATCCTGGTCGTCGAGCCGGGTGCCCGGCCGGGTGCAGGACCGGTCGCGCTTCCCCCGAAGGCCGAGAGGGCGGCATCTGCCGTCCCGCGTCTCGTTGCCGTCGGATCGCTGGTTCCGCGCAAGGACTACCCGACCCTGCTCGCCGCGCTCGCTGGTCTGGAGAGGCCCTTCCGGCTCGATGTCGCCGGCAGCGACGGCTTCGACCCGTGCCATGCCGCCATGCTGCGCGCACGCGTCACCGACAGCGGTCTCGCCGGACGGGTATTCCTGCACGGCGCGCTGCCACGCCCGCAGATCGACCGGCTCTACGCCCAGGCGGACCTCTTCGTGCTCACCACGCTCTACGAGGGCTACGGCATCGCTTTCGTCGAGGCGATGGCAGCGGGCCTTCCGATTGTCGCGACGGGCGAAGGCGCGGTGCGCGACACTGTGCCCGCAGAGGCCGGCATTGTGCTTGGCAATGGCGACATCGACGGGGTCGCAGAGGCGATCCGCGACCTCCTCGCCGATCCCGCGCGGCGCATTGCCATGGGACATGCGGCGCGCCGGCACGCGGCCGGACTGCCCGGCTGGGATGAACAGGCGCACAAAGTGGCGGCGCTCCTTGAAGGCCTGACACGGGAGACATCCGCATGAGTGGTTTTTCGACGGACTGGCTCGCCGCGCGCGAACCGGTGGACCTCAGGGCGCGCAACACCACCGTGCGCGACGCTTTCCTGGCATTTCTCGCCGAAAACTCCAGGGCTTCCCCGCTCCGCCTTCTCGATCTCGGGGCCGGTACCGGGGCGACGGCGCGTGCGCTCGCGCCGCATTGCCCGCAAGACACCATCTGGCGCTTCGCCGAACATGATCCCGCGCTGATCGCGGAAGCCGAGCGACGCGCAACGGCGGACGGCCTCGTCGTCGAGACCGTGTCGGCGGACCTTTCCGCCGGCCTTCCAGCATCCCTTCTCGAGGGCGTCGACGGAGTGACGACGTCCGCCTTTCTCGATCTCGTCTCCGGCGGGTGGACAGCCGCGCTGGCGGCGACACTTCGCGCAAGCCGCCTGCCGTTCCTGGCCATGCTGACCTTCGACGGTCGACAATCGCTCTCCCCCGCCGACCCGCTCGACGGCCGGATCGAGGCAGCGATGCGCACCCATCAGGGGCGCGACAAGGGGTTCGGTCCAGCGCTCGGCCCGGATGCCCACGCCCATGCTGTCGAGACCTTCGCCCAGGCCGGTTTCCTGGTCACGCAGGGTCCTTCCGACTGGGAGGCGCTGCCTGGCGAGGCCGCGTTTCAGAAAATGCTGGTCGATGGCTGGGCCGGTGCCGCGC
The DNA here is from genome assembly GCF_054880955.1 of Stappia sp. ICDLI1TA098. NCBI lineage: Bacteria > Pseudomonadati > Pseudomonadota > Alphaproteobacteria > Hyphomicrobiales > Stappiaceae > Stappia > Stappia sp. ICDLI1TA098. Next base: position 613,233 of record NZ_JBTZBT010000002.1, read on the forward strand.
GTGAGACAGGCGCCCCGGATGCCGACATCTCGCGCTGGCAGGCCTTGCGACACGACCAGATCGCCGCCGGCAGGCTGGTGACACGGGTCGGCCACCGCGACCTCGCAGCCCTGCCCCGCGTATGAAAAAGGCGGCGCGATCGCTCGCGCCGCCCAAAGACCTCAGGCGCTCACGCCTTCTCGATGGCGCAGGCAATGCCCTGACCGACGCCGATGCACATGGTGGCCAAGGCCCGCGCCGCGCCGCGGTCGTTCATCTCAAGCGCGGCGGTGCCGAGAATGCGCGCACCCGACATGCCGAGCGGATGGCCAAGCGCGATGGCACCGCCGTTCGGATTGACATGCTCGGCATCGTCGGCAACGCCGAGCTCGCGCAGGACGGCAAGTCCCTGCGCCGCAAAGGCCTCGTTGAGCTCGATCACATCGAAATCGGTGATGCCGAGGCCGAGACGGGCCATCAGCTTGCGCGTCGCCGGCACCGGGCCGATGCCCATGATGCGCGGCGGGACGCCGGCGGCCGCGCCGCCGGTAACCCGGGCAATCGGCGTCAGGCCGTAGGCCTTCACCGCCTCTTCCGAGGCAATAAGCAGGGCGGCCGCGCCGTCGTTGACGCCGGAGGCGTTGCCAGCGGTGACGGAGCCGCCCTTGCGGAACGGCGTCGGCAGCTTGGCAAGCTTCTCCGCCGTGGTGCCCGCGCGGGGATGCTCATCGGTGTCCACCACCACCGGATCGCCCTTGCGCTGGGGGATGGTCACGGGAACGATCTCACGGGCAAGACGGCCGTTCTCCTGGGCAGCAACGGCGCGCGCCTGCGAGCGGGCGGCGAAAACATCCTGATCCTCGCGCGAGACCGCGAAGTCCTCGGCGACGTTCTCGCCCGTCTCCGGCATGGAATCGATGCCGTACTGCGCCTTCATCACCGGATTGACGAACCGCCAGCCGATGGTCGTGTCATGGATCTCGGCATGACGTGAGAAGGCGGTTTCGGCCTTGGGCATGACAAAAGGCGCGCGCGACATGCTCTCGACGCCGCCGGCGATCATCAGGTCGGCCTCGCCGGCGCGGATCGAGCGGGCGGCAAGAATGACCGCGTCCATGCCCGAGCCGCACAGGCGGTTGACGGTGGTACCGGGCACATCGACCGGCAGCCCCGCGAGCAGCGCAGCCATGCGCGCCACATTGCGGTTGTCCTCACCCGCCTGATTGGCGCAGCCGTAGATCACGTCATCGACGCGGGCCCAGTCGACCTTTGCGTTGCGCTCGATCAGCGCGCGAATCGGCACCGCGCCGAGATCGTCGGCGCGCACGCTCGACAGCGCGCCGCCGAACCGGCCGATCGGCGTGCGGATGTAGTCGACGATATAGGCATGACGCATATGCTTCCCTCCCACCGGGCACTTCGAATGTCCGGCACCGTTTTCGTTGGCAGCGGTACCGGCGTCAATCTCTCAGGCATCCATATAATAATTGAACGACCGGACGGTCAATTAAAACGCATGCCGAAGGCTCCCGACTGAAGGGGCGGCGCACCGGCATGCCTCACTGACAATCAAGTAAAGACTGTGTTAACCACAAGACCAGCGCCTTGTGAAATTCGCGGCAATTTTAGAGATCGTCAACGCGGGTCTGGCAGAAATCAGGCGTTTACAGCGCCGGCATAGAAATTCCGGCCATGATCGCAGCAACCATGGATTTTGAGGAGGGCGGGACATGTCGACCGCGACGACCATTCGATCAATCATCGAAAAGCACGGCAAGCTGCCGGTTGACGCAACCTCACTTGCCGAGGATGCCGATCTCTATGCGGCGGGGCTGTCCTCCTTCGCCTCCGTCCAGCTCATGCTGGCGATCGAGGAAGCCTTCGACATCGAGTTCCCCGAGAACCGGCTGAACCGCAAGACCTTCTCCAGCATCGCCATGATCACCACGACGGTCGACGAACTGACCGGCGAGCAAAGGGCGGCGTGATGAACATCCACGCATCCGCTTCGGCAACCGACCTTGGCGCGCGGATGCGCCGGGTGGCCGCAATCGCCGCCGTCCATGCCGACGATGTGGATGCGGCCGGACGTTTCCCCTCCGAGGCCGTTTCAGCACTGCGCGCCGAGCGCCTTCTCGGCTCCCACATTCCCACCGGGCTCGGGGGTGACGGTGCCAGCGTCGGCGACATTGCCGAACTCTGCGCCATTCTCGGCCAGGCCTGCGCTTCCTCGGCGATGATTTTCGCCATGCACCAGATCAAGGTGTCGAGCCTCATCACCCATGGCGAGGAAGCTTCCTGGCATCGTTCCTTCATGGAGCGGATCGCCGGCGAGCAGCTTCTGCTCGCCTCGGCGACGACCGAAGGCGGCATCGGCGGCAACCTGCGCAACTCGATCTGCGCGGTCGAAGTTTCCGCAGGCACCTGCCGGCTCGAGAAGAACGCCACGGTGATCTCCTACGCCGAGATGGCCGACGCCATCCTCGTCACCTCGCGCGCCCATGTGGACGCCGCCGCCAGCGACCAGGTGATGACGGTCTTCCTCAAGGACCAGTACACTCTGGAGAAGACCCACGACTGGGACACGCTCGGCATGCGCGGCACCCGGTCCGACGGCTTTGTCTTCCGCGGCGAGGCTCCGGCGGAACAGATACTGCCAAAGCCCTTTGCCGAGATCGCCGCACAGTCGATGCTCGCCTATTCGCACATCCTGTGGAGCGCGGTCTGGTACGGCATCTCCGCCGACGCCTTCGCCCGCGCCCAGGCCTTTGTTCGCGCCGCCGCGCGCCGCGCGCCCGATATGGCGCCTCCCGGCGCGCTGCGTCTGGCAGAAGCCTCAAGCCTGCTGCAAGGCGTGAAGGCCAGCGTCGTCGCCGCGCTCGATAGATACGAGGCCGCGCGAACCGATGAGGACAAACTCTCCTCGATGAGCTTCGCCGTCGCCATGAACAACCTGAAGATCGCCAGTTCGCAGACGATCCTCACCATCATCAATCATTGCATGCTGATCTGCGGAATCCTCGGCTACAAGAACGGCACCCCGTTCAGCCTCGGCCGGCACCTGCGCGATGCCCATTCCGCCCAGCTCATGATCTCGAACGACCGCATTCTCGGCAACACGTCGACCATGCTGCTCGTCCACAAACAGGATACCAGCCTTCTGGGCTGAGGAGGGGGACACGATGGACATGCAGACCAGCCTGCTCGACCGGCTTTTCGACGCGGGGCTCCTCATCGACACGGGCGTCGACGGCCTCTATGGTCGCAGCGGTGCCTTCGAGAGCGTCATTTCCGGTTTCGAACGCCTGATCGACGCCCATGCGCCGGCCGAGGCCAAGCCGGAGGCGATCCGCTTTCCGCCGGGCATGAACCGCGCCCACTTCGAAGGCTCGGGCTACATGAAGAGCTTTCCGCAGCTTGCCGGCACGGTGCACAGCTTTTGCGGCTGCGAACTCGACCACATGAACCTGCTGCAGTGTATCGGCGAAGGCGGCGACTGGACCGAGGGGCAGAAGGCCACCGACGTCGTGCTGACGCCGGCCGCCTGCTATCCGCTGTATCCGGTGATCGCCCGGCGCGGACCGCTGCCCGCCGGCGGTGGTCTCTTCGACCTGCAGTCCTACTGCTTCCGCCACGAACCCTCCAAGGACCCGGCCCGCATGCAGCTCTTCCGCATGCGCGAGTTCGTGCGCATGGGCACGCCCGATGAGGTGATGGAGTTCCGCGCCGACTGGATGGAACGCGGGCAGAAGCTGATCGCCGCCGTCGGCCTGGAGCCGGAGCTGGACACCGCCAACGACCCGTTCTTCGGACGGGCCGGCAAGATGATGGGCAACAGCCAGCGCGAGCAGAAGCTGAAGTTCGAGCTGCTGATCCCGGTGACCTCTGCGGCCAACAAGACCGCCTGCCTCAGCTTCAACTATCATCAGGATCATTTCGGCGAAACCTGGGGTCTTGAGACCGCAGACGGCGAGACCGCCCATACCGGCTGCGTCGGCTTCGGGCTCGAGCGGATCGCGCTGGCGCTGTTCGCCCGTCACGGGCTGGACGCCGCCGACTGGCCGGCTCCGGTCAAGACCGCGCTCTGGGGTTGAAGGCAATGTTCGACCGCCTCGCGCGCCTGTCGCCGGACGGGTACCAGCCGCACGCCCTGCATTCGGCCGACCGCATCTGGCCGGAGACAAACTGCTATGTCGATCTGTGGATCGAGGTGCTGAACGGTCTCGGCCTCGATCCGCTCGCCATGCTCGGTTTCACGCTGACGCAGGACTTCGAGGGCGACCAGTTCACCTTCTTCAAGGTGCCGCTGGAAGACCTTGAGCAGCTCTATGGCATCCGCGCCACGGAACTTGCCGTCTACGAACCAGTCGAAAACCACGTCGCGGTGCAGATCGCGCGCGGCCGGCTGTGCCTCGTCGAGGTCGACAGCTTCTTCCTGCCCGATACGCAAGGGGTGAGCTACCGCATCGAGCATGGCAAGACGACGGTCGCGATCACCACGCTCGACCTTGCCGCCAAACGCCTGCGCTACTTCCACAACGGCGGCTTCTTCGCCTTGTCCGGAGAGGATTTCGACGGCGTGTTCCAGCGCGGCATCCATGCGCAGCCCCTGCCCCTGCTGCCCTACACCGAGTTCGCCAAGTTCCCGGCCTCCGCGCCGGAGGGCGATCCGAGGATCGTGGCGCGCAAGTTGCTCGCCGACCATTTCGCCCGCCGTGCGAGCGAAAACCCGTTCCTTGCCTACAAGACGGTGTTCGAGGCCCAGATCGCGGCACTGGCCGAACGTCCCTTCGAGGACTTCCACAAATACGCCTTCAACACGCTGCGCCAGGCAGGGGCGAATTTCGAGCTCGCCGCCAGTCACCTGGCCTGGCTCGCGGACGACAGTGCATCGGGCTGCGAACTGGCCGACGAGGCGGAAGCCGCGCGCAGGATCGCGGAGGCCTGCAAGACCATCCAGTTCCAGCTTGCCCGCGCCCTTGCCCGCAAGCGTTACGCCGGCCTTGCCGCCGCCCTCGATCCCGCGGCGGAATCATGGGATGCGCTGATGAGCGGCCTGGCCGGAAAGCTTGACGCCGGACCGGCGCACGGCCGCGCGGCCTGACGCGCGCCATGCCGGATCCCTCAGTGACCAGCGCCACGACGGACCTTCTCGCCGACGCGCAATGGCAGCTCGCGGTGCTGCCGGCAGGCCAGTGGTGCGAACCTGCCGACATCACTGATGCGGCCGACTGGCTACCGGCCTGCGTGCCGGGCACGGCGGCCGAGGCGCTGGAGCGCGCCGGCCGGTTTGACCGCACCGCGCCCATGCCGCTTCACGACAAGGATGTCTGGTACCGCTGTCAGGTGGCGCCTGCCTGCGCCGGACGGCACCGGCTTGTCGCCGAGGGACTGGCAACGATCTGCGAGGCCTGGCTCGACGGCGCGCCGATCCTCATTTCCGACAGCATGTACGCCCCTTGCGAAGTTCTGGTCGATCTGGACGGGCCCGCCGAACTCGTTTTCTGCTTTCGCGCGCTGGCGCCGCACCTGAAGAAAAAAGGCCCCCGCGCCCGCTGGAAGACGAAACTGGTTTGCGAGCCGGGCCTGCGGCTGGTGCGCACCACCTTCCTCGGTCACATGCCCGGCTGGTCCCCCGAGATCCACGCGGTCGGCCCCTGGCGGCCTGTCGCGCTCGTGCGCGAGGACGAAACGCTGTTGCACGGCCTTCGTATCCTCGCCGATCTCGCCGCCGACGGCACGGGCCGTCTTTCGGTGTGCTTCACTCCGGGCCGCGGCTATCGGGGCGACGCATCCGCGCGCGTCTCCTGCGCAGGGGGCAGCGCCGATCTGGTCGAGGACGAGACCGGTACCCTGCACGCCCATCTGGAGCTTGCCGGCGTCCCCCCCTGGTGGCCGCACACCCACGGAACGCCGACGCTCCACGACGTGATGCTCGACGTCGGCGACGACCGCCACCGGCTGGGCCGCACCGGCTTCCGCCGGATCGAGGTCGAGCGCGATGCCGACGGCGCCGGCTTCGGCCTTCGTATCAACGGCGTTTCGGTCTTCGCGCGTGGCGCTGTCTGGACCTCGGCCGACATCGCGGGGCTGCCGGGCACCCGCGGGGCCTATCTGCCCTGGCTGCGGCTTGCACGCGAGGGCAACATGAACATGCTGCGGATCGGCGGGACGATGGCGCCGGAGGCGCGCCCCTTCTTCGAGATCTGCGACGAACTCGGCATCCTCGTCTGGCAGGACCTGCCCTTCGCCAATCTCGACTACCCGGCAACCGATCCGGTCTTCGCCGAGACCGTGCGGGCCGAGACGGAAGCCCTGCTTTCGGCAAGCTCCTTCGCCCCATCGCTCGCCGTCATCTGCGGCGGCAGCGAGATGCACCAGCAGGGTGCCATGATGGGTCTGCCGGAAAGCCGCTGGAAAGGACCTCTCACCGAGGAGATCCTGCCGGATGTCGCCGCCCGCGTCCGCCCGGACGTCCCCTACGTGGCGAACTCGCCCTCCGGCGGCACGCTTCCGTTCTCGCCCAATGCCGGCATCGCCCATTACTATGGCGTCGGTGCCTACCGCAGGCCGCTGGAGGACGCGCGCCGCGCAAACGTGCGCTTCGCCGGCGAGTGCCTGGCGTTTTCCAACGTGCCGGAGCCAGCCAGCCTGGCCGGCGCGGAAACCGCGCCGTGTCACCATCCGGACTGGAAGCGCGGCGTGCCGCGCGACCGCGACGTCGGCTGGGACTTCGAGGATGTGCGTGACCACTATGTGCGCGATCTCTACGGGGTCGATCCGCTCGATCTACGCTACGGCGATCCGGCGTCCTATCTCGATCACGGCCGGGCCGCCGTCGCCGAGGTGATGGAAGCCACCTTCGCTGAGTGGCGGCGGCCCGGTTCCTCCTGCCGGGGAGCGCTGGTGTGGACATTCCAGGACCTGATGCCGGGCGCCGGCTGGGGCGTCGTTTCCTGCGACGGGCAACCGAAGTCCGCCTTCCACGCACTCGCTCGCGCCTTCGCCCCGCTGCGCCTGAGCGTGACCGACGAGGGCACCAACGGGCTCGCGATCCACGTCGCCAACGACCTGCCCGCCCCGCGCCGGCTGAAACTGCGGCTGGCCTGCCTCAGGCACGGCGCGCTTGCCATCGCCAGCGGCGAGACCGAGATCGGCATCGATGCGCATGGCGCGGCAAGCCTCGCGGCAACCGACCTGATCGGTGCCTTCTTCGATGTCACCCATGCGTTCCGTTTCGGACCGCCGGCGCATGACTGCGTACATGTCTGGATGGAGGATGCGGAAACGGGGGAGCTTCTGGACGAGGCCTTCCACTTCCCGCTTGGTCGGGCGAAACCGGCCGGCACTGCCCGGATCGAGGCCCGTGTCGAGGCAGAAGACGGCGGCGGCTACAGGCTTTGCCTGAGCACAGACCGCCTTGCCCGCAGCGTGGCGATCCTGGACGAGGCGTTCCTGCCGGAAGACAACTGGTTCCACCTCGCGCCGGGCCGGGAGCGCGTCTTGCGGCTTTCGCCCCGCGACGGCGGGACCGACGCACGCCCTGGCGGAACCGTCCGCGCCCTCAACGCCGATCCGGTTTCCTACTCCGCCGCCTGAATTCGGCTTGCGGACTGCACCCGGCGCGCTGCGGCGGCCGCGCGGGCCAGCACCGGCGCGCGGTCGGCGATATGGGTCAGATTGTGGTCCGCGCCGGGGAGCGTCATCACCGAGACATTGGGATAGGCGGCAAGCCGCGCATGGCTGCGGCCGAAGAAGATGTCGAGCTGGTCCAGACCGGGGTCACCCTCGCTGAAGACGAGCTCCACCTTGACGTCTCGCGCAGCAAGGCTGGCCAGCCCCTGGTGAACCCGAGCGAAGAGGCGCGAGAACGGCAACAGGCCGAAGAGCCAGGGAGCAAGCCGACGCTCGCTTTCGCGAAACGCCCGCCGCGACAGGTCGAGGACGATGGCGCCCAGCGCCACCTTGCCGGCGACAAGCCGGCGCAGCTTCTCCGTGTCGAACAGCTTGCGCCCATAGGCGCTGGCAGAAACGTTGCCAAGCCTCAGCACCTCGCCAACGTCATCGCGCGGATCCCACAGGAAGCGCTGCAGGTTGACGGCGATGACATGGCCGACCCGAGGGTCGGCGACCGCCCCGTTGAGCGCCAGATAGGCGCCGCCGCAGGAGCCGACCACCACCGCTGCGTCACCGCCCCACCAGAGCTGGCAAAGATCGAGCGCGGCGGAAAGCTCCGCCACCTGGCCGCCGTGGTAGTGAACCACCTCCGGCCCAGCCGCACGCGCGCGGCTGTCGCCGACATCAGCGAGATCGAAGCGCAGCGAGGGAATGCCGGCCAGCGCCAGCACGCGCGCGGCAAAGGTGCCGCCGCGCGCCCAGCCGGCACGCGGGTTTCCGCCGGCGCCGAGGAGGATCACCGGACGCACATCGCACCGCGCCATGCCGGTGACACGGGTCGGCTCGCACCACACCCCGACCAGCGCCTCGTCGGGGCCGAACACGCAAAACCGCTCGCGAAACCCGTTCCCCGCCTGAACCGCGCCAACGACGCCGGTCATGGCGCGATGGGCGGTTTCGGGCATCTCGTTCCGGCGCACCGGGATGTTTCGCGCCAGAAACCGCGTGATCGCAGTGAAATCGCCTTCAGGCGGCACGGAGAGCGTGGGATCGGACACGGCGTCCGCATAGCCGGCAAATGTCCCCCCGCTGCATCCCGGCCGCGCGCCGATCGCCCGTGCGAAATCCTCCTCCGCCGACGCATCCGGGCGTGCCAGCACCTGCACCGCGAGCCCTTGGGGCACAGTTTCCGGCGTCAACGCCATACCGCGCAGCTCGTCGGCCAGGCCCGCCGACATCGGCAGGCCGGCAACGACGAGCGCCTCCCCCTCGCCCACTTCGGGCGGGCTGCCGGTCATCTCGCCGATCATCGCCGCGCGCAGCTGAAGCTCGCGCAGGAATGCCCGGCCCCGCAGCACCGGCGCAAGGAGAACGAGGCCGGCGGCCGTCTCCGGCGCGGCGCGCGCCCATTCGGCGGCAAGAGGCGCGCCGAGGCCCAGGCCGATCACCGCGACGCGGACAACGCCCGTCTCCGCCTGCAAGGTGTCGCATGCGGACGACAGCGCCTCGCGGAACGGGTCGAGTCCGACCACGTCGGCCGCGGTCGACAATGCGTCGCCCGACCCCGGCTGGTCATAGCGCAGCACCGGATACCCGAGACCGGCAAGACGGTCGGCGAGAATGCGCAGGGCGCGACGCAGGGAGAGCGCATCGAACCCCCAGGGTTCAACGATGACGATGCCAACCTCGGCATGACCTTCCCGCGCCGGAAGATGCAGCAACCCGGCCGTCCCGGCGAAAGTCACGGGACGCAGCGGCGGCAGCGGAATATCGGATATGTCTGTCATCGGCGTTCCAGAGCCTTGCAGGTCCTCTCCTCCGCGCTCAGGCGCGGGATCTGCCGCTCGATGGCGACAAGCTGCGGGCGGTCGCCGGTGTCATTCGGCTGGATGGAGAGCGGATAGTCGCCCCACCAGTCGCCGGCCGCCCAGATCGTCCAGCCGGCCCAGATGTCCGGACGCGAGTTGAGAAAGCCCGTGACCTGCGCCAGCCCGCTGTAGCAGTCGGGGCGCGCGTGACCGCCGAACTCCCCGAGGAAGGCGCGGTTGCCGGTCTCCTCCATCCAGTCGGTGACCTTGCGCAGCGCCGCCATTGCCTCGCCGACCCGGTTGCAGGCGGTCTTGGTGCCCGAATAGTCATCGTCGAGATACTGATGAATGTCGAAGCCGTAGTGGTCGATCGGATCGACCACGCCGCGCATCACCTCGGCATTCGAGCCGCCCGGCTGGTCGGCGTACCAGTGGACGGCCGCCGTCCAGATCGTTCCCGGCACGAGCAGAAAATTGTCGGCGCCGGTCTCGCGGATGGCCGCGATTGCCGCGTTGGCGGAGGGCAGCCAGTCCTTCGCGTCGATGTAGGCCGGCTCGTTCATGATCAGATAGATGACATCCTCGCGCCCGGCGTAGAGCTTGCCGAGCTTGCGCCAGAAATCGGCGAAAGCCTCGACCGGCACGGCCTTCGAGCCGATGAGGTCGCCGTAATACCTGGCGAAATTGCTGGGATCGAGCACGACGGTCATGCCAAGACCGGTCGCCGTCGCCACCGTGTCCTGCAGGCGCTTCAACTCCGCCTGGTCGAAGGCGGCGAACTGCTTCTTCTGCAGCCGCTCCCAGCGGAACGGCAGGCGCACAACGTTCATGCCCTTGGAGCGCAGATATGTGAGCGTCTTCGTCGAAGGATAGGTGTAGTTCTTGCCGAAGACACCGGGCAGAACGTCGCTGAACTCGGCACCGGCCGCATTGGCCCCGCGCAGACACTCCGCAGCCCCCGCCGGCATTGCCGTCGTCAGGGCGAGCGCCATGCCGGCCACCGTCAGCAGCTCACGAATGCCCATTGTCCCCGGCTCCCACCGTTCGCACCTGTCGCTCCCCCTCGTGCGGCTCGTCCCGCCGAACGCGCGCCGCGCGCCAGCGCAGCGTCAGGAAAGTCGTCGCCGCATTGTCGACCTTCCAGTGGCGGATCACCCAGCGCCGCGAGATCAGATGCAGCGCCAGAAGCTGCGCCAGCGCGGCGATGGCGACGCCCTCCGGGCCGTAGTGCTCGCCGAGCACATAGAGCAGCCCGAGATAGACCAAAAAGACGACGCTGCGGATCTTGAGCAGATACCCTTCGCCGCCGCCGATCATCATCAGCCAGGTGCCGGGGCCGAAGAATGCATGACAGATCGCACCGACGGACAGCAGCACAAGCACCGGGAAGTGTTCGACGAAGGCCGGGTCGAAGAGATGCAGCACGAAGGGACCGACGAAGAACAGGAAAACGCCGCCGGCCAGCGCCAGAACGAAACTGCCCGCCGACAGCATCGCCACCAGACGCTGGGCTCCGTCGTGGTCGCGCTCCTGAAACCGCGCCGAGATCAGCGGCACGCCGACCGTGTCGATGGCCAGGACAGGCAGGATAAGCAGCGAGGCGATGCGGTTGGCGACAAAATAGAAGGCGGCTATGTCGAGGCCGATGGACAGGCCGATCAGGATCGTCTCGAGATAGAGCGCGGCCGCCTGGAAGAAGCCGTTCGCCGAGAAGTTCAGCGTCTCCTTACGCCATTCCCGTGTCGGCACTTCCCGTCGGGCGGTATTCTGGCGCAGGAAGGAAAGTCCCTCCTGGGCCACGAAGCAGGCGACCTGATAGCCGACCACCAGCGCCAGCAGGCCGGCGACGACGCCGGCGGCCTCGGCGCCGCCCTCCAGCAATCCGGCCCATGCGAGGAAGACCAGCGCGACGCTGCACAAAAGCCGCCACAGGTTCTCGCGCGGCACCAGCGCCAGCACGATGCGCGCGTGAACCAAAAAATAGCTCTGCAGGTATTCGCTCAGCGTGAAGATCGCGCCAAAGACAAGCGCGATCGGCAGCGCGTTGTAGGGCGAGGCCAGGTGCCCGGCAAAAGCCCATATGCCAAGTGCCGCGAGCAACTGGCCACCGCAGCCGATCGCGAGCCAGACGGCGTTGTAATAGAGGATCGACTGGTTGGTCTGGCCCTTTGCGTGCGTCGACAGCCGGAAGTGCTTCACCAGCAGCACCTGCTGGCCGAACACCGCGATCAGCCCGAGCGACGACCCCACCGAAAACAGGAAGATATAGAGACCGTATTCCTCGGTATCGAGCGCATGACTGGCGGCAAAGAGCAGCGCGAAGCTGAGCACCGTGCTGCTGCCCCGGCTGACCAGCGACCAGAACAGCTTTTGGAATCCCTTGCCGGCGATGACCGTGCGGATGCGGGCGATCATGAAGCGGCCCTCTCGCCTTCACTGCGCGCCTGCTGCGCCGCGCGGTCGACGGCAAGCTCCAGAAGCGCGGTGTAGTCGGCGGCGATCTTCGGCCACAGATAGGCACCCGCCGCGGCGAGGGCATTGGCCGAGAGGCGTTCGTAGAGGTCGGCGTCATCCGCGACCTCGGCGATCCGCCGCGCGAGCGCGTCCGCATCTCCAGGCGGGAAGAGGAAGCCGGAGCTCCCATCGCTCACGGTCTCGGCAATGCCGCCGAGATCGGACCCGATCACCGGCACGCCATGGGCAAAAGCCTCGATGGCGACGCGGCCGAAAGCCTCGCGACCGACGGAGGGAAAGACAAGGAGATCGACCTCGGGGAAGAATTCGGCCGGATCCGCCCAGCCCAGGAAACGGGTGCGCTCCGACGGAAAGTCCTTGCGCATCGTGTGTTCATCCTCCGGCTTTCCGGTGCCGGCGATGACGAACTCGAGGGGCCGCTTGCAATCGAGATCGCGCGCTGCCCGGCCGAGAACGTCGAGCCCCTTGAAAGGCCGGTGAACGCCGATGAAGCCAACCCGGAACGGGCGTCCCTCGGGCATGCGCCGCGAGGTTGCAGCCACGTCGCCATCGATCACGCCCGGGATGCAACGGGTCTCGGCGCGCGAGAAATAGCCCGCATCGAGATGGCGCGCGACAATGCTCGGCGTCTCTCCGCACACCGCATCGACACAGCGCGAAAAGAAACGCTTGCCGAGCGAGGAGATCTCGCATTCCCGGCAGCGCGGCTCGCAATTGCGGCCGTTCTTCTGCATGACGCTGCGCCAGCACAGGAGGAAGGCGTTGCGCAGCGTATGGGCGACAGGTATGCCCTCGCTGTGGGCCGCCGCCCAGGAGGCCACATTGATGTTCTCGATGCTGTCGGTCAGCAGGACATCCGGACGGAACTCGGCGATCTCTCGACGCATGGCGGAAAAAGCGCGCGGATTTCCGTTTTCCAGAACGTGCCACACCGCCTTCTTCCACAGCGGACGACCGGGTTTCCAGTAGTTCCAGTCGATGTTGGTGCTGGCGATCCGGTGGACGCGTACGCCCTCGTAGGTCTCGCGCAAGTCCTCGTCGCCGACCGTCAGGACGAGCACCTCATGGCCTTCGCTCATCAGCATCCGTGCGACGAGCAGCGCCGAAACGGGCGCTCCGCCTTCGAAGTGCGGGGGAAAGGCCCCACAGGCCATGAGTACGCGCATTGCGGTGACTTTCAGTCCTTTGTCGCCTTCGCGTCGAGCGGCGTTCCGCGTCGCGAAGACTGGGTCTGCAGGTGGTTTCCGGCCTGTTGGCGCAGGAAGGGTAGCGCGCGAGGGGTTAACCCCCCGTATTGGAAAACGGCAAGCCCCGTCACCGGCGCGAATAGCACTTAACATCAAATTGACGCTTCGCAATCCGCAAGTGACGTCGGGTCGCAGGAAAGGCACTGTTTGCCAAGATCGCGGCCAAAGAGCGACGTGCAACGGGATGTTCATTCCCGCCGCATAGTGTCCGTCGCTACTTGCAGAAAGGCGCCGCACGCTCTTGCGGCCGTCATGGCGCAGGCGCCGCAAAGACCTGGGGGAACACCGGTGCAGCGAGTTGGGATCACACCGAAACCGACAGTCGCGCAAACGCTCAAGCAGCGGATCAGGACAGCGGGCCTGCGCGTCATCGCGGCAAGCCGCCTGTCGTCGCTGATCGGCCGGAGGTATCGCGGGCGCGGCGTCATCCTGATGTTTCACGACTTCGTGCGCGACCCGGAGCGGACGCTCGGGCAGGGATGCCGGGTTCCCGATTTCGAGGCGATCCTGCATCACCTGCGCCGGTCCGGCCGAGATATCGTCTCGCTCGACGATGCGATGTCCCGCCTTGCCGGCGGCAATCCCCGTCCCTTCGCGGTGCTGACCTTCGACGACGGCTACCGCTCGAACCGCACCCTTGCCCTGCCCGTGCTCGAGCGCCACGACGCGCCGGCGACGATCTATGTGCCGAGCGGAGCGATGGACCGCACGCTCAATGCCTGGTGGCTTGGGCTCACCGCCCTGTTCCGAGAGCACGATACTCTCGACATCGCGCCGATGGGCGTCCGCTTCCATTGCCCAACCCGACAGAGCAAGGTCGCCGGCCTCGGCCGCGCCATTGCCTGGGTCTGGCAGGACTTCCGTCGGGCAAAGGCCTTCGCACCAGTCTTCGCCGCCCATGGCATCTCGCTCGAAGGGCTTGTCGACGCGGAATTCATGGATGCCGGCGAAGTGCGCGAACTCGACCGCCACCCGCTCGTGGAAATCGCCGCCCACACGCGGACCCACCGTGCGCTGAGCCTGCTTGCCCGCGACGACGCCAGAGAGGACATCGCCGGCAACAAGCAGGATCTGGAGCAGTTGCTCCAGCGCGAGGTTCCGCATTTTGCCTATCCTTATGGGCCGCCCTCGATCACCGGCACGCGCGAAGCCTCGCTGCTGGCGGATATCGGGTTCCGAACCGGCGTGACGACGACGCCCGGCTGCCTTTTCCCCGACCATCTCGAAACGCCGATGCTGCTGCCGCGCCAGAACGCGGAATATCCCGACGACGCCATGGCCAATGCGGTCTGCGGCATCGAGGGCGTGTTCCGGGCGATCGCCTCGCGTGGCGGCGATCCGCGTGTGCTGCCGGCCGAGGCGTCGCGATGACCGGTGCCTCCGCCGGCGCAAGCGCGCCACTTTCCGACATCAGGCTCGTTCATGTGGTGCGTCAGTACAAGCCGAGCGTCGGCGGTCTTGAGGATTTCGTGGCGAGCCTCGCGGCCCGGCAAAAGGGACGGTTCGAGCATATCCGTGTCGTCACCTGCGATCGGGTGTTTCGCGGCGGGACCGACAAGCCACTGCCCCCGCGCGAGGTGATCGACGGGGTGGAGGTGGTGCGGCTGCCGTTCCACGGATCCTCACGCTATCCAGTGACGCCGGGGGTGTTTCGCGCCATCGCCGATGCGGATCTGGTGCATGTCCATGCCATAGACTTCTTCTTCGATGCGCTTGCGCTCGCCGCCCCCTTCCACCGCAAACCCCTCGTCGCCACCACACACGGCGGCTTCTTTCACAGCGGCAACGCGGGCGGTCTCAAGACGGTCTGGTTCAACACGCTGACCCGGCTTTCGGCACGCGCGTACCGGGCGATTGCCTGCTGCAGCCAGAGCGATTTCGACCGGTTCGCCACCATCGCGCCCGACACCGTGCGGCTCGTGGAGAACGGCGTCGACCTGTCGAAATTCGGCGATGCCGGCGCGCGGACACCAGGTAAGAGCATCGTCACCATTGGACGGCTGTCGACGAACAAGCGGGTCGACCGGCTGATCGAGGCGATGGCCGTGCTGGCCGCGCGCGACCCGCAATGGCGGCTCGACATCATCGGCACCCCGTTCGACTGGTCTGCCGAGAATGTGACGGCAATGATCATCAAGCATGGTCTTGGCGATACGGTGCGCCTGCACGTCGGACCGAGCGACACGCGCATGCGCGAGATCCTCGCAAAGACCAGTCTCTTTGCCAGCGCCTCGGTCTACGAGGGCTTCGGCATCGCCCTCATCGAGGCGATGAGCGCCGGGCTCGTGCCCGTGGTCGAACCGAACGCCGCGTTTTCGGCCTTCGCCGCGAAGCACCAAGAGATCGCACTTGCCGACTACTCCGACCCGCTGGCGGCCGCGGACGCGTTGCAGGCCGCCCACGCACGGCTGTCCGCAGCGCCGGCGGCGACACGCGCGGCGGTGATGGCCGTCGCCGACGCCTATTCCTGGGAAGGCACAGCGCTGCGCTACGAGGCGCTCTACCGCGAGGCGCTCGCGCGCTAACTGCCTGGAGGGTGCTCGGGCCTCGACGCGAAGCCCCGCCAGACATCGACGGCGCCAGCGCAGAACCACAGCAGCGCCCCGGTCTTGATCGAATAGAAAGAGCTCGAGACCACCATTAGCAGGCAGACATAGGTGATCAGTCCGGCGCGAAACCGCCAGGCGTCGGGAGAGCGCAGCGGCGCAAAGACGTACAGCGACCACAGCACCGCCACCCCGACAAGCCCGATCTGATGCAGCGAATAGGCGTAGCCGTTGTCCTCGAGAAAGCCGTTGATCGGCGACATGCCGAAGACCGCGAAGCCATCCAGCTTGAGCAGCAGCCAGGAAGCGTGCAGCCAGCGCCCGGCGAGATCGTCCTCCCAGCGCAGGGCATCGGTCGACAGGCCGTAGATCGCCATCGCCAGCGTGATCAGCGCCGGGATCAGCACCCAGATCAGGCGCGGAACGATCCGGTAGACCAGCGTCATCGCATAGATCGCGAAGCAGACGAGCATACCGAAGCGCGCATCGCCCAGCACGATGACGACGGCGGCGGCGGCGAAGAGCAGCCAGCGCCGATCCATGTCCTTGCGGAATATCGCCCACAGTGCCAGGAACGCGCCGTAGTTGCCCATAGCCACCGGCTCGAGAAAGACCGAGGACACCCGGTGCGTGCCCAGAAAGGGCAGCAGGTTGCGCCCCTGCATGCGCGTGCCGCTGATGAAGAGGGAGGAGTCCTCGATGTAGTTGTCGCCAACCTCCAGCGATCCGCGGGCGATGTAGTATTTGAGGATGTTGATATTGGCGATGAAGAGGTCGAGCAGGAAGTACTCGAAGAAGCCGACGGCGACGACGATGGCAGCAGACAGCAGCACGATCCGGTCGACGCTCTCGATATCGCGCACCCGACGCCCAAGAAAGTAGAAGGCGATGGGAATGAGCCCGTCGCGGATCGCCTTGAGGTCGAGCTCGGGGCGCAGCGCCAGGATCATCGCCATATAGGCGAGATAGACGGCGACGACCGTGTAGAGACCGGCGCGCCGGTCGGCGGCAAGCAGCAGCGCCATCGCGATCAGCAGCGCCTCCGCCATCATCACCATGTTCTGGGAGACGCCGGCGACGCGGGTGTTTACGAAAGCAAGGAAGCAGTTGAAGACGACCGTGCCGATGACGACGCCGGCGGCGGATTTCAGCCAAAGGTCATAGGTCGCGGGCCGGCGCGAAAAGGTCAGACGGGCCTGCGGCAGGCGGTTCCAGACGGGCGCGCCGAGCGCCTCAGGCCGCCAGCGCGACATTGCCGATCATCCTGTCTTCCCAGGGCTTCAGCAGTGCGAGCGTGCGGTCGAGTTCCGAGCGCCCGGTCTCGCCGACCGTGGAGACCAGCAGGATCGCATCGCAGCAGCCCAGGAGCATTGGCAGATAGGGATTGTCGAGTGCCGAGCCGCCGTCGATGATCAGGAACTCGTCGTTCTCCGCCGCGATGGCGGCCGCGCCGGCGCCCTGCGCCCGTCCGTCGAGCCGTTCGACGGTGAAAGGCGCTCCAGCAGACAAGATCTCACCCGCGTCTTGCCGCGCCGCGACGTCCCGGTCCCTCATCTCCGCTTGCCGGCGGCGCGCAGACAGGCGCGAGCGCGCGGGCGCAGCCTCCCCGCCGGAAGCGGCACGCGAGATCGCCAGAGGAGCCACGTCGTCGACCGGGCTTGCGCCGTTCGGCCTGGCCAGAAGCACCTCTTCGCCCATGTCGTAGAGACCCGCGGCAATCGCCCGCGCCAGCGGGGCGACGTCGGTGCCCTCACCGGTCGCGAGCACAAGGATCTGAGCTGGCCGCTCGCCCTCGAAGGCATGGCGCAGCGCATAGGCGATGCGCGTGACCGCGAGTTGCCGGGCCGCGGCCGCCCCCTTGCCCGCGCGCGCCTGCAAAAGATGCCGTCGTCCGGAAGCCCCGGTCGCCGGCACGTTGACGCTGGCGATCAGCGGCACGCCGGTCATTTCCACCAACTCGCGTTCCGAGCCGAGCTTGCCGTTCAACATCTCCCAGCCGACCGCTCCTCCGGCGGCAAGAATGACGCCGAACACGCCGGCGGCCAGCACCACGATGAGCCCGGACGGACCGGTGGGCCTGAGCGGCGCCACGGCAGGGGAAATGATGCGCGAGTTGCTGGTGTCGATGCCGCTCTGTTCGTCGAGTTCCTTCGCCCGGCTCAGAAAGGCGCGGTAGACCGAGGACAGCGATTCCGCCTCGCTTTCGAGCTGGCGAAGCTGGATCTGGGCCCGGCTCTGGTCGACGCTGGTGGAGGACACGCGCGCGAGCTCGGCCTCCAGCGCGGCGACATTGGCCTCCGCGCGCTGCCGGTCGGCGTTGACGGAGCTGCGCACGCGGGCCAGCTCGTCATCGATCATCTGGCGGGTGTTGGCAAGCTGCGAGCGCAACTCACGAAGTTGCGGATGATTGGCGCCGAGCGTGGTCGCCGCCTGCGCCTCGCGCTCGGCGATGCGCGCGTACTGCACGCGCAGCGAGCCCAGTGTCGCGGTCTGGAGCCTGGCCGGCAACGCACCGCCCGCAATCGCCGCGACGGTGACCGTGTCGAGAAGATCGGCGTTGGCCTTCGCCCCTTCCAGCTCGACCCTTGCCTGGGTAAGTTGCGAATTGATGTCCTGAAGGCTCTGGCTGACCACGAGGCCACGCTCGCCGGTGCTGATCAGACCGTTCTCGGCGCGAAAGGTTTCCACCTTGGCTTCCGCGGTCTGCAACCGCTTGCGCAAGTCATCGGCCTGGGACTGCAGCTCCACGGAAGCCCGCAGGGTCGAATCCGTGCGCCGGCCACGCTGCTCGTCGAGATAGACGCGCGCGGCCTCATTGGCGATCGCCGCTGCCTTGAAGCGGTCGGGATGCTTCATGAAGATGTCGAAGACGAAGGAATTCTCGACGCGGATGACCTGCAGGCGGTCGCGCAATCCATCGATGGTCGCTGCCCGCCTGTCCTCGGCCGTGGTCTCCTTCGGCGCCTTGCCGAGGAGACGCGACAACAGACCGCCGGACTTCGGCAGGATCGCAGGATCGTTTTCCAGGTCGAGCTTGTCGATCACCCGGGTCAGGCCCTCGTTCGACAGGATGACATAGGTCTGGCTGTCGATGGCGAGCCGCTGCACCCCGTCGCCGCCCTGGCGCGAGACGATCTCGTTGCCAACGATCTGCAACGCCTGCGGTTCGATGAGCAGTTCCGCCATGGCGCGGTAGGAAGGCGTGCGCAGCATCAGATAGACGATGGCCAGCGCGACACAGATGGCCGGCACAATAACCAGCCAGACGATCCGCTTCCTCAAGATGCCGGGGATCTGGTAGATGTCGGTCATTGTCGAGGTCCGGTCTCTCTCTTCCGCGAGGCGCGCGCGCGAAGGGCGCACCGCAGCCACGCATCGGGCAGTCTCACCCGATGTTGCGGCAATCCTGCGGCGTTCATGGTTAATATTTCCCCAAGGTCGCGGCCTGATCGCCACCGACACTGTGCCGACGGCGGCTGCCACATGCACGCGGCACGCTTTCGTGTTAGGTGGAGCAAAGCGCGCGACGCGCAAGCCGTGCATCAGGGCGAAGCGGAGAACAATGGACATCAGCGAGCGAGCGGAAACGGGTGAAGCGGAGCTTCCGACGATGGCGATCGGACCTGTCCGCGTGGCGCGAGCCACCCGGGAGGAGGCGATTTCCTTCCTCGTCGAGGCGCTGCGCGCGGGCCATCGCCATCTCGTTGCCTTCGCCAATGCGCACGGGTTGCTGATGGCGATGGATGATCCGGCCTATGCTGAAACACTCCGCAACTTCCTCGTGCTCAACGACGGCATTGGCGCGGAGATCGGGGCACGGGCGCTTTACGGGCAGGGTTTTCCCGACAACCTCAACGGCACGGACCTGATCCCCGCCCTTCTGGCCGCCGCCCCGCCCGACACGCGGGTCTTCCTGCTCGGGGCGAAGCAGGACATTGTCGAATGCGCCGCCGCCATCTTCGCAGAACGCTATCCCCATCTCGTGATCTGCGGTGCCCGCGACGGCTACTTCTCCCGAGAAGACGAGGAGGAGATTGCCAGGGACATCGCCGATGCCAACACCGACATCCTGCTCGTCGCCATGGGCAACCCGCTTCAGGAAGAACTGATCGGACGGATCTTCGAGCAAAGCGCGGTGACACTCGCCTTCGGGGTCGGCGCGTTGTTCGACTTCACCGCCGGGGCGGCCGTGCGCGCGCCGGAAGCACTGCGCGCCAGCGGGATGGAATGGGTCTATCGCCTCGCACGCGAGCCGCGCCGGCTGGGCAGGCGCTACACGACCGGCGTTCTGCGCTATCTTTGGAAAATCGCCTGTCTCACGGTACGCACCCGCCTCTTTCGCGCCCGTTCCGTCTGACGCGCAGCCTGCTAGAGGCGGCTTTCCAGCCAGCGCCGAACCGCGTCCACGTCGCTTACCGTCTCGGCAGGCGCAAGCGCGGGACGGTCGATCAGAACGACGGGAAGGCCGAGCGCGCGCGCTGCCAGTATCTTCGCCCTCGACCAGCCGCCGCCGCTGTTCTTGGCGACGACATGCGTAAGGCCGTGCGCCTCCAGCAGCGCCCGCTCCTCTTCAACGCTGCCGCCCGGACGGGCAAGAACAAGCGTGCCGGGCGGCAGCCGCTCCCCCTCCTCCGGCGGATCGATCATGCGCATCAGACAGTGCAGGTCGCCCCGGCGAGCGAACGCGCCGATCTCCTTGCGTCCCAGCGCGAGGAATGGCCGCGCCCCCGGTGGCAGAGCATCGACTGCCGCCGGCACATCGGCAACGACCGTCCACCGGTCGCCCGGCTCCTGCGTCCATGCGGGCCTTTCCAGCCGCAGAAGCGCAACGCCCGTTGCCGAGCAGGCCTCGACCGCATTGGCCGAAATCCTCGCGGCATATGGATGCGTCGCGTCGACCACCGCCGCAATGCCTTCTTCGCCGAGATAGGCAGCAAGCCCGCCGGCGCCGCCGAAGCCGCCGGTGCGGGTCGCCAGCGCATAGGCCTGCGGCCGCGCGACCGCGCCGGCGAGCGACACCGTCGCCTCGACCCGGCTGTCGCCCGCAAGCTCCGCGGCAAGCAGACGCGCCTCGCCGGTGCCGCCGAGCAGAAGCAGCCTCATGTCGTCCCGCTTTCGTCGGAAAAAGGCACATGCGCGACGATCGCGCCGGCCCGATCGACCAGATAGACCTCGACGTCGACGGGCGCGCCGCGCAGAACGGCGAGCGCCGCTGTCCTGGCGGCACGGGCGACCTCCTGCGCGACATCGATGCCGGCGGCTTGCGCCAGATCGAGCACTTCCTTGGCTGTGTTGGCGCCGCGCGCGGCGGCAACGAGATCCGCCTGAGCCCCGCAATCCGCCAACACCTGCGCAAGCGCGTCGAAATCGACGCGGCTACGGGCGGAATGGAGATCAAGCGCGCCCTGTCCGAGCTTGAGGAACTTGGCGAAACCGCCCGAGAGCGTCAGCCTGGGCAGCGGATGGGCGCGCAGGTACTTCAGCAGCCCGCCGGCGAAGTCGCCCATGTCGAGGCAGGCCATCTCCGGCAGATGCGGATGACGGGCAAGCGCGGCCGCCTCCGAGGTGGCCCCCGTCGCCCCGACGACGTGATCGAGACCGGCGGCGCGCGCCACATCGACGCCGCGATGGATGGAGGCGATCCAGGCGGCGCAGGAAAACGGCCTGACGATGCCCGTCGTACCCAGCACCGAAAGTCCTCCGAGGATACCCAGGCGCGGGTTCATGGTCCTTTGCGCCAGCAGTTCGCCGCCAGGGATGGAAACCTCCACCTCGACATCCCCGGAACCGCCGCAGCGGGCGGCGACCTCGGCAATGACGCCGGCGATCATGCTGCGCGGAACCGGGTTGATCGCCGGCTCCCCGGGCGGGATCGGCAGGCCGGCGCGGGTCACCGTGCCCACGCCTTCGCCGGCGCGGAAGACAACGCCCGTCCCCGCCGCGCCGGCGCGCACGGTGGAAACCACAAGCGCGCCATGTGTGACGTCGGGATCGTCGCCCGCATCCTTGACGATGGCGGCACGGGCGAAACCCTCGCCCGTCTCCTCGCGGGCAAGCGCGAAGGCGACGTGCTCGCCGCGCGGCAGAACGATTTCCACCGGATCCGGAAAGCGTCCGCTCAGCAACGCCTCGTAGGCGGCCTTCGCGGCCGCCGTGGCGCAGGCGCCCGTGGTCCATCCCCGGCGCAGCTTCGTCGCATCGGCCTTGCTCATGGAGGCGGACTATAGGCGTGGCGTCGGGGATCGTCACGCGGCGGCGAGCGGCAAGCGGCACACATCCGCAAGAAAGGCCTGAAAAGGTCGCAAATCAAATGCTTGCGGCCGGTCCACCGACCTTGGCGCGGCGGCGAAGCCGACGTAAACTGACGCCACCATGACCGATGCGACGCTCCGCCCCCTCGACCGGCCCGACCCCGACCGCCTGGCGCTTCCCGTCTTCGAACCGGGCTGGGTCTGGCTCGCGGGCGCGGGCCCAGGCGATCCGGGCCTGATGACGCTGCATGTGCTGAACGGCCTTCAGCAGGCGGACGTGATCGTCTATGACGCACTCGTCGACACCAGCATCCTCGGCCTCGCCCGTCCCGGTGCCGCGGTGGACTATGCCGGCAAACGCGGTGGCAAGCCGAGCCCGAAGCAGCGTGACATCTCGCTGAAGCTCATCGAGCATGCGCGCGCCGGCAAACGGGTCCTGCGGCTCAAGGGCGGCGATCCCTTCGTCTTCGGGCGCGGTGGCGAGGAAGCGCTGACGCTCGTCGGTGCCGGCGTTCCCTTCCGCATCATTCCCGGTGTCACCGCCGGCATCGGCGGCCTCGCCTACGCCGGCATTCCGGCCACCCACCGCGACACGAACCAGGCGGTCACCTTCCTCACCGGCCATGACCAGACCGGCCTGACCCCCTCGGCCATCGACTGGGAGGGGATCGGCCGCGGCTCTCCGGTCATCGTCATGTATATGGCGATGAAACACCTCGCCCAGATCGCGGACAAGCTCATCGCCGCCGGCCGCTCGCCGCAGGAGCCGGTCGCCATCGTCTGCAACGGCTCGCTCGCGCACCAGCAGGTTCTGGAAACAACGCTCGGCGGCGCGGCGCGCGATGCGGCGGATGCAGAGCTCGAGCCGCCGGCCATCGTCTGCGTTGGCGAAGTGGTGCGGCTGCGCGCCGGCCTCGACTGGCTCGGCGCCATGGCCGGGCGCAAGCTGCATCCCGATCCGCTCGGGTCCCGCGACGCGACCGCCGAAACCGGGTGAGGGCCCCCTCCTTGTCGATGACGAGACAGCCCCCAGCCGCCCCCGCCGGCCTGGTTGTCGCCGCGCCCGCCTCGGGCTCGGGCAAGACCACGCTGACGCTCGCGCTGCTGCGCGCCCTCTCCCGTCGGGGGCTTGCCGTGAGCAGCGCCAAGGCAGGGCCCGACTACATCGACCCGGCCTTCCATGCGGCGGCAAGCGGCAGCGCCTGCGTCAATCTCGATGCCCACGCCATGCGCGGCGGCCTTCTCGACACGTTGGCGCGCACACGCGCGCAAGGTGCGGATCTCCTCCTTGTCGAAGGCGTGATGGGGCTCTTCGACGGCGCGGCGGACGGTACCGGCTCGACCGCCGATCTCGCCGCCCGGCTCGGCCTTCCGGTCGTCCTTGTCGTCGATGCGGCGAAACAGTGCCAGTCCATCGCCGCCCTCGTGCGTGGCTTTCGCGACCACCGTGCCGACGTGCGCCTGGCCGGCGTTATTCTGAACCGGGTCGGCAGCGCGCGGCACGAGGCGATGCTGCGCACTGCCCTTGCCGGCATCGGCATGGCCGTTCTCGGCGCGGTGCCGCGCGACGCCGCTCTCGAACTGCCCGAGCGACATCTGGGATTGAAACAGGCGGGCGAGCACGCCGACCTTGAACGCTTCCTCGACACAGCCGCCGCGCGCATCGCGGGATGCTGCGACCTCGACGCACTCGCCGCTGCCGCTGCCCCGCTCTTCGCCGGCATCCCGGCGACAACGGATGCGCCGATGCCGCCGCTGCCGCCGCTTGCCCAGCGAATGGCGATCGCCAGCGACACTGCCTTCGCCTTTTGCTATCCGCATCTGCTTGAGGGATGGCGGAGCGCCGGAGCGGAACTTTCATTCTTCTCGCCGCTCGCCGACGAAGGCCCGGGCGCGGACGTCGATGCGGTCTATCTGCCCGGCGGCTATCCGGAACTCCACGCCGAGCGCCTGGCCGGCGCGGAGACGTTCCGCAAGTCCATGCACGCGGCGGCCGCGCGCGGCGCCCTCGTCTACGGCGAGTGCGGCGGCTACATGACGCTCGGCGACACGATCACCGACGCGACCGGCAGGACACACGTCATGCTCGGCCTGCTGCCACTGGAAACGAGCTTCGCCGAGCGCCGCCGCCAACTCGGCTACCGGCGGCTGCATGCCTATGGCAACCTGCCCTGGCGCGGACCTCTTGCCGCCCATGAGTTCCACTACGCCACCATCCGCTTCGAGGGCGATGCCCCTCGGCTCTTCGAAGCCCGCGACGCAACCGGGACGCTGATCGGCGATGTGGGCCTGTGCGTCGGCCGGGTCATGGGCTCCTTCGCCCATGTGATCGATGCGGCCTGAAGATGCCCGGACCGATCAGGCGGCTTCCAAAATGCAGAGCTTGCAGCGGTAGCCTTCCTTCTCCTGGTAGGGCGCGTCCCTGACGGAACGCACGCGGACACGGCCGCGCCCGTGCATCTCGGCGAGATGCGCCGCGTAGCCGTCCGCGTCCCAGACCTTCTCGTGCACGGTGAGAACGACCGGCGCGCCGGGCTTGGCCACCCGTGCAAGCTCGTCGATCGCCTCCGGCCCGACGTGACCGCTGGTGAAGACGCCAACGCTCACCACGCCGTCATAGCTGTCGTCGGGCAGATCGAGCCGGCCGGTCAGGTCTGCCTCGGACAACCGCCGATAGACACCCCGTTTCTCCGCCTGCTCGAGCATGCCGGGAGACAGGTCCAGCCCGTCGATCTCCGTCTGCGTGCGCTTGCTGAGTTCGAGACCGACGAGCCCGGTGCCGCAGCCGGCGTCGAGGACCACCGCGGGCGACCCGGCGAGCGCCTCGGCCAGCACGTCCGCGACCACGGCCGGCGCGACGTAGCCCATGCCCCCGAGGGTGTCGGCGTCATAGCTTCGTGCCCAGTCCGCGTAGAGATCACGGATGCGGGTTGCGTCACCATCCAGGGCATAGGCACGTTGCAAGAGCGGATTTGCCGTCTCCATGGCGGGTCTCTCCTTGTTGTGGCTCGGGCCCCAAGCCTAGAAAGACACGGCAGAAGATGCAAACCCGCGCCTGGCGCCTCTCCTAGACCACCTCGAGAACGCAAAGCTGGCAGAAGACGCCTTCATTTCCGAGATAGGTGCTCAGCCGGACCTCGCGGATCACGATCTTTCCGCCCGCCTCCAGCTCCTCGATGTAGGCCTTGAAGCCCTCGCCCTCCCACGCGGTGTCGCGCACGGCAAGCACGATGGGCGCACCGGGTCTGGCGATGCGGATGAGCTCGTCCAGCCCCGACGGGCCGACATGGCCGGTGGTGAAGACGCCGGAGCTGACGATGCCGTCGTAGCAATCGTCGGGGAAATCGAGCTTGCCCGTCAGGTCGCCGAGGGTGAGATGGCGATAGACATTCGTGGCAACCGCCTCGTTCAGCATGCTGCGCGTCAGATCGATGCCGTCGATCCGCAGGCTGTGCTTGCGCTTCTTCAGCTCGACGGCGATGAGCCCGGTGCCACAGCCGACGTCCAGCACCTGGGCGTCGTCGCGCACGCGCGCGGCAAGGGCGTCTGCGGTGATGAGATGGCCAACGTAGCCGATGGTCTCGACCACATCGCTGTCGTAGCTCCCTGCCCACTCGTCATAGAAGTCCGTGATCGTGCGCTTGTCTCCCCCGAGCGAAACGGCGCGTGCGAGCTGCTGGTGTCTTTGCGACATGATCTGTCCCCCTGCTGGATCGATGCAGGAAGTCTAAGCTATGCACTAATTGGTTGCAAATACGCTTTCATGTAATATTTAAGTTGCAGACTTGCGCTTTGGCCTGAGCACATGAACGTGGTCGGCGTGATAGAGCGCGCTGTCGCGGAAATCCTCCTGCGGCTCGAGTGCGCGGCCGACGAAGATCAGCGCCGTGCGGGTAATCTTGGCGTCGCGCACCTTGTCGCGGATGTCGCTGAGCGTTCCGCGGATGAATGCCTGATCAGGCCAGCCGACGCGGTAGGCAACCACCACCGGGCAATCGGCGCCGTAGAGTGGAACGAGCTGGCGCTCGATCTCGCGCAGGTTGCGGATCGACAGGTGGATGGCCAGCGTCGCGCCGCTGCGCCCGAGCGTTACCAGGTCCTCGCCCTCGGGCATGTCGGAGGACTTCATCGTCGTGCGGGTCAGAATCACCGTCTGGGCGATTTCCGGCACGGTCAGTTCCTGGCCGAGGGCGGCGGCGGCGGCGGCGAAGGCCGGCACGCCGGGTGTCACGTCGAAGGGGATTTCCTTCGCCCGCAACCGACGGATCTGCTCGGCAATGGCACCATAGAGCGAGGGGTCGCCGGAATGGACACGCGCGACATCCTCTCCGCGCGCGTGCGCCGCCTCGATTTCCGCCATGATCTCGTCCAGCGTCATCGGCGCCGTGTCAATGACGCGCGCGCCTTCCGGTGCCGCCTCGACGACTGCCTCCGGCACCAGCGAGCCGGCATAGAGGCAGACGGGGCAGAACTGGATGAGCTTCAGTCCGCGCACGGTGATGAGATCCGGATCACCCGGACCGGCGCCGATGAAATGGACGGTCATAGCTTTTCCTCGATGCGTTTGGCGTAGCCGCGCGGCGTGTAGACGAAGGGCTTGCCCGAGCCAGTCATGACCGTGCGCGAGGCGGAAGACCCGACCAGCACGGTGGTCAGCATGTCGACGTCGTCGACCTTGAGCGCACCCAGCGTCGTGACGGTGATGGTCTCGCCCTCGCGGCCGAGGTTGTAGCCAAGCACGACCGGCGTGTCCGCCGGCCGGCGGGCCAGCAGGATCTCGCGCGCGGCGGCCAACTGGCTGCGCCGGCGCTTCGACACAGGATTGTAGAAGGCAATGACGAAATCTCCCTCCGCAGCCGCCTTCAGCCGCGTTTCGATCGCTTCCCAGGGGGTCAGCAGGTCGGACAGGGAGATGGTGCAGAAGTCATGACCGAGGATCGCGCCGGAGCGGGCCGAGGCCGCCTGGAGCGCCGAGATCCCGGGCGCGTTCACCACCTCGATGCGCCGCGCCGCATCGCTGACGCCGCCTTCCGTCTCCGGTCGGTCGAGAAGTTCGTGAACCAGTGCGCCCATGGCATAGATGCCGGCGTCGCCGGAGGAAACAAGCGCGACGGAGCGCCCCTCGCCGGCACGTTCCAGAGCATAGCGAACCCGCTCCTCCTCCGCCCCGAGCGGGAAGGAATGGCGCGGCTTGCCCTGGATGAGCGGAGCGACGATGTCGAGATAGAGCGAATAGCCGACAGCCTCGTCGGCCTCGGCGAGAAGCCGCGAGACCTCGGGCGTGCGCCAGTCGTCGCGCCCCGGCCCGATGCCGACGACGGCCAGTCGACCACGCGCCCGGCCCACGTCGCCCGGCCGGATCGGCTCCGGCGCGATGGCAATGGCGACCGTCGCATTGGCCGTCTTTCGCTTTTCGACGATCAGCGATCCCGCGGCACCGGCCGCGGCGAGTGCGGCACCTTCTGCCACACCGTGGCACCCGACCTCGGCGAAGACCACCTCGGAGGGATTGGCAAGCCGCGCGGCCTCCTGTTCGAGCCGCGCCGCGTCGAAGACACGCAACGGCGCACCGAGGTCGGCGGCCAGCGCTGCCATCGCCGGCTCGTCGGCCTTGAGATCGAGTGAGGCGACGAGCGCCACCGCGCCGCGTGCCAGCCCCGCCGTCTCGAGCGTCTCGCGCACCAGCGCAACCAGTTCCTCCGGCGCACAGCCGCGGGCGCAGCCGACGCCGACGGCAAGCTTCATCGGATGGTAGACGAGCCGGTCCGGACCCGGCGGCACGGCGGTTTCCGTCACCGAGATCGCCAGTTCGGCGGATGGCGAGACCACAAGCCGCGAGCGGGAGAGAAACGGTGCCTCACCCTCGATCCGCACCGGGTCTCCGGCGAGAAGCCGGGCCATGAAACCCTTTGCGTCCTGCGGATTGGCCAGCCACCAGCCAGCCGGCGGCGTGTCGAGGGCAACGCCCAGCGCCGTATCGCCGGCGGTGGTGATCGCGGCATGCGCCTCGAGCGCGGCAGCGAGCTGGCGGGCGAGCGAATTCGCCCCCCGGTGGCCGCCGAGCAGCGGCACGACGCTCGCTCCGTCCTCGGAAACCGCAAGGACGGCAGGCTCGGCGCGCTTGTCCTCGATCACCGCGGCAAGCGCGCGGATGAGGATGCCCGAGGCGCAGACGCCGACGATGGGCGTGCCGGCCTGGTAGAGTGCGCGGATATGATTGAGCGTCTCCGCGAAGGAGACATCGAGCCCCGGCACCCGGTGGGCGAGCCCGTGCAGCGTCGCGCCCGGCAGGGCGGCGGCGACGCGCCGCGCCGTGGCAAGGGCCGCCGGCGTCAGGACGAGGATTGCGGCGGAAGCGTCCACGCTTCGTCTCCCTTGTAGATCAGGATCATCGAGAAATAGGGCGCCGCCTCCGACGCCACGTCGGCAAGCGGGGCGACTCGCTGGGCGGCAAGCGTCGCGCGTTCGACATACCCCGCCTGCGCGAGCAGGCCCAGCCGCTCGATCAGCGCCCTGAGACGCGGCAGGTGACGACCGACCTTCATGATCGCGACCGCGCCGGCCGCCTCGATCCGCGCGGCGATCTCCTCATCGGGGAGCGGGCCGGGAATGACGGTCAGCACGTCGTTGCGGGCGGTCAACGGGCGCGCGAGAGCCGCCGCCGTCGCTGTCAGCGAGGTCACGCCCGGCACGATTTCCACCGGAAAGCGGCCAGCGAGCCGCTCGAAGAGATACATGAAGGAGCCGTAGAAGAACGGGTCGCCCTCGCAAAGCACCACCACGTCGACGCCTGCGGCGAGCTCCGCCCCGATCTCCGCGGCGGCCTTGTCGTAGACCTCCTTCGCGGGAAAGCGCTCCACCCGCATCGGCACGACGATGGCGATTTCGCGCGCGTCCGGCGGAATGATACCGGCTGCGATCGAACGGGCGAAACTCTCCCCGTCGTCGGGCGCGGGATAGGCGACCACCCTGGCCGCGGAGATCAGCCGGTGCGCCTTCAGCGTCATCAGCTCCGGATCGCCGGGACCGAGGCCGACGCCGTAGAGCGTTCCAGCGCCTGGGCAGGAGAATGCGGTCATGGCTTCACCAGGCTCCACTGGGTTACCGGCATCAGCGGACGCCAGCCGGTCATTCCGCCGACGGGCGCGGCCCGCGAAACGGCAATGCGGCACAGCTCTCCGCCGAAGCGCGCGTGGGCCGAAAGAAGCACCGCCTCGCTTTCGAGCGTCACCGCGTTGGCGACGAGCCGGCCGCCCGGGCGGAGCGCGGCAAGCACCGTCTCGATGATCCCCGGCGCGCTCGCGCCTCCGCCGAGGAAGATCGCATCGGGAGCCTCGAGGCCGGCAAGTCCTTCGGGAGCGGTGGCGTCGCGCAAGTCCAGCCCCGGAACGCCGAGAGCCGCCGCATTGGCACGGGCGACCGCGCGGCGCTCGTCGTTGGGCTCGAGCGCGATGGCGCGCGCGCCGCGCGCCGCGCGCATCCACTCGATGGCGACCGCGCCTGACCCTGCGCCCACGTCCCACAGCAACGCCCCGGGCACCGGCATCAGCTTGGCAAGGCTCGCCGCGCGGATCTCGCGCTTGGTCAGCTTGCCATCGTGACGGAAGGCGTCGTCGGGCAGGCCCGGCACGCGGGCGCGCAACGGCGTGTGGCGCACGGCCCGAAGCTCGATGGCCGTGACATTCAGATCCGCAACGGGCCCCTCGAACCGCTCGGCGCTGGCCTCGATCACCCGTTCCTGCGGCCCGCCGAGGTGCTCCAGCACCACGAGCCGGCTTTCGCCATAGCCTTCATCGACCAGAAGGTCGGCGATCCCTGGCAGTGCCGAGCCGCCGGAGGTAAGGCAGAGAATGCGCGCGCCAGGCGTCAGAACGGCCCGCAAGCTGTCGAGCGGGCGGCCGTGAAGCGACAGGATCTCCACCTCGGCGAGCGGCCATCCGAGGCGGGCGGCGGCCAGCGACAGGGACGAGCGTCCGGGCAGCACGACGATCTCGCCCGGATCGATCCGCCGGGCCAGCGTCGCGCCGATGCCGAACCACATGGGATCGCCGGAAGCAAGCACCACGACCGGCGTGCCGCGCCGTTCGAGCAGCAGGTCCAGCCCATGGGAAAAGGGGCTCGGCCAGGGCGTGACGGAAATCCCGCGCGCGCCCAGGAACGGCGCGGCGAGTTCGGCGTGACGCGCGCCGCCAAAGACACATGTCGCCTCGCAGAGCGCCTGGCGGGCGAGCGGGGCAAGGCCCTCGACACCGTCCTCGCCAAGGCCGATCACGGTAAGCCAGGGAGCAAGGCTCATGCGCGCGCCTCCTCAGGCACGCCGCCGGCGAGCGCATTGAGGGCGGCAGCCGCCATCGCCGAACCGCCGAGCCGCCCGCGCATCGCCACATGGGCGATGGCGAAGGGGTTCACGGCGAGCGCATCCTTCGATTCCGCCGCGCCGACAAAACCGACCGGAAAACCGATGATCGCCGCCGGACGTGGGAAACCCTCGCCGATCCGCTCCAGCAGATGAAACAGCGCTGTCGGCGCATTACCGATGACAACGACCGCGCCTTCAAGCCGGTCGCGCCAGAGATCGACCGCCGCGGCCGAGCGTGTCGTGGCAAGTTCCGCCGCGAGCGCCGGCACGCGTGGATCATTGAGCGTGCAGACAATCTCGTTCGAGGCCGGCAGCCGGCTGCGGATGATGCCCTCGGCGACCATGCGCACATCCGTGAAGACCGGCGCGCCGCCGGCAAGCGCGGCGGAGACCTTTTCCGCCACGTCGTCGCTCCACACGAGATGCGCCGTTACCGAGGGGTCGCCACAGGCGTGCACGACGCGGATCGCCATCGGCCGCAAGGCTTCCGGCAACCGCTCGAGCGCCGCCTCGCCGCGCACGATGGAGAAGGACCTTCGGTAGATTTCCGCAGGATCCTTCACATAGTCGTAGCGCGGACGCGACTCCATCAGCCGTTCTTCCGCATCGACTTCGGTCCGAGCGGGTGGTCCGCGTGCGGATAGACCGGATGGTGATGGTCATGATCATGACCGTGCGAATGGCCGTGCCCATGATGGTGATCATCGTGGCCGTGATGATGGTCATGGCCGTGATCGTGGCCGTGGTCATGTCCGTGACCATGGTCGTGGTGATGATGATCATGCGCGGCCACCTGCTTCTCGCAGGCGCCGGTGCAGACATCCTCGCACAGCTTGCATTCGGCGTCGGCGCCAAGCCCCTCGACGTGATGGTGATGGCTTTCCTGCGGCCGCCCGACATCCGCCTCGAAGCCAAGCACCTGCTCGCGATACTTGCACATCTGACAGTTCATCAGGTTGGCGCCCTGGAGGATCTCCTGCACCCGGTCGGCCATCGTGTCGATCACCTGCGGATGGTCGTTGAGGTAGCCGGCCTTGAGGAACTCGATGTCCGAATGGCGTTCGGCCACCTCGTCCACCGTGTTGTAGATGCGGCTGACGAGAACGCCGGAGAAGAGGAAATACGGGAAGACGACGATGCGCTTGTAGCCGAGCTTCGCGGCATGCTCGAGCCCGGGTGCGACCAGCGGAAAGGTCACACCGGAATAGGCGGTCTCGGCCCAGCCAAAGCCGAAGCCCTCCCACAGCATGCGGGTGATCTTGGCGACGTTGGAATTGGCGTCCGGATCGGAGGCGCCCCGACCGACGACGACAAGCAGCGTCTCGTGCAGCGGCACGTCGTCGCCCGCCGCTTCGAGCGCTTCGCGGATGCGCTCGCCGGCCGCGCGGATCATGCGCGTGTCGACGGCCAGTTCGCGGCCGTAGGTGATCGTCACGCCTGGGTTTTGCGCCTGATAGGTATTCAGCACGGAAGGGATGTCGTTCTTGGCGTGACCGGCGGCAAACAGCATGCCCGGCACGGCGAGGATGCGGGTGCAGCCCTGCTCGCGAAGCCTGTCGAGCCCGTCCTTGATCACCGGATTGGCGAACTCCAGATAGCCGTATTCCACCGGCCAGTCGGGAAAGCGCTCCTTCAGTCGTTCGGCCAGCTGGGCGAACTCGCGCACGGCCCCGCGGTTGCGGCTGCCGTGCCCGCAAATCATCAGGCCGAGCTTCTCTCCGCCGTTCGCATGTCCATCGGCCATCAAACATCTCCCTCGCATTGCCTGAAGGGACGCTCGCCGATCCCGACGCCGAAAACAAATTCGCAGTTCATCTCGGAAGCTCCCTCCCTTGTCGTCAGGCGGGTGGTGCCCACCGCCTCGTCCGATTCATCCGACGGCATCCGGGAGGAAGTGCGGAAAACGCATGGCCGTACGGATGAGGCGCAAACAGCCCACCCCTCCCCCGCAAGAGAGGGAGGCGGACAGGTTGCGCCATCCAGACAGCTCCGGAGTGGATCCCCGACATGGGTCGATCGCCACCGGACTCGCTTTCAGTCCCTGAGGGGACGCCGTCGTTGGCCGGGCACGCTAGTAGAGGCGCGCGCCCGCATCAAGCGGGAAATCCGGCATGCCGCGTTCCCGCAGCGGCGTTTCCCGGGCAGAAGCAATTGCGGAAACCGGATCTTCACCTCTTCGCGCCACGGTTGCCGGAACAAGAAACGCGCCAAGCCCGCAGGGAGGGAAGACGCAAAATGACGACGCCCGCAAGGACGCAAGCCACCCAGGACGCCACCGCAAAGCCGGCCCAGGACCCCGCCGCGCGTCCGTTTTCCGCGCAAGCCGACCGCACGCCCGCCGGCCTGACGCTCGCCCGTCTCGACGGGCTCGAGCTGCAGCCCGCGCCGATCAACCCGGACTGGGTGCTGGAAGGCGAGCCGAGCGCCCGCGCGCTGACGCTCGCGCAAGGCGACGACCGCAGCGCCAATATGTCGGTATGGGACTGCACGGCCGGGCGTTTCCACTGGTATTTCGGCTGCGACGAAGCGGTCTACATCCTCGAGGGCTCGGTGATCGTCACCGGACCGGACGGTGAGACACGAGAGCTTCACGCCGGCGATTCAGCCTATTTCCCAGCCTACGACTGGTACGAGTGGCATGTGCCCGACTATGTCCGCAAGGTTGCCTTCTGCCACGATGTGGTGCCCTCGCTCGCCCGCCTGCCGGTGCGGATCCTGGCGCGCCTGTCGCTGATCGCGGAAAAACTCTACACCGCCGCCTTCGGTTTCTCCTCCCGTCCGCCCCGCGACTAGGCGATGTGATATGCGACGCCGCACCGCGTGACGCGGCGCGGAGCTTCCTCTAGTCTGACGAAACAGCGGCGGGCGAACGCCGCGAAAGGGCCAGGGAGGACCGGACCGCCATGCAGATGATTTCGCTCGTCCTGACGGTGATCGCCGACGACAGGCCCGGGCTGGTCGAACGGCTTTCCAGCGTGATCGCAACCCATGAGGGCAACTGGATCGAGAGTTCCATGTCGCGGCTGGCAGGGGCCTTCGCCGGCATCGTGCGGGTCGAGGCGGAGGCCTCGCGCGCGGCGGCGCTGGAGGCGGATCTCGCCGCCCTTGCCGATGACGGCATCATCACCACGCTGAAGCGCGGCGAGGCGTCGAGCGAGCGCCACGGCCATCCGGCTCACCTCGCCGTCATCTGCCAGGATCACCCGGGGATTGTGCACGCGCTGTCGGCCATGCTCGCCGCCAAGGGCGTCAGCATCACCGATCTGGAGACGGAGGCCTATGCCGGCTCGATGAGCGGCGAGCGCATGTTCCGCGCCGAGATCGACGTGGTGCTGCCGGTCGACCTCGAGGCGGGCGACCTTGCCCGCGCGCTCGAGACCCTGGCCGGTGACATGATGGCCGAGATCGAATTCGCCGACGCGGTCTGACCGCGCCGGCCCTGCGCCTCAGGCCGGGGCGATGGCGACCAGATGGTTGTCCCAGGCAACGCCTGGCGTCGCGGCAAGAAGTGCCGGCGCGCCGGCGAGGTCGGCGCTTTCGCTCAAGCCTCCCTGCCCGTCGGAAATCAGGAACGCACCCTGGTCGAGCGCCGCCAGACCGCAGGCGTCGCTGCGCTGCTGCGCGGCGACGAAACCGCCGTCAGCGGCATTGAAATAAAGTACCCTGCCGGCGCGCGGGCAGGAGGCTGCAACGAGCGCGCCATCATGGCTGAGCGTGACCGAACCGACGTAATTGGCAAGTTTGCCCGCCAGAGCGTCGGGAACATCATGCGTCGCGAGCTTGCCGGTTGAGGCGTCGAAGCAGGCCATCAGCGGCGGCGTGTCGTCCTGCGGCCCCTCGTACTGGCCGCCGATCCAGACCTTGGTGCCGGCGCCCACGGCCATGTGCCGGAGCGAAAGCTGGTGCAGGTTCTTCGGTGCCTCGGTGATGCCCAGGATCGAACCGCTGGGCTGGTCGATGAGCGTGATGTTGGGGCGCATGGTGGCTATGTTGAGCTTTTCCCGGTCCCGATCCGGGTGGGTCTCGATGCCGCCGTTGGCGACAACCAGCGTCTTGCCGTCCGGCATCGGCAGGATGTCGTGCGGACCAATGCCGCCACTCCACACCTCCCCGATCCTCTGCGGATTCGGGCCGGAGACGTCATAGACGCCGATGACGCCGCGCGGCGTCTCGAAATCATTCTCCGTGGCAAATACCAGCCGCCCGTCGGCCGAAAACACGCCATGCCCATAAAAATGCCGACCCGGCACGGCCGCGATCGTGCGCGCCTCCTGCCGTCCGAGCGGATCGAACAGCACCGCGAAGGTGCCCGGCCTGCGGGCAAAGACAAGGCAACGCCCGCTCCTGGGGCAAACAGCGACGTCATGGCCGCGAGAGGGCAGCGCGATCTTCACGCGCACCATGCCGTCGAGACCGGTGACGACGACCGAATGAGTTCCGTCCGCCTCGCGCCGTGCCCCCGCGAAGAGCGGATCCTGCGCATCGAGCGCCAACGCATCGGCGGCGAAGGCGGCGGGGCCACGCAGGGAGAGCGCCGCCAGCCCGGCTCCGGTGCCGAGCAGCAACCGCCTGCGGTCAATCTCCATCGAGCGCATTGAAGCCTCCCTTGAAATCGAGATAGCCGGCCAGTTCGCCAGCGATCATCGGCCGCAAGCCATCGAGCACGGTGCGGACATAGGCGAGCTTGCCAAGGTCCTTCTCGTCCTCAAGTGCCGCAAGCGGGTCGGGCGAGATCGCGCCCAGCGCCTGTCCGGCGTTGCGCGCCTCGAAGGAAACCGTGTTGCCGATCCACTGCGCGTCGGAGTCCGCATCGGCGAACCCGGCGGCATTGATCGCCCCGGCGAAGCCATCCAGCGTCGCCGCCAGATGATCGAAGGCCGTGTGCGAGCGGGCGAAAGGCACGCGGGCGGCGCGCGCGGCAGCCGGCCCTTCCGCCAGCAGCGGCGCGACGACCTGATCGCGCGACAGCTCGAGCGCCGTCAGCAGGGCATTGAAGACGAACCCGGAGGCTTCCTTGTCGGTCTTGGCGAGCGAATTGTCCGGGCCGGGGGTCAGCAGCAGCGCCGTCTGCCCATCCGGATCGCGGTAGGACTTGCTCACCTCGCCGGCGGTCTCGATCAGCCGTTCGCCGAGCGCACGGGCATAGCCGCAGACGTAGTCGCGGCTCTCGGGCTTGCCAGCGGAGCCCAGCGTCACCACCCCGTCCTTGTCGTAGGCGATCCATTCCAGCGCCGTCAGTCCCTGAAGCGCGACGCTCTTGTCGCGCAGGCTCGACGCCTGCAGCGCGCTGGGATCGCCTGCGGCCACGAGCCGCGTCACCTGGCGGCGCACGACGCCACGCGAATCAGGGATGAAGGCCAGCCGTTCCGCCCGGTTTTCGTCGGCGAGCGCGCCGATCCGCAGGGTGGACAGATGACCATGGGCAACGACGGCGGCGCGGAATGCGGCGGCGAAATCGGCGCGCGCCCGCTTGCCCGCCGCCGCGTCGAGATCGGCGGCGCAGGCAGCGTTGATGGCCGTCTCGAGCGTCACCAGGCGGGTGCCGAGGTCCTCGGCCGCCGGCACGGCGAAGCGCTCGATCAGGCGGGACACGAAGACGGAATAGTCGATCCCCTTGTCCGCGGGGGGCGCGTCCTGCGCCAGCGCCTGCCCGGCAAGGCCGGCGATCAGAATCGGCAGCGCCAGAAGGGCGGCGCGGCGGTTGCCTGCCGTCCGTCGCACGCGCGCGCCTGCTGTCCCGCCGCGGTCGCCAGCGGACATGGCCTGTGGATCTGCGCTCATCACGGTCTCCTCATGTTGCCCGCCGGGTCCCGCCACCCGTCCTGGCGCGGGGCTTGCGATGCGTTCCTGTTTTCGCGCCCGAACGCTCCGCCTGCAAGTGCGGTTCTGTCGCAGCATGAACAAGTTATCTCCGCAGGGGTGTCAGGACCTGCTCGCGCCGGGGTCCGCCCGCCAGGCGCGTCAGAGCGAGCGAAGGAAGCGAATCAGCGCCTCCCGGTCCCGCGCTTCGGCGGCGGCATAGGCCGCCCGGGCCGCCTCGCCCTCACCGCCATGCCACAGGATCGCCTCCTCAAGCGTGCGGGCGCGCCCGTCGTGGAGATAGGTCTCCTGGCCGGAAACGGTCTGAGTCAGGCCGATGCCCCAGAGCGGCGGCGTGCGCCATTCCCGCCCCGACGCGGTGCCCGCCGGCCGGTTGTCGGCAAGCCCCTCGCCCATGTCGTGCAGCAGCAGGTCCGAGTAGGGCCAGATCAGCTGGAAGCGGTGGGCCTCGATATCGGCCTTGCGCGTGGTCACGTATTTCGGCCGGTGGCAGGCGGCGCAGCCGAAATCGGAAAAGAGCTTCTTGCCGGCAAGCACCTGCGCGTCGCCGACATCACGGCGGCGCGGCACGGCGAGATTGCGGGAGTAGAAGTCGACCAGTTCCATGACCGGATCCGGCGCCTCGCTCTCGCCAAGGTTGGCCTGTTCGCCGGTCGGCATGGAGAAACAGGCGGTCTGGGCCGGCATGCAGTCGCCAAAAGGCTGCGGCCGGTCCGGCGTCGAGATGCCGATGTCGCCGGCGAAAGCGCCGGCCGACTGGGACCGGACCGTCGGTTCCGAGGCCTTCCAGCCGAAGCGGCCGATGACCATCTCGCCGGTGTTCGGGTCGCGCACACGGCTCACGCGGCCGGATATGCCATCGCCATCGGCGTCCCGCGGATCGGCCTGCGCCTCGATGTCGCCTGGATGGATCGCCTCCAGCAGGCCGAGGCCGATCATCTGCGGGGCGACGCGCGGCGAGATCATCACCTTGTCCGAGAGCGGGCCATAGGCCAGCTCGGAGATCATGTAGGAGGGAACGCGCAGGGACACGCGCGTGCCATCGCCAAGCTCGACCTCACGCTCCTGGTAGGAAACGGCGAGCTTTCCTTCCGCCGGCAGTCCGGTCACCGCGAAGGTCTGGAACTGGGTGCCATAGGTCGGTTCCGGCAGCACCAGCGCCTCGTGACTGTCGAGACGCGCCTGCTCCTCGGCGGTCGCAGCCGGCACCGAAAGCCGCAGGAAAAGGGAGACCGGCTCCTCGCCGGTGCGCGGCGGATGGCCACGGCCATCCTTCAGGTGGCACCCCTGGCAGGAGCGCGCATTGTAGAGCGGCCCCAGCCCGTCGGAAGCCTGCGTCGAGGACGGCGAGGATACCCAGAACTTGCGGAACAGGCCGTTGCCCAGGGCGAAACGCTGCTGGTCCTCGAAGGAAAGATTGGCGGAAGGAAACGAGAAGGCGTTGGCGTTGACGCGCTTCGAGGAGGTCGTGGCGCCACCGGCCATGGCCTCGAATGCCTCCGGCGCGCTCCAGTCCGTCGGAGGCGCAAGCACGCGGGAAACGCGCGCGCGGTCGCGCGGCGAAAGGTCGTCCCGGTGGGACAGATCGGAGGCCTGGGCAGCGGACGTGGCAAGAAGCGCTGCGACCGCCACGCAGGCGGTCAGGCTCAAAAGACGTGGAATCGGCATATCACTCGGGTTCCGGTACCGGTTTCCCTCCAACCCGGTTGACGAGGGAGAGGAGGCGGCGGCCCCTCGTCGACAGCCGCCTCCCATGTCTTTTCCCGAAGGCTGGTCTTACTGGAAGACCGCGCCCGGATTGTCGAGGCTGTCGGAGCCCTCGAAGGCGACTTCCTCGAGGCCGAGGGACGCGACGACGCGCTCGATGGAGCGGGTCTGGTCGATCAGCGCGTCGACCACGGCCTGGACGGCGGCGTTGCCCGCCTCGTTGCCTTCGCCGATCATCTGATCGTAGGCTTCCACGGTCTCGGCACGCGCGCGCATCTTCTCGGCCGCGGCCACGGTTGCGTCGAGCTTGGCCGTCACCTCGGCGGCAAGCGCTGGATCCTTCGCCTCGACGAGATCCTTGAGCGAGGCAACCTTCACCGGCTTGCCGTCGAAGCCATCATAGGTGCCGACCCAGACGTTGCGGATGCCGATGATGTCGTCGAGATGCGACATGTGGGTGTTGTCGGAGAAGCAGTCATGCTCCTCCTCCGGGTCGTGCAGCATGAGGCCGAGCTTGGTGCGCTCGCCCGCCAGCTCGCCGTAGGAGAGCGAGCCCATGCCGGTCAGGATCGTGGCGAGACCGCCGGCCTCCCCCTTGTCGGCAAGCTCCTTGCGGGCCTCGCCGCCGACCTTCCACGCATCGGCCATTTCCTGCAGGTCGGAAACCAGAAGCTCGGTCGCGGCCTTCAGATAGGCGGCGCGGCGGTCACAGTTGCCGTTGGTGCAGTTCGCGGTGTCGAAGTCCGTTGCCGGGCGGTTGCCGGCACCCGGGCCGGTGCCGTTCAGGTCCTGGCCCCAAAGCAGGAACTCGATGGCATGGTAGCCGGTGGCGACATTGGCCTCGATCTCGCCGGCCTCCTGAAGCTGCTCGGCGAGCAGCGCCGGGGTGATCTCGGTGGCATCGATTTCCTTGCCGCCGACCTTCAGCTTCGGATTGGCGATGACGTTGGCGGTGTAGAACGCGTTCTCCGGGTTCTCGGTGCCATAGCCGGCGTCGACGTAGTCGATCAGACCCTCGTCGAGCGGCCAGGCATTCACCTTGCCCTCCCATTCGTCGACAATGGCGTTGCCAAAGCGGTAGACCTCGGTCTGCTGGTAGGGACGGCGCGCGGCGCGCCAGGCGTCGCGGGCCGCCTTCAGCGTCTCATCGCTGGGATTGGCGACAAGAGCGTCAACGGCCGCGGAGAGCGCCTGCGCGCTTGTCAGCGACTCGCCATAAACCGCGGCGGCGATGTCGGCATAACCCGTGACAACCTCGGCCGGCTCGGCGGCGGAAGCGCGCAAGGGCGCCAGCGCGAGCACCGCGATGGATGCCAGAAGCAGTGTCTTTCTCATCGTGTCAGTTCCCATCCCAGGATCGTTTGGGCGCCCCCCGCGGTGACGCATCCGGTGTTGCCGGGCACCCCCGGCGGTGAAGATCAGTGGCGTGTCGCCGAGGCCGGAACATGCCGGGCCAACCCGCAGCGCAGGCGCCCGCCATCCAACGCGTGCGGAAGCAGAAGCTCCGCCCGGCGCAGCACATCCGAGAAGTTCGCGGCCGCCTCCAGCGTCGACGGCAGTCCCTGCGCGACAACAAGCTCGTCGGCGATGCCGGCCGCCTCCTCGCGCCGCCCGCGCTGCCAGGCAGCGACAAGCGCCACGGCAAGGCACTCGTGGGCGCACCGGCGCGGACAGCCGGACGCAAGCATCTCGAAGCCGCATTTGGCGAAGCCGTTAAGCGCGCGCGCATAACAGGAAAGCCCCGAAACCACGACGCGGGCACGCGCAACGCCAAGTTCGCCCGCATAGAGGCTCCAGGCCCGCTCCCAGGAGTCGATGCTTCCGGAGCCATAGCCCGCAAGCCAATACCGCAGCCCGTCGACAACGAGGCGCTCGGCATGCTCATCCGCTCCAGCCCTGTCGGGCATGGCGCGGGTATCCGTTCGTTCAAACATTCCGACCTCCAATCAACGAGGGTTAAGGCCCCGCCATCAAAGGATGTGGCCAGATCCGACCACGCGGCAGTAATGCTATATTGAGTTATTGAGTCAAGTTATTATTGCATAGAAATCAATACATTAAAATTATTCTAAGGTGATTTCGGAGCGGCTTTCCGGCGGCAGGAGCAAGGCAATGCAGCGGTGCAAGTCGTGGTGGGGAAAGATCTTTCACGGGCAGGCGCGCGCCTCGCTCAGGCCTCGGCCGTCATCAATTCCGGAGGCGCCCCTGCTCCGGCCAAAAGGCCCGACAGCCTGGTTTCCCGTTCGCGGTGGCTGGCCTTCGCGAAATCATGCATCGCGGCTGCGGGGAGCGGGCGTGCATAGAGGTAGCCCTGGATCGTCGGGCATCCGGCCGCGCGCAGGAAGGCGAGCTGTTCCTCCGTCTCGACCCCTTCCGCGAGCACTGGCGTGCCCAGGGTTTCGCCCAGCATGAGGACCGCGTGGACAATCGCGCGCGCCTCCGCCGAGGCGGAGAGATCGCGGGCGAAGTCCCGGTCGAGCTTGATCCGGTCGAAGGGAAAGACGCGCAGGCTCGACAGCGCCGAATAGCCGGTTCCAAAATCATCCAGGGCGATGGCCACGCCGAGCGTCCTGATCGCGTGAAGCACCTCGATGCAGCGCTCCATGTCGGCCATCAGCGCCGTTTCGGTCACCTCGAGCTCGACCCTGGCCGGGTCGATGCCGGTTTCCTCCAGGATCGCGGCAATGCGGGTGACAAGATCGGGTTGCTGCAATTGCACCACCGAGAGATTGACGGCGACCTTGACCGGCTCGTCCCAGCCCCTCGCCTGCCGGCACGCCTCGCGCAGCACCCATTCGCCGATGGGTACGATCAATCCGTTTTCCTCGGCGATCGGGATGAAGCGGGCCGGAGACACGCAGCCATGTTGCGGGTGGGTCCAGCGAACCAGCGCCTCGGCTCCCGCCAGCCGGCGGGCCGGCACATCCATCTGCGGCTGAAAATACACCTCGAGCTCGCCGCGATCGAGCGCACCGCGCAGACTGACGGCGAGGGCCCGGCGGCCCCGTTCGGCCGTGTCCATCACCGCATCGCAATATTGCACCGGCGCGAGGCGGTTGTTCTTGGCCCGGCCAAGGGCGACACCAGCGTTGGCCAGCAGGTCGGACGGGCTGAGGCCGTGCTCGGGATAAAGCGCAACGCCAAGGCTCGCGGAACAGGCGAGCATCGTGCCCGAGGCGCGCACAGGCGAACCGAACAACAGGGCGATCCGCTCCACCAGGTCGTCGACAGCGGCCTCGTGCGGGACCCATTTGAGCACCGCGAACTCGTCGCCGCCGATGCGCGCCACCTCGGCCGCCTCTCCCGCGTCCTCCAGCCACGCCCTCGCCCGCGCTCCGAGCGCCGCGAGATAAGCGTCGCCGGCGAGCTGGCCGC
This sequence comes from Stappia sp. ICDLI1TA098, assembly GCF_054880955.1. Lineage (NCBI taxonomy): Bacteria > Pseudomonadati > Pseudomonadota > Alphaproteobacteria > Hyphomicrobiales > Stappiaceae > Stappia > Stappia sp. ICDLI1TA098. Next base: position 654,417 of record NZ_JBTZBT010000002.1, read on the forward strand.
GCAGGTCGTTGACGACATGAAACTCGTCGAGATCGACAAGCACCAGGCAGAGCAGCCCCTCGTCGGCGTCGACGCAGGCGCAACCGTCCTGCAGCAGGCGGGTGAAGCGGGTGCGCGAGCCAAGACCGGTCAGCGGGTCGAATTCGGTCAGACGCGTCACGTCGGCGTCTGCGATCGTGCGCGTATCGTGGTCGATCAGCGCGATCACCACGCCCATGCCGATCACCATGACTGCCACCAGTGCGACGGCCAGCGCCAGCACCCAGACGTAATCCTCCCCTGGCGAAAGCACCGGGCGCAACGGCGTGATCCGCATCGCCGTCATCGCGGTAAAATGCATGCTGACGATGGCCAGAACGAAGGAGGCCTTGGCGCCACGGCGGCACCAGGTCGTCACCGGCCGCATGACCCGGTTGAGCGACAGCATGGAGAAGGCGATGCCGACAACGATGGAGGCGATGACGAAGGAGGTGTCCCAGGCGATCAACCCGTCGACATGATAGGCCGCAATGCCGATGTAGTGCATCGAGACCAGGGCGAGGCCGATCAGCGCGCCGCCGGCCTCCGGCGCGAGCCGCAGGCGGCCGCTGCTGGCCAGCGCGAAGCCGGCCGCGGTGCCGGCCACCGCGACGCAGAGCGAAACGATGGTCAACACCGGATCGAAGTAGAAGGCGGCGGAGGTCCCATAGGCCAGCATCGCCACGAAATGGGTGCACCAGATCGCCGAGCCCGCGGTCATGCCGGTGAGAAACAGCCAGCCGGAGCGGGTCCAGCCGGTCGTGTCGCGCGCGCGCACAAACAGCCGGAAACTTGCCCAGGCGCCAGCCACGCAGATCGCCGCGGCCACCGCCACGAGGACAAGATTGTGGTCGCCCGTCACGCAGGAGAGAACTTCAAGCACCGTCGAATTCCGTTCGGGGAGGCCACCCGGCCGATCAAAGCAGACTGCGAATGAGCGCAATCGATACGCCGGGGACCCTACGACAGGCGCCGTCAAAATTACTTAACGCAACACGAAACTATGAGGAATGGTAAACCGATCCTGAAGGGCCGGCCTATCTAGGCCGGCTGCGTCCGGCGATGCTTCTCAGCGCCGCGAGGAAAGCCGAGCGCGCGGCCGGATCGAAGCCGGCCAGGAGCCTGTCCTCGGCCTTGGCGATGCGCGGACGCAGGGCATGGAAGCTGTCCCGCCCCTGCCGCGAGAGCCGATAGGCGACGCGCCGTCCGTCGCCGTCGACGGCGATCCGCTCCAGTTGACCGCTTGCCAGCAGCGGCTTCAGCGCGGTCGTCAGCACGGATGGCACGCTCGACATGGCGCTGGCGACATCCCGATGGGTGATGCCCGGGTTCCTGTCGACCAGCTCCATCACCATGAACTGGAACGGCGTCAGCCCCTCGCCCTCGAACACCTCGGCGAAGACCTGCTGGCCGCGCAGGAAGGCGTGGCGCAGCAGATGGCCGGCGAGATCGTCGAGACAGCCGCGATCAACGGTGGCGGCCTCGGGCGTGGGCTGCGGGAGCGGGCGCATCAAAGGCCGAGGATCGCGTCCGGCGGAACGATCGGCGCGCGCCGGTTGAGGCCGTCGACGTCAAAGCCCGCGAGCTTCTTGTATCCGCTTGCCGCATCCTCCAGTTCCGAGCGCGACAGCACCTCATGGATGTGCAGGAACCCCTCGGGCGCGCGTTCCTCCACCACGTCGAGGATCGCGTCCGGCCCGTCGGCGCGATTGGCCAGCACGATGCGTTCCGTTGCCGGCCGGCGCTCCGCCTCATAGTCGATCAGCGCGAACTCGTTCGCTCCGTGGCGCAGGATCTCGCGGGTCAGCACGCGGGCGTCGAGGATCGCCTGGCTCGCGCCATTGGATCCGATCGGGTACATCGGATGGGCGGCGTCACCCATCAGCGTCATCGGCCCGTGGGTCCAGCGCGGCAGCGGATCGCGGTCGACCATGGGATACTCGTAGATCGCCTCTGCCGCCCCGATCACCGACGGCACGTCCAGCCAGTCGAACTGCCAGTCGGCGAACCGGGGCAGGAAGTCCGTCCGATCACCCGGCCGGTTCCAATCCTCGCGCCGCCACAGGTGATCCTCGGGCATGCGCAGATCGGCGATCCAGTTGATCAGCGACCCGGGTGTGCCGTCGTCCAGCACAATGTCCTCGATCGGATAGCAGACGAACTTGCGCGGCTTGCATCCGGCCATGGCCATGGTCCGGCCGGTCAGGAACCGCGGTCCGCGGGTGATGCCGCGCCACATGACGATGCCGCCCCATGACGGTAGCCCCTCGTCGGGATAGAGTGCGGCGCGCGCGGCGGAATGAATGCCGTCGGCCGCGACGAAGATCGAGCCGCGCGCCGTGCCGAGTGCCGCGCCCGTCGGGCGGGCGCGAAGGTCGACCTCGACCCTGTCCTCCACCTGTCGCCAGCCTTCGACGGCAACGCCGGTGCGCACCGCATCGGACCCCAGCCGCGCGCGCACCGCCTCGAGCAGCATCATCTGCAACTCGCCCCGGTGAACCGAGAATTGCGGCCAGTCATAGCCGGCCGACAGTCCGCGCGGCTCCGCCCAGACCTTTTGCCCATGGCTGGAGAAATAGGCGACTTCCTGCGTCCTGAGGCCGATGGCGTCAAGATTTTCCAGCAGGCCCAGCTCGTCGAGCTCGCGCACCGCGTGGGGTTGCAGGTTGATGCCGACGCCGAGCGGCCGGATCTCGCGCACGGCCTCGTAGATCTGCACCGGCACACCGATGCGTTCCAGGGAAAGGGCAAGGGTCAGACCGGCGATGCCGGCGCCCGCAATGAGCACGGTCATGGAATTCACTTTCAAGGACAAGGCTTTTTGCCGCCACCGCCGGGCGAACAAACGGGCGAAGACGGGTGCCGGCCCGTCGATCTCGCGACGGGCCGGCGCTTCGGGGTGGCGGAGCCTATTCGGCGCCGGCGTAATTGGCGATCATCGCACGGGCATCGGCGACCATCGCGGCGCCGTCATAGCCCTTGCCGTTCATCTCCTCGATCCAGGCTGCGATGACCGGCTCGGCCGCTTCCTTCCAGCGAGCCACCTCTTCCGGCGGCAGCTTGCGGATCGTGTTGCCGGCCTTTTCCGCCGCCTGGATGCCGGGAAGATCGCCCTCGTCCATGACGCGACCGACCCACTTCGACACCTCACGGCCCGAATTGTCGTCGATCACCTTCTTCAGGTCATCCGGCAGGCTCTCGTATTTTTCCTTGTTCATGGCGAAGACGAAGGTCGCGGTGTAGAGGCCGCGCGTCCCCTCGAAGTCGGTGTGGCTGTCGACCAGCTCGGCCACCTTCAGCGGCGTCGTCACCTCCCAGGGCACCACCGTGCCGTCGATCACGCCCTTGGAAAGCGCCTCGGGCATGGCCGGCACCGGCATGCCCACCGGCGTCGCGCCCAGCGCACCGAGCAGCGCGTTGGTCTGGCGCGTGGGGCCGCGCAGCTTCAGCCCCTTCATGTCTTCGAGACTGGTGACACCCTCGCCCTTGACGTGCAGCAGGCCGGGCCCGTGGACATGGACGGCGATCGGGTGGACATCCTTGAACTCGTCCTTGAGATACTTCTCGTAGAAGTCCCAGAAGGCCTGGCTGGTGGTTTCCGCCTTGGCGGCCATGAACGGCAGCTCGAACGCCTCGGTGCCGGGGAAGCGGCCCGGCGTGTAGCCGGGCAGCGTCCAGACGATGTCGACGACCCCGTCCTTGGCCTGATCATAGAGCGAGGGCGGCGTGCCGCCGAGCTGCATGGCCGGGTAGAGCTCGATCTTGATCCGCCCGCCGGACTCCTTCTCCACCTTCTCCGCCCAGGGTGCGATGAAGTTCTTCGGCACCGGCGCCTGCGCGGGCAGGAACTGGTGGACGCGCAGGGTCACTTCCTGGGCGAACGCGGGCGCAGCTGCGAACGCGGCAATGGCGGCAATCGACGACGCCGCAACAAGATGGGCAATGGGCTTCATGCTGTCTCCTCCCCTCGTACGGGCCCTTGCCACCGGCGGCGGCACAAGCCCGGCCTCTTTCCGGGCACGCTCCGTTTCCTCCCGGGAGCACGCACGGAAATCGTTTATGATGTAAACGATCCTGCCAGCGAAGCGGCGCGCGATCAAGACGGGAACGGCGCTGGTCTCGGGACCGTCGATGCCCGGAACGGCCGGACTGGCGTCCAGACCATCCTTCTGCAGCGACACCGGGATCCCGACGGCCGCGAAAAGATCCCGAAGCCGCCCGGACCCTCGCCACCTCCCAAGATGATGATGGGGCTTCCTTATTCAGACGAGCGGCTTGCAGATTTGAGGTTGGGGAAGTCAGGCGAGGTTCAGAACCGTGACACCATCCGGTAGTCGGCGCGGTGGAGCATGCGGACATGGGTGATGAGCTGGTCGAGGAGCCAGGTGCTGCGCTCGAAGACGAAGAGCGGATCGCCGTCGCGGATGTCGAGAAGGTCGGCCTCCTCGGGCCGTGCCGCGGTTGCGCCGAGCACGATCTCCATCTCCGAAAACGGCGCGTTGCGCACCAGCCATTCGTTCGGACTGAAGTGCTCGAAGCGCTCGTCCGCGATCTCGGGAACCGCATCGAGATTGATCCAGCGGTCCTCATATTGCCAGGGGCGGCTGTCGGCGGAATGCAGGCAGCGCACATGCAGCATCGGCGCGTCCGCACCGAGGCTGAAGCGGGCGCGGATCGGCTCGGGCGGTGGCAGCGCCTCGCGGGTCAGGACGGTGAAACGGTAGGTGGCGCCGCGCGCCTCGACCTCGTCGCGCACGATCGGGATCTCGAGCCGCGCCTCGCGCAAGGGGTGCTCGGCGATGCGGGTGCCGGCGCGGCGCTTGCGCTCGACGATACCGATCTCGGCAAGCTCGCGCAGCGCCCGGTTCACGGTCGGTCGCGCGCAGCCGAACTCGCGGGCAAGCTCTTCCTCACCGGGAATCAGTTCCCCCGGTTGCCAGATCTTGTCGCGGATGCGCCGCAGGATCTCTGTCTTGATGACGCGAAAGGACCCTGCCGCGCGGGCAGCAGGTGCGGCGGGGGCGACAGGCCCGCCCGCCCCGCCCCGCGCGGGTCCCGTCAAAGCGCGGCCCTCAGGCCTGCCATCGCCTTGCGGTAGCGTGCCTCGATCGCGGCCCGGCGCACATGGCGGCCGTCCGCGACCACATGCCGTCCGGCCGCCCAGACATCGCTGACGACGCGGTCGTCGCCGGCAAAGATCCAGGCGTCGAGCAACGCGTCGCCGGACAATCCCTCCAGGTGCAGGGCACCGCCATCGAGTGCCACGAGGTCGGCGAGCCGGCCGACCGCGAGAGCGCCGCTGTCGCGGCCGGCGGCGCGTGCACCGCCCTTCAGCGTCTCGTCGTAGAGCCGGCGTCCGCAGGAGCGCTCGGGGGTCGCCAGCACCGCCCGGTGCCGGTCGCGCAGGCGCTGCGAATACTCCAGCGTCCGAAGTTCCTCCGAAAGGGCGATGCGGATGTTGGAATCCGATCCGATGCCCAGCACCCCGCCCTCGGCCAGGTAGTTCGCCCCGTCGAAGATACCGTCGCCGAGGCTCGATTCGGTGATCGGGCACAGTCCCGCGACCGCACCGCTCGTCGCGATCGCGCGCCGTTCCCCGGCTGTCAGATGGGTGCAGTGGATCAGGCACCAGCGCGCGTCGACGGCGTGATTGTCGAAGAGCCATTCCACCGGGCGACGGCCATGGACGGCGAGCACCTCTTCCACCTCGCCGGTCTGTTCGGCGATATGCATGTGCAGGGGCGCGTCGGGGCGCATCGCCGCGACGCGGGCAAGATCGGCGGCCGGAACGGCACGCAGCGAATGCGGCGCGATGCCGCTGCGCGCATCGGGCGAAAGCCGCCTCACCGCGTCTTCCGCACCCTCCACGATCCGCGCGTAGCCGTCGAGATCGGAGCGAAAGCGCACCTGTCCGCCGGCCAGCGGGCGGCCGTCGAGACCACCGGTGGCGTAATAGACCGGAAGCAGCGTCAGCCCGATGCCGGAGACGCCGGCCGCCGACACGATCCGCCGCGACAGCTCCGCCGGGTCGGCATAGGGCGTCCCGTCCGCCTGGTTGTGGACATAATGGAACTCGACGGAGGCGGCATAGCCGGCCTCCAGCATCTCCATCTGCACGAAGGCGGCGACGTCCTCGATGGTCTCGGGCGTGAAGGCGGCGAGGAAGCGATACATGATCTCGCGCCAGGTCCAGAACGTGTCATGCGCGCCCGGCCCGCGACGCTCGCTCAGGCCGGCCATCGCCCGCTGAAAGGCGTGGGAATGAAGATTGGCGGGGGCCGCAAGCAGCACGCCGACATGCCTCCCGGCATCCGCCGCCGCCCGCTCGACACCTGTTGAAATGGCGGAAATCCGCCCACTTTCATCCATGTCGACCGCAACTTTGCCTGCCCACCCATCTGCCAGCAAGGCCGTCTCTGCCCAAATCCGCGTCATGCTCGCCTCATTTTCAGGATTGACAATTATGTACATACATATCCTAATTTCACAAATACATATTTCTCAGTTGAAGGCCGGGCAAAACGGCCGCGACAGCCGGACACGGGGTGCGCCCCGCGGTCCGGACAGGGATGGGGACAGACGATGAAAACGACGGCGGAGACGACCGGAACGGTCCTGTCCGGGGCACGGCTTGCCACCATGCGCAAGGGTGGCCCGGCCTACGGGCTGGTCGACAATGGGGCGCTTGCCGTCGGCGGCGACGGTCGCATCGCCTGGTGCGGTCCGGCAGAGGAGCTGCCCGCCGATTTCTCGGCCTGGCCGTCGCGCGACCTGGGCGGGCGGCTCGTCACCCCGGGTCTCATCGACTGCCACACCCACATTGTCCATGGCGGCAACCGTGCGCGCGAATTCGAGATGCGGCTCGAAGGGGCGAGCTACGAGGAGATCGCACGCGCCGGCGGCGGCATCGTCTCGACCGTCACCGCGACACGCGCGGCGAGCGAGGACGAACTCGTCGCCTCCGCCCTCCCCCGGCTCGACACGCTGATCGCCGAGGGCGTCACGACGCTCGAGGTCAAGTCCGGCTACGGCCTTACCGTCGCCGACGAGATCAAGATGCTGGCCGCCGCCCGCCGTCTCGGGCGGGAACGCCCGATCCGCATCGTCACCACCTATCTCGGCGCCCACGCGGTGCCGGCCGACTACAAGGGCCGCCAGGGCGCCTTCATCGACGAGGTGGTGCTGCCGGGTCTGGACGCGGCCCATGCCGCAGGCCTCGTCGACGCGGTCGACGGCTTCTGCGAGGGCATCGCCTTCTCGACCGAGGAGATGGCCCGGGTCTTCGACCGGGCGACAGCGCTCGGGCTGCCGGTGAAGCTCCACGCCGAACAGCTCTCCGACCTCGGCGGCGCGGCGCTTGCGGCTCGCTATGCGGCGCTGTCCGCCGATCACCTGGAATATCTATCGCAGACGGGCATCGACGCCATGGCGAAGGCGGGCACGGTCGCGGTGCTGCTGCCGGGCGCGTTCTACACGCTGCGCGAGACGCAGCTTCCCCCGGTTGCCGCGCTGCGGCGCGCCGGCGTGCCCATCGCGCTTGCCACCGACTGCAATCCGGGCACCTCTCCGCTGACCTCGCTGCTGCTGACGCTGAACATGGCCGCGACCCTCTTCCGCATGACGCCGGAGGAAGCCCTTGCCGGCGTCACCCGCGAGGCCGCACGCGCCCTCGGCCTCGCCGCCGACCTGGGCACGCTGGAAGCCGGCAGGATCGCCGACCTTGCGGTCTGGAACATCGACGAGCCGGCGGCGCTTTCCTACCGCATCGGCTTCAATCCCCTTCACGAGCGCATCTTCGGGATCCCATCATGACGAGCCTCACCCTGACGCCGGGCACGGTCACCCTGGCCGAGCTGGAAGCGATCCACCGCGACAGCCTCGCGGTCGTCATCGACCGGGCGGCGCGGCCCGCCATCGATCTTGCCGCAAGCCGCGTCGCCGAGGCGGCCGGCGGCGATGAGGCGGTCTATGGCGTCAACACCGGCTTCGGCAAGCTCGCCAGCGTCAAGATCGCCTCCGGCGACACGGCGAAGCTCCAGCGCAACCTCATCCTCTCCCATTGCTGCGGCGTCGGCGAGACGCTGGAGCGGGCGACAACCCGGCTGATGATGGTGCTCAAGCTGCTGTCGCTCGGGCGCGGCGCCTCGGGCGTGCGCTTCGAGGTGATGGAGCTGATCGAAGGGTGCCTGGCCGCCGGCGTCACCCCTTGCGTGCCCTCGCAGGGGTCCGTCGGCGCTTCCGGCGACCTTGCCCCGCTTGCCCATATGACCGCCGTTCTGATCGGCGAGGGCGAGGCGGAAATCGACGGCCAGCGTCTGCCGGGCCGCGAGGCGCTGGCGCGGGCGGGGCTGTCGCCGGTGACGCTAGGGCCCAAGGAAGGCCTCGGGCTCATCAACGGCACCCAGTTTTCCACCGCGCTTGCCCTTGCCGGCCTTTTCGACGCCTGGCGTCTCGCCGAGGCAACGCTCGTCACCGCGAGCCTTTCCACCGACGCGATCATGGGCTCGACCGCCCCCTTGCTGCCCGAGATCCACGCGCTGCGCGGCCATCGCGGCCAGATCGAGGTGGCCGCCGCCATGCGCGCGCTGATGGAGGGCTCCGAGATCCGCGAAAGCCACCGCACCGGCGACAGCCGCGTGCAGGATCCCTATTGCATCCGCTGCCAGCCGCAGGTGGCCGGGGCCTGCGTCGATCTGCTGCGCATGGCCGCGCGCACGCTCGAGATCGAGGCGAATGCGGCGACCGACAACCCGCTGGTGCTGATCGACGAGGGCCGCATCGTCTCGGGCGGCAATTTCCACGCCGAGCCGGTGGCCTTCGCCGCCGACCAGATCGCGCTTGCGGTCGCCGAGCTCGGGGCCATCGCCCAGCGCCGCGTGGCGCTGATGGTCGACCCGACGCTCTCGTTCGACCTGCCACCATTCCTCGCCCGTGATCCCGGCCTCAACTCGGGCATGATGATCGCCGAGGTAACGACGGCGGCCTTGATGAGCGAGAACAAGCATCTCGCCAATCCCTGCTCGACCGATTCCACCCCGACCAGCGCCAACCAGGAAGACCATGTCTCCATGGCCGCGCACGGCGCCCGGCGGCTCGGCCGCATGACGGCGAACCTCGCCGTGATCCTCGGCGTCGAGCTTCTCTGCGCCGCGGAGGGCGTCGAGCACCGCGCGCCGCTTGCCACGAGCGGTCCGCTGAAGGCAGCCATCGCCTGCCTGCGGAGCGAGGTTGCCCCTCTCACCGAGGACCGCTACATGGCTCCGGACCTCGACAGGGCTGCAAGGCTCGTCGCCAGCCGCGCGCTCTGCCAGGCAGCGAGCGGCACGCCCCTTCTCGTTCTTGGAGATGCCGCATGAATCCGATCGAAGTCCGCCAGGGCTCCAGCCCCGTCATCCTCGGCCTGCCGCACACCGGCACCCATGTCCCGGCGGAGATCGCCAGTCGGCTCAACATGCGCGGCCTGGAGCTTGCCGATACGGACTGGCACATCCACACGCTCTACGAAGGCCTGCTCGCGGATGCCACCAGCGTGCGCGCCACCTTCCACCGGTACGTCATCGACGCCAACCGGGGGCCAGACGGGGCGAGCCTCTATCCGGGTCAGAACACCACCGGGCTAGTGCCCACGACCGATTTCGACGGCGACCCGATCTGGAAAGAGGGCGAAGCCCCGGACGAGGCGGAGATCGCCGCCCGCCGCGCGACCTTCCATGCCCCCTATCACGCAGCCCTTGCCGCCGAGATCGAGCGGGTGAAGGCGATCCATGGCGTCGCCATCCTCTATGACTGCCACTCGATCCGCTCGCACATCCCGTTCCTGTTCGACGGCAAACTTCCCGACTTCAACATCGGCACGAACACCGGCACCACCTGCCATCCGCTGATCGAACAGGCGGTGGCGGAGGTCTGCGCGGCGGCCGAAGGCTACACGAGCATCGTCAACGGCCGCTTCAAGGGTGGCTGGACCTCGCGCCACTACGGCCGCCCGGCCGACAATGTCCACGCCATCCAGATGGAGCTTGCGCAATCGACCCATCTGGCGAGCGAAAGCGCACCCTTTGCCTACGACGCGGAGAAGGCTGACGCCCTGCGCGTCCATCTTCGCGAAATCCTTGCCCGTCTGGAGCGCCTGGCGCTCGACGGCAGCCTGACCACCGGAGGCGCCTCATGACCAATCCCCGCCACAATTCCCGCGACGTGTTTCCGCCGACGGGCACGGAGCTGAACGCCAAGTCCTGGCTGACGGAAGCCCCCTTGCGGATGCTGATGAACAACCTGCATCCGGACGTGGCCGAAAACCCGCATGAGCTGGTTGTCTATGGCGGTATCGGGCGCGCCGCGCGCACCTGGGAAGATTTCGACAAGATCGTCGCCGCGCTGAAATCGCTGGAAGAGACCGAGACGCTGCTGGTGCAGTCGGGCAAGCCGGTCGGCGTGTTCCGCACCCACAAGGACGCGCCGCGCGTGCTCATCGCCAATTCGAACCTGGTGCCGCACTGGGCGACCTGGGAGCATTTCAACAAGCTCGATAAGGCCGGGCTGATGATGTACGGCCAGATGACCGCCGGCTCGTGGATCTACATCGGCAGCCAGGGCATCGTGCAGGGCACCTATGAGACCTTCGTCGAGGCCGGGCGCCAGCACTACGAAGGCAGCCTCAAGGGCAAGTGGATCCTGACCGCCGGTCTCGGCGGCATGGGCGGCGCCCAGCCGCTCGCCGCCGTCATGGCCGGCGCCTGCTGCCTGGCGGTGGAATGCGACGAGACCCGCGCCGACTTCCGCATCCGCACCCGCTACGTCGACGAGAAGGCCCACACGCTCGACGAGGCGCTCGCCCTGATCGAGCGCTGGACGAAGGCGGGCGAGGCCAAGTCCGTGGCGCTGATCGGCAACGCCGCCGACATCTTCCCCGAGCTGGTCGAACGCATGAAGGCTGGCGGCCCGCGTCCCGACATCGTCACCGACCAGACCTCGGCCCATGACCCGATCCACGGCTACCTGCCCAAGGGCTGGAACGTCGGCGAATGGCGCACGAAGCAGGAAAGCGATCCGCAGGCGGTCGAGAAGGCGGCCCGCGCCTCGATGCGCGAGCATGTTGCGGCCATGGTCGACTTCTGGAACGCTGGCGTGCCGACCCTCGACTATGGCAACAACATCCGCCAAGTGGCGCTGGAAGAAGGGCTGGAGAACGCCTTTGCCTTCCCGGGCTTCGTGCCGGCCTATATCCGCCCGCTGTTTTGCCGCGGCGTCGGCCCGTTCCGCTGGGCCGCCCTTTCCGGCGATCCGGAGGACATCTACAAGACCGATCAGAAGGTGAAGGAGCTGCTGCCCGACAACGCACACCTTCACCAGTGGCTCGACATGGCGCGGGAACGCATCGCCTTTCAGGGACTGCCGGCGCGTATCTGCTGGGTCGGCCTCGGCGACCGCCACCGCCTCGGCCTCGCCTTCAACGAGATGGTCCGCAACGGCGAACTCAAGGCGCCGGTCGTCATCGGCCGCGACCACCTCGATTCGGGCTCGGTCGCCTCGCCCAACCGCGAGACCGAGGCGATGAAGGACGGGTCGGATGCCGTCTCCGACTGGCCGCTGCTGAATGCGCTGCTCAACTGCGCCTCGGGCGCCACCTGGGTCAGCCTGCACCATGGCGGCGGCGTCGGCATGGGCTTTTCCCAGCATTCGGGCATGGTGATCTGCTGCGACGGCAGCGAGGATGCCGACCGGCGCCTCGAGCGCGTCCTGTGGAACGATCCGGCAACCGGCGTCATGCGCCATGCCGATGCCGGCTATGACATCGCGCTCGACTGCGCGCGCGAGCACGATCTGAATCTTCCAGCCATTCTTGGCTGAAGAGACCAAGAACAATAAGAAGCCAAGAGGGATCATCCTCCAACACGATCAGGAGACAGCCGAAATGAAATCGAAATTCCTCAGTGTGGTGGCCGCCGTCGGCATCAGCCTCGGCCTCGCCGGCGCCGCCCATGCCGATCTGCTCGCCGACATCAAAGCCAAGGGCAAGATCGTCGCCGCGACGGAAATGCACTTCGCGCCGTTCGACATCCTCAAGGACGGCAAGTACCAGGGCATCTGTCACGACCTCTTCGTCGAGATCGCCAAGGAGCTCGGCGTCGAGGCGGAGTTCCTCGACCTGCCGTGGCAGTCGATCCTGCCGGGCCTCGAGGCCGGCAAGTTCGACATCGTCAACGCGCCGGTGACGATCACCGCCGAGCGCATGCAGCGCTACAGCTTCACCCTGCCGATCGGCAACGCCACGGTGGCGCTCGCCAAGAAGGCCGGCGACACCAGCATCATGAAGCCCGAGGACATTGCCGGAAAGACCGTCGGCTCGCAGAAGGGCTCGGCCCAGCTGGCACAGCTCAAGGCCTATTCCGAGACACTGCCGAGCCCGATCGACGTGCGTGAATACGTGAACATCGACGAGGCGCTGGCCGATCTCGCCGCAGGCCGCATCCAGGGGGTGGCCAATTCCATGCCGCTGATGGGCTATGCCTCGGTGCAGCGTCCGGGCCTGTTCGAGCTGGTTCTGCCGCCGTTCGGCGAGCCGAAGTACTTCGGCTGGGTCGCCCGTCCGGGCGACGAGACCGCCTCGCTGGTCGAGGCGATCAACGCCGCCCTGCTGAAGATGCACAAGGACGGCCGCCTGAAAGCCATCAACGAGAAGTGGCTCGGCTCCGCGCCGGATCTGCCGACCACCATGCCGGCCGTGAACTGATACGGATCGCAGGCCGGCGGGGGCGCTCCCCGCCGGCTTCTTCGCCGCGAAAGGGGAGCGATCGCCGGTGGACTTTTCCTTTGACGTCATCGTGCACAATCTGCCCTACCTCCTGAAGGCCGCACGCTGGACGCTTGTCATCTCCGTGGCCGGCATGGCGATCAGCATCGTGCTGGGCGTCGTCCTGTGCGCCGCAAGGCTGGCCGGAAACCGGCTCCTTGCCGGGCTCGCGGCGTTCTACATCAGCTTTTTCCGCGGCGTGCCGCTGCTGGTGCAGTTGCTGTTGTTCTTCTATGTGCTGCCCTATGTCGGGCTGGACCTGCCGGCGATCGCCGCCGCCATCCTGGCGACCGGCATGTGCTCCGCCGCCTATACGGCGGAGATCCTGCGCGGCGCGTTGCAGGCGATCCCCAGGGGCCAGTCGGAAGCGGCCGAGGCGCTGTGCATTCCCCATTTCGCCCTGTGGCGGCGCATCCTGGTGCCGCAGGCGATCCGCATCGGCCTGCCCTCGCTCGTCAACGAGCTGATCCTGCTGGTGAAGGTCTCCTCGCTTGCCTCGGTCGTCGGTATCGCCGAGCTGACGCGGGTCGCGCAGAACATCACCGGCGCGACCTACCGGCCGCTGGAGATCTATGTCGCCGCCGCCGCGATCTATTTCGTCATCAACTTCGTGCTGTCGCGCCTTGGCCGGATGGCCGAGAAGCGGCTGCAGATCGGATAGGGGGCAGGGATGGAACTCGATCTTTTCGTCCGCTACGGCCCGGCACTCCTGTCCGGCTTTGGCGTCACCATCCTGTGCTGGATCGTCGGCACGCTCGGCGGGTTGCTGCTCGGCTTCGCCATCGCCTGCGCCTATCGCTGGAGCATCGCTCCGGTGCGCTGGGCAATCGACGGCTACGTGGAGCTGATCCGCGGCACGCCGTTCATGATCCAGCTCTTCATTCTCTACTACGGCGGCCCGCACTTCGGGCTGGTGCTGACGCCCGTGCAGGCCGGCATCCTCAGCTTCATCGTCTACGGCAGCCCGTATTTCGCGGAGATCTTCCGCTCCGGCTTCAACGCCATCCCCCGCGGCCAGATCGAGGCCGGACGCTGCGTCGGACTTCCCGAGGCAACGATCCTGCGTCGCATCGTGCTGCCGCAGATGCTGGTGCCGATCACCCCGCCACTGACCAATTTCATCATCATCCTCAGCAAGGAGACGGCGATCCTTTCCGTCGTCACCGTGCCGGAGCTGCTCTACGAGACGCAGACGATGGCTGCCGAGACCTTCACCTTCGTCGAGCCGTTCCTGGTGCTGTCGCTGTTCTACTGGCTGATGGTCATCGTCACGAGCTGGCTCGGCGGGCGGGTCGAGGCCCGCGTGACGCGCCACCTGAAGCGCACCTGAGACAGGACCCGAAGAGACCCCATGCGCCCAGACACCACCGCAACGGATGCCGCACCGATGATCACGGTGCGCGGCATGAGCAAGTCCTTCCAGGACTTCAAGGCCCTGCAGGACATCGACCTCGACGTGAACCGCTCCGAGGTGCTGTGCCTGATCGGCCCCTCGGGCTCGGGCAAGAGCACGCTGCTGCGCTGCCTCAATTTCCTCGAGGCCTATGACGGCGGCGAGGTGCGCCTCGAGGGCGAGCTGGTCGGCTGGCAGGAGAAGGCCGAGCCGCGCAGGCCGGTCTCGCCCAGCGTCCTGCGCCGCCAGCGCCAGCACATCGGCATGGTGTTCCAGCAGTTCAATCTGTGGCCGCATCTGACCGCGCTCGAGAATGTCGCCGAGGCGCTGATCCAGGTGAAGCGCATGGGCAAGGCGGCGGCGCATGAGGCGGCCCGCGCGGCGCTCGCCAAGGTGCATCTCGCCGACAAGACGCTGAACTATCCGGCCAACCTGTCCGGCGGCCAGCAGCAGCGCGTCGCCATCGCCCGGGCGATCGCCATGGAGCCGAGCGTCATGCTGTTCGACGAGCCGACCTCCGCGCTCGATCCCGAACTCGTTGGCGAGGTACTCGCGGTGATGAAGGAAATGGCGGCGGAAGGCATGACCATGGTGGTCGTCACCCACGAGATGGGCTTTGCCGCCCATGTGGCGGACCGGGTCGCCTTCCTCGACAAGGGACGGATGGTGACGCTGGCGCCGCCGGCCGACATCTTCGGCCGGGAGCCCGACGACCCGCGCGTCCGCTCGTTCCTGCAGACCTACCGCGAGCGCAACGTCGTGTGAGCGCCGCCGGCGGTCACACCGGCGCGATCACGGCGACGTCGTCCTCGGCGAAGAACACCTCCTCGAGGTTCTCGTCCGGCCCCTTGCGGTCGACGACGAGAAAGTCCTGCATGGGCTGAAGCACCAGCAGCGGATGATGCCAGACGCCGCGCGCGATCTGTACGCCCTGGTCGCCGCGCGCCAGGAAGCAGCGGCAGGCGGCGGCCTCTGGTCGATCCGAAACGACGACCAACCAGGGGTGGCGCTCCATCGGCACGAAGGCCTGCGACCCGCGCGGATGGCGCTCCAGCATGCGCAGCGTCACCGGCGCCGGCCAGGGCGTTCCCCGGAAGATCGAGAGAATGGCTTCCCCCTCCTCCCCCGGATCCGCCGTCGCGCAGGCGTGAAACCGGCGCGTACGCCCCGCGTTGATCAGATGGCTCGCCGCCTGACGGGCCTCGATCACCTCGCCATAGGGCGCAAAGGCTTCGCCGGTCAGCGGTTCGGGTATCAGAAAATGGCTCACGCGGCGCTCCTGCCTCCTGAATTCGGCTGCATGCGAACGGCAGAACACCTCAGCCGCGGGCCGGGTCTCCGTCACATCAACGACACATTCATAAAACCAGCAATATTCATATAAAACAAATACTTGGAAATGCCATGTAGCGGATCCGCAACAATTTCGACAAAAAATTAACTCAAGGGTATGGATTCGACCATGGGCATTGCATTCCCTTGAGTCATCGCGGATCTTACCAGCGGTTGTATCAGCATAGCGCCACGTCTTAATTTCGCTAGTTCGCATCTATTGCACCTGGGAGGGTGTCATTTCTTACCTCGGTCACCATCAGCGCTTCCTCTCGGGAGCGGGGCGCGAGCTCCTGTCCTCATCCTGCGTCGCGGCGCTGCTCGCGGGAACGTCCGGGGCGGCTCTCGCCCAGGATGCGTTGCCGCAGCAGTGGGGGGCCTGGGGTGAGATCGGCGCCCAGGCGGGCTCGGAAGCCAGCGGCTTCCTCGAGGGCTTCATGCCGCTCGGCCAGGATGGCAGCAACCTCGTCTTTCTCGACATGCGCCTCGACTACGGCGACAACAGCCGGGGATCGTCCTCCTTCGGCCTCGGCCTGCGCTCGGTCGTCGGCAGCAACCTCATTGTCGGCGCCAACTCCTTCATCGACGTGGTTCACACCGACAATGGCAACTACCATCTCGGCGCGACCCTCGGGCTCGAGGCCTTCACCTCGATCTTCGATCTGCGGCTCAACGCCCATATTCCGCTTCAGGGCCGCGCGGACGCCGGCTCGTTCGTCGGCGGCAGCGGCGTCTCCGTCGTCAACAACCAGATCGTCGAGAACCGGGTCCGCAGCGACCGCCGCGAGGCGCTGCTCTATGGCCTGACCGCCGAGATCGGCGCGATGTTCGATTCGCCCTTCGCCGACGACCAGAGCATGCGCGCCTATGCCGGCGCCTATGTCTACGACCGCAACGGCTTTCGCACCGAGACCGGCGCGCGCCTCGGCCTCGAGTACCAGATCCACGACATCCTCAGCCTGACCGGCTCACGCTTCACGCTGGGGGCCGAGCTCGTCTACGACCGGCACGACAAGCTCGACGCCGTCGCCACGGCGCGGCTGCGCATTCCGCTGTTCGGCGGCGATGGCGCGCCGGATGCGGTCGGCGACCGCGACAGCGAACGCCACCGGCTTCTGTCGCGGATGGACGAAAGCGTGCGCCGCGACAAGGGCATCCGCGTCGGCACATTCGACAAGACCACCTCGGTCAACGGCGTTCCGGTGGTCAATCCGGCCACGGGCACCGCCTACGGCCGCATCTACTTCGCCTCCCAGGGCTCGAGCGGCACCGGCTCGGCCGTCGACCCGACAGCGCTCGCCACGGCGGTCGCGAGCGCCGGCGCCGGCGGCATCATCGTCGCCATGGGCGACGACGGCACGATCACCACCTCCGGGGTGACGCTGCAGAACGGCCAGACACTGATCGGCGGCGGGCAGACCATCGCGGTGCAGCTCGCCGACGGCACGACGACCAGCTTCCTGCTGGCCGGCACCGCCGGCACCATCGACGGCGATCCGGGCGTCACCACGGTGACGGTGACCGACGGCGTGACCGTTCGCGGCCTGACAATCCAGGGCGGCAGCACGGTGATCGGCGGCAACAATGTCACCGGCGCGACGCTTACGGATCTCGCAATCCAGAACGCCACCGACGGCATCCGCATCACCAATGCCTCCGGCACGACGCTGAACAACCTCTCCTTCAGCGGCATCACCGGCACCTCGATCTTCCTCAACAACGAGGCGGCGAGCCTGTCCGGCATCACCATCAACGGCGGCACCAACGGCATCTCGATCGCCAACAACACCGGTACGACGACCCTCTCCGACATCAGCGTGACCGGCGTCAGCGGCGACGCGCTGTCCTTTGCCAACAACACCGGCGTGATCAACGTCGTCGACTTCACCGCGACGAACACCGGCGACGACGCCGTCGTGATCTCCGGTGCCGGCACCTACGGGTTCTCCGGCGGCACGACGATCAGCGGACTGGGCGCGGGCACCACGAGCGACGGCATCGACCTGTCCGGCACCACCAACGCCACGCTGACCTTCGGTGACGTCGACATCACCGGACTTGGTGGCGGCACCGGCCTCAACATGGCCGGCGCGGACGCGACGGTGACCATGTCGAGCCTCGACGTGACCGGCACCGGCGTTGCCGGCAGCCGCGGCGTGGACATCAGCGGCACGCAGAACGGCCGCACGATCTCCATCGTCAACGGCGGCACGATCTCGAACGTCGGCACCGGCCTGGTGCTGGGCACATCGGGAGCGGCGCTCGCCGCGCCGGACGCGGTGTTCACCTGGGGTGGCGGCGACATCGGCGGCCTCGCCTATGCGCTCGACGGCGTCGGCGTCAATGCCGCGAACGGCAGCTACTCCTTCGGCTCCACCGGCTTCACCGGCGGCTTCAATTTCACCACCTCCAGCGTGTCGAACTACTTCATCGCCGCGAGCGCGACGGGCGCCGGCGACGGCTCCTCGACCTCTGACCGCGCGACCATCGCCACGGCCATCGCCGCCGCCGCGGGCCTTGGGACCGTCAACTTCATCCTGATCAACGACGGCTCCGCGATCGACACCTCGGGCCTGACCTTCGCGCTGGCCGACAACCAGACGATCGACACGTTCGGCGACGGCCGCACCTTCGCGACGGCCGGCCTCATCATTGCCGCCAACATCACCGGCTCCAACCTTCCCGCGGGAACGGTCGCCATCACCGATCCGACCGGAAACGGCGCGGCGACGCTCACCAGTTCCTCGGGCGCGGTCAGCACGATCCAGGTCGCAAATGGCAACACGGTGCGCAACATCACCGTTGGCAGCACCGCCGGCACGGCGATCTCCGGCTCCGGCATCACCGGGCTGACCATCGAGGGCGTCACGATCGGCTCGGGCGGCACGACGGCGCAGAACGGCATCTCGCTCACCAACACCAGCGGCACCGTCACCATGACCAACGTGTCGGTGACCAGCTCCGGTGGCAGCGGCCTGTCGCTCACCAATGCCGGCGGCACGGTGACCGGCAACAACGTCGACATCGCCGGCTCGAACGCCCTGACCGTTTCCGGCGGCGACGCGGCGATCTCCTTCAACGCGTCCAGCTCGATTTCCAACAGCGCCGGCACCGCGGTCTCGATCTCCGGCCGCATCGGCGGCAGCTTCAGCCACTTCGGCAGCGTGACGTCGAATGGCGCCACCGCCGGCGGCATCTCCGTTTCGGGCGGCGCGGCAAGCAATGTGACCTTCGGCGGCATGGTCTCGCTCGGCACCACAACGGCGCTGACGACGGGCACGGCCGGCATTCTCCTGGACACCATCGACGCGGGCACCACGGTCGCCTTCGACGGCGGCCTCGACGTCGCGACCAACGGCATCACGGCCCTGTCGGCGGACAGCGGCTCCCTGCGTGTGAGCGATGCGACGACGGAGCGGCTGACGGCGACGGGCGCGGCGGCGCTGCTGGCAAGCAACATGACGCTCAACGCCAGCTTCGACGCGATCAACGCCACCAATACGGCCCAGAACTCGGTGACGCTGAGCAATCTCGACGGCGCACTTGCCATCAACGGTGGCACGCTCGACACCCTTGCCAATGCCGGCGCCTTCAACAGCGTGAGCCTGATCCAGAACGATACGGGCGCCACGCGCAAGCTCAAGCTGACCGTCGACGGCATGACAATCCGACACGACGCGACCGTCTACAGCAGTGCCAACGAATACGGCATCTATGTCGAAACACGCGGCGACGACCAGGCCGAAGTCGCGATTTCCAATTCCACCTTCCAGACCGAAGACAGTTCGGTTCGCGTCATGAGCTACAACAGCGGCTCCGTGGTCACCGCATTTGCCGACAATACGCTGCTTGGAGACGCCACGTCGGCGCGGCCGGATTTCTTCAACAATGGCATTGTCTTCGATGGCGTGATCTTCGACGGAGACACGAGCACCGCCGGCCTGCAAACCGTCAATGGCGGCACATTGACAATCGGCACGGCCAGCGTGTCGGCCAGCAGCGGCCTGTTCTTTTTGGGCACGAGCGGCACCTCCAACACTGCCGGGCGCATCGATTTCTCCAACTACACCGCTTACGCCTTCACCAGCGGCCTCCAGATTTCGGGCGACCAGTCGGGCCTGTCCCTCGGCATCGGCAGTGGCGCGATCACCGCAGCCACGGTTGCGCTTGGCTCCAGCAGCACTGTCGCCGGCAGTGGCGGCACCGGCGATATCACGCTGTCCAGTCTGACCCTGACGCAGAATAACGGCAACGGACTGTCGGCAAGCAGGTTCGGCGGCAGTTTCACGGTAACCGGCGCAACCTCCATCCTGGCGACGGAGCGTTCGACTATTTTTGGCGCCGATTACTACCGCAACGTGCTTCGCAACGGCATTGCGATCACGGATACGACAGCGAACTTCTCGTTCGGCGACATCACGATCGGAACCGCAAGCGGGAGTACCGGCGGGGCCGATGTGTATACGACCGGCGGCTCCACGGTCGGCATCAGTCTCGAGAACAACAGCGGCACCTTCACCTCCACGGGAACCGTTACGATCACCGACACGGTGGAAGACGCGATCCGCATCACCGGCACCAGCGGCGCAATCAGCTTCAACCGCGTCTCGGTCGTCAATCCTCACGCTGCCGTGATCCCAACGGGCACGCCGCTTATCAACCCGCGCGAGGCGCACAGCGCCGGCATCGACATTTCCGGCACGATCGGCGGAACGATCTCCTTCAACGATCTCGACATCGCGCTCAATTCGGACGAGACGACCGGCATCGAGCTGACCGGCGCGACACTGAACGCCGCCGTCACCGCCAACGACTTCGACGTGACCGGCAACGGGTCCGCCAACACCATCGGCGTCGATCTGCGCGGCACGACAGGCGGCGGCACGGTGCGCCTCGGCGACAGTTCGGCCTCCGGCGAGTCCAGCAGCATCGCCGGCGTCAAAACCGGCGTCTGGCTCAATAGCTCGACCAATGCGGTCTTCACCTTCGGCGATGGCGAGAACGGCACGGATCAGGGCTCGACGATTTCGGCCAATACCGCCATCGACGCCTCGTCTGCCCCCACGGTCGGCAGCTACGATTTCCGGGATGTGAACTTCACCAGCAGCCCGGGCCTCGGTTTTGGCACGGGTGACATCTACTTCGTGGATTCCGACGGCGCGACCGGTGGTGGCGACGGCTCGGGCAGCGATGCCTCCAACCCGATGACACTGGCGGCAGCCGAGGCGGCCGCGGGCGCCGGCGACATCATCGTGCTGATCAACAACGGCTCGGCCATCAATGTCGCGGGAACCAACGGCAACGACACGTTGAACCTGCTGAACCAGATGCAGTTGCTCAGCTTCGGCGACGGCGCCGGCGGCAGCCAGTCCGTCACCGTCAGCCTCACGGTTCCACCGACGATCCTGCTCTCGGCCGCCGGCCTCACCATCGCCGACCCGACCAACAACGGCGGTGCGGTCGTGTCCTCCACGGGCACCGACCCGCTTGTGGGGCTCGGCTCGGCCGGAAATCGCATTGCCGGCGTGATCCTCGATGGCGGAGGAACGACCGGCACCGGCATCTCGGGCGCGTCCTCCACCGGCCTGACCGTCGACCGCTCGATCATTCGTAATTTCACCGGCACCGGCATCAGCATCACCACCTCGACGGGCACCCAGGTGTCCAATGCGTCGTTCTCGGGCAATGCCAATGACATCTCGCTTGGAAACGCGTCCGGCTCCTCGCTTTCCAACATCACGTCGACGGGTGCGACGGGAAGGTCGATCTTCTTCGGCGCCAGCTCCGGCGCGAACAGTCTGAACAACGTGTCGATTGCGTCCGTGACAGGGGGCACCGGGCTTTATTTCCTCAACGCCGGCGGCACGTTCACCGGCACGAATGTCGACATTTCCGGGACCAGCGGCAACGCGCTCTACATCGAGGGCGGCGACGCCGCCTACAGCTTCGATGCCGCAAGCTCGATCGACATCACGTCGGGTGGCGCCGTCACCCTGCTGAACATCGCCGGCGGCAGCCTGACCCACGCCGGCACGGTGACGGCCAACGGCAACGGAGCCAGCGGCATCGCGGCCGCCGGCGCGACCGGCGCCTATTCCGTTTCCTTCACCGGCGCGGTCGACCTCGGCACCACGACAGCGATTGGCGGTTCCGGCGTCTCGGTCGGCAACAACGGGCAGAACGGCACGTTCAGCTTCGCCGACCTCGACATCAACACCGATGGCGGCTTCGGCATCCTGATGCAGAACGGCGGTTCGCTCGGCATCACGACCGGCAGCCTGGCCGTCACGAACGCCCAGGGCCTCAGCCTCGCCGGGTCGGACATTGCCGCCGGCGGCATCACCCTGACCTCGTTCAGCAACACCAGCGCCGGCACACCTCTGTCCATCGGCATGAACGGTGTCAGCGGCGGTGCCTTCACCGTCACCGGCACCACGACGATCAGCGGCACGACCAGTTCCGCGATCTCCATGACCAATGTGAGCGCGAATGTCGATCTCGGCACGGTCAACCTGACGCTTGCCGGCGGCGACGGCTTCCTGCTCAACGGCAACTCCGGCACGCTCACGGCCGGCGACACGACCATCGACATGGCCGGCGGTTCGGGCAACGCGGTCCGCGCGACCAATGCCAACGGCAACATGACGTTCGGCAACGTGGATGTGGTGAATGTCGGCGCCGGCACCGGCCTCAATCTGTCCGGCGGAACCTTCGACGGACAGATCACCTTCGCCACCCTCGACATCACCGGCAATGGAACGGCCGGGTCCAAGGGCATCAATCTCACCGGCTATGACAACACGAAGAACGTGGTCACGACCGGCTCGAGCGCGATCCTCAATGTCCAGACCGGCATCGACTTCACCAACGCCAATATCGCCAATGGCGTGCGCTTCCAGTACGGCGACGGCGACGCCACGAACCCGGGTACGGAAAGCACCATCGACACGACCGGCTTCGCGCTGGTGACGACGGGCATGGGTGCCACCGGCGAATACGATCTGGAGGACGTGGCCTTCGGGACGGTGCTCGGAACCACCAACACCTCGAACCTTTCCGGACCGACCTACTATGTGGTCGGCAGCAACGGCAGCACGGGCGCTGGCAACGGCACCTTCCTGACGCCGGGCACCATCGCCGGCGCGGAAGCCTCGGGCGCCAACGCGATCATCCTCGTCGATAACAACGCCGACACCATTCGCGACGTGATCGATGTGGTCGCGCAGGACGACGGAACCTTCACGCTTGCCGACGGCCAGGCGCTGGTGTCCATGGTCAACGGCGAGACGGTGGACCTTGCGACGCTCGGCCTCAGCGGCGGCGGAGCTCCGGCCAGCCTGAAGCTCACGGGCATCAGCTCCAACACCCAGGTGACGGCGTCCGGCAATGCCGACATCGACAGCGTCCGCGCGATCCTGACCTCCAACGCCGCCGGCGGCACCGTGGCGCTCGCGGGGACCGCGACAATCCAGAACACCACGATCCGCAACACGGGCTCGGGTGACGGCGTCTCGGCCTCCTATTCGGCCAATGCCACGGCACGCATCCGCTCGAGCCAGATCTCGGGCGGCGGCAGCGGCGCCTATGCGGTGGACCTTGCAACCTCCGCCGGCACGTCCTCGGTGGAGTTGTCCGACGCAGCCATCACCGGCGGCATGCGCCTTGACGGATCCGGCGGCGGCACGCTGACAACGACGGCCAGCGGCACCAACACGATCGCGGATGGCGGCACGGCCGGTGGCCTGGACCTCAACACGGTCGTGATCGGCGCCGCTGGCTTCACCTTCGACAGCCTGGCCAACAGCGGCAGCACCGGCAATGGCGTCCGGCTGCAAAGCGTCAGCGGCACGGGCACGCTGACCGTCGGTTCCGTCAGCGTCGACAATGCCGCCAACTACGGCATCTATCTCCAAAGCAGCTCCGCGACGATCAACCTGGGCACCGACACGTCGGGCACCGGCGTCCGGCTCGGCGCCAATACGTCCATCGGCTCCGCAGGCATCTACGTCTCGGCGGCGAGCGGCACGATCAACATCGGCAACGCCTCCGTGACCTCGCTCATCAGCGCCGGGGCAACCTCGACCAGCGCCTCGGGCGTGTCGGTCACGTCCAGCGATGCCGCGATCACACTCACCAGCCTCGACATCACCCGCACCGGAACGGGCAGCTTCGGCTCCGGTATCTATGTGAACGACACGAACGCCTCCGGCTCCGTGACGCTCAACGGCACCAATCGGATCAACAACACCGGCGGCGACGGCGTCCTTATCCAGGGGGGCAATGTCTCGCTGTCGAACCTGACCCTCGGCGACACGGCGACGGGTACGGGCGATGACATCACCCAGGCCGGTATCCGCATCGCCCATGCCGGCGCGGTCGACAACACCATCTCGCTGTCCAACATCACCATGGGCGGCGCTGCCGGCGACACCGGCGACATTGCCGGTCGCGGCATCAACGTGACCCATACCGGCACCGGCATCCTGACCGTGAACCTGTCGGGAACCAACGTCATCCGCACGACCGGCCAGGCCTTCGTCGTCAGTGACACGGCCGGCACGGTCACGCCCAATTCCGTGCGGCTGGCGCTGTCCGGCACCACCTTCGAGACAGTGACAGCGAACCAGCCGACCGTCTCGATCACCGGTCAGAACCTGTCGCCGACCTCGAACTCGGTCCAGGTGCGCGGCTTCGCCAACAACGTCGTCACCGGCAACGGCACGTCCGGCGTCGGCGGAGGCATCCGCTTCGAGAAGGTGGACTTCGACAGCGACGGCGCTGGAGCGACGGTCTCCGCCGGCACGCTGAACGTGGGCCAGGGCACGACCACGCGCGTCGCGGGCACCGGCGTCGCTTTCATCGACACCACGGGCGCGATCGATTTCGCCACGCTCAACATCTACAACAACAACGGCACCGGTCTCCAGGTCGACACCAAGACGAACGGGCTGAACACCGACTTCACCATGACGGGCGGCGGCTCGGGCACGGTCGACACGACCAACGGCACGGCGCTGTTCCTCGACCCGCTGACGATGAACCTGAGCTTCTCCTCGGTGCGTTCGACGAGTGCGAATGGGGCCGGAGGGCTCGGATCGGGCGTGTTCATCGACGCGGGCAACGCGTCGGGCGGCGCGGCAAGCCAGGCGCTCAACATCGGCACGCTCTCGGTTACCGGGTCGTCCGGCGCAGGCCTGCGCATCACCAATTCGACGGGCACGTTCAATTTCGGAGCGACGACCATCAACAACGCCGGATCCACCGGCGGTGGTGTCGATCTCGACCTCGGTGCAAGCGACACGACAACAGTGAATTTCACCGGGGCGCTCGACATCGACACGAGTGCGGGCACCGGCTTCGATGCCAACGCCACGAGCGGCGGCGCGCTGACGTTGAATGTCGCAAGCACCGGCACGCAGGAGATCAACACGGCGACGGGCCAGATCCTGCGGATGAACGACGTCACCATCGGCGGCACCGGCGTGTCCTTCGACACGCTCGCGGCTTCGGGCACGGTCTCGGGCGACGCCGTCAGGCTGTTCGATGTCGATGGCGGCGCCTTCAACGGGGGCGCGGTGAGCGTGGTCAACACGTCGGCCGCCGGCAACGGCATCGTGATTTCCGGCTTTTCCACGTCGACGTTCAACTTCACGTCCGCGACGATCGACGGCGCGGCGGGTGCCGGCATCCTTCTCAGCGGCGCAAATGGCGCCGTGACGTTCGACACGGTCGACATCGACGGGACGGGCGACGATGGCGTGGAAATCGCAAACACCCACAGTGCCGTGACGATCAGCGGCGGCTCCATCGGCGCGACCAATGATCCGGCCGGCATCGCCGTGGATATCAACGGTGGTTCTGCCAATGTGACGATTGCCGCGACCGTCACCAAGACCACTGCGAATGATCTCATCGAGATTACCGGGCGCAGCGCCGGAACCGTAACCTTCTCGGGCAATCTGAGCGCGACCGGCGCGGCAGGCGGTATCCAAGTTACGGCGAACAATAACGGCACGATCAATTTTTCGGGCACGGTCAAGACGCTCAACACCGGTACGAACACCGCCGTCAGTCTGACCAACAACAGTGGGATGACCGTCAACTTTACCGGCGGCGGGCTCGACATCGACACGACGAGCGGCGCGGGCTTCGTTGCCAGCAACAGCGGGACGGTCACCGTTCAGGGAACCGGCAACACGGTCAGTTCCACAGGCGGCGGCCGGGGTGTCGATCTGAGCAGCACCACCATCGGGGCCAGCGGTGTCACGCTGCAGTCGGTCTCGACGAATGGCGCGGATCGCGCGGTTTCACTTGTCAACACCGGAACGACGGGCATCTTCTCGGTCACGGGCAGCGGCTCCACCGATGGCTCGGGCGGCACGCTTGTCAACAGCACCGACACCGGCATCTGGATGCAAAACACCGGCGACGTGCGCTTCGCCAACATGCAGGTCAATACCAGCACGAATTTCGCGGTACGCGGCCAGACGACCGCCGGCGTTCAGCTCACCAATGTCGACCTCATCGGCAATCACGGCAACGGCGCCAACGAGGGCGGCGTCTACCTGAGCGCTGCCAGCGGAACGGTCATCATCTCCGGCGGCACCTATCGTGGCGGCTTCGAGAACGCCATCGATATCGACAACACCGGAAGCGCCGGCACGCTCACGCTGACGATTTCGGGCGCCACGATCTTCGCGGGCGATGATTCCACCGCCGGCTTCGGCAATGACGCGCTGCTCATCGAGGCGAACGCCGGCACAATCAACGGCACCATCACCAACAACATATTCGCTGGTGCCCTTGGCGATCACATCCAGATCGTCGCCTCCCAAAGCGCCAACCTCGATCTCGACATCGGCGGCACGGGTGTCGGAAACACCTTCCAGCGTCATGGCAGCAACCCGACCAGCGGCGGGGCTGGCGTCAATGCCGGGTTCTCCGGGTCCGGTACGGTCGTCCTCGACATTCTCGACAATGACATGAGCGCGATCTACAGCGCCGGCTCAGGCATCAGCCCGGTCAAGATCCAAACCACCTCCACCTTCAGCGGAACGCTGACCTCGCAGGTCCGGACCAACACCATCGGCACGGCCGGTGCGATCGGGTCCGGTGCTGGCGGTGATGGCGGCGGCTTTAACGGGTTTGCCATGCAGTTCCTGTCCGATGGCGGCGGCACGGCCAGCTATGTGGTCAGCAACAACATCATCCGTGACTACAACGACTCGGGCATCAGGTTCTTCCAGCCCGGTGGTGGAACGCAGAACATCAAGGCGGTGATCACGGGCAACCAGATCACCT
The DNA here is from genome assembly GCF_054880955.1 of Stappia sp. ICDLI1TA098. NCBI lineage: Bacteria > Pseudomonadati > Pseudomonadota > Alphaproteobacteria > Hyphomicrobiales > Stappiaceae > Stappia > Stappia sp. ICDLI1TA098. Next base: position 681,254 of record NZ_JBTZBT010000002.1, read on the forward strand.
ACACGTCCGGAGCGTCTTTCCCAGCTGCCGGCATCGAGATGGACGCCGGCAACCTCAACACCGGCTCGATGTGCGCGGAGATCACCGGCAACACCGTCACGGATCCCAAGGGGGCCCATGCCGGCGGCATTTACGTCACGTCGGACACCGGCCACACGTTCAACCTCGTGGGAACGCCCGTGGGCAGTTCCACGGGCCCGGCGATCGCAGGCGTGCTCAACGGCACCAACACGCTCACCGCGCCTTCATTCGGCGGCAGCAACGGCAGCTACAACATCGTTGCCGCCTGCCCGTAAGGGCCGGCGGCAACGCCGCATGAGTGAACAGGAGACCTGCAAGGTGCCAGGGGCGGAATCCGCCTTCAAGCACAACCGGTAATTGATATTTTTTACAATATACCCCTACTGGCACAGAACGGGAGGTATGCGCCATGGCAGAACCATTTCTCGCGGAAGTCCGCATGATGGGTTTTAATTTCCCGCCACGCGGCTGGGCTTTCTGCGACGGCCAGATCCTGCCGATCAACCAGAACCAGTCGCTTTATTCCCTGCTCGGCACCACCTACGGCGGCGATGGCCGTACAACCTTCGCGCTCCCCGACCTGCGCGGACGCACGCCGATCCACGTCGGGCGATCCAGTGGCGGCGCCTTTCACAACGAGGGGCAGAAGTCGGGCGAGGAAACCCATACGCTCAGCGTCAACGAGATGCCGCAGCACACCCATACGGCAGACGCCATCTCGGGTCCGGGCACAACGCCCGTTCCGCAAAATGCCTATCTCGCCGACCTTCCCGATGGCTACACGGACCCCGGCGCGAACCTCACCAGCCTGCGCGGCAACACGGTCATCCATGTGGGCGGCAGTCAGGCGCACCAGAACATGCAGCCCTATCTGACGGTTTCGTTCTGCATCGCGATCCAGGGACTTTTCCCCTCGCGCAACTGAAACAGCGCCAGGCGCATTCCGCCCAAACCGTTTTCCGGGAGGACCCAATTCATGTCAGAGCCCTATGTCGGCGAGATCCGCATGTTCGCGGGCAACTTCGCCCCGCGTGGCTGGGCCTTTTGTGATGGCCAACTGCTGGCCGTTTCGCAGAACGATGCCCTTTTCAGCCTGCTCGGCACCATCTACGGCGGCGACGGCCGCACCACCTTCGGCCTGCCCGACATGCGCGGGCGCATCCCCCTCCACCAGGGCCAGGGCCCGGGACTGTCCGAGCGACGCATCGGCTCCAAGAGCGGCGCGGAGACGGTGACGCTGACGGTGAACCAGATGCCGAGCCATGGCCATGACTTCAGGGCGATGCAGACCCCCGGCACCGACGATACACCGATGGGCCGGGTGCTCTCCGAGCAGATCGCGCCGATCTTCACGACGGAAACGCCGATCACGAACATGGCCCCGAACGCGCTCAGCCATGTGGGCGGCAGCCGCTCGCACCCGAACATACAGCCTTATCTTTGCGTGAATTTCATCATCGCGCTTTTCGGCGTGTTTCCGAGCCGGCACTGAGGGAGGCCCGTCATGTCTGAACCCTTCATCGCGGAAATCCGCATCTTCGCGGGCAATTTCGCCCCGCGCGGCTGGGCCTTCTGCAACGGTCAGCTTCTGCCGATTGCGCAGAACACGGCGCTGTTCTCCCTTATCGGCACCACCTATGGCGGGGACGGGCGCACCACGACGGCACTTCCCAACATGGAAGGGCGTGCGCCGATGCACTCGGGGCGGGGCCCCGGCCTGTCGTCCCGCCGGCTCGGCGAGCGCGGCGGCACCGAGACGGTGACCCTGACCGAGGCGGAGTTGCCCAACCACTCGCACTCGCTTTTCGCCAGCACAGCGATTTCGGACGAAGCCCAGCCGTCGTCCACCGTCACGTTCGGCCGGGCCAGAAGCCTGGCCTACGCCACCGGATCGGCGAACACGAACATGGCGTACCAGACGATCACCGCCACCGGCGGTTCGCAAACCCACAACAACATGCAGCCCTATCTGGCGATGAATTTCATCATCGCGCTTCAGGGCCTCTATCCGTCGCGCAGTTGAGAGACCGGCACGCGGGGCGGTTCAGTATCCCGCGTGCCCTTTCAGGCCACAGGCGACGACCGGCCCCGGCCGGCAGACAGGGAGAACACGCATGAGCCAGACACGGCAAATCCCCGGCGAGCATGGGGACCTGATCGACATCGAGGTCGGCGAGACCCCCTTCGCGGAACTGTCCCGTCTGATGATGGTCGGCATCAGTGCCGACAACAACCAGCTGGTCTGGACGGCGCAGGCCACGCCCAACGGCCCGTGGACCGGGACGCTGACACCGGTTGACACGGGGTACGCCTATATCGTGCTCGGCACCGGATCGACGCTGGACGGGCGCGTTGCCATGGTCGCCCAGACCACCGGCTCGCCCGCGTCCGTTCACTACATCGACGAAACCGTCCAGCAGGCGCCAGGCGGCGGCCAGCGCTGGAACGCGCCGCACGACCTGGGGATGCCCGACGGCCTCGCCGGTTTCCAGCAGCTTGTCCTGGGCCGCGGCCCGTCCGGACGCGTCGAGGTTTACGGCGTCGACGCCGACAGCGGAATCGTGTGGTGGTGCTACCAGAACCCGATGACCACCGAGACACGGACGGAAACGGTCACGCCTCCGGGCACGGACACGCCGATCGAGGTCACGGTCGAGGTTCTTGTCCCGCCCGCAACGCTCTGGAGCTCCTGGGTCGGGCTGCCGGCCGGCGACGTGGCTCGCATCAGCCTCGTCAACGACGCCAGCGGGCGCATCATGCTGATCGCCATCGGTCGGAACCCGGACGAAACCCCGGTCTACGTGAACGCGCAGACGGCCCTGCAGGCGCTCGACCTCGGCGACTGGACGGGCTGGCAGCGCGTCGACGACGCCGCCAGCGGCACGGCCAAATCGCTGCCCTGCGGCATTCTTGACGACACGGACGCGGTCAACATCTTCATGGTGTCCTCGGACAACGAGGTCTCGCAGTTGCGCCAGGCCGTTCCCGACGAGGAAGGCTGGTTGGAATGGACGAAGCCCGGCCTGACCAGCGCCACGCTGATCAATGTGACCAGCGGGTTCGACGGTGACGGCCTGATCATGCTGGTCGGCGTCGCGCAGGACGGCGGCGTATGGGCCAACCTCCAGACCCATGTGGCGGGCCAGCGCTGGAACGGCTGGGAGAAGATCGCGACAGCGTCCGGCTTCGGAGAGGCGGCGATGGACTACAATTCCGACGGGCGGCTGAGCTATTTCCTGGGCGCCTCCCAGAACAACTCGGTGTCGGTGATCAGCCAGGCCGCGCGGAACTCGACGACTTGGGGGGCCGGCTGGAGCCAGATCGCTCCCTCCGGCATCCTCACCTACGGCATCGTGCACGATCTCACCCCGCCCGAAAGCTGAGATGACAAACGCGGATGCAGCATCGGTGGGCGCGCCCCTCACGCCGGCGGAGTTTCCGTCGGCGCACGGGGCGGGTCTCGCCCTTCGCGCCTTCACGGCCGACGGCGTCAGTAGCGCGGATCTCGCGTTCCTGAGCCGGCTATATGCGTCGACGCGCGCCGAGGAACTCGCTCCCGTGCCCTGGAGCGAGGCGGAAAAAGCCGCCTTCCTCGACATGCAGTTCCACGCCCAGCACACTCACTACATGCAGAACTACCCCGACGCCGCGTGGTTCATCATCGAGCGGGAGGGAGAGGCGATCGGCCGGCTCTATCTGGAGCGCTGGACCTCGGAAATCCGTATCATCGACATCGCACTGCTTCCGCTGGCGCGCGGCGACGGCCTCGGCGCGGCGCTTCTGGCGGATGTTCTCGCGATGGCGGAGAGGGAAGGACGTGCCGTGGGCATTCACGTGGAGCACAACAACCGCGCCATGGGCCTCTACCGGCGGCTCGGCTTCGTCCTCGTCGAGGACAAGGGCATCTATCATCTGCTGCGCTGGCGGCCGGGCACTGTGGCGGCGGACGCCGCCAACGGCTGACCCTGCGCGTGCACCGTTCGCGGACGCGCGAAGGCGGATCAGGTGAAGACCGCCTCGTAGCGGGTTCCCGTCTCGTCCTGGTAGACGGGAACCAGAAACAGCGCCAGCGCCGCATCGCCCTCGATCTCGACCTCATGCAGCCCCTGGTCGACCATCGGCGTGGGCGGTCCGTCGAACAGCACGGAGAAAGCGCCGCCGTCGCGGGTGCCATGGTTGAGCCGCGTGACCGTGGCGATGGCCAGGTCCATCGTCTCGCCATTGGCGGAAATCCGCGCCTTGCGGTCCATCCGCGCCTCGAAGTGCTCGGCCGTCAGGCCCGCCAGTTGCTCCAGATCCGCCATGCATCCCCCTTTGGTATGACGCGCATTGCCGCGCTTCAGTTCTTTGCCCCCTGCGGCCCCCTGCGCACGATGCGCGGCACCGGGAAGACGCCGAAGCCAAGATCGATGACCCGTTCGCGCCGACCGGCGCTTGCGCCCTTCACCGGCGCCTCGGCCGCCGAAGACAGGGCCGCACCGCTGCGGATGCCCTCCAGCGTGGCGCCGATCAGGTCGGTAAAGCCGCCCTGGTTGAGGCCCGCGAGCATCGCCAGCGTATTGGCCGCGGCCTCCGCGAAGGACCATCCACAGCCATGAAACCGACAGCCGGAAATCACCGGAATCGCACCGCCGCGATAGACAAGGCGGCAGTTCTCGAAGGCGCAATCGCGGAACTCGCCGCCATCGACGACAACGGTCTCGCCGCGAAACACACGCCCGCGATGAGACCCGGCGGCAACCGGTTCCGTCCTGTCCTGCCCTGTGTCGCCCATGCTCGCCGCGTCCCCATTCGACCTGCGGCGATCCTAGTGCGCTTCGACCCGAGGTGGAAGCGCGGATCCGCCTCGCGCCTTGCGCGGTACGCCCCCCTAGGCAACGCCGATCAGGAACGCTAGAACTCCACCCGATCCAATTTTCGACCAGACCATTCGCGCGGCAGCGCCCGGATAAGGACATCTGAGATGACAGACGCAGAAACCACGTCGGGAACGCCGGCAGCCCCCAATGGCGCCGCAACGACGGGGACCGCGAGCCTGCCGCTGTTCTACAAACGCCCGGAGGCGCTGCGCTCGGAGACCCACGCGAAGCTTGGCGTCTCGCTTGCCCCCGACTACCGTTTCGCCGCCGGCATCCATGCCGTGCCGGTCAACGCGGTCGAGTTCGCCCCGCTGTCGCTGCACTATCCGGTGGTCTTCGCCGCCGGCACAAATCCGCCCGCCGCGATCGCCGTCCTCGGCCTGCGCCGCGACCGCAATCTCTTCGTCGATGCGGACGGGGCCTGGGCGGCGGACACCTACATTCCCTCCTATGTGCGCCGCTATCCCTTCATCCTGGCGCGCAATGACGATGGCAGCGAGTTCACGCTCTGCCTCGACATGGCCAGCGACAAGGTGAGCAACAAGGCGGAGACGCCGCTGTTCGAGAACGGCGAGGCAGCCGAGATCGCGCGCAAGGCACTCGAGTTCTGCATGGCTTTCCAGCGCGAGGCGCGCGAGAGCGAGGCCATGCTGGCGAAGATCGCCGAGCACGATCTGCTGGTGCAGAACGAAGGCCGCTTCACCCTGCCCTCGGGCGAGGTCCTGACGGTCAACGACTTCCGTGTCGTCGAGGAAGAGCGGCTGAACGCGCTCAGCGACGAGGCCTTCCTCGACCTGCGCCGCGCCGGCGCGCTGCCGGTGATCTACTGCCACCTGCTGTCGATGCGCAACTGGCCGGCGCTGTTGCGCCTGTCCGCGGCAGCCGCCTGAGCACACCAGACCGCGCAAGACGGTCTCCCGCGCCCCGACCGTCCACGCTGACCGTCCGCCCCGACCGCCCCGCCCGAAGGCCAACGGTCGGGGCCTTGCGCATTGACAAGGCCCGTCCGGGTGGACTAACTGCCAGGCTTAAGGTCTCCGGCACCTGCCGCCTGCGGACGAAAGTCACGGTGAAGCCGGACATCGCAAGACGATCCTCACCCTCGAAGCGTTTCGTCGGTGGGCAATGCAGGCCCCCATCCCTGTCGAGACGCTCCATGAGGAGTGAGAGATGTCTGCCGGACATTCTCGGGATACCTGTGCTCGCCCGAAAGGGCCCTCTCCAAGCGTCACCCGCCCCGCGACGCCATCCCCGGACAGCCCCTTTCTGACCGGTTCTCCCGGCCGGGTCTTCATCGCCACCGCGCTGCCAATGACCGTCGTCATGGCCATGAACGGCCTGCTGAGCATCGCCGATGCGGTCTTTCTCGGCCGTTTCGTCGGCGCCGACGCCATGGCCGCCGTCAGCCTCGCCTTTCCCGTCATCATGCTCGCGATCGCGCTGTCGACGCTTGTCAGCGGCGGCATGTCGAGCCTTCTCGCCCGCCACCTGGGCGCCGGCGGGCGCACCGAGGCCGAGGCGCTTTTCGCCCGCACCCACGGGCTCTCGCTTTGTGTGTCTCTGGCGCTGATCGCGGCGTTTTTCACCGTCGGGCCGCGCCTCGTCGCGGTGACGGCGGCGGAAGCCCCCCCGGTGGCGGACATGGCCCGGATCTATCTGGCGATCACGATCCTCGGCACCCCCGTCCAGTTCCTGCTCGCCGTGCATGCCGATACCTGGCGCAACGAGGGGCGGGCCGGGCTGGTGGCGGCGCTTTCGGTCGTCGTCACGCTCGCCAACATCGCGCTGAACGCGCTGCTCGTCATCGGCCTCGGGCTCGGCGTCGCCGGCGCGGCCGCCGGCACGGTGCTGGCCCAGGCGCTCGGTCTCGCCCTTCTGGTCGGCCTGCGCCTGCGCGGAGCACATCCAGTACGGCTCGCGGCGCTGTGGCGCAATCGCTGGCACGGGGGCTGGAGCCGGATCCTGGCGCTTGGAGCCCCCGTCAGCCTCGGCTTCGTCGGCATCGCCCTTGTTTCGGCAACAGCGATCGCAGCCGTGCGGGCAAGCGCGGGCGACGACACCGCCGCCGTCATCGCCGCCTATGGCATCGTCACCCGCCTGTTCGGCTTCGCCTTCCTGCCGCTGATGGCGCTGGCGCTTTCCACCCAGAGCATCGTCGGGGCCAACGCCGGTGCGCGACAGCACCGGCGCTGCGACCAGGTCCTGCGGCTGGCGCTGGCCATCGCCCTCGCCTATTGCCTGGGCCTTGAGGCGCTCTGTCTCGGCAACGCCGACGCGGTCGGAGGCTTTTTCGTCGGCGACCGGCAGGTCATCGGGCTCACGGGCGCGATCCTGCGGCCCATGGCCGGGCTCTACGTCCTCACCGGGCCGGTGCTGGTGCTGGCCTTCTACTTCCAGGGGGTCGGCCAGCCGCTGCGGGCTGCGGCGCTCACGCTGGTGAAGCCGTTCCTGCTCGTGCCCGTCCTGATCACCGCGCTCGCCACCTTCCGGGGCAGCGCCGCGATCTGGTACGCTTTCCCGCTCGCCGACGCGGCGGTCGGGCTCGTTGCCGCGGCGATCCTGATCGACGCCTGGCGCAGGACACCGACGACCGGCGGGTTCGGGCTTGCCACGCAAGGGAGGGCGGCATGAGCGTTCCGACACGTGCCGAGGCGAAGGCACAGGCAAAGGCGCTGCGCAGGGAACTCGCGCGCCGAGGCACCGAGATCGGCCATGCCGAGGCGCTCGAACTGGTGGCGCAGCAGCACGGCGCCCGGGACTGGAACACGCTGCACGCCCGGCTTTCCGACGCCGGGGAGGGCGGGCCGGCGGAGCCCTTCCGCCTCGGCCAGCGGGTGCGCGGGCGCTATCTCGGGCAGGCCTTTCGCGGCGAGATCACCGCGATCGCGCGCGCCGGCTCCGGCCGCCACCGGGTCACCGTGCGCTTCGACGCACCCGTCGACGTCGTCCGCTTCGACAGTTTCTCGGCGCTGCGGCGACAGGTGAACGCACTGGTCGGCGCGGACGGGCGCTCGCCGAGCCGGACCTCTGACGGCGTGCCGCATCTCGTGCTCGAACCGGAGGACGCGGCGTGAAACGCAAAGGGGCCGGCCCAGGACATCACGTCCCGGCCGGCCCCATTTTTCTGGAAGTGACGCAAAGCCCGTGCTGCGGCGGCTCAGCCCTTGAGCTGGCCGTAGGCGGCAGTGAAGCCGATCAGCGTCACCGGAATGGCGAGATCCTTTTGCTGGGCGGTCTTGAAGCCGATCACCAGCCGCTCGCCCTTCTTCATCTGCGCCAGCAGCTCGTCGGAAATGGCCATGCCGGCATAAGCGCCGTTGGCGTCGCTGGTCTGGATGACGAGCGGCACTTCCTTGTTGTCGTCAACCTTGATCACCGCGCCCGCCGGCAGGAACACGCCATGCGGCAGCGCCAGCACCAGGGCATGGTTCGGCGCGCCCTCGCGCGGCTCGACGACGATGGTCAGAAGCCGCTGGCCGCTGTCCTTCATGACGATGTTCTGCAGCGCGCGGCAGTGCTTGGGGGTGTCGTCCTTGGGCTCGCTGCATTGCACCACCCAATTGGCCGGCGTCTTGTCGCCGCCAGCAGCGGGTGCGTCGGCCGACTGCGCCAGCGCGGCGGAGCCGGAAACGAGAGCCGCCGACAGGAGAACCGCACCGACAAGGCCCGCGCGGAAAAAACGGCGCGCGCAGGCAACCGCAACGAAGGAAGAAAGGGGCATGAGATATCCACGATTGACGAAGAAAAAAATGGGCCGCGGCGAGTTTAAGAGGCAGGCCGACAAGCGGTCAATGCTCCGTGTCGACGCTTTCCACCTCAAGCTGCAACGCGGATCTGCCGCAACGGTATGCGCCAAGCGCGCCGACGGCTGTCGCGGCAGGCGAACAGCCGGGCGAATGGCGGTCTGACGATTTCGATAACTCGTCAGAAACACCTTTTCTTCGCCGCGAAGCACATATATATAACCGTCCGGTTGGAAATTATCCGGAGACGGCATGGGCCGCAAACGCACGATCTGCCGCGAGGCCCTGCTGGATGCGGTGGCGCGTGTTGTCACACGCGACGGCGCCACGCGTCTGACGCTCGAGGCGGTCGCCACCGAGGCTGGCATCAGCAAGGCAAGCGTGCTCTACGACTTCGGCAACAAGTCCGCCCTGATCCGTGCCCTCATCGAGCGCAAGGTGGCGGAAAAGGAAGGCGACGCGCGACGGGTCGCCGAGAGCCTTGGCGGCGCTCCCAACGCCGTCGTTCACGGGCGCATTGCCCTGGCCGCGGATCCGGTCTCGAACCAGGACCGCGCCATGACTTTCGGCCTGCTGGCCGCGCTTGCACAGGAAGAGGAGCTGTGCGAGCCAATCAGGCAGGCCTACAGCGACGTGCTCTGCGACATTCGTTCCACGTCGCAGAACCCGCGCGGAGCCATGCTGGCGTTCCTGGCCCTGGAGGGGCTGCGTTCGATGGAATGGCTGGGACTGCACAGCTGGGCGCCGGAGGAGCGCGCAACCCTGCTTTCGGAAATTGGCTGGCTGGTCGAACAGCGACCGGACGCCCCTCGTATGTCCAAGAGGTCGACTGAATGAGAAAGAATTTGATCGTCATTCTGGCGGCGGCCGCGCTCCTGGCCGGCTGCAACGACGAGAGCCAGACAAAGGACCAGGGCGGCGCGCCGGCGATGCCGCCTGTCGGCGTCAGCATTGTCGAGGTCCAGCCCGAGACCATCCCGATCACCAACGAGCTTCCCGGCCGCATCGCCGCGACCCGCATTGCCGAGGTGCGCCCCCGCGTCTCCGGCATTCTGGTCGAACGCGTCTTCGAGCAGGGCGGCATGGTGAAGGAAGGCGACGTGCTCTACCGCATCGATCCGGAGCCGTTCAAGGTGCAGGTGGCAAGCTCCAAGGCGACGCTGCAGCGCGCCGAGGCCACACAGCTCCAGGCCCGCCAGCAGGCGGACCGGCAGAAGGAGCTGCGCGAACGCAATGTCGCCAGCGCCTCCGCGCTCGAGAGCGCGGTCGCGACCCTGGCCCAGGCCGATGCCGATGTCGCCCAGGCCCAGGCGGGGCTCGCCGCGGCCGAGCTGAACCTGCACTACACCGAGGTCCGCGCCCCGATCTCCGGGCGCATCGGCCGTGCGCTGCTGACCGAGGGCGCGCTTGTCGGCTCCGGCGGCTCGGAAATTCTGGCCACCATCCAGCAGCTCGACCCGGTCTATGCCGATTTCACCCAGTCGGCCAACCAGTTGCGCCAGTTGCGCCGTCTGTTCGCCAGCAACACGCCGAACGGCAACGCCGCGAGCGAGCTGACGGTGCACCTGCTCTATGACGACGGCACTCCCTACGAGCACGAAGGCAAGCTGCTGTTCTCGGAAGCGGCGGTGGATGCCACAACCGGCCAGATCACGCTGCGCGGCGAGTTCCCCAACCCGAAGGTCGACCTGTTGCCGGGCATGTATGTGCGCGTGCAGATCGAGCAGGGCGTGGCAACGGAGGCTCTCGCCGTGCCGCAGCAGGCGGTGCAGCGCAACGCCGGCGGCCAGGCGCAGATCTATGTGGTCACGAGCGACAACAAGGCCGAGCTGCGTTCCATCGAGGCCGGCCGCGTCGTCGGCACCCGCTGGATCATCTCCAAGGGTCTCAAGGCCGGCGACAAGGTTGTTGTCGAGGGCTTCCAGAAGCTGCGTCCGGGCGCTCCCGTGTCCGCCACGCCGTGGAAGCCCATCGATCCGGCCACCGTGGCGGTCAAGTAACACGAACAAGACGGCCGCCGCCCCTCGGCGGCCGTTGCCTCTCCAGCGGTCGCGGCCTCCCCCGCCCGCTTCGCCCGCCGGGCGCCGAATGGCGCCCGCGCCTCGTATCCCCGCCGCCCGCGCGGCGTCCGGCGCGTCTCTCCGCGATCCGCGCACGGAGCTTGCAAGGTTGGATTGACATGCCGTCCTTTTTCATCGACCGGCCGGTCTTTGCCTGGGTGATCGCGATCTTCATCACGCTTGGCGGTGTGATCGCGATCCCCTTCCTGCCGATCTCACAATATCCAAGCGTGGCTCCGCCGCAGATCCAGATCTCGACCAACTATCCCGGCGCCTCGCCCGAGGACGTGTACCTCAGCGTGACACGGCCGATCGAGGAAGAGATCAACGGCGTCGAAGGCCTGATCTATTTCGAATCCACATCGGAATCCTCCGGCCGCATCTCGATCACGGCGACATTCCGCCCCGGCACCGTCGTCTCCCAGGCGGCCGTCGACGTGCAGAACGCGATCCGCCGCGTCGAGTCGCGCCTGCCGCAGGCCGTCACCCAGCAGGGCATCGACGTCGAGGAGGCCGGCGCCGGCTTCCTCATGGTGATCGCGCTCACGTCCGCCGATGAATCGCTCGACGTCATCGGCCTCGGCGACTACGTCAGCCGAAACGTCATTGGCGAGTTGCGCCGCGTCGACGGCGTCGGCAAGGCCGAACTGTTCGCCACCCAGCGCGCCATGCGCGTCTGGATGGATCCCGACAAGATGCTCGGCCTCAACCTGACGTCCAACGATGTCATCGCCGCCATCCAGGCCCAGAATGCCCAGGTCGCAGCAGGACGCATCGGCGCCCAGCCAAACCCGATCACGCAGCAGATCTCCGCCACCGTGCAGGTCAAGGGCCAGCTCAGCTCCATCGAGGCCTTCGGCGACGTGGTGCTGCGCGCCAACCCGGACGGCTCGACCGTGCGTCTGTCGGACGTGGCGCGCATCGAGATCGGCGGCGAGAGCTACAACTTCTCGACCCGCCTCAACGGCAAGCCGAGCGCGGCGATCGGCATCCAGCTTTCGCCGACCGGCAACGCCATGGCGACCTCCGAGGCGATCCGCGGGAAGATGGAGGAGCTTTCGCGCTTCTTCCCCGAGAACATCACCTACGACATTCCCTATGACACGACGCCCTTCGTCGAGGCATCGATCGAGAAGGTGATTCACACGCTGATCGAGGCCGTTGCCCTCGTCTTCGTGGTGATGTTCCTGTTCCTGCAGAGCTTCCGCTACACGGTCATTCCGACCCTCGTGGTGCCCGTCGCCCTGCTCGGAACCTGCGCGGTGATGCTGGCGTCCGGCTTCTCGATCAACGTGCTGACCATGTTCGCGATGGTGCTGGCGATCGGCATTCTCGTCGATGACGCCATCGTCGTTGTCGAGAACGTCGAACGCATCATGGCCGAGGAAGGCCTGTCGCCACGCGAGGCGACCCGCAAGGCGATGACCCAGATCACCGGCGCGATCATCGGCATCACGCTGGTGCTGACGGCGGTGTTCGTGCCGATGGCCTTCTTCCCCGGCGCCGTCGGCGTGATCTACCAGCAGTTCAGCCTGACCATGGTGGTCTCCATCCTGTTCTCGGGCTTCCTGGCGCTGACCTTCACACCGGCGCTTTGCGCCAGCATCCTCAAGCCGGTTCCCGCCGAACACCACGAGAAGCGCGGCTTCTTCGGCCTGTTCAACCGGGGCTTCAACAAGACGACCCGCGGCTATGGCGGGATCGTCGGCTTCATGACGAAGCGCGCCGGCCGGATGATGGTGATCTACCTGGCCCTGCTCGTCGGCCTGGGCTGGGCGTTCATGCGCCTTCCCTCCTCGTTCCTGCCGGTCGAGGATCAGGGCTTCCTGCTCGTCAACGTCCAGGCTCCGCCGGAAGCCAGCGCCAACCGGACGCTGGAGGTGATGCAGACGGTCGAGAGCATCTTCGGCAAGGAAAGCGCGGTGACCCGCATCGTCGGCATCCTCGGCTTCTCCTTCTCGGGAACCGGCCAGAATGCGGGCCTTGCCTTCGTCACGCTGAAGGACTGGTCGGAACGCGGGCCCGAGGATTCCGCCGGCGCCATCGCCGGCCGGGGCAACGGCCAGCTCTTCCAGATCAAGGACGCGATCTCCTTCGCGCTCTCGCCGCCGGCGATTCAGGGCCTGGGCACCTCGAACGGCTTCACCTTCCGCCTGCAGGACCGCGGCGGGCGGGGCACCGAGGCGCTGGCCCAGGCGCGCGAGCAGTTGATGGCGGCGGCCGCGGCCAGCCCGATCATCACCAATCTGCGCGTCGACGGCCTGCCCGACGCGGCGCAGGTCAACCTCCACATCGACCGCGAGAAGGCCAACGCCCTCGGCATCGCCTTCTCCGACGTCAACGCGACGATCTCGGCCAATCTCGGTTCGTCCTACGTCAACGACTTCCCCAACTCGGGCCGCATGCAGCGCGTCACCATCCAGGCCGAGCAGGAGAAGCGCATGCAGACAAAGGACCTGCTGCAGCTGTCCGTCAGAAACCAGAACGGCGGAATGGTGCCGCTGTCCTCCTTCGCCACGGCGGAGTGGACGAAGGGGCCGGCTCAGATCGTCGGCTACAATGGCTATCCCTCCATCCGCATCTCCGGCGAGGCGGCTCCCGGCTATTCGTCGGGCGACGCCATCACCGAGATGGAGCGGCTCGCCTCGGCGCTGCCGCAGGGCTTCGGCTACGAATGGACGGGCCAGTCGCTGCAGGAGATCCAGTCGGGCTCGCAGGCGCCGTATCTCATCGGCCTCAGCGTGCTCTTCGTCTTCCTGCTGCTGGCCGCGCTCTACGAAAGCTGGGCGATCCCCGTGTCCGTCATGCTGGTGGTGCCGCTCGGCGTCATCGGCTCGGTCACGGCCGTCACGCTGCGCGGAATGCCGAACGACGTCTATTTCACCGTCGGTCTGATCGCCATCGTCGGCCTCTCGGCCAAGAACGCGATCCTGATCATCGAGTTCGCCAAGGACCTGATGGCCGAAGGCAAGACGATGATGGAGGCGACGATCGAGGCGGCGCACCTGCGCTTCCGTCCGATCATCATGACGTCGCTCGCCTTCACGCTTGGCGTGGTGCCGCTCGCCATCGCCTCCGGCGCCAGCGCCGGCAGCCAGAACGCCATCGGCACCGGCGTCATGGGCGGCATGATCTCCGGCACGGTGCTCGCCGTGTTCTTCGTGCCCGTGTTCTTCGTCTTCGTCATGCGCCTCGTCGGCCGTGGCGACGCGACACATGACACGGCCGAGACGACGGCGAACGCCTCCGGCAAACCGGCGGAGTGATCCGCCCGGGGACAAGCCGGACAACGACATGAGGAGGGCCGCCGGAAGACATCATCCGGCGGCCCTTTTTTTTCATCGCAATCGAGAGACAGATTTTCGAAAATCACGTCGCCCGATTGCACGAAATGCCGCGAGATTGCATAGATTGTACGCGATGTGCGCCGCGCCCGGCCGGATGGCGGAGGCGCTTTATCAAGAAAGGCCTGCGTCATGAGCCTCGACCTTTGGCTTGTCTATCTTCTCGCCTCCTGCGCCCTCTCCATAACGCCGGGCCCCAACGGGCTGCTGTGCCTCAACCACGGGGTCCGCTACGGTTTCTCCCGCACGGTCTTCACCGCGCTCGGCTCGATCACCGGCGTGACGCTGCTGATCGGCGCCTCGCTGGCCGGCCTCGGCGCACTGATGCTCACCTCGGAGGTGTTGTTTTCACTGGTGAAATGGATTGGCGCGGCCTATCTGGTGTGGCTCGGCGTCAAGCTCTGGCGTTCGCCCGCCTTCGCCGCGCGGCTCGAGGAGGAGACCGGCAATCCCCGTGCCAGCCGACAGATCAGCCGGGCCCGCACCTTCTCGCAGGGAATGCTCGTGGCGCTGTCGAACCCCAAGGCGCTGATCTTCTTTTCCACCTTCCTGCCCCAGTTCATGCAGCCGGGTGTGTCGCTGCTCGTGCAGTTCGCCATTTTCGCCGGCACCTATGCCGTCATCGAGTTCGCCTATGAACTTGTCCTCGCCGGCGCCGCCGGCCGGCTCGCGCCCTTTCTCGAGCGCTGGGGGCGTGTCTTCAACCGCGTCACGGGCGGCGCCTTCATCGGCGTCGGCACCATGGTCGCGATTTCGCAGCGCTGAGGATCCCATGACACTGTCCCCGTATGCGCGCCGCCTCACGGTGACGTTGCTGCTCGCGCTTTCCGCCGCGAACCTGACGTTGATGGTGCCGGGAGGCCCCGTCGAGACGCGCGACTTTTCCGCCTATTCCCCGCTGGTGCTTGGCGCCTTCAACATCTTCCTGACGGTTCTGGGGATCGGCAGCTTCGTGATCGCGGGTCTTCAGATTGCCGGAAGGATCCGCGCACCAGGGCTCGCCGGGCTGTGCGGCCTCGGCTTCCTCGCGGTCTATGTCGCCGATCTCGCCGGGATATTCCCGGTCTCGCCGGTTGCCATGCCGCCGCTGTTGAGCCTGCTCGAGCAGCTCGGCACGGTGCTCGCCCTGCTGCTGATCGGCGCCGCGATCCTTGCCGGAAGCGCCGATCCGGGCCGACACGGCGGAACCGGCGCGGCGCGGCTGCCGCTGCCGCTTGTCCTCGCCCTCGGCGTGCTCGCCATCGCCATCGTCGCCTTCGCGACGCGCGCCGCCATGGGCGGTTGAAAGCACGAAAAGACTTGGGATTTCAGAAGGCTCTAGCCGATGAGCCAGCGCGCCGACTGTTCGTCGGTGATGAGCACGGTCGGCTCCAGCGTGCGGATCGAGGCGCGCAATGCCACCAGCTTTTCCTTGCCGCCGGAGATCAGGACCCGCTCCGGCGTCCGGCGCAGGCGCGACAGGCTGACCGAAATCGCCCGCTGGTTGACCTCGTGGTCGACCGTCTCGCCGCCCTCGCCGATGAAATTGTAGAGAACGTCGCCCACCGCCCCGGCATCGATCAGCGAGCGGCGGTCGGCCTCCGACAGATATCCGGTCCGGTAGCTTGTCGTCAGCGTCGAGATGCCACCGACGGAGATCAGCGCCATGTCGAGCTTGTCGGCCATCTCGAAGATCGCGGCCAGGCCGCAACGCTCCAGCAGTGCGTGTTTTGTCTCCGGGCTATCGACCACGGCGGGTGCCGGTATCAGGAAGCCTTCCCCTTGAAAAAGCTCGGCAAATTGCCAGGCGAATTCGGCCGGGTTGAAGCGCCGGGCCGCCGCGATGCCGCCGAGAAGCGACACCACGCGGAAGTTGTCGAGCGTCTGGCCGACGATGAAGGGCAGCGTGTTGTAGAGGGTGCGTCCCCAGCCGACGCCGACCGTCATGCCAGGCTTCATCTCCGACGAGATGAAGGTTCCCGCCGCCGCCGCGATCACCTTCACCGGATCGCCGTCCGGATCGGCGAAGGGCGCGACGATCACCCGCGCGATGCCGTAGCGGGTCTCGACGCCACGCTCGAGTTCGACCAGTTCGGCGAGCGGCGCGGAGATCGTCACCCGCACCTCGTTGCGACGGCGGGCATCGGCAAGCAGCCGCACCACCATCACCCGGTTGATGCCGAGTTGGCGGGCGATCTCGTTCTGGGTGCAGCCCTCGACATGGTAGAGCCAGACGGCGCGCGCGCGCAGGCGATCGGCCTCGCTCTGAGCGCCGATGGCATTTGACGCTGGCTGCATGTGCAAGGCTCCTTCCCGGCCGGATCCGATCAGGCGGAGGCCGCGACCCCGGCGAAGAGCCGTGTCAGGATCCGCGCGACGCGATCAGGGCATTCTATCTGCGGAACATGGCCCGCACCGCCAAGCAGATGAATACCGAAATCCCCGGGAACGGCAAGCGCCTGCCTGAAGGGAAGGATGTGATCTCGCCGCCCCCAGAGGATCTGCGCGGGCAGATCCAGCCGCGAAAGCGCAGGGCGCAGGTCAAAGGCCTGAACCCCGTCGGGAAAAAGGCTTTCCGCCATGGCGAGCTGGCACGCCCGAAGCGCCGGATCGCGCCGGGAGGCCATGGCGGCGCGGATGTAGGCGTCGCTTGTCGCCTCGGGCTCGGCCGTCAGCCGGCGCAACCAGGGACCCAGGCTTTCCTCGCGGCTCGCCCTGGCAACGCCGAACAGTGTCGCCGCGTCGATCTCCGGGCCAAGGCCGGCGGGCGATATCAGCGACAGGCTCGCGACCTTGCGCGGACGAATGTCGGCAAGGGCAAGAGCGAGCGCCCCGCCCAGAGAATGGCCGACGAGATGCACCGGTCCAAGGTCGCGAACGGCGTCGTCGAAGGCTTCGACGATCATCCGCGCAAGTCCGGGAAAACCGGAAATCCGCCGCTTCGGCGAACGGCCGTGGCCGGGAAGGTCGATGCGCACGATCGTGCGCTCCGCCCCCAGCGTGCTGGCGAGCGGTGCCCAGGACTGGCTGTCGGCGGCAAAGCCGTGCAGCAGCACCAGCGGCAGACCGGCGCCATTGCCACGCCGGGTCACAGCAAGCGGCCCCGGCTCCGCGGCAAAGGCGGTGGCTCCCCCGGCCCCGGCGATCCCCGCCGATGACGGCTGGCGCGCAAGAGCGGCGACATCGTCCTTCTGGATGCGTCCGCGCGGGCCGGTTCCCGGCACATCGGCGAGCTCGAACCCGCAGGCGCGGACAGCCGCCCGTGCCGCCGGCGTGGCGCGAAGCCGCAGGTCACCGTTCAAAATGCCGCCGTCCGGACGGGCGGCCGGAAGATCGCCGGCAGGGAGAGACCGGCGACCCTCCGGGCCACCGCCCGACATCCCCGCAGCCGCTGGAGCGCCAGCGGCCGAAGCGGCCTCGCGCGCGTCCACCGCCGCCCCGGGGTGGGAGGGTTCGGCGTCGGATGACGCCGCACGGGGCGCGGCGTCAGGTGTTGCGGCAGGCGGATCGCCGACGGTTTCCCCTTCGGCGTAGAGCCAGGCGACAGGCGCGCCAACGGCGACCCGATCGCCCTCGCGCGCCACAATGTGGTGGAGACGACCGGCAGCGGGCGCCTCCACCTCCATGGCCGCCTTGTCGGTTTCGATATCGAACAGCGCCGCGCCCTTGGCCACGGTCTCGCCCTCGCCGACGTGCCACACGGAAACGGTGCCATGGGTCATGTCCATGTCCACCTTGGGCATGATGACTTCGACGGGCATCGTCAGACCTCGCGGCGCACGAGCCGGCGCACGGCGGCTTCGATCGTGTCGGTCTGGGGCACGGCGGCGCGCTCCAGGTCCGGGTTGTAGGGGATCGGCGTTTCGGCTCCGCCCAGACGCAGGATCGGCGCGTCGAGGAAGTCGAAGGCATCGCTTTCGGCGACCATGGCGCTGATTTCCGCGCCGATGCCGTAGCTTTTCACGCCTTCGTGCACCAGCACCAGCTTGCCGGTCTTGCGCACCGAGGCGAGGATGGTCTCGCGGTCCACCGGGCGAATGGATCGCAGATCGACGATTTCCGAATCAATTCCGTCCGCGGCGAGCCTTTCGGCCGCCTCCAGCGCCCTGTGCACCATGATCGAGGCGGCGACGATGGTGACATCGGAGCCCTCGCGGCGCACCGCTGCCTTGCCGATGGGCGTCGTGTAATGGCCGGCCGGCACGTGACCCTTCATCTTGTAGAGCAGCTTGTGCTCGAAGATCACCACCGGGTCCGGATCGGCCAGGGCGGCAAGCAGCAGTCCCTTGGCGTCCTCCGGCGTCGAAGGCTGAATCACCTTGAGACCCGGAACATGGCCGAACCAGGCTTCCAGGCTCTGGCTGTGCTGGGCCGCGGCCCCGGTTCCCGAGCCGGAGGGCATGCGGAAGACGACCGGCACGGCGGCCTCGCCACCCAGCATGTAGCGCAGCTTCGCCGCCTGGTTGACGATCTGCTCCATGGCGAGCGCGGCGAAGTCGGAAAACTGGAACTCGAAGATCGGCTTCAGGCCGGTAAGCGCCGCGCCGACGGCGACACCCGCGCCGCCAAGTTCGGAGATCGGCGTATCCATCACCCGTTCCGGACCGAAACGCTCGACCAGATCCAGCGTCACCTGGAAGGCGCCGCCATAGACGCCAATGTCCTCGCCCATCAGCACCACCGCCGGATCGCTCTCGAGCGCCAGCGCCATCGCCTCGCGGATAGCCTCGGCATAGGAAAGCGTGCGGACCTCGTCCGCCTGCACAGTCTTGTTCATCTCAGACCCCGGCATGGCTGTCGGCATAGACATGGGCGGCAAGATCGGCCGGATCGGGCGCAGCACTCGCCTTGGCGAACTCGATGCCCTCGCGAACCGTCCGTTCCGCGCTCTCCGCGATTTCGCCCGCGCCCGCCTCGTCGAGAATGCCGTGGGCGATCAGTTCCTTCTGGAAACGCTGAATCGGATCGCCGGCCATCCACTCCTCGATCTCCTCCTTCGTCCGGTAGCGATTGCGGTCGGACTTGGAATGCCCGCGCCAGCGGTAGGTGAGGTTTTCCACGAGGCTCGGCCCCTCGCCCGCCCGCGCCCGGGCGACCGCCTGGTGGACCGCCTCGGCGACCGCCGAGAAATCATTGCCGTCGACGGTAACGCCGGGCATCGAATAGGCGCTTGCCCGCTCAGAGATCCGCGCGACCGCCGTCGAGCGCTCCACCGAGGTCGACATTCCGTATTTGTTGTTCTCGCAGACGAACACGACCGGCAGTTTCCAGATCGAGGCCATGTTGAGCGCCTCGTGGAAGGCTCCCTCGTTGTTGGCCCCATCGCCGAAGAAACAGATGGTCACGTCCGGCCGGCCAAGGCGCTTGGACGACAGCGCCGATCCGACGGCGATGGGCAGGCCGCCACCGACGATGCCGTTCGCGCCGAGGTTGCCCGTCGCCACATCGGCGATGTGCATGGATCCGCCGCGCCCGTGGCAATAGCCCGTCTCCTTGCCGAAGAACTCCGCGAACATGCGCCCCACATCCGCGCCCTTGGCAATGCAATGGCCGTGGCCACGGTGCGTGGAGGTGATCTTGTCGGCATCGCCGAGCTCGATGCAGGTGGCCATGGCGCTTGCCTCCTGCCCGATCGACAGGTGCATGGTGCCGTGGATCAGCCCACGCATGTAGCTCTCCTCCGCCCCTTCCTCGAAGCGGCGGATCAGATACATGCGCCGCAGCGCCTCGCGCAGCTTCTCGGGTGCGTAGGAACGAATGGCGAAGGGCCGGTTGTCAGCCTCGCCGGTCTTTTCTGTCGCTGTCATCTCAAAGTCCCAGCATCGCGTCCTGGCGCGCGCGCAGCGCGGCGATGCGGCTGTCGGCGGGGACGGCCGCGTTGGCGGAGGTGATGAGTTCGCCCTTGCGGATCGGCGCCGTGACCTTCGCCCCGGCAAGCAGGCCGCAGGGCGTGGCCGAGGCGGCGCGCGCCTCTTCGACGGTCATGATCCAGGCGCGGTAGCAGTACTCGCCGATCTGGTCGAGCGTCTCGCCCGGCTGAAGATCGCGCTTGGCGACGGCGCAGACCTCGGCGACGGGCCGGGCCATCGGCACCATGTCCGCCTTGCCGTAGAGCACGACGCGCGCGCAGGTGAGCGGCACCTCCAGCGAGGTCAGGTGGTAGGGACGGAAGAAGGTGAAATAGGGCCCTTTGCCCATCTTCAGGTCTTCCATGCGCTCCCAGATGCGCGGATGGTCCATCTCGGCGACGACGAAGACGCCCGGCGCGACGCCCTTGCCGATGGTGTAGTCGACACGCCCTTCGGCCGACGACAGCAGGCCGCCGGCGCTTTCGGGAACCAGCACCTTGTTGAGGTCCTCGCGCGAGCAGGCGGGGCCGTGCATGCCCGGCTTGTCGGGCACCAGTCCGGTGGCGTTGGCGATGGCGGCCATCTCGACCATGGTCTTGGAGCCGTCGACGAACTCGACCAGCATGCGCGGGTTCATGTGCCGCCGCACCGCCTCTTCCTCGTAGGCATCCGGCGTCGCGTCGATGTTGAGCGGGTTGTTCTTGCCCTTGCCGGCACTGACGATGCGGTGACCCATGGCCGACACGAACTCGATCAGCTCCATGCAGCTCGACGGCTCGTCACCGGCGCCGAGCGAATAGACGACGCCAAGCCGCTCGGCCTCGGCGCGCAGATAGGCACCGATGGTGACGTCGGCCTCGACGTTCATCATGACGAGATGCTTGCCGCGCTCCATCGCCGCCAGGCCGATCTCGGCGCCGACAGCGGGAATGCCGGTGGCGTCGACGACCACGTCGATCAACCCCGATTCGAGCAGCACGTTGACGTCCTCGGTAACGGCGACGCGGCCCTGTTCCATCGCCTTGTTGGCGGCATCAGGCGTCGTCGCCGCAACGGAACGCTGCTTGTCGCCGTAGGCGATCTCCACCGCCTTGGCGGCCGCGCCGGGCTTCGGCTCGCTGATCGCGCCGATGGCAATTCCCTGCATGTGGGCGACGCGGCTGACAATGTCCGTCCCCATTTCGCCAGCGCCGACAAGCCCGATGCGGATCGGCTTTCCAGCTTCCGCGCGGGTGGCCAGATCGCGGGCGAGACCCGCCAGGGCGACATTCGTGGGCATGCTTTTTCTCCTCCAGTCCGTGACGAAAAGGTATGCACATCTGTTTTTCTGTCAATCAAAAGTTCACGCTGCAACGCAGCATATCTACCAATTCAAATCCTGTTGACACGGATTTGTCATGCACACATTATCATTTTGTGTAACGAAAGTTCACATCTGGTCCCGGACGGGCCGGGCGCGACATGAGGAAGACGCGCCCCGCAGCGGCTTGTCGGGCAGCAGGGCACCTGCTTTACTGACACTTGGGAGGATGCACGAAATGACAATGCTGAAGACGGGGGTTTCCCGTCGCTCGTTCCTGCGCTCCGGCGCGGCCTTGGGGCTTGCCTCGGGCGCGACCATGGGGCTCAAGCTGCCCGCCTTCGCCCAGTCCGGGCTTCCCGACATCCAGTCCGTTCTCGACGGGATCTCGGTCGAAGGCTACGTGCGCGAGGACTACCGCAAGCTCTACGACATGACCAACGAGCCGCTGTGGGATCCGGCCAAGGACTGGATCCGCACGGTCGACTGGGAGAAGGTCCGCACCGAGCAGGCCGGCAAGACGGTGCGCTTCGCCATCGGCGCGGCGGACCAGGAGTCGGCGGCGGAGGGCCTGAAGCCCTTCGAGCAGCTCTCCGGCATCAAGGTCGAGCTCGTCCCGATCCCCGACGACAGCTTCTACGACAAGGCCGTCGCCGAGTTCATTTCCGGCAACGCCTCCTTCGACGCGCTGCAGTTCTTCTCGCCCTGGCTCGGCGACTTCGCCGCGCCGGGCTTCCTGGCGCCGCTCGACGACTATGCCGCCAAGTGGAACCTGCCGCTCGACGACTTCTATGACACCTACCGGCTGAACTACGGCTACTTCGGCGGCCAGCTCGTCGGCATTCCCTTCGACTGCGACATCCAGATGGTGCATCTGCGCAAGTCGATCATGGAGCCGATCCTGGGCGGAGAGATCGACCGGGCCAACTCGGTTCCGACCTATGACGAGCTGATCCGCATCTCCGCCGAGGCCAACAAGCTCGGCGGCGGCGTCGCCGGCGTTGGACTGATGCTGGCGCGCGGCTTCTGGGCCACCTACACGTGGGAGCACATCGCCGCCCAGGCCGGCCTGCAGCTCTTCGATGAAAACTGGAACCCGATGCTGACCAGCGACGCCGGCATGAAGGCGATGGACATCATCATGGCGCTCCAGAAGAACGCCATCGAGGGCACGGCCGGCGCCGGCTGGGGCGAGAATCGCGCCGCCTGGCTCGGCGGGCAGCTCGCCTCCTCGGTCTCCTGGCAGGACAGCGGCACCCAGGCGATGCGCCCGGACCAGTCGAAGATCGTCGGCGACTTCGTCACGATCTACGAGCCGCGCATCGAGGGCGGCGTCTTCGCCCCGCCGAACATCGCCGGCTCGACCTCCTGCGTCGCGGCGACCTCGCAGAACCCGGAAGGCGCGTTCCTGATGCTCGCCTTCCTGACCACCTCCTCGATCATGGCCATGAACGAGGCCAATGCCAACGGCGTCGGTCCGGGCTACAAGTCGGTGCTGGCGAACGAGCGCCTGCGCGCGGTCAGCCAGCCGGCGAAGGTGTGGGCCGACAGTCTCGACCACGCCTGGTGCGCTCCGCGCCTGCCCGGCATGTTCGAGATGGAACAGGTGCTCGGCAACGAGATCAACCGCGCCGTCACCGGCCAGATCTCGGCCAAGGAAGCGCTGGAGAACGGCCAGTCGGCATGGAAGTCCATCATGGAAAAGAACGGCTTCTCGGGCGGCAATGGTCCCGTTTCCTATGCCGATGTCGCGCCGGGCATGTATGTCGGTGCCGGCAAGGCCCTGCCGTTCTGATCCGATGACACAACTGGCATCAGAAAGCCGGAGCGGGGGGGCGGTCCAGACCGCCCCCGACCGCGCTCCCCGGCCCGTGCGCCGCCGTTCGCCCTGGCTGCGGCGCGCGTTCCCCTATCTGCTGGTCGGCCCGGCAGTCGTCTATCTCCTGGCGATCACGCTCTATCCCGGCATCTTCGCGATCTACCAGAGCCTCTATGTCGTGCGCTTCGTCAACTGGACCTTCACGGGTCTGGGCAACTACGAGCGCATCATCCAGGACCGCGAGTTCTGGGCCGCGCTCGGCAACACCGCCATCATCGGCGGCATCTCGCTGACGGCGCAGACGGTGATCGCCATGGCGCTCGCCTATTTCGCCTACCGCGACCCGCTGATCCGCGGCTGGCGCATCATCTTCCTGATGCCGATGCTGTTCATGCCCTCGGCCGTCGCCTACATCTGGAAGCTTGCGTTCAACGACGGGCGGGTCATCTCAGACCTGCTGATGGGCCTTGGCGTCGTTGATCGCAACGTCGACTGGCTGGGCTCCGTGCCGCTCGCGCGGCTGACGCTGATCGTCGCCGACGTGTGGCAATGGACGCCGTTCCTCTTCATCATCTTCGTCGCCGCCCTGCAGGGACAGGACCAGGAGATCGAGGAGGCCGCGCGCCTCGACGGCGCAAGCTGGCCCGCCATCTTCTGGAACATCTCGCTGCCGATGATGCGCCCCATCATCGTCGTCGCGGTGACGCTGCGCGGCATCGACATCACCACCATGTTCACAAATGTCTACATCATGACGCAGGGCTCGCCCGGCGGAACCACGGAGACGATGAGCTTCTTCATCTACCGGCAGGGCTTCCGCATGTTCAATTTCGGCTATGCCTCAGCCGCCTCCGTGCTGATGCTGGCGCTGACGATCCTGATCGCGCAGACCGTCGTCAAGCGCGCGTTCCACTCGGGGAGGGCCTGACCATGGCAAACCTGCGAAGGAAGCGCGGAGAGAGCCGGCTGCTGCGCTATCTGGTGCTGGGAGGCTGGGCGCTGCTGTGCCTCGCCCCGATCCTGTGGTTCCTCACCATCGGCTTTCGCCCGCGCACGGAGATCGTGGTGCCGGAGCCGATCTACTGGCCGACCTTCTCGCTCGACGCCTGGCGGCTGCTGATGAGCGACTGGCCGATCGCGCAATACCTGCGCAATTCGGTCGTCGCGGTGGCCGGTTCCGTGGTCATCGATCTGGTGCTGGCGATCCCGGCCGCCTACGCACTGTCGCGCTACGAGTTCAAGGGGCGCGACGACATCGGCTTCTACATCCTGTCGACGCGCATGATGGCTCCCGCCATTGTCGCCGTGCCGATCTTCTTCCTGTTCCGGGAGCTGGGGCTGCTCAACACCGTGTGGGCGCTGATGCTGGTCTATGCGGCGATCAACCTCAGCCTCGTGACCTGGATCATCCGCAGCTACATGCTCGACATCCCCAAGGAGCTCGAGGATGCCGCGCGCACCGACGGGGCCGGCGATCTCACGATCCTGCGCGAGATCATCGTGCCGGCCTGCCTGCCCGGCATCATCACCGCCGCCGTGATCGCGGCGATCTTCGCCATCAACGAATTCCTGTTCACGCTGCTCATCGCCTCGACGTCCGAAGCCTACACCATGTCCGTGGCGCTGGCGAACTTCACCGGCGGCTCCGACGGCGTGATCTACAATGCAATCGCCCTCGTCTCCTTCCTCGCCTTCGTGCCGATCCTGATCCTCGTGATCCTGATCCAGAAGCACCTCTCGCGCGGATTGACGATGGGCGCGGTCAAGGGCTGAGACATGGCTTCCATCCGACTTGAGAACATCGTCAAGCGCTACGGCGCCTTCACCGGCGTCAAACACATGTCGCTCGACATCGCCGACGAGGAATTCCTCGTCCTGCTCGGCCCCTCGGGCTGCGGCAAGACCACCACCATGCGCATGATCGCCGGACTGGAGGAGCCGACGGAAGGGCAGATCATCATCGGCGACGAGGTGGTCAACGAGATCGACGCCCGCGACCGGGACGTGGCGATGGTGTTCCAGGGCTATGCGCTCTATCCGAACATGTCGATCTACGAGAACATCCGCTTTCCCCTGCGGATGCGGAAGATCGCCCGCGACAAGCACGACGCGCTGATCCGCCAGGCGGCCGACATGGTCGAGCTCGGCGACTACCTCGACCGCAAGCCGGGCGCGCTTTCGGGCGGCCAGCGACAGCGCGCGGCCCTTGCCCGTGCCGTCGTCCGCCAGCCACAGGTGTTCCTGATGGACGAGCCGCTGTCCAATCTCGACGCCAAGCTGCGCGCCTCGATGCGGGTGCAGATCAAGCACATGCAGCGCCAGCTCAAGGTGACGACGGTCTATGTGACCCACGACCAGATCGAGGCGATGACACTCGCCGACCGCATCGTCATCATGAACGGCGGCGCGATCCAGCAGGTGGGCACGCCGGACGAGATCTATACCGATCCCGCCAACACCTTCGTCGCCGGCTTCATCGGCTCGCCGCCGATGAACCTGATCGAGGGCACAGCCGCGGCCGGGCGCTTCACCGCCCCTGGCGTCTCCGCCCCCTGCCCCGCGCATCTTTCCGGAGCGATCACGCTCGGCGTTCGCCCGGAGGACTGCCGCGTCAGCGGCGGCGAGCTCACGGGCACGGTCTACGGCGTCGAGCCGACTGGCGACGTCACCTATCTGACAGTGGCCTTCGGCGAACGCCAGATGGAAGTGAAGGCGGCGCGCGACTTCCGCGCCGACATCGACACGCCGATCGGCATCGGCTTCGACGCGGATCGGCTGTATTACTTCGACGAAACGGGCAACCGGATCAGGGAGGTCGCATGAGCCCGCGCTTCGACTTCACGTCCATGGGGTTCATCACCTTCGACGCGCTTTGCCGTCCGGTGGCCCAGATCCCGCCGGGCGGCGGCACGATCTTCGTCGACGAGCTGACGCTTGCGGTCTCCGGCGCGGCCGGTTCCGCCGTCATCGTCGCCGCCAAGCACGGGCTCAGGTCCCGGGCTGTCGGCGGCGTTGGCGAGGACGACATGGGCGACTGGGTGCTGATGAAGCTCGACCGCTTCGGCGTCGACACCAGCATGATGGCGCGCTGCCCCGGCTTCACCACCTCCTCGTCGATTGTCACGACCCGTCCAGACGGCGCGCGCCCGGCTCTGCACAAGCGTGGCGCGACCGACGGTTTCCTGATCCGCGACGACCAGATGGACGACCTGCTCGACACGCGCATCCTGCATGTCGGCGGCGTCGGACTGATGAACCGGATGGACGACAGCGGCCGCACCGAGGAGATCATGGCGGAGGCCAGGCGGCGCGGCGTGATCACCACGCTCGACGTCTTCGCTTCGACACCCGACG
The DNA here is from genome assembly GCF_054880955.1 of Stappia sp. ICDLI1TA098. Classification (NCBI taxonomy): domain Bacteria; kingdom Pseudomonadati; phylum Pseudomonadota; class Alphaproteobacteria; order Hyphomicrobiales; family Stappiaceae; genus Stappia; species Stappia sp. ICDLI1TA098. Next base: position 707,582 of record NZ_JBTZBT010000002.1, read on the forward strand.
ATCTGCCCAAGGTCGAGCGACTGCTGCCGTACACGGACTATTTCCTGCCCTCCGAGGAGGAAGCCCAGGCGCTATCGGGCCTTTCCGACAACCGCGCGCTCGCGGACTTCCTGCTCGAGCGCGGCGCGGGATGCGTCATCCTGACGCTTGGCGCGGAAGGCGCCTTCTACCGCGACCGCGAGGGGCTGGAGTTCCATACGCCGGCCTTCGGCATCGAGGTGAAGTGCACCTGCGGCTGCGGCGACTGTTTCAACGGCGGTTTCGCCACCGGCCTGATCAAGGGCCTGAGCCCGCAGGAGGCGGTGCGGATCGCCCAGGCAAGCTCGGCGCAGAACGCCACCGGGCTCGGCAGCCAGGCCGGCGTGGTCGACTATCCCACGACCCTCGATTTCATCGGCAGGACCGCTCCGCGACAGCCCACCGACAGCTTGGTCGCGGGCGCGACATAGGCTAAGTTCGGTCACCAGAAACGGGACCACAGCCTTGACCAGCCCTTCGCCGAGAACACCCGATCCGATGCCGCTTCGCGAGGCCTTGCGCGGGCTCCGCCATGTGCTGCGGCGCGGCGGCGCGACGCTGCGCGAGACGCTGACCATCGACATGCTGCCGCAACCGGCCGCGCATCTGGCCGGCAGCATGCTGCGCGACGTGGAGACGCTCGCCAAGGGTGCCGATCGCATCGCCTCGGAGCTGGCCAAGGCCGTGCTCGGCGGCGTCCATCCCGCCTCGTCGTCGCTTGCCGAGATCGCCGCGCGCGGTGATCACGGCGAACTGTTCGCCGCCGCCGCCTATCCGGCGCTGCGCGACGTTCTGCTGCGGCTCGGCGCCAAGGACGCCTTCGTCAGCGAGGCGGCCGCCCGCAGCGCCTTTGCCGCCGCCCACGCGCAGATGCTTGCCCGCGACACCGCCCATGCGGCCATCGAGGAGACGCCGGGGACCGACGACAAGGCGGCGGCCGAAGCACGCATGGCAGCGGCGCTGACCCTTGCCATGATCGAGGCGCGCGCCATCCGCGGCCTGCCGGGCGGGCGCGAAACGCGCGTTGCCGCCTCCGCTCTGGAGCCGGTGGCCCTCTTCTCCGTGATGCTCTGGCTGCAATCGGGCGCCGGCGAGGAGGAAAACGAGGCGGCGCTGTCCGCGGCCACCGACCTGGCGGTGGCGCTGGCCGGCGACGTGGAGACGGCCGCGCGGGCGGGCGACGCCGCGCGCATTGCCGCCCTCTACCTGGAGTTCGCCTCTCATGTCTGAGCTGCCGCGCCATCCGGAAGCGTTTCCGCAGACAAACGAGCCGCTCCGGATCGCGGTCCGCCGTCTGCGCTGGTTCACCACAGCCTTCCGCCGGCATGTCGAGGCCTTCGGTGCCGACATCGGCTGCCGGTTCGAGATCGACGAGGCGAAGCTCGCCGGCATCTTCGTGCGCTGGCTGCGCACCGTCGAGCGGCAAAAGCCCTCCGACAAGTCGGCACGGGAAGACTATTTCGATTTCGCCGCCGGCATCATGCTGCGCGAGCTGACCGCCGACATGCCGATCCGCGCCCTGGCCGCGCCGACGAAGGCCGCGCCGGGCAGCGCCGCCGCCTTCTGGCCGGAGGGCTATGTGTCGACGCTCTTCTGCCTGTCCGTGCACGCCGCCGCCGCGCGCCAGGAGTTCCGCCACGCGCCGGAGCCCTCGGCGGCGATCGACGACCTGCGCCACTGGTGGTCCTTCCGCGAGAACGCGGCGAAGAACGCCAGCTTCTCGGTCGGCTTCCTGCAGATGTTGCTCGGCCATCAGCCGAACTGGGCGATGCCCGATGTGTTCCGCGCCCGGCTGGAGCGGGAAGTCGCCGAACGCGGCTGAGACGGCCGCTCCCGCAACAAAGGCGGGGCTCCGGCGAAACGAAAACGGCGGGAAGGGGTGCCCCTTGCCCGCCGTCGTCACGACCGGATCCGCTGTCGCAGCTCATGGCAGCCTCACCCCATGCGGAGCGGCCGCCACCGCGCGAGGCGGCACTCAGATGCAGCGGCCGCCATCCACTTCCATGGCGATGCCGGTGACCATGCCCGCCTCGTCGGAGCACAGGAACGCGGCCGCGTTGCCCATGTCCTCCGGCGTCGAAAACCGGCCGATGGGGATGGTCGACAGGAACTTGGCGCGCACCTCCGGCGTGTCCTCGCCCATGAAGGTCTTGAGCAGCGGCGTATCGCCGGCGACCGGGTTGATCGCGTTGACGCGAATGCCGAAGGGGGCAAGCTCCACCGCCATGGCGCGGGTCGCGGTGATCACCCAGCCCTTGGAAGCGTTGTACCAGGTCAGGTTGGGGCGCGGCGAGACGCCGCCGGTGGAGGCGACGTTCAGGATCGCGCCCTTCTTCTGTGCCTTGAAGTGCGGCACGACGGCGCGCGCGCCATGATAGATCGAGCGCATGTTGACGTTGGCGATGCGATCAAAGGTCGCCTCGTCGATCTCTTCCAGCGGCTTGGGCGTGTGACCGACGCCGGCGTTGTTGACCAGAATGTCGAGACCACCGAAGCGCGACAGCGCGATATCACGCGCCTGGGCGAAGCCCTCGGCCGACGATACGTCGGCGACGAGCGGGGCGATCGACGCCGGCGCGCTCTCGGCGACGCGCTTGGCCGCATCCCCGTCCCGGTCGACCAGGACGACGCGCGCGCCCTCGGCCACGAATTTCAGAACGATCCCCTCACCGAACCCCGACCCTCCGCCGGTGACGATGGCAGTCTTGCCCTCAAGTCGCATGTCATGTTCCTCCAAAACTGGCCGCACATTCGAAGATGAGCGGGCGAAAGGACAGACGGATTATCTGAACGGGTCTTGAGGTTTCCTGCAAGCAGGCCTGTCGGCATTCGATGGCCGGGAGGAAACCTCAGGCCATCTCGCGCAGGTTGGTGCGAATGAGATCCATCAGCTGTTCGGAAAACCCGTGCTGCACATAGCCACGCGCGGTGATGATGCCGACGGCACGGTGGGCCTGCGGATGCGACAGCGGCACCACCGACAGCGCATCGTCATGGCGCATGCCGATGGCGATGCTCGGCACGATGCTGACGCCAAGCCCCGCCTCGGCCAGCGCGATCGCCGTCTGGGCGTTCTCCACCTCGTATTGCGGCGTCAGCACGATCCCCTCTTCGGCGGTGAGCCGATCGATCAGCCCGCGCACGGCGGTCTTGTCGTTGAGCAGGATCAGCGGCGCGGCGCCGGCTCCGAGGTCGGACAGGGCGAAGGCGCGCGCCTCGGTGCGGTGCTCGCCCGGCACGCAGGCGACCAGTGGATCGTCGATGATCGATTCGAACTGGAATTCCGCCAGATGCGGCACCTCCGGCCCGATGTAGAATTCCACCTCCTGCTGCTGGAGCAGCACCAGCGCGGCGGTGGGAGGCGTTTCCTTCACTTCCACGAAACTGCGCGGATACCGCAGCTTGAAGGTAGCCAGGATGTCGGGAAGGCGGGTGCTGGCAAGCGTCGGCGCGCAGGCGATGCGCACCCGGCCCTGGCGCTGCGCGGCGATCTCGGCCAGCCTGTCCAGGCCGGACTGAACGTCCTGCATGGCCCGGCGCACCTGTTCAAACAGGATCCGCCCTTCCGGCGTCAGGTTGGCGCGGCGCGGGGTGCGGATGAACAGGCTGATGCCGACCTGCTCTTCCAGGTCGCGGATCTGCATGCTCACGGCCGAGGCGGAGCGATGGCTCTCCTCCGCCGCGCGGCGAAAGCTGCCATGCTCGGCGGCAAGCAGAAAGGTCTGAAGAAGCTTGAGGTTTACATTGCTCATATCGGTCGGCAGGATCGCGCCGCAGGGAGCCGCGATTAGGCCTCCTGCGGTCTCGAAATGCAAGGGCGCCCTGCCAGAAATCCCGATACCCGGCTACGGAAATCCCGGCCGGAACCCTCCCTATTTCCGGGTCCGTCAGTGGACGGCGGCGAACATCACCCGTTCTTCCGTCGCGTCCGACACCATCATCTCCTCGACAATGCGCCCGCGCTTGGCAACGAGGATGCGGTCGGCCACCGCAAGGATCTCGGGCAAATAGGAGGAGATGACGACGACGGCCATGCCCTGGTCGGCAAGATCGCTGATGAGCTGGTGGATCTCGACGATGGCGCCGACATCGACGCCGCGCGTCGGCTCGTCGAAGATGATCAGCTTCGGCTGCTGGATCAGCGCCTTGGCGATGACGATCTTCTGCTGGTTGCCGCCGGAAAGTTCGATCATGCGGGCCTTGTCGCTGATCGACTTCAGATGCAGCTTCTCGCCCCATTCCTTGGCCAGCTTGCGGGCCTGCGACATGGAGACGACGCTGAGCGGGTTCGCGCCGTTGGACAGTTCGCCCACGTGCAGGTTCTCACCCACCGTCATGGTCTCGAAGAAGCCGTCGTGCTTGCGGTCCTCGGTGACATAAACAATGCCGTCGAGCATCGCATGGCGCGGCACGCGGTAGCGCACCGAACGGCCGTGGAGGCGGACCTCGCCGCCGTAGAAGAGATTGCGCTTGATCACGCCGGAGACGACCTTGGCCATCTCCGTGCGCCCGGCGCCGACGAGGCCGAACATGCCGGTGACCTGTCCGGCGAAGACCGAGAAGGACGAATTGCGCACAAGCCCGGCATAGGACAGGTTCTCGACCGAGAGCACCTTCTCGCCATAGGGCCGGGCAGCGCGCGGCGCCGCGCCGTGCAGCGTCTCCGTCAGGCTGCGACCGACCATGGCCTGAACGATCGAGGCGCGGGTGAACCCCTTCGCCTCCCCGCTCGCCACGATCTCGCCGTCGCGCATGACGGTGATGCGGTCGGAGACCTCCAGCGCCTCCTCCAGCGCGTGGGAGATGAAGACGATGGTCACGCCCTTGGCGACGAGCCGCTCGATGAGATTGAAGAAGTGGCGCTTCTCCTCCGGCGTCAGCGTCGCCGTCGGTTCGTCGAAGATGATGACGCGGGCCTTGTGGTGCACGGCGCGGGCGATTTCCACCATCTGCTTGTGAGCCGCCCCGAGCGTCGAGACCTGGGCGGTCGGGTCGACCTGAAAGCCCATTCCGACGAGAAACTGTCGCGCCTCGATGTAGAGGCCACGCAGGCGGTTGAAGACCTTTTCCTCGCCCAGATAAATGTTCTGCGCGACCGTCATCGCCGGCACCAGGTTGGTCTCCTGGAACACCATGACGATGCCGGCGGCAAGAGCATCGGAGGGCGAGGAGAATTCCACCGGCTTGCCATCGAGCAGCAACTGGCCGGAGGTGAGCTTGTGCACGCCCGCCATCACCTTGGTCACGGTCGACTTGCCGGCGCCATTCTCCCCGAGGATCGCGTGGATCTCGCCCTTGCGCAGGCCGATATCGACATTCCGAAAGGCCGGATTGCCGCCGAAGGTCTTGGTCGCGTCGCGCAACTGGACGATGTCGCTCATGTCGCCTCCCGGAGCATCTGGCGAAGGTGCCGCCGCCTGCCCTGATGTTGTGTTGTTCCCAGCGCCTCAGCGCCCGCCAGCGATCGCCGGAAGCCGCAGGATGCGTCCGCCTCCACGCGAGGCGACGACCAGATCGTCCCCAAGCTCGCAGGCCGAAACGACGCCGTGGGCCGTGCCGTCGGCACGCGAATGGTAGCTGGCATAGGGTTGCATGCGCGCGTTGCAGGCGACCACCAGGCCGTAGGACCGCGTCGTCGCATAGGGTTTCAAGACGCCCATCTGCTTGAGCTGGCTGCCCTGCATCGGCTCGCGGAAATGCTGCCCGGAGGCAAGCGAGGGGGCCATCCAGAACGGCTCGGGCACCTCGGTCAGCATCCGGTTGCGGAACGTGTCCTCGCGCAGGATGAATTCCACGAGCTGGTTGCGCACGGAATAGAAGGAAAGCCAGTAGCCGGCGTCATAGGCGGGCGCGATGCGTGCCGGATAGGCCGGCAGATGCTCCAGCACGGGCTCCGTCTTTCCGTTCGAGATGTCGAAGGCGACCACCCGATGGCGCCAGGCCTCGGTGAGATAGACCCGGCTCGAGCCGGTGGTGGCGATGCCTGCGGGCCAGGCCAGACCCTCGGCCAGGCACGTCGCCTGACCGCTGCGCAGGTCCAGCTTCCAGAGGCTTCCGCTCGCCCCCTTCTGCAGCAGGTCGCGCCGCCATTCGCCAGCGCCGACCTGCCGGGAACCGCTGGTCATCAGCAGCGTGTTGGCGTCGAAGAAGGCCAGCGCGGTCACCGCGCCGAACGCCCCGGCGCCGTCGCCGGGAAACACCCGCCCGTCATGCGGTCCGCCGCGGATCACCACGCCCTCGCCGTCGAGACCGACGGCGAGCATGCCCTTGGCGCCGGCGAGCGCGGAGACCGGGCGGTCGAACTCCGCCACAAGCTCGGGTGCACCGCCATCGCGGGAGAACCGCAGAAGCCTCTGTCCGGAACTCGCCACCAGGCCCTTTTCAGTGGCGACGAGATTGTCCGCCGCCTCGAGCTCGGCGAAAGTCTCCGCCTCCTCCAGCGCCTGGTTGGGCAACAGCGGACCGTCGAGCACGGGCAGCGTGATCGACCAGTCGCCGCGGCCGAGAAAGCGGTCGAGAAACCCGCCGAGGAACGTCATGCCGGTTTCCTCCAGTAGCTGTCGACACCGCACCAGTGCGGATCGGCGTCGGGAAGCGGCAGGGTGCCCATGCGGTTGTTGAAGATGCCGCAGAGATAGAGCACGCCCTTGTGCTCGCGCATCGAGGTGATCATCGGGTGCTTCTGCCCCCCCTGGTCCCAGAAGCTCTCGAGGATCTCGCCTTTCTCGTTGAAGCGCAGCACGCAGCCGGTGTTGAGATTGGGCATCAGCCAGGCATCCTCCGACACGCGCCGCGCCATGCGCCGACGGAAGCCGGGCATCTCCAGCGACAGGTCGAGCGCGGGCGTGCGCATGCCCATCAGCGCCAGCCAGTAGGTGCCGTCGGAGGCGCGGTTGATGTTGTCGGGATAGCCCGGCAAGCCCTCGATCACCCGCTCCAGCCGGCCCTTCTTCGGCCCTGCGTAATAGTAGCGGTTGATGCGGCAGGCCCAGCTCTCGGCAAAGAGAACGGATTCCCCGTCGTAGGAGGTGCACACCCCGTTGGGGAAGACGAGACCGTTGATCAGCGTGCGGGTCGAGCGCGTCTTCGGATCGAAGCAGATGAGCCGGCCATTGCCACGGCTTTCCAGCGCGTCGGCGTACCAGTCGTGCATCTCGAAGCGGATCGTCGCCTCGGAAAAGACAATCCGCCCGTCGGGAAGGATGTCGCAATCGTCGGCAAGCTTCATCGAGCTGTCGTCGGCGACCGAGGTCAGGCTGCGGTTGGTTTCCGCCGTCAGCAGGCTTGCCTTGCCGTCCGGCGTGATCTGGTAGAGGCCCATGCCGCCGACGCAGACGGCCATGTTGCCGGCCTCGTCGAAGACCATGCCCATCGGCGCGCCGCCGATATGGGCGAAGACCTCGTGGCGGGTGTAGTCGGGCGGGAACCAGCGCAGGATGTCGCCCTGGCGGCTGCCAGTATAGAGATTGTCGTCGCGGTCGAAGATCACATCTTCGGCGCCGTCGAGAACGCCCAGGCCGATCACCCCGACGCCGCGCAACCTGTCGTTGGGCGCCATCGGCGACCCTGGCGCGGTGGAGACCGCCGGCGGCATCTTGTTGTAGGTCGGAGAGATGTAGACGCTGCGCAGGATCTTGTGGCGGTTCTTCACCCAGCGCACGTCGAGGAACACGGCGGCGACCAGCACCAGCCCGAGCACGAGATCGTTGACCGGTCCGGGCACGGCAAGCGTCAGCAGGCCGTTCGACAGGATCAGCACGAAGACCGTGCCCATCAACGCCTTGGCGACCGAGCCGCGACCGCCGCCAAGCGAAATGCCGCCGAGCACCGTCGCCGTAAGAGCCTGAAGCTCAAGACCCGACCCGATGTCGGAGGCGGCGCTGCCAATGCGCGCGGAAAAGAAGAAGGCCGCCAGCGCCACGAACATCGAGCAGACAAGATAGGCGCTGAAGACGGTGAAGCGCACATTGACGCCGGCGTTATAGGCCGAGCGGCGGGCGCCGCCCACCGCCAGCAGCCGCCAACCGTATCGCCCTCGCGACAACACGACATGCAGCGCCAGGGCGATCACCGCGAAGACGAGGAAGGACACCGGAATGCCCCACACCCGGCCGATGCCGAGAAGATCGTAGAGCGGGGAATCAGGGTAGCTCATGACGATGTCGGTGGAGATCTCCGGAAAAATGATCTCGAAAACCGCACGGAAGATGATCAGCGTCACCAGCGTCGTCAGGAAGGCCCGCATCCTGAGGATGCCGACCAGGAAGCCGTTGATGATGCCGCAGACCGCGCCGACGCTGAGCGTTGCCGCAAGCCCCGCGCCGAACCCCCACTGGCCGACATTCATGCCGTAGAGCGCGGTAAGAACCGCGATGGCGAAGGTCGAGCCGACGGAAAGGTCGATGCCGCCGGAGATCATCACGATGGTGAGGCCCAGCACGATCAGGCCGAGTTCGGCGACCTGACCGCTCAGATCCGCCATCGTGGTGAGATGGAAGAAGCGCGGCACGATGCTGCCGAAGATGGAAACCAGTATCACCAGCGCCATGAAGGGGATGATGCTGTCGATCCACTTCTTGCTGAGCACCTCCCCGACAACATGGTCGGGGAGAAGCCGGTAGCGCCAGCGAACGATGCTTTCAGACAGGGACATGCCGCGCTTTTCCGTCACTTACTTGAGGTCTTCGAGCTTCCAGCAGTTGCGGCCGGAGGCGTTGGACGTATCGACACGGGTCACGGGACCGAAGAAGACGGTCTTCTCGGATCCGGCCTCGCGCTCGGGGTGCTGGAGAAGCTCGGAAATCTGCTGCGCGGCGATCTCGCCCTGGATCGGGGCGTTGAAGTTGTAGATCACGTCGAGCAGGCCCTTGTGGATGCTGTCGCAGCCCGTGGAGCTGCCGGCGCCATTGGTGACGATGGTCACCTGATCCTGCTTGCCGGCGGCAAGAACGGCCGCGCCGGCACCGACCTCGGCGTTGTCCCAGATGCCCATGATGCCGCAGAGATCGGGGTGCTGCTGCAGAACCGTCTCGGTGATCTGGCGGGCCTTCTCGCTGTCGTAGTCGGCCGGCTGGTCGGAGACGAGCTCGAGGCCGGGGTTTTCGGCCAGCACCTGATCAAGGCCGGCTCGCATGAAGATGTTGGCGGCGCCGGTCTGCACGCCGGCGAGCCAGACGATCTTGCCGGAGGGCGCATCGGGACCGGTGCAGGCCCTGGCGAGTTCGCGCGCCTCGAGGAGGCCCATCTCGATCCAGTCGTTGCCGACATAGCTGTCGGTCTGGGTCGCCGACTGCATGTTGACCTGGATGACCTTGATGCCGGAGGCCTGGGCCTGCTTCAGCATGCGGGCGTAGGTCTGCACGTCCGGGTTCTGCACGATCAGCAGGTCGGGACGCTCGGCGATGGCGCCCTGAAGCGCGCGGATGCCGGCGCTGGTGTCCATGTTGGGATCGCGGACCTCAAGCGTGAAGCCGTAGCGCTCCGCGTGGCGCTGCCACACCGCGACCCAGGCCTGGTTGAGGTCGAAGCCCTGCGAGATCGGCACGAAGATCACCTTCTTGCCTTTCATCGCCTCCAGATAGGCCGCCCGACCGATCTGCTCCATGTCGCGCGCCTGCGACATCTGCGGCTGAGCGAAAAGGGTCAGCGCCGCCAGCGCCCCCCAAACCATCTTCTTTGCAACGCCCATTCTCTTTCCTCCCTGAGATGTCATTGATGTCCCGCGGCCTCAGATGTCTCCGCTTTGCGAAGTCTGCTCGTCGCGCGGATTGATGAGCGCGTCGATGACCAGAGCGAGCAGCAGGATCACGCTCTTGATCAGGCTCTGGCTGGTGTAGCTGATGTTCATGATCGTCATGCCGTTGATCAGGATGCCGACCAGGACCGTGCCGACGATCACGTTGCGCACGCCGCCCTGCCCTCCCGCCAGGCCGATGCCGCCGAGCACCACGACGAGAAGCACGTCATAGATCATCGTCGAGTTGTAGAGCCGCGTGTTGATGCCGGTGACCAGCCCCGTGAGGAGGATGCCGGCGACGAAGGCGATGAGCGCGGCGATCACATACTGGGTGATGATCACCGGCCGGGTCGGCAGACCCGAGGTGCGCGCCGCGTCCGGGTTGTCGCCGGTCGCGTAGACGAAGCGGCCAAAGCGCGTGTATTTCAGGAAAACGCTCATGATGAAGGCGACAAGCGCGAAGACGAACACCGCGACCGGAATGCCGAACACGCTTCCCGCGCCGACGAAACTCAGCCACTTGGCATCGGCCGGCGCATAAAGCACGTCCGAGCTGAACAGGATCCGGCCCGAGCCGTAGACCGTCGAGGCGATGGCCAGGGTGGCGAAGATCGGCGGGATCTCGGCGACCGCCACCATGATGCCGGTGAAAAGCCCGATCAGCGCGACAACGCCGGCACCGACGAGGAGCGCCACGGTGAAATCGAGCCCCTTGCTCGACAGCCATATGCTGAAGGCAACGCCAACCACCATGACCGCGACCATGGTCAGGTCGATGCCGCGTCCAACGACGATAAAGCCCATGCCGACGGCGAGCGTGCCGAGGATCGACACGTTCTTCAGCAACGTGGCCAGGTTCGCCTTTGTGTTGAAATCGTTCAGAAAGACCGAGAAGAGGACGAACAGCACGACGGAAATCGTGATGACGACCGCTTCCTGACTGATCTTGCGCGGCATGCGCAAGACGCCGATACCGGACCCCGAAGCCTTCGGTGCTCCCGCCACGTCTTCCTCCCATCTGGTCTTGCCGCGGGCGGACAGGACACGCGCCCGCGCCCCGCCCGCTGCCAGCCATTGGGCAAACGGTTCCGTGTCGCGATCGGTGATTGGTGTCCACCCTGGGCCCTGGCCCTCCCCGGCCAAGGTAGCGACGATCATCCGCGACCCCTGATGGAAGCCGCAATTTCGTTTTTCTTATGCGCTGTGCAACCCCTTTCAGTCCCTACGGAAATCGTCTTATCCCGGCGATTTTGGCAGGACTTTTGTCGGCTTTCCCGGTCGTTTCCCTCGCCTCGGGGAACAAGGATCTGAGAGACGACCACACGCCAGAGGCGCGGCGCAAGGCGGACGGGAGCGACCGGCAGGGAGGAAGCGAGCTGGCCTTTTCGGGTCAGGCGATGGCGCGCAAGCCGATCCACAGCGCCATGGCGATCATCATCAGGTTCTCGGTCAGCGAGACGAAGCCAAGTGGAACGGTGGAGCCGCCGCCGACGCAGGCGCACTTCAGCTCGCGCTGCTCGACGTAGACCGCCTTGAAGACGGACACCGCCCCCACCGTGCCGATGAACAGCGCCACGGGCACCGAAAGCCAGGGCAGCAAACCCGCCAGCATCAGCACGCCGGCTGCCGTTTCGGCGTAGGGGTAGAGATAGCCATAGGGCACGAAACGGCGCGCCAGCAGGTCGTAGTTCAGGAACATGGTCGAGAAGCCCTCCACGTCCTGAAGCTTCTGCAGGCCGAGGAGCACCATCGCGATGGCGATGAACCGCTCGAGCGTGCCCACGACCAGGGGCGAGCCTTCCACCAGCCAGGCGACGGCAAGAGACATCAGCGCGGCAATCGCAAAGATCGCGACCACCGGCCGGTAGGAGGTGTCGCCCTCCTTCGGCACGCGGTGGCCGAAATACGCGCGCAGCGCGTCATAGCCGCCGATACGTTCGTTGCCGATGAAGGTCTGAGGCGTCGTCTCCACCCCCTCCCCACGCATGAAGGCATCCGTCTCGGCGCGGGTCGTCAGATGGTGGTCCTCGACCGTGTACCCCTTGCGCTCCAGCAGCCATTTCGACTTGAGGCCGAAGGGGCAGAGATGCTCGGGCATCACCATCCGCCAGAGGATGGCGCGGCGCGGCGTGGCGGGTCCGGTGCTCATGGGAACCTCCTGCGTGTGTAGCCTTGCGTCGGGGGTCAAGAGCCCAACGCGCCAGGCGACGGATGTGTTCCCCGACAGGTGGGAGGGCCGCGTAAGCGCGCGCTTACGCGCTGGCATCTACGCCCGCTGCCAATGGCGCAGGGGGCCCGTTCCAACCCAGATCGGCGGCACCGGCCCGATAGCGGACCGGCCAATGCAATGCGCCGCCCGGCCTCGCCAGATGCGCGAAGACCCCGGGTCCGGCAACCCAAGGACATGTCACATGCGCAAGCTTCTTATCGTTCTCGCCACCACCGCCGCCCTTGCCACCCCGGCGCTGGCCGCCGACCTGACGAAGGACAGCACCCTCGGCACCACGATGGACGCGGTGAAGGCCAGCCTCACGGAGATGGGCTACGAGGTCCGCAAGTCGGAGATGGAAGACGGCCGGATCGAGGTCTATTTCGTCAAGGACGGCAAGATGGGCGAGGTCTATGTCGACGCGACGACCGGCAAGGTCGCCAAGCTCAAGATCAAGTGAGCCGGCCATGAACGCCATCGACGAACGGATCGGCGGGCGCTTCGGCGCCCGCGACGGACAGTCCCGCGAGTTCGCCGTCTGGGATCCGCTGGTCCGGCTCATTCACTGGAGCCTCGCGCTGTGCATCCTCCTCAACGGCGTGTTCACGGACCCGGAGGAAAGCCTGCACATGTGGGTCGGCTATACGGCCGCGGGTCTTCTCGCGGTCAGGCTTCTTTGGGGACTGATCGGCCCGCGTCCAGTGCGCTTCACCTCGTTCCCGCCGAGCCCGGCGCGGGCATTGCGCCATCTCGCCGCGCTGCGACGGGGCGACAGGACCGTGCATCTGTCGCACAATCCGCTCGGAGCCCTGATGGTCTACAACATCTGGGCGACCGTCGCCGCGCTGGCGGTGACCGGATACATGATGGGTACGGTGCGGTTCTTCGGGATCGACTGGGTGAAGGAGGTTCACGAGACCGCCTTCAACTGGCTGGTGATCTCCGTGGCGCTGCATGTGGGCGGCGTCGCTTTCGACACCTGGCTCTCGAAGGTACCCCTGGTGCGGGCGATGGTCGACGGACGCAAGCGCGTGCCCGACGGAGCGAATGTTGAATGAACGGATCTTGGCTTCCGGTATTCACGCGAGAGCGGCGGGCGATGACGCTTGCCGCTCTCATCCTGCTGCAGAGCCTGTGCGCCCTGTTCTTCATGGCCGACGTGATGATCGACCTGAACGACGGGGATCACCTCGACCACATTCAAATGCTCCTCGAGGCCATCGCGGCACTGGCGCTTTCCGGCGGCGTGATTTTCCTGATGCTCGAACTGAGACGCCTGCTCGCGCGGATGGACACGATGGCGACCGGCCTGAGGGCGGCCCGCGGCGAGATGGCGGAGCTGATGGACGGCTTCTTCGAACGCTGGGCGTTGACCCCCTCGGAACGCGACGTGGCGCTGATGGTGCTCAAGGGCGTCGACAACGAGACCATCGCCAGCCTGCGGGGCACGGCGACAGGCACGGTGCGCGCCCAGTGCACCCGGATCTACGCCAAGGCCGGCGTCGATGGCCGCTCGCAGCTCTTCAGCATCTTCATGGAAGAGCTGCTGGCCGGCGACCATCCGCTCGGCCCCTCCCCTGACACACACCGGCCATGACAGGCGCCGGACGTGAAAACGCCCCCGCCGGCGGCAACCGGCGAGGGCGCTGAAACCAGGCGTGACAGCCGTGTCAGCTCTGGACCATGTTCCACATCATCTGGTCGCGCTCGGCGGTCCAGATGCGCGGCGTCTCGACGCCGCGCGCCTCGTCCCAGGCGCGGCCGATGTTGAACGGCAGGCAGTGCTCATAGATCGCATAGTCGCCGAACTTGGGGTCGCAGGCAGCGCGAACAGCGGCCGTCGCCTCCTCGAGCGTGCCGCCGCGCGCGGCGATCCGCGCAACGGCGTTGTAGGTGCTCTCGACGAAATCACGGGTGTTGGCAACCGCCTTTGCGACCATCTCGCGGCCGACCAGCGCGTCGCCGCGTCCCGGCGCGATCGAGGCCGGGTCGAAATCGAGAATGGCGTCCAGCGTGTAGCCCCAGTCGGCGAAATGGCCGTCGCCGCAATAGCAGGCGGAGTGATACTCGACGATGTCACCGGTGAACATCACCTCCTGATCGGGAACCCAGATCACCGCATCGCCGGCAGTGTGGGCGCGGCCGAGGTGCATGATGTCGACGCGGCGCTTGCCGAGCCAGACCGTCATGCGATCGCTGAAGGTGGTGGTCGGCCAGGTCAGGCCCGGGATTTCCTCATGGCCCTGGAACAGGCGCGGGAACCGGCCGAACTCGCTGTCCCAGTCCTCCTGACCGCGCTCGACCACCTGGGCACGGGCGGCGTCGGACATGATGATCTCGTTGGCGCCATAGGCGGAGGCGCCGAGCACGCGCACGGCGTGATAGTGGGTCAGCACCAGATGGCTGATCGGCTTGTCGGTAACGGTGCGAACCGCCTCGATGACCTTGCGCGCAAGCCGCGGCGTCGCCTGCGCCTCGACGATCATGACGCTGTCGTCGCCGATGATGACGCCCGAGTTCGGATCGCCCTCGGCGGTGAAGGCATAGAGCCCTTCGCCGATTTCGGTGAAGGTCGTCTTCTTTTCGGAAAGATCGCCTTGCGACGCGAATGCCTTTGACATGATTGCTCCTTTGTTCGGTTCCCGGGGCACGGGCCGCGTTTGGCACGGGCCCCGGAGAGGGTCGTTCCGCCTCTAGCGCATGCTCATCGGCAGCGAGAGCACGATGGCGGGGAAGAAGATCACCAGCAACAACGCGATGATCTGGATGATGACGAAGGGCGTGACGCCCCGGTAGATCGTCGAGATCGGCAGGTCGGGCGCCACCCCGCGCAGATAGAACAGCGCATAGCCGAAGGGCGGCGTCAGGAACGAGGTCTGCAGGTTCACCGCCAGCGCGATGGCGAACCAGATCATCACCTGGTCCGACGGCAGGCCGAAATCAAGCGCGGCAACGACCGGCGCGACAATCGGCACCACCACGAGGGTGATCTCGACCCAGTCGAGGAAGAAGCCGAGCACGAAGATCAGCGCCATCACGATGAAGAGCACGAAATAGGGATTGCTCTCGTGGATGTCGAAGAAGTCGATGATCATGCCATCGCCGCCGAGCCGGCGGAAGACGACGGAGAAGATCGACGCGCCAATCATCACGAAGACGATCATCGCCGTGGTCTTGCAGGTGTCGTGCAGCGAATCGCGCAGCGCCCTGAAATTGAGGCCGCCTGAGACGAAGGCAAGCACCAGGGCGCCGGCGGCGCCGATGGCGGCGGATTCCGTCGGCGTGGCGATACCGGTGATGATCGTGCCGAGAACGGAGAGGATCAGCAGCATCGGCGCGAGCAGGTCGCGCACGAGGCTCCACAGCGCCTGGCCGATGGGCACCGCCTCCCGGCGCGCCGGCGGCGGCATGCGGTGCGGGGCGAAGATGGCGATGGAAAGCAGATAGAGGAAGTAGAGCCCCGAAAGCAGAAGCCCGGGATAGATCGCCCCCATGAACAGGTCACCGACCGACAGCCGCATCTGGTCGCCGAGGATGATCAGCATGATCGACGGCGGCAGCAGGATCCCGAGCGTGCCGGAAGAGGCGATCAGCCCGGAGGCGAGCCGCATGTCGTAGTTCGCCTCGCGCATCGCCGGCATAGCCATCATGCCCATGAGCACGACCGACGCGCCGATGATGCCGGTGGAGGCGGCCATGATGACGCCGATGATCGCCACGGCGAAGGCGTAGCCGCCGGGCATACCGCGAAACAGCGCGGCGAGCGAGCGCATCAGCCGCTCTGCGATGCCGGAGCGTTCCAGCATCAGCCCCATGAAGACGAAGAGCGGGATCGCGACCAGAAGCCAGTTGGTCAGCGTGCCCGAATAGATCCGCTGCACGCCCATCGACAGGAACAGCATGGGCACGTCGGCCAGGACGGCGAAGAGAACGCCGATGCCGGCAAGGACGAAAGCCACCGGATAGCCGGAGAAGATCCCCAGGATGAGGCCCGCGAGCATGAGGAGGGGCCAGCCATAGTCTCCCATCTCAGGCTCCTTTCGTCGTGGTGTCGTTGTCGCCGGTGCCGTCGTGGCCGCCGCGGGCGAGCCAGATCAGCGTGCCGATGCCCCTGACGACACCGAAGACGGCGAGCATGCCGAAGCACACGGGAAGGGCCGCCTTGATGATCCAGCGCGCGTCGAGCCCGCCCTGGGTCGAGCCCTCGCCGGTGCGAAACGCCGTCTGCGTGAAGCCATAGCCGTACCAGCAGATGATCAGGCTGAAGGGCAGCAGGAAGCCGAGATCGCCGAAGACGCGCACCCAGAGCCGCTGCTTCCGGCTCATCATCAGGGACAGGAAGTCGACCGAGACGTGTGCATCGTCGCGCAGCGCCCAGACGCCGCCGAACAGCACCAGGAGCGCGAAGATGTACCACTGGACGTCGGTCAGCGTGTTCACCGTGAGCGCCTTGCCCAGGATCGGAAGCGTGCCGTCCCAGTCGGCCAGGACCGTCACGCCGGCCGCCGCCGAGATGACCGATACGATGATCGCCAGAATGAGCGGCAGGGTCAGCCAGCTGACCCAGCGCCCGGGAAGGCAGAGCAGGTCTATCAGGCGCGAACAAAGGCGTGGCATGGGGCGTCCTTTGGCGAGAGGGGCGAAAAGCGCACGGCGGAGCGGAGTTTCTTTTCGCAGCGACAGGCGCTTTGCGCCAGCATCGCCCGAACTCCTTCTCCCGACAGCGGCCCGCCCGATCCTGCTGGAACGGGCGGGCGCGTCCTGTTGGCAAAAGGGGCCGGCCGGAGAACCGGCCAGCCCCTTTCTCGTGGTCAGCGCGGCGGCAGGGCCTGCAGCGAGCTCCACTCACCGACGGAGTCCATATACGCGTTCAGCGACTGCAGCGCCTCGGCGAAGATCGGATCCGCGGCGGCCTGCTCGGCCATGACTTCCTTGGAGGCATCACGCAGAGCGAGGAGCACCTCGTCGGGGAAGCGCTTCACCTCGACGCCGGCCTTGCGGATCTCGGCGATCGCGGCGGCCTGCGCATCGATCTGGTTGCCCAGATTGTAGGCGATGTTGGCCTGGCAGGCATCGGCCATGATCTTCTGGGTCCGCTCGTCGAAGCCGTTCCAGACATCCTTGTTGATGATGATGCTGTCCCAGCTCGACGGCTGATGCCAGCCCGGGAAGTAGTAGTATTTCGTCACCCGCTGGAAGCCGAGGCCGATGTCGAGCTGCGGCGCGGAGAACTCCGCCGCGTCGATGCGGCCGGTCTCGAGCGACAGGAAGATCTCACCCGCGGGAACGAGCTGCGTGTTGGCGCCGAGCTTGGCCATGGTCAGACCGCCGAGACCGGCGATGCGCATGTTCAGGCCCTTGAGATCGTCAACCGAGTTAATCTCCTTGTTGAACCAGCCGCCGGCCTCGGCGCCGACCAGATGGCAGGGCAACACCTTCACGTTGAAGGGGTCATAGGCCTTCTGGATGATCTCCAGACCACCGCCCTCGAACATCCAGCCGAGCGCCACGTCGGGGCTCGGGCCGAAGGGCATGGAGCCCACCAGGTTCGCGACGGGAATCTGCTGCGCCCAGTAACCGATCCAGTCGAAGCCCATCGGCAAAGCGCCCGAGGACACCGCGCCGAACACCTCGAAAGGCGGCACGAAGTCGCCGGCGCCATGCACCTTGATCTTCACCGCACCATCGGTGGCACGCTCGACACGGTCGGCCCAGAGCTGCGGGCTCGGACCGATCGACGGCGTGTTCAGGCCGAAGACGCTCTGAAGATCATAGCTTTCCGCAGACGCCGTGGCCGGCAGCGCGAGGCAGGTCGTGGCGGCCAGCAGGGCCGCTGTGAGGGTCAGCTTCATTGATATCCTCCCTATCCGCTCCCGCCTCCCGCGGGGCATGGGCCGGGGCGTGTCGCCCTCCGGCATTTTGCGGAGGGTGCACCGTCCCCCCGACGATTTCCAGTGTTAGATATATTCAAATTCATTTGCAAGATACAAATTCTTTATCCATGTTGGCGGCCGAGCAAGCCGAACAGGAATGCACTCCCCGGAAACGGGAAGGGAGGAAAGATGAAGGGAATTTCCCAACAAACAGCGGTAGTTACCGGCGCTGCCCAGGGCAACGGCAAAGCGATTGCCCTGGGGCTCGCCGCCGCCGGAGCGCGAGTCGCCTGCTGCGATATCAAGGTCGAAGCGCTGGCCGAAGTGGTCGCCGAGATCACAGCCGCCGGCGGCACCGCAATTGCCATCGAACTAGATATTTCTGACGAGGCGGGTTGCGCGGCGGCCGCAGGCAGGGTCGAGGCCGAGCTCGGTGGCGCCGCGATCCTTGTCAACAATGCCGGCATCATCCGCCGCACGCCGCCCGACGCGGAGAGTTTTCCCGCCGACTGGCAGGCGATCATGTCGGTCAATGCCACCGGCACGATCCAGATGATCCGCGCCTTTCTGCCCCAGTTGCGCGCCACGCGCGGCCGGATCGTCAACATCGCCTCGATCATGTCCGTCTCGGCCGGCCCCGGCCAGACCGCCTATGCGGCCTCCAAGGGCGCCGTGCTGCAGATGACCAAGGCCCTGGCCCACGACCTTGCCGCCGACGGCATCCGCGTCAACGCGATCGCGCCCGGCGTCATCGAGACGCCGATGACCGTGGTGACGCGACAGAACCCGGAAGCGATCAACCGTTTCATGGCGCACACGCCGATGAAACGGCCCGGCAAGCCGGAGGAACTGGTGGGACCGGTTCTTTTCCTCGCATCCGATGCATCGAGCTACGTGACCGGAGCGCTGCTGCCGGTCGACGGCGGCTATCTGGCCGCCTGAAGGGAGACTGAAATGAAGCGTATCGACACTGACGTGCTGGTCGTCGGCTCCGGCGCTGGCGGCCTCGCGACGGCGGTTTCCGCCGCGCATCGCCGGCTGAACGTCATCGTGGCGGAGAAGGAGCCGGTCTTTGGCGGCACCACCGCCCGCTCCGGCGGCTGGATGTGGATCCCCTGCAATGCGCCGGCCCGGCGTGCGGGCGTCGACGACAGCGCGGAGAAGGCGCTGACCTACCTGAAGCACGAGACCGGCGCGCATTTCGACGCCGCGCGCGTGGCCGCGTTCCTGGATTCCGGCCCCAAGGCGGTCGATTTCTTCGAGAGCGAGACATCGCTGCAGTTCGACCTCGGCCCGTTCTTCGCAGACTATCACCCGACCGCGCCCGGCGGCATGGACGGCGGCCGCTCGATCGTAGCGCGCCCCTTCGACGGCCGGGAGCTGGGACCCGAAATCCGCCGTCTGCGCCCGCCGCTGCAGGAAATCACCTTCCTCGGCATGATGATCGGCTCCGGCAAGGAGCTGCTGCATTTCTTCAATGTGACGCGCTCGCCGGTCTCCGCCTTCTATGTCGCCAAGCTGTTCCTGAAGTTCCTGCGCGACATGGCCTTCCACGGACGGCCGATGCGGCTGATGAATGGCAATGCGCTTGTGGCACGGCTGGCGAAATCGGCCTTCGACAAGGGCGTGCCGATCTGGACCTCCGCCCCCGTGCGCCAGCTCCTGCGCGACGACAAAGGCCGGGTGATCGGAGCACGCATCGACAAGCCGGATGGCCCTGTCGAGGTCTATGCGTCGAAGGGCGTGGTGCTGGCGGCCGGCGGCTTCCCGCAGGATCCGGTGCGCCGCAAGGAGCTGATGCCGCATTCGCCCTCGGGCTATGAGCATGTCTCGCCGGCGCCTCCGGGCAACACCGGCGACGGACTGCGGCTCGGCGAGAGCGTCGGCGCTTCCGTCGACACCTCCCTGCCCCATTCCGCCGCCTGGGTGCCGATCTCGCGGCCGCCGCGCGGCGACGGCACGCTCGGCACCTTCCCGCATTTCGTCGACCGCTCGAAGCCGGGCGTCATCGCCATCACCCGGTCCGGCCGCCGTTTCGTCAACGAGGCCAACAGCTACCACGACTTCTGCCAGGCGATGGTGAAGCGTTGCCGGGAGGAAGGCGGCGAGGAGGCGGAAATCGCCGCCTGGTTCGTCACCGACCACCGCGCCTTCCGCAAGTACGGCCTCGGCTTCGCCAAGCCGTCCCCGGTCCCCTTCTCCAAGCACATCCGTGACGGCTACCTGATCGAGGGCAAGACGCTCGCCGATCTCGCCCGCCAGATCGGCGCCGATCCGGCTGAACTGGAACGCACCGTCGCCCGCTTCAACCCGGACGCCAAGCGCGGAGAGGACACCGAGTACGGCAAGGGCACGACGAGCTACAACCGCTCGCTGGGCGATCCCGACCACGGGCCGAATCCGTGCCTGGCACCGCTCGAGAACGGCCCCTATTACGCCGTTCGCCTTTATGTCGGCGACCTTGGCACCTTCGCGGGCCTCAAGGCCAACGAGAACGCACAGGTTCTGGATGAGGCCGGCCGGCCGATCCCCGGTCTCTATTCGGCCGGCAACGATGCGGCCTCGATCATGGGCGGCAACTATCCCGGCGGCGGCATCACGCTCGGCCCCGCGCTCACGTTCGGCTGGATCGCCGCGCGCCACATGGCCGGAGCGAATGACTGACAGGAACGGACTGGCGGGAGGCGTCGCGCTCGGCTGCGCCGCCTCGCTTGCCTGGGGGGTCTTCAACGTCGGATCGGAACTCGGCCAGGCGGCCGGGTTCCGGCCGTCAGACCTGACAGTTCTGCGTTTCGGCGTCGCAGCCCTGCTGCTCCTGCCGGTGCTGGTGTTCGCACGCGGCGCGCAGCAGCCTCCGCTCGGCAAGGTTCTCGTGCTTGCCGCGCTCGTCGGCCCCGGTTTCTCGCTGTTGCTGAACGCCGGCTTCCAGCATGCCCCGCTCAGCCACGCGGTCGTGATCAGTCCCGCTTTCTCGATGCTGACAGCCAATGCCCTGGTGCATCTGACCGGCCGCAAATGGCCGAGCGGCAACCGCCTTCTCGGCATCGCCATCTTGCTGGCCGGGCTCGTCGCCATCGCGCTCGATGCGCCTCCGCCAAAGACCGAAGGGCTTTCGGTCCTCGTCGGCGACCTGTGTTTCATCGCCTCCGGCACACTCTGGGGGTGCTACGTCTTCGCCATGGGCCGCTGGCGTCTCGATCCGGTTCGCACGACCGCCGGCATCGCAACGGTGTCGCTGATCGCCTACGGCCCGGTGTGGCTGATTCAGGGCGGCGTACCCGACTTGCCGGCGGGCCAATGGATGGCGCAGGCCGTCTTCCAGGGGGTCATCGGCGGAGCGCTCGCGTTCATGATCCAGGCGGCAACCGTCTTGCGGCTCGGCGCGGGGCGCGCGGCACTGTTCTCGGCGCTGGTGCCGCCGACGGCGGTGCTCATGGCGATCCCCTTCGCGGGCGTCTGGCCCGGGCCGCTGCAATGGGCAAGCGTGCTCCTGGCGACACTGGGACTTGCTATCTCGCTTGACCTGAAAGGCGAGATTGCGCGCCCCCGACCCAGTCGCTAGGTATCTGACCCGAAACGGGCACGCGCACGGGCGCAGAACGGACGAACGAATGAGCGCACAAAAACCTGCCAAGCCCCAGCGCGGCGTCCAGACCGTGGAAACGGCCGGGGCCATTCTGCGTGCATTCGCCCGCAACGTGCGACCGATGAAGCTGCGCGAGCTCAGCGACGCCACCGGCATCGCCCCCTCGCAGCTTCATCCCTATCTGGTCAGCCTGCGCAACACCGACATGGTCGAGCAGATCGAGGGCGCTCTTTATACGCTCGGTCCCTTCGCGCTGGAGCTGGGCCTTGCCCGGTTGCGCGGGCAGGACGCCTATCCGGAAACCATTCGCCGCATCGGCGAACTGTCCGAGGCGACGGAGCTCATGGTCGCGATCTCGGTCTGGGGGGCGCACGGAACCACCATCGTCTATGTGCGCGACAGCCCGAAGCTGATCCATTCCTACGTACGCCCCGGCAACATCTTTCAGCTCAGCCTGACGGCGACGGGCCGGCTTTTTGCCGCCTTCCTGCCCGCGGCGCGCACCGACGAGATGATCCGGGCGGAATTCGCCGCGCTCGACCGGTCCCAGAGCGCGCATTATCGCATCGACGAGCCCTGGTTCCGCGCCAGGCTCGAGACGATCCGCGCGCAGGGCTTCGAGACGACGGTCGACATCCCGATCCCCGGTGTCAGCGCCGTGGCCGCCCCGGTGTTCGACCACACCGGCACGCTGCAGCTCGGCGTGACGCTGATCGGCCCAAGCCCGACCATCGACCTGCGCCCCGAGGGCAGCGCGATCCCGCAGCTCACCGCGTTCACCGCGAAGCTGTCGGCAGATCTTGGGTATTTTCCGCAAGACTGAATCGGGAAATTGCTCGGGACAGCCACGCGGCATCGCCCGCGCGCTTGACGCGCGCCGGGCCTGACATCTGTCAAAAAAAGGGAAATTGGCGGAGAGAGAGGGATTCGAACCCTCGGAACGCTTGCGCGCTCAACGGTTTTCGAGACCGCCCCGTTCAACCACTCCGGCACCTCTCCGCATAGACGAGATGTCGTGGTCTCGAGTGGAAGGCTACATAACGAAGACCGGAGCAGGGCACAAGGGGGAGGTCGATAATTTTCCAGAGCTTTGTCGCCAAGGCGCTGCGGGATCGTCCGGAGCATTCGCCGCAACATCCGTTTTTACCAGACCGGACAGGGCGTTAAAGCGCGGGAGCGCGCCCTTTCCCAGCGATGCGGAGCCCGGCGCGAAAGGGCAGATTTCAGCGCGCGCGCAATTGACTTTGAAAGATGGATCCGTATAGTCGCGCTGCTTCGCAAAAGGGGGTGTAAACCCTCATGTCGTCGCCCGAGGCTTTTCGCCGCCCTCCAGCCCACCGCAACCGACGTCTCCGTCAGGAGACAGCGCGCGGGCGATGGACGGTAGGGTCCACGTTCGACCGCAAGCGCAGGCCGCGCCGGCTTTCCCTTATGAGGGTGCCCGGCCGGACACGCCGGCGGTCTTGTGGACCTTCCCAAAGTCCCCTCCCGGAACGGGTCTTCCCGACCGGCCAGGGGCGCCACAGGGTACGAGTTGCGGGCCGGCCGGCCTCATGCCTTCCGATCTCCCGAAAGCGGGACCGGAGCATGCAGATGCCGACTGAAACCAGAAAACGAAAAGAAGGACGTGCGAGACATGTTCGCAGTGATCAAGACGGGCGGCAAGCAGTACCGCGTTGCCCAGGATGACGTGCTGAAGATCGAGAAGCTTGCCGGCGAGCCGGGCGAGACGGTGACCTTTGACGAAGTGCTCATGGTTGGCGGCGAGACCGACACCATGATCGGCGTTCCCCTCGTCGAGGGCGCGAGCGTCGTGGGCGAGGTCGTCGACCAGGCCCGCACGCGCAAGATCATCATCTTCAAGAAGCGTCGCCGCCAGAATTCGCGCCGCCGCAACGGCCATCGTCAGAGCGTGACGCTGGTGAAGATCACCGACATTCTGACCGGTGGCGCCAAGCCGGCCGCGAAGAAGAAGGCCGCTCCGAAGGCCGAAGCCGCCAAGGCCGAGACCGCCGAGGCTGATCTGCCGGTGCTGTTCACCGCTCCCCAGGGCGCGGCGGACGACCTGAAGAAGATTTCCGGCGTCGGTCCGGTGCTCGAGAAGAAGCTCAACGCTCTCGGCATCACGACCTATGCCCAGATCGAGGCCTTCACGGCCGAGGACATCGCCCGCGTCGACGACGCCCTTTCGTTCAAGGGCCGTATCGATCGCGACAACTGGGTCGAGCAGGCGAAGGAACTCGCAGCCAAGTAATCGGCTGCGGCGCGTACCGGAAACGGCGCGTCTTTCCTTCGACACGCACAGAGACATTCGACGAGGAGTTTCGTCATGGCACATAAAAAAGCAGGTGGCTCGTCCCGTAACGGCCGCGATTCCGCCGGCCGCCGCCTCGGTATCAAGAAGTTCGGTGGCGAGAGCGTCATTCCGGGCAACATTATCGCGCGCCAGCGCGGCACGAAGTGGCATCCGGGCACGGGCGTCGGCATGGGCAAGGATCATACGATCTTTGCAGTCATCGAGGGCGCCGTGACGTTCCAGGCGAAAGCCAACAAGCGAACGTATATTTCCGTCACGCCACTCGTAGACGCAGCAGAGTAACGCCGACGTGTTTCTTGTAACCCGCCGGCGTCCCATCGACCCGGCGGTTTGATCAAGAACCGGCACGATCGCGAGAGATCGAGGGGGAGATGGGTCGCCATCTCCCCCTTTTTTCATGCCGATCGCCGGAGAACACCATGGTTGCGGATCTTGAGGATAGCTTAGACGACGAGAGTCTGGAGGCGGCAGTGTTGCCGCAGGAAACCGACCGGCTGCGGCTCGATATGCCGCGCCCGGACGACATCGCAGACATCGTCTTTCTCGCCAACAACCGTCGTATCGCAACGATGGTCAAGAGCCTCCCCCACCCCTTCACGCTTGCCGACGGCCGCAATTTCGTGGCCAACGCGGCCCACAGCTCGGCTCTGGGAGCCCGCTTCGCAATCCGCCTGAAATCGACCGGCCGGTTCATTGGCACGGCCGGCTTCGGGCCCCTCGACGACGACGGCCCAATGCATCTGGGCTATTGGATCGGCGAGCCGTTCTGGGGTCAGGGCTACGCCACCGAAGCCGCCCATGCGGTCGTCGATTTCGTCTTCGCAAAGACACCGGCGGAACGGCTGGCGGGCGCGGCGCGGGTGACGAACCCCGCCTCACGGCGCGTCCTCGTCAAGTGCGGCTTCCAGTATGCCGACCAGGGCATGATGGTGTCGAGAGGCGCCGGCGGACCGGTTCCCGTCGACCGCTTCCTGCTGGAACGCAGCACCTGGCGTGCCCTCAAGCAGTGGGGGAGAGACACATGTCTGGAACACGCCTGACGGAGCCCGGGGCGGCGGCGCTGGCGCTGACGACCCGACGTCTCGTCCTGCGCCCGCTCGCGCTTGCGGACGCAGCGGCGGTCGAGGCCCTGTGCGGCCGCGATTTCGAGGTGGTTCGCTGGCTAACCTCTCCCTCATGGCCCTATGAGGACGGTGCGAGCGAAGCCTATCTCGCGCAGGCAACTCTTGCCGATCCAGTTGGCGGGAAAGCGGATTTCGCGATCACGCTCGGCGGCGTGATGATCGGCGTGGTCGCGATCTCGGCGGAGAAGCTCTTGCCGGACACACCGGCCGGTCCCAGCATCGGCTACTGGATCGGACGTCCCTTCCAGGGCTTTGGCTACGGCACGGAAGCGGTCGCGGCGGCCTGCGAATGGGCGTTCGAGGCCGGTGGCGTGCAAGCCCTTGCGGCGCGGGTGTTCACGGACAATCCGCGCTCGCAGCGGCTTCTCGCCAGGCTCGGCTTCCGCCAGGCCGGACACATGACGAGCTGGTCCAGGCCGCTCGGGCACGAGAAGGAAAGCCTGGTGATGCGCTGCGACCGGAACGCCTTCGCGCGGCCGGCGGCGGCCGCCTGAGGCCGGACACACCGGCGGCATTGGACGAAAGCCCGGTGATCGGCTATTGCCTTTGCCTTCCGGCGTCTTCACGGGCGCGCGGCACGAGACACGATATCGAAGGTGGCCCCGGACGGGCGCCGCCGGGCCGGCGCGGCTTGACCGCGACGGCCTCCCCCTCTTTGATCGCCGACGGCGAAAGACGCGAACGGAACAACACATGAAATTCCTCGACCAGGCGAAGATCTACGTCCGGTCCGGCGACGGCGGGGCGGGAGCGGTCTCGTTCCGCCGCGAGAAGTACATCGAGTTCGGCGGCCCCGACGGCGGCGACGGCGGACGCGGGGGCGACGTCTTCGTCGAATGCGTCGACGGGCTCAATACGCTGATCGACTTCCGCTACCACCAGCATTTCAAGGCCAAGACCGGAATGCATGGCATGGGCCGCAACCGCACCGGCGCCAAGGGCGACGACGTGTTGTTGAGGGTACCGGTGGGAACCGAGATCCTCGAGGAGGACAATGACACGGTCCTTGCCGACATGACCCGCGTGGGCGAGCGCCTGTTGCTGCTCAAGGGCGGCAACGGCGGTTTCGGCAATGCCCATTTCAAGTCCTCGACCAACCAGGCTCCGCGCCATGCCAATCCGGGCCTGGAGGGCGAGGAGAAGTGGATCTGGCTGCGGCTGAAGCTGATCGCCGACGCGGGGCTCGTCGGCATGCCGAACGCAGGCAAGTCGACCTTCCTGGCGGCTGTCTCCGCCGCCCGGCCGAAGATCGCGGACTACCCCTTCACCACGCTTCATCCCAACCTCGGCGTTTGCGAGATCGACGGACGCGGCTTCGTCATCGCCGACATTCCCGGCCTGATCGAGGGTGCCCATGACGGCGTCGGTCTCGGCGACCGGTTCCTCGGCCATGTGGAGCGCACCCGCACGCTGCTGCATCTGGTCGACGGCACCCAGGACGACCCGGCCGAGGCCTACCGCGTGGTGCGCGGCGAGCTCGCCGCCTATGGCAACGGCCTCGACGAAAAGCCCGAGGTCGTGGCGCTCTCGAAGGTCGATGCGCTCGACCCCGAAACACGCGAGGAGAAGGCTGCGGCGCTAGAGGCGGCCTGCGGCCAGAAGCCGATCCTGATTTCCTCCGCGAGCGGCGAGAACATCGACCGGACCCTGCGCATGATCCAGCGCGCGATCGACAAGGACCGCGAGGACGAGGCGAATTCCGTGCCATCGGTGCCAGCCGATCAATGGCGGCCATAACGGCCGCGCCACCGGAGTTCCCAAGTCTCTCGCGCCTGGCCACGGGCGCCATTTCGAAGTGAAACGTCCATGTCCGTCCCCTCCTCCCGCGCGGCCGCCGGCCGGCTTTCCCGCTACAGGCGCATCGTCGTCAAGATCGGCTCGGCGCTGCTCGTCGAAAACGGCAAGCTGAAGCGTGCCTGGCTCGATGCGCTGGCCGACGATCTCGCCATGCTGTCGCGCGCCGGTGCCGAGATCATCGTCGTCTCGTCCGGCGCCATCGCGCTGGGGCGGGGCGTGCTGTCGCTGCCGCGCGGGGCGCTCAAGCTCGAGCAAGCACAGGCGGCCGCCTCGGTCGGGCAGATCGCATTGGCGCGCGCCTACGCCGAAGCGCTCGGCGCGCGCGGGCTTATCGCCGGCCAGGTGCTCCTGACCCTCGGCGACACGGAGGAGCGCCGGCGTTACCTCAACGCACGCGAGACGCTGGACACGCTGCTGAAGCTGAGCGCAGTGCCGATCGTCAACGAGAACGACACGGTGGCGACGTCGGAGATCCGCTACGGCGACAATGACCGACTGGCCGCGCGCGTCGCGACAATGGCCAGCGCCGACTGTCTTGTGCTGCTGTCCGATGTCGACGGTCTCTACACGGCGCCACCGGCGAACGACCCGCTGGCGGTTTTCCTGCCCGAGGTCGCGGCCGTCACCGCCGAGATCGAGGCGATGGCCGGGGCGGCGGGATCGGAACTGTCGCGCGGCGGCATGCGCACGAAGATCGACGCGGCCAAGATCGCGACCTCGGCGGGAACCGAAATGGCGATTGCCAGCGGCAAGGCGCTCAATCCGTTGCGCGCCATCGAGGACGGCGGACGCGCGACCTGGTTCGCTGCCCGCTCGACACCGGCAAACGCGCGCAAGGCGTGGATCGGCGGACACCTGGAGCCGCGCGGCGCGCTCCAGCTCGACGCCGGCGCGATCCAGGCGGTGATTTCCGGCAAGAGCCTGCTTCCCGCCGGCGTGCGCGGCGTCGACGGCGAGTTCTCGCGCGGCGATGCGGTCAGGATCGTCGATCCCGACGGCCGCGACATCGGCCGCGGCCTTGTCGCCTACGATCATCCTGAGGCCAGGCTTCTGGTCGGCCGCAACAGCCGCGAGATCGAGGCCATCCTGGGACATGCCGGGCGCGCGGAAATGGTACATCGCGACGATCTCGTGCTAAGCGATCGCACGCTCGGAAACTTGCCGGCAAACGACACGCATGACAATACAGCCGGCGACGAGACGGAAGGGGACAGCAGCCATGCTTGATCGGGCAACGCAACAGGCAGCGACAGACATTGCCACGCTGATGCACGACATGGGCAAACGCGCGCGCAAGGCGGCACGCCGGCTCGCGACCCTTCCGGCCGCGCAGAAAAACGCAGCTCTCAAGGCAATGGCGGCGGAAGTACGCGCCGCGCGCGCCGAAATCCTTTCGGCCAACGCCGAGGATATCGGCGCGATGACGGCGAACGGCCAGACCGAGGCCTACCTCGACCGTGGCACGCTGACGGACGAGCGCGTCGAGGCCATTGCCGCCGGGCTCGAGGCAATCGAAGCGCTTGCCGATCCGGTCGGTGAGGTGACAGCATCCTGGGAACGGCCGAACGGCCTGCGGATCGAGCGCGTGCGCACGCCGCTCGGCGTCATCGGCGTCATCTACGAAAGCCGGCCGAACGTGACAGCAGATGCCGGCGCGCTCTGCCTCAAGGCCGGCAACGCGGTCATCCTGCGCGGCGGCTCGGACACCATCCGTTCGAACCTCGCCATCCACGCGGCGCTCGTGCGCGGCCTTGCGGCGGCCGGACTGCCGGAAGACGCCATCCAGATCGTTCCGCTCGCCGACCGCGCCGCCGTCGGGGAGATGCTCAAGGGGCTCGACGGCGCACTCGACGTGATCGTCCCGCGCGGCGGCAAGAGCCTCGTCGCCCGCGTCCAGAGCGAAGCGCGCGTGCCGGTCTTCGCCCATCTCGAGGGCCTCTGCCATCTGGTCATCGACGCGGCGGCGGATCTCGACATGGCGGTTTCAATCGCCCGCAACGCCAAGATGCGGCGCACCGGCATCTGCGGCTCAATGGAGACGCTGCTGGTCGAGCAGGCCGTCGCCAACACCCATCTCGTGCCGATCTGTGCCGCGCTTGCCGAGGCCGGCTGCGAGATCCGTGGCGACGCGGAAGTCTGCGCCCGCTTCCCCGGCGCAGTGCCGGCAAGCGAGGAGGATTGGCGGACGGAATACCTCGACGCAATCGTTTCGGTGCGAATCGTCGACGACCTTGACGCCGCTATCGACCATATCGAGACCTATGGGTCCCACCACACCGATGGCATCGTCACGAGCGATCAGGCGGCGGCGGAACAGTTCTTCGCACAGGTCGATTCGGCGATCCTCACGCACAACGCCTCGACCCAGTTCGCCGATGGCGGCGAGTTTGGCATGGGGGCGGAAATCGGCATCGCCACGGGCCGGATGCACGCGCGCGGACCGGTCGGCGTGGAACAGCTCACCAGTTTCAAGTACCGGGTGCGCGGCACCGGACAGGTGCGGGCCTGAATGGAAACCGCGCGCATGCCGGTGCCGGGATGACGGCTGCCCTTCGGGACGGGGCGCAGGCCCTGCGCATCCCGCACGCGGAACCGGGCAACGCTATCGGGCTGTTCGGCGGCTCCTTCAACCCGGCGCACTCGGGCCACCGTCTGGTTGCCGAGATCGCGCTGAAGCGGCTGGGCCTGGATCAGGTCTGGTGGCTGGTGACGCCGGGCAACCCGCTGAAAGACCACGGCGAACTCGCTTCTCTCGAGGCGCGCATCGCCGACGTCAAGACCCTGGCGAAGCATCCGCGCATGAAGGTCACCGCGCTGGAAGCAGGTCTTGGCTCGAGCTACAGCGCGCGCACCATCGCCCGGCTGAAGCAGATGCGCCCGCGCCTCTCCTTCGTCTGGATCATGGGCGCGGACAATCTCTCCGGCTTCCACCGCTGGCAGGACTGGCGCGGAATTCTTGGGGAAGTGCCCGTCGCCGTCATCGACCGCCCCGGAGCAACGCTTGCACCGCTCTGGTCGCCGATGGCCCAGAGCTTTGCCGCTTGTCGCATGCCCGAGCGCGACGCCGGCCTTCTCGCACAGGTCGCCCCGCCGGCCTGGGTGTTCCTCCACGGCCCCCGGGATGCCGCTTCGTCAACACAGATCCGGCAGGCCCGGAAACGCAACGGAAAGGCTCTCGGACAAGAGAAAACCGCCAAGTCTTGAAAACGCTGCAAAGCAACGTCACTCTATACACTGACACCGGCAGAGTCGCGCATGCGCGCGAACCGGTGTACCGGATCCGTGCCGCGACAGCCTCGAGCAGGCCGCCGATGGATGGAGCCGACGAACGGCACGAAAGGCTATACGTCTGAACATGACCTTTGAGAGCGAGGGGGCGACCAGCGCCACACCTCACCCCGCAGCAGCCGGCACGCATCAGCGTGCAAGCCTGCTCGAAACCGTCCTCGCCTCCTTGGAGGATTCCAAGGCGGAAGAGATCGTCACCATCGACATCACGGGCAAGTCCTCGATGGCCGATCAGGTCATCGTGGCCTCGGGCCGCTCCCACCGTCATGTGGGCGCGATCTCCGATCACCTTGCCCGCGACCTCAAGGAGGCCGGCCACGGCACCGCCCAGGTCGAGGGCGCACCCCAGTGTGACTGGGTGCTGATCGACGCCGGAGACGTGATCGTTCACGTCTTCCGCCCGGAAGTGCGCGCCTTCTACAACATCGAGAAGATGTGGTCGGCGGACATGACGGCACCGGTGCACTACGCGGGCTGACGCGCCCGAAGCAGGCGCGGCAAACAACCGGAACAGGCGGTTCGCCGGTCGAACGCGACCGGCGAACGGAGTCGGCGGGCCAAACGGCCGGGCGACCTCCTGGACGAGGAAGCGCACCGCGGGTGCAGCGGCCCGCGTGTCGTCGCCTTCTCCTTTGGCGCGGGCGCGCAAACCAATCCCGACGGAGCCTTGATGCGTCTTCACATCGCCTGCATCGGCCGACTGAAAGCCGGGCCGGAGCGCGAGTTTTTCTCCCGCTACAGCGAGCGCGTCACCAAGGGCGGGCGCGGCGTGTCGCTCGGCCCGCTTGAGATGATCGAGCTGCCGGAATCGCGTGCCCAGCGCGCCGCCGACCGCAAGGCGGAGGAAGCGCGCGCGCTTCTTGCCGCGCTGCCGGCAGGCGCGGTGATCGTCGCGCTCGACGAGACCGGCAAAACCATGTCGAGCGAGGATTTCGCATCCCGGGTCGCCGACCTGCGCGACGCGGGCACGGCCGATCTCGCTTTTGTGATCGGCGGGCCCGACGGACATGGTTCCGCGCTGGTCGACGCAGCGCGTCTGGTGCTGGCGCTCGGGCCGATGACCTGGCCTCACCAGATCGTGCGCGGCCTCATCGCGGAGCAGATCTACCGCGCGGCCACCATCCTCTCCGGTCATCCCTATCATCGCGGTGGCTGAGCCGGCCGACAGCAAGTACCGGCCGCAGCCCTTGCAATACTGCCCGTATTCCGCCCCATTTCTCGTCTACGCCTTGCCTTGCAGGCAGGATTAAACGGTTTACCTTTCGTTAGGGTTGACGCTTCGTTAACCAAGCTGGGGCAAGCTCATCACTGTTTTATCGCCCGCGGCGGAGGACCGGCACCGGCCCGATGCGACGCCCGGGCCATGGCTTGCGCAACTGGCGCAGGCGGAGTGGTGAATGCGCGAGAACCAATCAGGTCCCCTGCGGATGTGCTTGCGGCTCGTGAGCGCCGGGGCCATCGCGGCCATCGTGACCGCGACGGGGCCTTCGACGAGGCTCGCGACCGCCCAGGAAACAGCGCCAGGGGCCGCCGACATCGAGACGGCCGGCGCAGAAGAAAAAAGCGCCGATGCCGGCGCATCCGTTACCGGGGACATCACGGTCGCCGATCCGGATCTGCCGCTTGCCGAACGCAAGGCGAAACGGGAAGCCGAGCTGGCGGCGCTGACGAAGGATCTGACGCTTTCGGGCGACAGGCAATCCGCGCTTGCCCGGGAAATCCGCTCCATCGAGCGCGACCGGCAAGCACTCAACGCCGACCTCCTGCGCACCGCGCAGCGGGTAACACGGCTTGAAGAGCAACTGGCGGCGACGGAAGACCGTCTGCGCCGCCTCGGAGAGAATGAGGACAAGGTGCGCGCCTCGCTGGTCGAACGTCAGGATGTACTGGCCGAGGTCCTGTCCGCCCTTCAGCGGATCGGTCGGCATCCACCGCCCGCACTCGCGGTCCGGCCGGAAGACGCACTGTCGGCGGTGCGTGGCGCTCTGGTGCTGAATTCCGTCATGCCCGAGCTCAATCTCGAGGCCCAGGCGCTGGCATCCGATCTGGCGTCGCTGCGCCAGCTGAAGGTGTCGAGCGCAGCCGAAAGGGACCGCCTCGTCGCCGATGGCAAGCGCCTCGCCGAGGAGCGTGCCCGTGTCGAGATGCTGGTCTCCTCGAAGCGGCGGGAGCGCGAGCAGAGCGAGGCCAGGCTTGCCGAGGAGCAGGCCCGTTCGGAGCGGCTCGCCGGCGAGGCCGGTACGCTCAAGGAACTCATCGCATCGCTGGAAAGCGACATCGAAAGCGCCCGCAAGGCGGCGGAAGCGGCGAAGCAGGCAAGCGCGGCAGGCGGCCTTCGCGGCGCGATCGGCGACCCCGGGCGTCTGGCTCCGGCGGTTCCCTTTGCCCAGACGAAGGGTACGCTCTCGCTGCCGGTGACCGGCGCGGTGCTGCGCGACTACGGCGTCGACGACGGGTTCGGCGGCATGACCCAGGGCAGGTCGATCGCGACCCGCACGGGAGCTCAGGTCGTTGCCCCTTCGGACGGCTGGGTGGTCTATGCAGGACCCTTCAGATCCTACGGGCAGGTCTTGATCCTGAATGTAGGCGATGGATATCATGTTCTCCTGGCGGGAATGGAGCGGACCAGTGTCGAGCAGGGACAGTTCGTCCTCGCCGGCGAACCCGTTGCCGTCATGGGAGAGACGCGCGTAGCCAGCGCGGCAACGCTTGATCTATCGGCGCTTCAGCCGGTGCTTTATGTAGAGTTTAGAAAAGACGGCGTTTCGATCGATCCCACCGCGTGGTGGGCTCGACCCGAAGAGGAAAAGGTTCGCGGATGATTCGGAAAGCTTCCCTGTTGGTGGTCGGTGCTCTCATCGGTGGTGCGACCGTGACCGCCCTGTCGCAGATGCCCGTGCAGATGAGCGGCGTTGCCAATGCCGCCGCCTCGGACACCTACCGCCAACTCAACCTGTTCGGCGATGTGTTCGAGCGGGTCCGCTCCGACTATGTCGAGGTGCCCGACGATGCGGCGCTGGTCGAGTCGGCGATCAATGGCATGCTGAGTTCGCTCGACCCGCATTCGAGTTACCTGTCGCCGAAGCACTTCCGCGACATGCAGGTGCAGACGCGTGGCGAATTCGGTGGTCTCGGCATCGAGGTCACCATGGAAGACGGCCTCGTCAAGGTGGTAACGCCGATCGACGACACGCCCGCGTACAAGGCCGGCGTTCTGGCCGGCGACCTGATCACCCATATCGACGGTGAGCAGATCCAGGGCATGACGCTGTCCGACGCGGTCGAGAAGATGCGCGGGCCGGTCAACACCGACATCGAGCTGACCGTGCGGCGCGAAGGCCAGGCCAAGCCGCTCAAGCTCTCGATCACCCGTGACATCATTCGCATCCGCTCGGTGCGCCAGCGCGCCGAGGGCGATGTTGCCTACATCCGTGTCACGCAGTTCAACGAACAGACCTTCGACGGCCTCAAGGACGCGATGGACGAGCTGTCGAAAGAGATCGGCCCGGACAAGCTCAAGGGCGTCGTTCTCGATCTGCGCAACAATCCGGGCGGCCTGCTCGACCAGGCAATCGCCGTATCGGACGCGTTCCTCGAGCGCGGCGAGATCGTCTCGACCCGTGGCCGCAACACTGCCGAGACGCAGCGCTACAACGCCCGCTCGGGCGATCTGGCGGAAGGCCTGCCCGTGATCGTGCTGATCAACGGCGGCTCGGCCTCGGCTTCGGAAATCGTCGCAGGCGCCCTCCAGGACCACAAGCGGGCGACCCTTCTCGGCACCCGCTCCTTCGGCAAGGGATCGGTGCAGACCATCGTTCCGCTCGGCGCCAACGGCGCGATCCGGCTGACGACGGCGCGGTACTACACGCCGTCGGGCGTTTCGATCCAGGCCAAGGGCATCACCCCGGACATCGAGCTTCTGCAGAAGCTTCCGGACGAGCTCAAGGGCGAGGCGGTCGAGACCAAGGGCGAAGCCGGCCTCAAGGGCCACCTGCAGGGTGACGGCGAAGAAGGCTCGGGCAGCCAGGCCTATGTGCCGCCGGACCCGAAGGATGACGCGCAGCTCAAGCTCGCACTCGACCTTCTCAATGGCGTGCAGGTCAACAGCGCCTTCCCGGCCGTTGGCGACCAGAAGGCCGAAGTACCGAACTGATCGAACCACGACTGGCGCAAACGTGGGTCCGTCACAATCCGATTGGGACGACTCACGTTTTGCTCTAGACGTTTGACACGCGCGGGACGCTCCCGAATTGACGACACCGCCGGCGGCGCAAAGCCTTCCGGCGGTGCCGGTTTCAGGAGCGTCGGCGCAAACGCAGGCAGGCCGAGGAAACGGGCATCGCCAACCCGCTCCCCGGAGACAGGGACGGCGCGAGTCTCCCGACCTGCCCGACGCGACATGGCCCGTGTGATGCCGCCGGCGCGGATGCCTGCGGACAGGACACGGCGACGGCACGAGACCGGGACGGATGGCTGGGAACGATCTGTCTGCTCCGCTGGGGCTTGGCAAACGCAGATATCTCAATCTGCCGCTCGGGCTTATCGGCGCCGGCCTGATCACCGTCCTGTTGACGACCGCTGTCGTGTGGGTCGGCGTGGTCGATGATCCCTTTGGCGGCGAGCCGACCGCCAATGTCCCCCTGGAACGTTCCATCGACGGACTGACAGCGCGTGACTTCGGCGTCGTCGAGATCCGTCCCGCCGTGGCAGACGGCACAGCAGATCCGGACGCCGCCCGCGAGGCGCGGCTTGAAAAGACCCTCGGCCCGCGCTTCGAACCGAAGGGCGCGGCAGGCACCGAAGCCGCCGCCTCGGCCGAAGTGGCTGGAGATACGTCAGCGGCGCTCTCGATCCGGGCGGATGCCCGTGTCACCGAAACAGGTCCCGACGGACTTCTCCCAATTGTTTCCGAACAGGGGCTGCGTCCGCTCGACGTCTATGCACGCCCGGCGAGCCAATCCTTCAGTTCGGTGCCGAAGATCGCCATCATCGTCGGTGGCATGGGCCTGTCACAGACCGGCACCCAGTCGGCCATCGAGAAGCTCCCCGCCGACATGACCTTCGCCTTTGCCCCCTATGGGGCCAGCCTCGACCGCTGGATGCAGAAGGCCCGCAGGGACGGGCACGAGCTTCTGCTGCAGCTGCCGATGGAGCCCTTCGACTATCCGGACAACGATCCGGGCCCCTACACGCTGCTCGTCGGGGAGACCGCCGACCAGATGAAGGCACGCCTGTCCTGGCTGCTGTCACGCGTCACCAACTACGTCGGCGTGACCAACTACATGGGCGCGCGCTTCACAGCGACCGAAGAGCCGCTGCAACGGCTTCTCGGCGAGGTCACCCGACGCGGCCTCATGTATCTCGACGACGGCTCGTCCTCGCGCAGTCTCGCCGCCGCGACAGCGAACGGCCTGCGCACGCCCTTCTCTCACGCCGACATCGTCATCGACGACGTGCCCCGGCCCGAGGACATCTCCGCCCGCCTGCTCCAGCTCGAAGGCACGGCGCGCGCGCAAGGGGTTGCCGTGGGCATCGCCTCCGCACTGCCGGTCACGATCAACGAACTCGCCCGCTGGTCCAAGGACCTCGAGCAACGCGGCCTCCAGCTCATCCCCATCAGCGCCTCCATCGACCGAAGCGGGCAGCAATAGCCGGCAGGTTTCGCTTTGCCCGCAAACAGGCTGGGGAACGCGACGACCGACCGCGAAACGGAGCCTCCCATGCCCGACACATCCACCCTCCCCTACCGTCCCTGTGTCGGCATCATGCTGATCAATCCGCAGGGTCTCGTCTGGATCGGCAAGAGGGCCCCCTCCGGGGGCGTCGCAGCCAATTATTGCTGGCAGTTGCCGCAAGGCGGGATCGATGCGGGCGAGGATCCGCAGGCGGCCGCGCTGCGCGAGCTCTACGAGGAAACCTCGGTGCGCAGCGTCAGCCTCATGGCCGAGGCGCCGGGCTGGCTCCACTACGACTATCCCCCCGAGGTCAGGCGCAACCCACGTACCGCGAAGTATCGCGGCCAGAAGCAGAAGTGGTTCGCGCTGCGTTTCGAGGGTGATGAAAGCGAGATCAACGTTCTCTCGCCACCGGACGGCCACAAGGCGGAATTCTGCGACTGGCGCTGGACGCGGGCAGCGGAACTGCCCGAACTGATCATCCCCTTCAAGCGCAAGGTCTATGAGGGGGTCGTGACGGCCTTCTCGGCGATCACCGCCTGAAGCCTGCCGCCTGCCATTCCTCCAGAACACCGGCATCCGTCTCGGCTGCGAGACCGTGCTTCGCGTGCTCGGCAAGCCTGTCGGCATGGCCCATGCGGTCAAGCGCCCAGACAGCCATTCCGCGCACCAGCGGGCTCTCGTCGTCGAGACGGGCGGCGACCGGGTCCGCCAGGTCCGCCATGCCGGAATTGCCCGCGGCGATCAGCACGTTGCGCAGAAACCTGTCGCGGCCGATCCGCTTGATCGGCGAGCCGGAGAAGAGCGCGCGAAACCCCGCATCGTCAAGCCGCAGCAGCGTGTCGAGGGACGGCGCCCTGAGGTCCTCGCGGGCGACAAGCCTGGCTTCGGCGGCGATCTGCGCGAACTTGTTCCAGGGGCATGCCGCCAGGCAATCGTCGCAGCCGTAGATGCGGTTGCCCATCGCCGCGCGGAACCTCGTCGGGATCGGCTCCTTGTGCTCGATGGTCAGGTAGGAGATGCAGCGGTTCGCGTCGAGCCGATACGGTGCGGGGAAGGCATCCGTCGGGCAGGCCGTCAGGCAGGCGCGGCATGAGCCGCAATGATCCTGCTCCGGCACATCGACGGGAAGCGGCAGGTCGGTGAAGATCTCCGCGAGGAAGAACCACGAGCCCAACCGCCGCGAGACCAGATTGGTATGCTTGCCCTGCCAGCCGAGCCCGGCCGCCTCCGCCAGCGGCTTTTCCATGACCGGAGCCGTATCGACGAAAACCTTCACCTGGCCGTCGACGCCCATCCGGCGCGCACCTGCGAGCAGTTGCTGCGCGAGTTCCTTGAGCCGTCCCTTGACCAGCTCGTGATAGTCGCGGTTGCGCGCATAGACGGAGATCGTCGCCCGGTCCGGGCTGGACAGCGTGGCGAGCGGATCGTCCTGCGGCGCGTAGGTGAGTGCCAGCGAGATCACACGCCGCGCGCCCTCCCACAGGGCCTGCGGGGCGGAGCGACGCTCGGCGGTCTCTTCCATCCAGTTCATTGTGGCGTGGTGGCCGTCGGCAAGGAAGGTCGACAGACGGGCAGGCGCGAGCGGGATCGCATCCCTGGCGTCAACGACGCGGCAATCGGAAAACCCGAGTTCCCGCGCCTTCTCGTTCAGCCGTTCCTTCAGTCGCGAAGCCTGGCTGCCGCTCAGGTGCGGCGCGGGACGGTCGTCCTCGTTCAGAAGTCCAGGTCGGCATAGCTCGCCGCCGCCGGCATTCCGAGGATCTTGTCCGCCAGCAGCGGACGGAAGCTCGGACGCGACTTGATGCGCGCGTACCACGCCTTCACGTTTTCCTCTTCCGCCCATGGCACTTCACCCAGGTAGTCGGCGCAGGACAATTCGGCCGCCACGGCGAAATCGGCGAAGGTCAGTCGCTCGCCGCCGAGCCAGTTCCGCGAGGCGGCAAGATAGCCGAAATAGCGCATGTGGTGCCCGATATTGGCCCGGGCCACGCGCAACACCGCCGAATCAGGCGAGCCGCCTCCGACGGAGGCCGCCATTTCCTGCTTGTAGATGCGCTCGCGCACGAAGGGACCGACGACCTCGGCATCGAGCTTGTTGAGGGCCCAGTCGACCAGACGGCGCGTCTCGGCGCGCGCGTCCGGATGGTCGGGCATCAGCCTGCGGTCGCCAACGGCATAGCCGCGCGTCTCGTCCAGATACTCCATGATCGCCAGCGCGCCGCAGACCGGCGGGCCGTCGTTCTCCTGCAACACCGGAACGGTGCCTGCCGGATTGAGCATCAGGAAAGCGCGCCGGCGCTCCCAGGGGCGCTCGGTGACGAACTCCACCTTTGCCCCGTATTCGGCGAGCACGAGCTGCACGAATCGGGAGGATGGAGAGAAGGGATGGCGATAAAGGGTCAACATAACTGGATCGTAACCGGTCACGGTTAATCAAACGATGCGCGGAGCCCCCTCCCAAGAGGCCCGTATACGCCGCGTTCGCTTCTGATACAACGCACGCATCGACTTCCCCACCGGCCAGAGCGCACTGACCTCCCGCCGGTCGCTCGCAAAGCTCAGCTGGGAGAACACCCGCAATGACCTCGGATACACTCGTTGGCGCCCTCATTCTCGGTCTGGTCGAGGGACTGACGGAATTCATTCCGGTCTCGTCCACCGGACACATCCTGCTGCTTGGACATTTCATCGGATTCGAGAGCAACGGCAAGACCTTCGAGGTTCTGATCCAGCTCGGCGCGATCCTCGCGATCCTCACCGTCTACGCCCAGCGGCTGATCTCGATCGCCATGGCGCTGCCGAGCGACGCCAACGCCCGCCGATTCGTTTTCGGCATCCTGCTGGCGTTCCTGCCGGCCGCCGTCTTCGGTGTTCTGCTGCATGGCTTCATCAAATCGGTGCTGTTCGAATCACCGGCGCTGATCTGCACCATGCTGCTGGTCGGCGGCATCATCCTGCTTGCCATCGACCGCATGCCGCTGAAGCCGAAGTATCACGATGCCATGGACTATCCGCTGTGGCTCTGCCTGGCGATCGGCTTCTGCCAGACGCTGGCGATGGTGCCGGGTGTGTCGCGCTCCGGCGCGACCATCGCAGGGGCGCTTCTGCTGGGCACCGACAAGCGCTCGGCTGCCGAGTTCTCGTTCTTCCTCGCCATGCCGACCATGGCGGGCGCCTTTGCCTATGACCTTTTCAAGAACCGCAACGTGCTGTCCCTGGACGATGTGACGATCATCGCCGTCGGCTTCGTCGCCGCCTTCGTCACCGCTGTGTTCGTGGTGCGCGGCCTGCTCGACTTCGTCAGCCGGCACGGCTTCGCCCCCTTTGCCTGGTGGCGCATTGCCGTCGGCCTGGCGGGCTTTGCCGGCCTATACATCCTCGGCTGAAGACCCGTCCGGGCCGTGGGCGCGGAGCATGTCCTCCAGGTCCCGCGCACAACGCCGGCGCAACTCCGGCGGTGCCACCAGCTCGGCGCCGGGGCCAAGCCAGCGGGCAAGCGGCAGGATGATGACCGGATCGACGCTCGGGATACGGACGCTGACGCATCCGTCGCCCGAAGCCTCGAAGGCGGCATGGCGGTAGTACCAGTCGCGGGCCAGCAGGCGCGCCTGCGCCTCCTGCACCTTGAAGACGCTGACCGCGCCGTCGGCCTCCCAGCGCCGCATGGCCCGCGACAGCCACTCCCGGCCCATCTGGGTCGCGACCGACAGGCCCGCGCGCGGTCGGAAGCCCATGCCGCTGACCTCTGCCTCCAGCATCCTGTCAGCGCGCATCAGACGCTCCGAGCCGAGATCCACATCGTGGCCGTAGAGATACCAGCGGTCCCTGTCGAAGAGGATGCCGTGCGGCTCCACGTCGAAGTCGGCGACACGGCTGCGGTAGGGATTCTCGTGGCGCAGGCGAACACGGCGGCCCGACAGAATGCCCTGCATGAAAACATCGACGGCAGACTGCATCCGGACCGAATCGATCCGGTCCGGTTCGGCGTGGAAGATATCGGCCGATGGCTTCTCGATGCCGACGATGCGCCCGCCCTGCTCGAAGACCTCCCGCGCCGCTTTCGGCAGGGAGGCCAGAAGCTTGGCCTGGGCGGTGTCGAGATCGGCCAGAAGCGGCGTCGCCTTGAGCCCGCGGGCAAGCGCCAGCGCAACCAGCAGCGCCGCGGTCTCGCCCCGGGTGAGCGCCACCGGCGGCTGCAGATAGTCGCGGGCGAGCCGGTAGCCGCCCTCCACCCCACGCTCCGCCTCCACCGGAATGCCGAGCGCCATCAGGCGGTCGATGTCGCGGTAGATGGTGCGCACCGACACCTCGAACCGCTCGGCGAGCTCGCCGGCGCTGCGCTGCCCCCCACTCAGCAGCAACAGGATGCCCAGCGCCCGTTCGATCGCGTTCATGCACACTCCCGGGGCGCCGGACCGCGGTGCCCCTCTCCCGTCATGCACCGGCCCGGCGTCGGCGCTTCGCATTCCGTCATGAGAGCGGAACATACCTGACGCGCTGCTGTCAGGTATGGGGTGCGATGCTCCGCGCCATCGTCGCCGTCCACAGGAAAAGGACGCGACCCATGCAGGAGACACCGCCATGACGGAGATCAGACTCTACCAGACGCTCACCCCTCGCCACCGATCGATTCTGTGGCGGCTTCTGGCCCGCATCGCGGAGAGCTGGAACAGCACCCGGCGCGCCAGAGCCAACAGGCGGGCACTCGAGGACCTCGACGAGGCGGGGCTGCGCGATATCGGCCTGTCGCGCAGTGCACAAGGCTACATTCCCGCGCATGGCCTCGACGAGCGCAACAGGCGGCGAATCGTTTCGCTGGGGACGTCCTTCGGACTCTGGCGGTAAGGAGAGGTCTCCCGCAGGCGCATCGCCAACGCAAAGGGGCGGCAAGGTCCATGACCCGCCGCCCCCTGTCGATTGCAATGCGTCGAAACCCGGCGATCAGCCTTCGGCGAGCGGCCGGTTGGCGTCATACTGGCCGCGCTCGCGGAAACGCTCCAGATAGGTCGGCAGGATCGCGGCCATGCTGCTGCCCTTGATGCCAAGCCCCTCGAGCGTGTGCCCCTCCGCGATTGCGGCCTGCGACACGACGTTGTCGGACTTGAGCAGTTCGACCTGATCGACGGTCAGCAGCGAGCCGGGCAGCATCTGCAGGATGCGGGCCTTGAAGCGGGCGAGACCGAAGGGCAGCGGCACCAGCAGGCGCTTGCGGCGCACGACGGTCAGCATCAGTTCCAGGCACTGGCGGAAGCTCGCGACCTCTGGCCCGCCGAGCTCATAGGTCGTGCCGCGGGCGATGTCGCCGTCGACCGCGCGGGCAATCACCTCGGCCACGTCACCGACGAAGACGGGCTGGAACCTGGTCTCGCCGCCGCCGATCAGCGGCAGGGCCGGAGACAGGCGCGCCATGGCGGCGAAGCGGTTGAAGAAGTCGTCCTCGGGACCGAAAACGATGGACGGGCGGACGATGACCGCTCCGGGAACCGTCTCGCGAACCGCCGCCTCGCCCCGTGCCTTGGTGCGTGCATAGATCGATGCGCTGTCGGCATCGGCGCCGATGGCGGAAATCTGCACCAGATTTTCGATGCCGGCGGCGCGGGTCGCCTCGGCGACCGCCCGTGCGCCGAACGTCTGGACCGCGTCGAAGGTCTGCTGGCCGCTCTCGGCCAGGATCCCGACCAGATTGACCACCGCATCCGACCCTTCGACCGCCCGGTCGACCGACCAGCGGTGGCGCAGGTTCGCCTGCACCGGCATGATCTGGCCGACGGCGCCGAGCGGCTGGAGGAATTCGGCCAGGTCCGGTCGGCGCACCGCCACGCGGATGCGGTAGCCGCGCCGCGCCAGCGCGCGCACCACGTGCCGGCCGATGAAGCCGGAGCCGCCGAAAACCGTCACCAGCTTGCCATTCAGGGCGCTAGCGCCGTTTGCTGTACCGGATGCGCTTGCCATTGCCGTCGCTCCCTCGCCGGCTTTCGCCGTGATCTCGTGCCCTGCGTCGCCTCGCGCCCGCCCGTCCAACCGCACGGTCCCTCGGGTGCGAACGGGCAGGAGGTTTGGTCTCGGGCCTGTGTGCCCGCCCCGCGCGCCCGCGCGACGCCTTATCCGGGTCTCTTAGCCCTTGTGCCCGGTTCTGTGAAGGGCAGTTGTGCATGAAGGTAAAATGGCTGCGAAAGGGCCGTTGACAAGCCTCGAACTGTTCCTTACAAGCCCCCCTCACAGCCCAGGTGGCGGAATTGGTAGACGCACTAGCTTCAGGTGCTAGCGCTCGAAAGGGCGTGGAGGTTCGAGTCCTCTCCTGGGCACCAAAATTCGCTTCGGACAGACTACCAAGGTCTGAAGCATCCGAAAAAGGTCCGGTTCGCCGGGCCTTTTTTCGTTTCCGGGCTTCGGTTTAGAGTTCGGGCCCGCCAGACTTCCCTGCCGATTCATCCACGGTTCAGAACCGCGACGCTAGTCTGCCGGAATCGCCCGACCGCGCGGAGGCCGGCCGCATTGCATTGCGCGCAAGATGGACGCGGCCGGCAAAGGCCGATATCAAGGCCCGCAGTTGTGACAAGGGGACGTTTGATGACCATTCGCCTGCACCGCGGTGACCTGCCCGATCTTTCCGCGCCCGAGATGGCGGCCTATGCCAGCGCAGACGCGGTGGCTGTCGACACCGAGACGCTGGGCCTGAAGCCGCACCGC
Organism: Stappia sp. ICDLI1TA098; assembly: GCF_054880955.1. Lineage (NCBI taxonomy): Bacteria > Pseudomonadati > Pseudomonadota > Alphaproteobacteria > Hyphomicrobiales > Stappiaceae > Stappia > Stappia sp. ICDLI1TA098. The sequence continues at coordinate 749,898 of NZ_JBTZBT010000002.1, forward strand.
GACCGGCTCTGCGTCGTGCAGATTTCCGCTGGCGACGGCAACGCCGATGTCGTGCAGATTGCCGCCGGCCAGACGGCCGCTCCCAATCTGGCGCGCCTGCTCGGCGACCAGGGCAAGACGGTGATCTTCCATTTCGCCCGCTTCGACGTCGCGGTGCTCGCCAACGCGCTCGGCATCGACTGCCGTCCGGTCTGGTGCACCAAGATCGCCTCCAAGCTGGTGCGCACCTATACCGACCGGCACGGGCTCAAGGACCTGTTGCGCGAGATGCTCTCGGTGGAGATCTCCAAACATCAGCAGAGTTCCGACTGGGCGGCGGAGGAGCTCTCCGAAGCGCAGCTCGCCTATGCCGCCTCGGACGTGCTGCACCTGCACGCGCTGAAGGAAAAGCTCGAGGGCCGTCTTGCCCGCGAGGGACGCACTGAAATTGCCGACGCCTGCTTTGAGTTCCTGCCGACCCGGGCCCGGCTCGACCTGGCCGGATGGGACGACACGGATATCTTCGCGCACAGCTGACCGGCACCCTATATTGAGCTCAAGTTTCGGCGCGGCGGCGCCGACCGACGCGCCTTGGCGGCGCGAACAGGATCATGACGGACGGGACCTTGGAACAGCAGGTCGTCACTCAAGCCGCGCACGCGGGACCCTCGGGTCCCCGCGCGGGCACAGGCAGGGCGCAGGCCCGGGAGGCGGCGCGCCGCCACTCCCGGCGGGTGCGCCGGCTGCGGGTCATTGTGCCCGGCCTCGGCCTGCTGCTGTTCCTGGCCGTCGCCGGCATGATGGCCGTCAGCAGTTATCTCAGCGGCCTCGGCTTCGGCGCGATCACGCTGACCGCCGACGGGCTTGTGATGGACAGCCCCGAGCTTTCCGGCCACGACGGTGATCGCTCCTACCGGGTGACGGCGCGCCGCGCCATCCAGCGCATCAGCGACCCGCGCATCATCGACCTCGAGGACATCAAGGCCGAGTTGAAACTCTCGGCAGAGCAAAGCCTCGCCCTCACCTCGGTGCGCGGCACCTACAACAGCGCCGAGGAAACGCTCGCCCTTGCAGGCGGCATCGACGTCACCACCAGCGAGGGCTATTCCGCACGCTTCGGCTCGCTTGACGTCAACCTCAAGACCGGCGAGATCAGAACCCCCGATCCGACAACGCTGATGTCGTCTTTCGGCTCACTGACCGCCTCGCGGATGCGTTTCGACCAGGATGGCAGTACACTCACCTTCACCGACGGGATCCGGATGACCATCGACCCGTCCAAAACGGGGCAGTCCCAATGAACAGCGGAGCGCATCCCATGATGGACAGACTGGCCATGACGGACAGAACGGCCGCGGCCGGGCCACGATCCACGCGCCTTTTCCGGCGCGTGCGAAAGAGCGCCCTTGCCTTTGCCGTGCTTGCCGCCGCGACGCTGCCGGCCGGCGCGCAGACCTTTTCCGACGCCTTCGCCGGGTTCGGCTCCAACGACCGCGAGCCGATCCAGATCGAGGCGAAGGAGCTGCAGGTCCAGGACAAGAACCAGAGCGCGGTGTTCAGTGGCGACGTCGTCGTCACCCAGGGCAACGCCGTGCTCAAGACCCAGAGGCTGCTGGTGCGCTACGACGGCACGGCGACCGGCGGCGTCAACCAGAAGATCTCCAGCCTCGAGGCGAGCGGCCGCGTCTACATCTCCTCGCAGGACCAGACGGCGACCGGCGACCAGGCGAGCTTCGACATGAAGGCCCAGCGCATGGTCATGACCGGCAAGCAGGTGGTTCTCTCGCAGGGGCCGAACGTCATCGTCGGCAACAAGCTGACGGTGAACCTCAAGACCGGGCAGGCGGATCTCGAGGCGCCGAAGAGCGGTCGCGTCAAGGTTCTGATCCAGCCCAACAGCATGCCGAAGTCCCAGTAGGTCGACGCTTCGGCCTCGACACACCGGGAGCGAGCCCCTATTCCTTGCCGAACTGGTGCCCGCGTCACGCAAGCGGGCGCCGGATTGCCGGACCAGGACATTCTCCGACTGGATGCCCCCTTGAAGCTCATCTCGTTCTTTTCTTCCGGCGCGCGCGCCCCCGCCGACCACGGCCAGGATCGCCACATCGATCCCGTCGCGGAGGACGGCCTTCTGGTCGTCGACGGCATCGGCAAGAGCTACAAGCGCCGCCAGGTGGTGCGCCATGTCAGCCTGATGGTGCAACGGGGCGAGGCGGTCGGCCTGCTCGGCCCCAACGGTGCCGGCAAGACGACCTGCTTCTACATGATCACCGGCCTGATCCAGCCCGACCACGGCGCGATCCGCCTCGACGGGTTCGACATCACGCGCCTGCCGATGTACCGGCGTGCCAGGCTCGGCATCGGCTACCTGCCCCAGGAAGCCTCGATCTTCCGCGGCCTGTCCGTCGAGGACAACATCCGCGCCGTGCTCGAGGTGGTCGAGCCCGACCGCAAGCGCCGGACGGAGGATCTGGAGAACCTGCTCGAGGAATTCGGCGTCACGCATCTGCGCAAGTCGCCGGCCATCGCGCTTTCGGGTGGCGAGCGGCGGCGCGTCGAAATCGCGCGCGCGCTCGCCAGTCGGCCGACCTTCATGCTTCTCGACGAACCCTTCGCCGGTATCGACCCCATCGCCGTCGGCGACATCCAGCAGCTCGTGCGCCACCTGACACAGCGCGGCATCGGTGTCCTCATCACCGACCACAACGTGCGCGAGACGCTCGGCCTCATCGACCGGGCCTATATCATTGCCGCCGGCGAGGTCCTGACCGAGGGCTCTCCCTACGAGATCGTCGCCAATCCGGACGTGCGCCGGCTCTATCTGGGCGAACAGTTTACGCTTTGAAGCGACCCCCGCGTTAGGATACAAAGCAAGAAGCGGACCAATTTTGTTGCGCCCGCCCGAGATTGCATGTGCGGCATGATGGCGCGCGACGGGTGGCCTTGCCCGCGTCGCGCCGCTGCCGAACGGGAGGAAACCGGGAGCCTTCATGGCCCTATCACCGAAGCTGGAGATCCGTCAGGGCCAGACCCTGATCATGACGCCGCAGTTGATGCAGGCCATCAAGCTCCTGCAGATGTCGAGCCTCGATCTGACGAGCTACGTCGAGGCGGAGATGGAGCGCAATCCGCTTCTGGAACGCTCCGAGGGAGACGGCGGCGGCGCGGAGCGCGACGACCCGGGCGCGGATGACGGCGCGCGCGAGGCGGCCTCCGGCGAGAACGACGGCGAATGGCTGCGTTCGGAGCTTTCCGACACCTCCCGCGAGATCGCCGACAAGCTCGACACCGATCTTGGCAACATCTACCCCGACGATCCGGGCACACGGGTTTCGGCCGACGCCGGCGGCGAGCCGACGCAGCGCGACGCCTGGCAGATGGGCCTCGGCGGCGGCAGCGGCTCGGGCGGCAGCGGCGACGGCTACAATCTCGAGGCCTTCGTCGCCTCCGGCGTCAGCCTGCAGGACCACCTGGCCGCACAGATGGTGCTCGCCTTCACCGACCCGGTGGAGCGCATCGTCGCGCGGGCGATGATCGACAACCTCGACGAGGCCGGCTACCTCAGGTTCGACCTCGACGAGATGGCCGAACGGATGGGACTGGAGCGGCAGCGCCTCGAGGCGGTGCTGAAGGTGCTCCAGACATTCGAGCCGACCGGCGTCTTCGCCACATCACTTCCCGAATGCCTCCGGCTCCAGCTCATCGAGAAGAACCGCTACGACCCGGCCATGGCCTGCCTGATCGAGAATATCGAGCTGCTGGCCCGTCATGACCTGGCCGGCCTGAAGGCGCTGTGCGGGGTCGATGACGAGGACCTGTCCGAGATGATCGGCGAATTGCGTGCGCTCGATCCCAAGCCCGGCAGTTCCTTCGGCGAAACGCTGGTGCAGCCCGTGGTTCCGGACGTGATCGTGCGGCCCGCGCGCGATGGCGGCTGGAGCGTGGAACTGAACAGCGAGACGCTGCCCAAGGTGCTGGTCAACCAGACCTATTATGCCGAAATCAGCACGCAGGCGCGCGGCGAGAAGGAAAAGGCCTTCCTGACCGACTGCCTGCAGACGGCCAACTGGCTCGCCAAGAGTCTCGACCAGCGGGCCCGCACGATCATGAAGGTGGCGAGCGAGATCGTGCGCCAGCAGGATGCCTTCCTGGCCTATGGCGTGCAGCATCTTCGACCGCTGAACCTGCGCACCATCGCCGAGGCGATCTCGATGCACGAGTCGACCGTGAGCCGCGTCACGTCGAACAAGTACATGGCGACGCCCAGGGGCATCTTCGAGCTCAAGTATTTCTTCTCCGCCGCCATCGCCTCGAGCGGCGGCGGCGACGCGCATTCGGCCGAAGCGGTGCGCCACCGCATCCGCACGCTCATCGACGCGGAGGCACCCGACAACATCCTCTCCGACGATACGATCGTGAAGATCCTCAAGGACGATGGCGTCGATATCGCCCGGCGCACCGTGGCCAAGTATCGGGAATCCATGAGGATCGGTTCGTCGGTGCAGCGCCGGCGCGAGAAGCGGGCGCGCGGCGGCTGAGGTGCGGGCGCAAGGTGTCGACCCGGGCTCCGGCGCGCGGCGCGGGACGGGTTTCGAGACGTCCCGGAAATCCCCATGCGGGAGTTCATTTGACTTCCCCCCGGCGGACGCTTATAGCACCGGCCGCGGCAGAGAGCGGACGGGACGTCCGCCTGCCGCGCGGAAGCAGCCCGAACCGACCAGGATAGCAGCCGGAATTCGCGCCGGAGCGAACAGGCATTGCCTCTGGAGACAATCGGACGCAGGGCTGGCACGGACAGGCCGCGAGAAGCGGTCGATCCGCGCACGACGCGGCGCTCGCATGCGCCGTGCCGTGCTGATAGGGTTGACCCGGTACGGGACGGCTGCACGCGAATCGGTGTAGCTGGCTTGTTACCACTCGAGAAGAGAAGGCTCGGCGTTGTTGACGGGGCTCCTTCGGGATCAGGTCGCTGGCGTCGGGTTCGGTCCAGAAAAAGAAGAGGTTCCCATGTCTCTGCGGGTATCGGGGAAGAATGTCGACGTTGGTGACGCGCTGCGCACGCACATCGAGGAGCGCCTTGCAGAAGGCGTATCGAAGTACTTCGATGGCGGCTTCACGGGCCATGTGACGATCGGTCGGGAAGGCTCGGGCTATCGCTCCGAGTGCAATCTGCATCTCGACACGGGTATCGACCTTCAGGTTTCCGCCGACAGCCAGGACCCGCGCCAGAGCTTCGATGCCGCCGCGGAGCGGATCGAGAAGCGCCTGCGGCGCTACAAGCGCAAGCTCAAGGACCATCACCTGCACGCCGCAAACGGTCGTGAGGCGATGAACGCGGCGACCTACGTATTGGCCTCCGTCGAGGAAGAGGAGGAGGTTGCGGCCGACTTCACACCACTTGTCGTGGCCGAGACCTCGGCGAAGGTGAAGACCATGACGGTCGGCATGGCCGTGATGCATCTCGACCTCACCGAGGCGCCGGTGGTGGTGTTCCACAACGCCGGAAACGGCAATGTGAACGTCGTCTATCGGCGTGCGGACGGCAACTACGGGTGGATCGACCCGGAAAACGCCGCAAAATAATCAATCACGGTCGACGCCGCGCCCAGTGCGGGCGCGGCCGTTTCCGACCAATCCCTTCAACTGCCACGAGTCGCCTCATGGACCTCAACGATCTCCTCACATCGAAAGCGATCGTTCCGAGCCTGAAAGCAAACAGCAAGAAGCAGGCCCTTCAGGAACTGGCGACGAAAGCCGCCGCCGTTACCGGTCTGCCGGAGCGCGACATCTTCGACACGCTGTTGCAGCGCGAGCGCCTGGGTTCCACCGGCGTCGGCAACGGCATCGCGATCCCGCATGGCAAGCTGGTGCAGCTCGACAAGCTTGTCGGCCTGTTCGCACGGCTTGACCGGCCGATCGACTTCGACGCGCTCGACGATCAGCCCGTCGATCTCGTCTTCGTTCTCCTGGCGCCCGAGGGCGCCGGCGCGGACCACCTGAAGGCGCTTGCCCGCATTGCCAGGCGCCTGCGTGATCCGGGCACTGTGGCGAAGCTGCGCGCAACCAGCGACGCGGATGCGCTGTACACGATCCTGACCCAGACCACCGCTTCCAACGCGGCGTGAGACGGTCGGCCCCGGCGCAAAGCCGGAACCGCAAAAACGAAAGGCCCGCGCCATCACGGCGCGGGCCTTCGTCGTTTCGTGTTCTGGCGAATGCCCGGGATCAGTGCAGGGCAACCGTCAGAAGCTCATGTTCATGTGCATTGGCAATCGCCGCATCGCGGCTGTCGGTCAGCATGATCGGCGTGCCGTCGGCGTTCAGAAGCACCCAGAGGCGCAGCCCCGGCTCCATCTTCGGCGCCTCGGGAAAAAGCGCCGAAACATCCTCGGACGTCATCCGCTTCACGTAGGCGATCTCGCCGGTGCCAAGAGCCTGGAACTCACCCGGCTCCATGTCCAGTTCACGATTCTCGCAGGTCATAGCATCGCTCCTTTCCGGCGGGCGATCAGGTCGCGCCACCGTGTATCAGTCACTGTCCGGGCCGCCGGATCAAAGAGTCGGGACATGCGTCCCGCCGCTCCCGTCAGTCGCGCGCGTCGATCTCGATGCGGCGGACGGTGCGCTCGGGCGCGGGGCGGGCGAGGTCGATCGACAACAGCCCGTCCTTCAGTTCGGCGCCCAGGATCTCGATCCCCTCGGCCAGCACGAAGGCGCGCTGGAACTGCCGTGCGGCGATGCCGCGGTGCAGGAACTGGCGGGTCTTGTCATCTTCCTGACGGCCCCGGATCACGAGCTGGCTTTCCTCGACGCTGACGTCGAGCTGCTCACGCGTGAAGCCGGCGACGGCAAGTGTGATGCGGATGACCTCGCCCCGCGCCTCCGTCCTGGGAAGACGCTCGATGTTGTAGGGAGGATAACCGTCGTTGGATCCCTTGCTGACCCGGTCGAGCATTCGTTCCAGATCCTCGAACCCGAGAAGCAAGGGGCTCGAAAACGCAGACATGCGCGTCATGTACCTAAGCCCTTTTCAAAAGCGGCCTTCTCGAAGCGCCACGGCCGCGACCTGCGTCCGGGACACTTCAGGTTTCCGGACCCGCTGGCGGCGTCCGGATGGGGCAGAGCGCCCCTGTTGTTGTCTTATATGGCCATACAGGCGCCACGATTCAAGAAAGCGAGAGCCTTTGCAGTCCCCTCCGCGGCGGCAAAAAGCCCGGTGCGCCCACCTCGATGCGAGGCAAGGGCCTTGTCGACCGGGAAAGATCGCCCCGGCTTTCCCGGCACGCCCGCAAGATCCGCCCGCGTCCCGCTGCCCCACAGCAAAAACCTCTTTGCTGCATTGCAAAGAGCTACCGCAAAAATCTCGAATTCTTTCTTAAGACCATAAGACTCAAGGGAATTTTACAATTATCGAGCATAAATCTCTGATTAACGCCCCAACGTTAAAATCCTCGGTAAAACAAGGGATGGAACGTTTCGATGAAACTCCTTACGCACTGCATGATCGCTGCACTCATTGCCCTGGCATCACCAGCGCGTGCCGAGCCCCAGGCTCCGGACGCCGCCAGCCTGATCACACCGGACGTCATCGCAAAGACGCGCGAATGGCTCGCCAATCCGATCGTCCGTCTGTCGGTAACAGCCCAGAACGAACGGCGCGGCAACATCGATCAGGCAACCATCGATGCGCTTGACGCGCAATGGGTCGAGGAGCGCAAGAGCGACGACAAGCCGCTGATTTCGGCGACCCTGTCGGCACCGCTCTCGATCTATCTGCTGCGCGTCCAGGCACAGAACCTCGGCCTTTACACCGAGCTTTTCGTGATGGATCGCAACGGCCTCAATGTCGGGCAGAGCTCAATCACCGGCGATTACTGGCAGGGTGACGAAGCCAAGTTCCAGAAGACCTTCCCCGTGGGCGCGAATGCTGTCTTCATCGACGATCCGGAATGGGACGAAGATCGCAAGATCTGGGCCGCCCAGGTCAACATGACGCTTGCGGACGAAAGCGGCGACACGGCCATCGGCTCGGCGACTGTCGAATTCAACCTCACCGAGCTCATGCGGCGTTCGCAGCCGGCCAGCTAACGCCCAAAAGGTCCCAGTCATGCTCTCCAGACTCTCTGTTTCCGCCAAGGGCGCCATCGCCTTCGCGCTTCTTGCCCTCATTGGCGCCCTTGCCGGGGCGGCAACCTTCCAACGCACCCTTACGGTTTCCTCCGCCGTCGAGCAGGCCGAGCGCCTGGTCGCCGTTGGCAAGCAGGCGACGGAACTGCGCGGCGCGATCCTCGAACAGGCGCTCTGGGTCAAGACGTTCCTGCTGACCGGCGACCGCGATTTCGTACAGAAGGTGGAGACCGCCACCACCGCCATCGGCTCGGACATCGACAAGCTGGGCCAGAGCCTGCTGCGCGAAGCGCCCGAGCTCGCCGGCACGGAGACCCGCCTCACCGAGGCCTGGCAGGCATGGCGAACGAATTTCGTTGACCGTCAGTTCCAGCTGATGCGCACCCCCGAGACAGTCGACCTGGCGCGCGCCATGGAGCTGACCAACACCGGCGAGACGCTGCTGCGGCAGACATTCGACGAGAACGAGAAGCTGATCGAAGAGCTCAAGAAGCTGGAAAACGCATTGCTTGACGTGGAGCGCGGGGCCCTGTCCTCGGCACAGGTTATCGCGCTCGGCAGCTGCATCATCATCACCCTTTTCGCGGTGCTGCTTGGCTATCTCAACTACGCGATGATCTCACGCCCGCTGGCCCGCCTGTCGCATGTGGTGCGCCAGCTCGCGGCCGGCGACACCAGCGAGAGCGTCGACTTCGGCAAGCGCGCCGACGAGATCGGCCAGCTCGGCTCGGCCCTCGACGTGTTCCGCGACAACCTGAACCGGACCCGCGAACTGGAGGCGGAGAGCGAGCGCCAGCGGATCGCCGGCGAGCAGGCCCGGCACGCCGAAATGGCGGAAGTCGCCGCCCGCTTCGAGGAGACGGTTCTCGCGATCAGCCGCGAGATGGCGACCGGCCTCGACCAGCTCAACCTTTCGGCCGGTTCCCTCTCCGACATCGCCAACGGCACGACCCATCGGTCCCTGTCGGTGGCCTCCGCCTCGCAGCAGGCGACGGAGAACGTCAACACCGTGGCGAGCGCGACGGAGGAGCTTTCCGCCTCCATCGCCGAAATCAACACGCAGGTTCACGCTTCCGCCCAGGCCGTGACCGACGCCTCAGGCGAGGTGCAGCGCTCCAACCAGGCGGTTGCCAGGCTTCAGGCCGTCGTCGGCAAGATCGGCGACGTGACCAAGCTGATCACCGCCATCGCGGAGCAAACCAACCTGCTGGCGCTCAACGCGACCATCGAGGCCGCGCGCGCCGGCGATGCCGGCCGGGGCTTCGCGGTTGTCGCCTCGGAGGTGAAGGCGCTTGCCGAGCAGACCGCGAAGGCGACCGAGGAAATCGATCTGCAGATTTCCGAGATGCGAGATGCCGCCGACGAATCGATCCTGGCGACCGGATCCGTCGCGGAGATGGTGAACGCCATCCACCAGCGCACCTCCGCCATGGCGGCCGCGACGGAGCAGCAGAACGCTGCAACCACGGAGATCGCCCGCAACGTCGCCGAAGCCGCTCAGGGAACGCGCAGCGTCAGCAGCTCGATCACCGATGTCAGCGATCAGGCCACCAAGACGGGCGAGCTCAGCACGGAGATGCAGGAAGCGATCCACCAGTTGCTCGACCGCTCCGGCACGATGCAGCGTGCCATGAGCGAGTTCCTGACGACCGTGCGCGCCGCCTGAGACAGGCTCGCGCGGGTCGACCGCAAACATCGCAACCAAAACAAAAGCCGGGCGCGCGAGCGTCCGGCTTTTTCATTGAAACAGTGGGCCGCCGGCCAGGCGATGCCCTCCGGCCGACACGCGCCTCAGGCGATGGACAGAACCACGTTGCCGATCACCTTGCCGCTTTCGACCGCCTCATGCGCCGCGACGATCTCGTCGAGCGCATAGGTCCGGGCAACGGCATGGCGCAGGTGGCCTGCCGCGAGATGGGCGTTGAGGGCCGACACGAGCCTCTCACGCAAGGGGCCAGCAAGTTCGTAGACAATGAAGAAGCGCACCGTCACGCCCTTGGTGATCATCGGCATGAAGTCAAACGCGACCTGCGGGGATCCCGAGCCATAGACGGCATAGCTGCCATCCTGGGCAATGATCTGAGCAAGCGTGCCGACATTCGTCGCCGCATCCACCTCGACGACAAGATCCGCGCCGCGACCGCCGGTGATCGCCGCGACCCGTGCGGCGACATCCTCCTTGCGGTAGTCGATGACAACATCAGCGCCGAGATCGCGGCAGATGCCGGCCTTTTCCTCGGAGCTTGCCGTGGCGATCACCGTCCCCGCCCCATAGAGGCGGGCGAACTGGATGGCATAGGCGCCAACCGCCCCGGCGCCGCCCTGCACCAGCACGGTCGCACCCAGGATGGATCCGCCGCCGGTCACCGCATGAAGCGCGGTCAGGGCGGGAATACCCAGACAGGCGCCCTCCTCGAAGGTGGTTGCCTCCGGCAGCAGGACCGCCTGCGCCTGCGGCAGCACGATAAACTGCGCCGCCGTGCCGGCCGGCCGCTTCCAGGCGCCGTTCCAGATCCACACACGCTCGCCGACGCGCGCGGGAGCAACCCCCTCGCCCACCGCATCGATGACGCCCGCGCCGTCGCTGTGGGGCGTGACGCGGGGCGCGGTGAGCGGCCGGCCGGAGCGGGACTTCACGTCCGACGGATTGACACCGGATGTCTTGAGCCGGACGCGGACCTCGCCGGGTCCGGGCGCGGGGTCGGGAAGCGTCCCGACTTCCAGCACCTCAGCGGCCGAGCCGTTTCGCGAATACCAGCCTGCTTTCATGTTTCCTCTCCCTTGAATTCAAACGGGGTCCCGGCACCTCGATACCCTCGTTCCGCGTCGTGCGGTAGGCCGCGGGGCGAATCGATTCAAATCAGCCCAAGAGGTCCGGTGCGCTGACCGGTGCGCCTTGCGCCTTCCCGGCGTCGACCGGGCTCAGAACCCCTCGAGCACGATCTTTCCCCGCGCCTTGCCGCTTTCGAGCAACGCATGTGCCCGCTTCAGGTTGGTGGCGCTGATCGGGCCCATCGTTTCGCTCAGCGTGCTGCGAATCGCCCCGGCGTCGACCAGCGCGGCCACATCCGCCAGCAACGCGCCCTGACGATCCATGTCGGGCGTGGCGTGAAGGGAGCGCGTGAACATGAACTCCCAGTGGATTGAGACGGACTTTCCCTTGAACCCGTTGACCGTCAGGTTCTCTGGATCGTCGATCAGCCCGAAACGACCCTGCGGCGCGATCAGCGCGACGATCTCGTCGAGATGGCGGCAAGTCTCGGTGGTGGAGAAAACGATCCCCGGCGCGCCCAGTTGGAGCGCCTCGACCTGCGCGGCCAGCAGCTTGCCGTGGTCGATGACGTGATGCGCGCCAAGCGACAGGCACCAGTCGCGGGTTTCGGGCCGCGAGGCCGTCGCGATCACCGTCAGATCGGTGCGTGCCCGCAGAAGCTGGATGGCGATGGAGCCGACCCCGCCGGCGCCACCGACGATCAGCACGGCATTGGCCGCGCCCGGAACCGGCCTGGCCACGTCGAGCCGCTCGAACAGCATCTCCCAGGCGGTGATCGAGGTCAGCGGCAGGGCGGCGGCCTCGCCATCACTCAGCTTGCGCGGGGCAACGGCGGCAAGGCGGGCATCGACCAGATGATACTCGCTGTTTGTGCCGGGCCGGTTCAACGCACCCGCGTAGTAGACCCGCTCGCCGGGCGCAAAGCCCTGGGCCTTGTCCCCGACAGCAACGACAGTGCCGACCGCATCCCAGCCAAGAATGCGCGCCTCCCCTTCGGGCGGTATCGCGCCGCGACGGATCTTGTAGTCGACGGGATTGACCGACACCGCCCGAACCTCGACCAGCAGGTCATGCCCGCTCACCTCCGGTCGCGGCAGTTCGAGATCGAGAAGAGAATCCGTCCGCTCGATCGCGCCGGGAGTTCTGTAGCCGACAGCTTTCATGTCCTTGGCTCCAACGTGAGTGTTTGCCTCGGACCTCATGTACACTACGTATCGAAAAGGATAATACGCACAAGCATCGCCTCTAGTGTCGAAAAGGATACCGTAAAATGGCCAAGGCTCGCCATTCACGCTTCGACTGCAGCCCCGGCTGCTCGGTGGAAGCGGCCGTCAGCCTGATCGACGGAAAATGGAAATGCGTGATTCTGTGGCACCTGCTCAACGAGGGCACGCTGCGCTTCAACGAGCTGCGCCGACGCATTCCAGGCGTCACCCAGCGCATGCTGACAAACCAGTTGCGCGAGCTTGAGGAAGACGGGTTGCTGCACCGGGAGATCTATCCGCAGGTGCCGCCGAAGGTGGAGTACAGCCTCACAGAACGGGGGCACGGGCTGAGCCCGGTGCTGCTGGCGCTGAAGTCATGGGGAGATGCGAATCTGTCGCTCTTCACCAGGACGGCCGACGCAGCCGGCTGAAGGCCAAGGCCTCTTGCGCGAAGCAGCAGGAACGAGTGCGCGGGGGAGAAGACGCAAGGCGCGCTCCAGGCAGAACGCTGACCCGCAAGGCCCGCTCGGGCGGCCACGCCGAGAGACGCGGGCTTTCGGTGCCCGATCACCCGGTCGGGGCCCTCGCGCACCGCGCGAGGCCGTTATCCGGCAAAGCTGTTTTCAGGGAAATGCAGTTCCGGAAGGAAGACTGGTGGAGCCGAGGGGATAGTCACCTCGCATCGAAAAGCCGTCAATGAAATCATCATTATCTTGATATTGCAGGGGCTTGCGGGTATGCGATCTGGGTACGAAAATGGGTACGCAGAGGAGCCAAATGCCACGATCTTCAGCCACGGATCGCCGTTTTCTTGAGAAGCACGGGGGACAATGGCGGGTCACCGTAGCGGTCCCGAGAGACCTGCATGACCGGATGCCCACTCGCCTGAAACGCCCGCTGAACACCGACAGCCTTGCGGTGGCCAACCGCCTTAAGTGGCCGGTGATCGCCGAGTTGAAGGCGGAGATCGAACGGGCACGCGGCGGGACGCTCAAGGCGAAGCATATCCAAGACGCCATCGAGATGGCGGAGATGTTGCGCAAGGCGAAGACGGCGGAGGAACGCGAGGCAATCCGCGACGGGGTCATGCTCTCAAGCGAAGGGATGTTGGGTCCGCTCTACTACAGGGGAGACGACCCGGACACCGGCGAGCCGATCTATGAGCACCGCCCGGAGCGCGAGAAGGAAGCGGGGGAGTTCGTCCGGGTCGCGCTGGGCATGTCCACGCTCGTTGATCTGCACCATGCGGCCTATCTGGAAAGCCTCACGGTGAAGCCCCGGACACGGGCGGATGATGTCAGGGCCATGAAGTACCTCAAGGCGTGGTGCAAGCGGGAGGAGGTCGAACCGTCCCTTCAAGCCATCAACCGCAAGGTCGCCGTCCGGTTCATGGATGCCTTGCCCGAGTTGGCCAAGGGGCTGTCGCCGGTGACGCTCAACAAGTACCTGCGAAGGCTGTCGCGGTACTGGCAATGGCTGGAGCGGCGGGAGGAGGTTGACGCCAACGTCTGGCATGGGCTGACGATCCCCCAACCCAAGACGCCCTACGACGAGAAGGAGCGTCCCTTCACGAATGATGAGATGCGGCTGCTTCTCGCTGGTGAGACCACCCAGCACATGCATGACCTGATGCGCATTGCCGCACTTACGGGCGCCCGCATTGACGTCATCGTATCCCTGCGTGTGAAGGATTGCGAGGGTGGTGTCTTCGTCTTCAAGCCACAGAAGAAGGAGGAAAAGGAGCGGATCACGCCCATTCACTCCAGCCTTGTGCCGATCATCGAGCGCCGCACCAAGGGCAAGAGCCCTGACGACGATCTGTTCCCCGAGTGGCCTCCCGTGAAGAAGGCGGGTTCGATGCGGGAGCGATCCTTCAAGGCATCGAACCAGTTCACCGAATACCGGCGATCCGTCGGTGTTGACGACGTGATACCGGGTAAGCGCCGTTCATTGGTCAACTTCCATTCCTTCCGCCGGTGGTTCATGACCATGGCGGAGCGGGCCGATCAACCCGAGCACCTCATCGCTGCGGTCGTCGGTCACAAGCGAAACAGCATAACGCTTGGGCTTTACTCTGCCGGGCCGCTGGTCGAACAGGCGCGTCGCTGCGTGGAAGCGGTAAAGTTGCCCTCGCTGGAGATCGAAGCCTCACCCCATGAACACCAAGCGCCACACGACGAGAAAGCCGTCTGACCCAACTAGCGGTCGAGGCCGGTCTGAGGGCCGGCTCCCCTGTCTAGATTGTATAGCCTAGGGATTACACAGGGCGCCCCTCTTGGGGTTCCCAAGCGCTCCTATCGGCGATGGGGCCTACGCCCGCCCCCTCGATCCTCGACGACAAACAGCATTGATCAGGACACGGACGCGCCATCATTCGCGCCGGCGCCGCTGGTGACCTTGTGGACGAGCCCCTTGGAGACCTTGAGGTGCCGTGCGATCTGCTGAAGGGACCAGCCCTCGCCTCGCAGCCGGTTGGCCTCTGCCTGCTGATCAGGGCTCAGAGCGGGCTTGCGACCGAATTTCACGCCCTTCTCCCTGGCCTTGGCGATGCCGTCCATTTGCCGTTCCCGGCGAATGTCGGTCTCGAACTGGGCGAACACGGCGAGCATCCCGAGGAAGGCGCGACCAGCCGCATCGCTCGTGTCGATGCTCTGGTCGAGCACCTTGAGCGTGACGCCCTTCGCCTCAAGGTCCCCGACTAGGGACAGGAGGTGCTCGGCTGAGCGGGCCAAGCGGTCGATCCGGGAGATCACCAGCGTGTCTCCCTTGCGGAGATAGCGCAGGCACTCGGCAAGCTTCGGCCGCTCGGTATCGAGGCCGGAGCGCTTTTCTTTGAAGATCTCCTCGCAGCCGGCCGACACGAGCTTGGCCTCCTGCACCTCAAGCGACTGTCCCACCGAGGAGACGCGGGCATATCCGACAAGCGCCATGATCGTTCACCAATAACTAGATGTTTGTGATCGTTAGTTTGTGAACGGAAAATGACCGGCCTGTCAAGCCACCTTCGAACCGGTCACGCATGTATACGATGATGACCGATGATCGCTCCAGCGTTCAGGCGCTGGGCAAGGGCATCACGAGGACGCCCCTGCCGTATCGTGTGGGAAGAGCAGATCAGTGGCGGCGGGTCTTCCGCTCCTCCGTCTGGCGCTTCAGGCCGGCCTTGGCCAGCCGGTCCGCTCGCTCGTTCAGATCGTGCCCGCTGTGGCCGCGCACCCATTGCCATGTGATCTCGTGGCCGACCATCGCGGTCTCAAGGCGTTGCCAGAGGTCGACGTTCTTCACGTTCTTCCAGTTGCGAGCCTTCCAGCCCGCAAGCCACCGCGTTACGCCGCTAACGACATAGGTGCTGTCGGACACAAGCCGGACGGAGGTCGGCCGCTTGAGCGCCTCCAGCGCCTTGATCGCGGCCATCAGTTCCATGCGGTTGCTGGTGGTGTCGGGGGCGCCACCCGAGATCTCGAGCGTCTTGGTGGCGTTGGTGAGGATCGCGCCATAACCGCCGGGACCGGGATTGCCCGAGCAGGCTCCGTCCGTGTGGATCAGGACGCGACATGGTTCGCTCGTGTTGTCGTGCATCGTCATCGGATGAAGGGCGGGCCGGGATGTCCCCGACCCGCTGCTGCCTTGCGCGACTTACGCTGCGCCGTGACTGGCCCGGGCAATGCCGGCGAGCGTGGGCACCCACGGGGATTCGAAGGCACATGCGCATGCCGAGTTGATGGCGCGGTGAAGGACGATGAGCTGCCTGTCGGTGAGCAGCCCCAGCGCGAACAACCGACTGAACAGGGGCGCGGCTTCTTCCGCGTTCACCACGTCAATGGTGCCAGCCACCGTCTCCAGCGTTCGCACTTCAAGACGAACGTAGCGCCGCACGGCATCGAGAACCTCAGCGGTGGCGTTCCCCGACGCCAGAAGGACGCGGTTCAGCTGTTCGATGGGGAAGACGAGGGACTGCACGGCCTCCTCTTCGATGGCGAGGTAGAGGTCGATCTCGTGGCCATTCAGCTCAACGGGGTGGATCGGGATAAGCGTGGTCTTCATGTTGATCTCCTGTATTGTGGGAAGCGAAATGAAAACGGCCCGGTCCTGAAGGGAGCCGAGCCGCAAGAAACGGGGCGGGGTGTCTAATCTTGATACCCTAGGGATTGGACACCGAGGCGCCCCATGGCGAACCGAAAGACGCCCGGGGCTGGTCAGAACTCGTCCTCTTCGTCGTCGTCCAGCACCTCGCCCGTTCGGTCGAGCAGTTCTCTCAGCAGATCCGGGAGCTTGCGCCCGAAGTAGTGCTCGAGCGCCCGTGCGGCGATCTCCGGGTTTCGGGCCAACTTGGTGCTGAACTCCTTGGCCAGCCGGTCCGCATAGGTCTGGGCCTGCTCCTCGATCCACATCTCGCGATCCTCCTCGCTCATATCCTCGTTGCACTTGCCATCGGCTGCTCTTCGGGCCTGCCACCACCTGTCGAAGTCATGGGCCTGCTCACCCAACGTCTTCATCACCTTGCGCATGATGGCGACCTGAGCGTGGGAGACGCCCGAGGCCTCGGCGATCCGACGCTTGGAGTAGAGACCGCAGAGCGTGAGGCGCCATGCGAGGTCCTGACGCTGCCCGTTGTCCATCGGCAGGACGGCCCGCGTGTTGGCCCGGGCGGCCTCGAGAACGGCCTCCTCGGGCGAGCCCTCGAAGTAGCGCACGGGAATGTCCCGCCGGTCCGGGGAGCGCCGATAGGCCTCGTGACGGTGATGTCCGTCGATCAGGATGAAACGGCTGCCGACGACCATGACGGTCACCGGGTCGAGATCCTCGGTGGACTTCAGCAGCTTCGACAGGGTCGTCAGGTGGTGTTCGGCGAGGCTCTCTTCGCCGCGCACGTTGAACGCCACGGGCAGCAGGGTGATCTCGTCGAGCTTCAGCCGGTCCGGCCGATCCTCGCGCCCCGGTGTTGCGGCGAGAGCGGAGAGCAGACAAACCGCCTCGGCGAAATCATGGGCATCGTCCAGCGCCTCGGGCGTGGCGGGTGGTGGTGGGCTGTTGGTTGGTTCGATCATGAAGGTCCTTCTCGGTCGCCCGCACGACTCCCCAGCGCGGCGACGGGCGCCACGGACGGGATCGGCGGGACAGGGGATGTGGTTGGGAATGATGGGCCAGGACTACGAAGCGTGGTCGCTGGCGGGCGACAAATGAGCAAGGCCGCTCTTATGTCTGTGATGCAACCCATACATATCGGGCCCAAGCGGCCAAGCTCACCGCAATATCTTGTGGCGCTTACGCTGACACCCCCCATCCGCAAACTCGGCAGAACGAGGTGACGTCGTCAGGCCGAACGGCGCCCGACGTGAGCAGAACAGTTGCCGGCGACGACCCAGGCTGCCAAGCACCAAGGTCGGAAATGCCGGAATACCCACCCCACCCGGGGGGTAGTCGCGCGAGCCGGTGATCAGATCAGCCGCTCGGATTTTTGCGGCAAACATTCCGGGATCACGGTCACCGTATTCGTCTTGCCGCAACGAGGCGACGGAAGGCTCGCGGTAGCTCAGCGTCCCGAGGAGGGCGCGATCTCCTTGAGGAGCAATTCGGCCTGTGCCAGGACAGTCTGAACGGCTTCCTGCTCGAGATCCGGCGGATAGCCGAAACGCTTCAGGATGCGCTTGACGAGGATGCGCATCTTGGCGCGGGCACTCGCCTTGTGCTGCCAGTCAACGGTGATGGACCCGCGCATCTGCTCGACCAGTTCATGCGCGATCACGCGAAGCTGCTCGCTTCCCATGACCTCGACGGCGGTATCGTTGCCGGCAAGCGCGTCATAAAAGGCGATCTCCTCGGGGGAGAGGCCAAGTTCGTCACCTCGTGCGGCTGCCGCCTGCATGTCCTTTGCGAGAGCGATCAGTTCCTGGATCATCTCGACCGTGGAAATCGCGTTGGCGTGATACCGGGCAACGGCTTCCTCAAGCCGCCGGGAGAAAGCCTTTGACTGCACCACGTTGGTTTGCGAGCGGCTCTTAATCTCGCCGTTGAGGAGCTTTCTCAGCGCCTCCAGCGCGAGGTTCTTCCTCTCCATCTGCTGGACGTCCATGAGGAATTGGTCCGAAAGGACGGAGATGTCGGGCGACTGAAGCCCGGCGGCCTTCAGGATGTCGACGATCTCCGCATTGGCCACGGCTTGGTTCAGGAGCTGTTCGACGGCAAGCGACTTGGCCTTGTCCGACATCTTGCCGGTCGCGGTGGTCTTGACCAGAGCGGCGCGAACCGCCTGGAAGAAACCCACCTCGTCGCGGATCTCGCTCGCCGCGTCGCTCGCGGACGCCAGCGCATAGGCCTTGCTCAGCTCCAGAACCGCATCCTGATAGCGGCGATGGGCCTGTTTCCGCGCCTGCTCGCTGGTGGCCTTCGCGGCTTCCGCCTGCTGCCACTTCAGGATCCAGTCAATGCCGTCGGCAAGCGCCCTGAGCCGCTCTGCGGGTGTTCCTGAGACACCAGCGCTGTAGTCGTGCCCGGCGACCATGCCCCTGACGATCTCGTACTTCTCGAGGAGCAGGGCAACGGCCTCTTCCTCGTCGATGCCGGTCTTGTCGCGGTCGGACTGGGAGTACTCGGCCAGGGCCTTCTTCAGGTTGGTGGCGATTCCGATATAGTCGACCACGAGACCGCCCGGCTTCTCCTTGAATACCCGGTTCACCCGGGCGATGGCCTGCATCAGCCCGTGCCCCCGCATCGGCTTGTCGATGTACATCGTGTGCATGCAAGGCGCGTCGAAACCGGTCAGCCACATGTCGCGGACGATCACCAGTTTAAGCGGATCGTCGACCTTCCGCGCCCGCTTGGCGAGGTCGTCACGGCGCTTCTTGCCGCCGATATGCGGTTGCCAGTCCAGCGGGTCGGAAGCCGATCCCGTCATGACGACCTTCACCGCCCCCTTGTCGTCGTCCTCCGAATGCCACTCGGGACGCAGGGCAACGATTTCCTTGTAGAGATCGACGCAGATCCGCCGGCTCATGCAGACAGCCATGGCCTTGCCAGGCAGGCCTTCGATGCGCTTCTCGAGATGCTCGACGAGATCGGCCGCAACCTGGGCCAGTCGCGTCCTGGCGCCGACGAGACGCTCCACCGTAGCCCACTGCGCCTTCTGCTTTTCCTGCTCGCTCAAGGCCTCGTCCTCGAGCATCGCCTCGATCTCGGCGTCGATACGCGGCTTCTCGTCCTCGTCCAGTTCGATCCGCGCAAGGCGGCTTTCGTAGTAGATCGGCACGGTCGCGCCATCCGCGACGGCACGGCTGATGTCGTAGATGTCGATGTATTCGCCGAAGATGGCCGGGGTGTTCACGTCGGCCGATTCAATCGGCGTGCCCGTGAAGCCCATGAACGATGCGTTCGGCAGCGCCTGCCGGATATAGTGGGCATAGCCGTATCGCCGCCTGCCGGTCTCCCGGTTCAGCTTGGCGTCAAAGCCATACTGGCTGCGATGGGCCTCGTCCGCCATGACGATGACGTTTCGGCGCTCGGTCAGGACGGGAAAAACCTCCTCGCCCTGTTCGGGCGTGAACTTCTGCACCGTGGTGAAGATCACGCCGCCGGAGGCTCGGTTCAGGAGCCGGCGCAGGTCCTCCCGGCTGTCGGCCTGTTCCGGCGTCTGGCGGATCAGGTCCTTGCAGAGGTTGAAGGTGCCGAAGAGCTGGTCGTCGAGGTCGTTGCGGTCCGTCAGCACGATCAGCGTCGGGTTCTCGAGCTCACGGGAGCGCACGATCAGCCCGCCCAGGAAGGCCATCAGCAGGCTCTTGCCCGAGCCCTGCGTGTGCCAGATGACGCCGATCTTGCGGTCGCCGTCCGGCCGGGAAGCGTCGATGGCGCTGGTGATCGCCTTGCGGGCACCGTGGAACTGGTGATAGCCGGCAACAATCTTGAACGGCCCCTCGCCGCGATCCCCGAACACCGTGAAGTCGCGGATCAGCGCAAGGAAGCGCTCCTTGTCGAAGACGCCGCGCAGCAGCGTGTCCATCTCATAGGGGCCATGGGGGGTGAAGTCGTCATTCGCGCCCGTGACGGAACGCCAGGGCATGAAGCGCTCTTCATCGGCCGTGAGAGAACCGACCCGCGCCAGCATGCCGTCGGAGGCGACCATCACCGCATTCGTGCGGAAGAGCGAGGGGATCTGCGCCTTGTAGGTCTGGAGTTGGTCGTAGGCGTGGTGGACCGTGGCATGCTCGCTCGCCGCGTTCTTGAGCTCGATGATGCCGAGCGGCATGCCATTGACGAAGACCAGCACATCCGGGCGGCGGGTGTGCTTGCCTTCCGCGACGGTGAACTGGTTGGTGACCAGAAAGTCGTTGTTCTCAGGGGTTTCGAAGTCGATCAGCCAGAGCTTGTCGCCCTTCACCTCGCCGTCTCCGATGCCGAACTCGACATCGACGCCCTCGGTGATCAGGCGGTGGATGCGGCGGTTCTCCTCGATGAGGGACGGCGTCTCGGTCACCGACAACTGGCGCATCGCCTGCTCGCGGGCCTCGGTGGGGATATGCGGGTTGAGTCGCTCGACCACCGCAGCCAGCCTGTCGGCGAGCAGCACGTCGCCATAGGCGGTGCGGGCCGGGGCGGAGCCATCCGGCGAGATGACCTGCGAGGGTTGATACTGGTAGCCGAGCTGCTGGAAGGTCTCGATGACCACTTCCTCGACGAGGCCCTCGGAGAAGCCGGAAACCGCGTAGCTGTCGCCACTGTCGCCCTGACCGTAGGAAATGTCGTCCTGCACTCGCCCCCCTTTGCGGCTCCCTCAATGACGGCCGCACGATTTGTGGATCACTTTCTCCCCTTTGTGATCCTCAATGCTGCTTGTCGCTCACCAGCGAGCCTCAAAACGCGAGAATAGCTAACTCCTGCCGCTTGCGGGTTGCAATTTGCTCGGAAAATCGCGCTGCAGAAGGAAACACAGGATGCGCCGGTTTGCGATTGTGGCTGGCGTCCAGGCGCTCCCGTCGGCGCAAATTGCTTCCGTTTAAACGGGCTTAAATAACAAGGTTCTGTTTTATATGATCTTTCTCCGCCATGGGCGCTGAGTGACTGAGTGCAATTTAATAAGGCCAGCTGACTGGCGGACACCCTGTCTGTGAGGCCTGCAAATGGGATGAAATTGGATCCCATTGCTCCGGCTCAGGTTTCGCCATGATCGACCCCTCAGGCGCCCGTTTGACGAAATGAGGTCATGCCCAATGAGGCAGATACCTTGCATATTTTTTGGAGGCCCCCACGCTTTGGTCAGCCTTGATCAGCCCTGCTTCGCCCGTGATCGATATGATTTGCGAGGCGGTTGATGCCTTTGACGGTCCGAGCCCGAACCTTTGTCGCAGCGTTTCGTTGGTCATCCGCTCACGCATCACCCACTTCAGGACGCAATGCTGATAGCAGGCCCGGATACGGTCATCCCGGGTCATTTCCTCGAAATCCCGCACTCCATGGACCACGACTGTCGTCCTGCCGAGATCTGCCCGAAACTCAGGTGCCGGCAGTTGGTAGACCTCGACAGTGTGCACGACGCGATCAACGCCGCTGCTGCGCTCCTCGCAGATATCCATGCGCCGCATCAAATCGGTCAGTCGCTCGTTGCGCGAGCTATAACCGTCGATGAAGCGTTCCACCGGCACGATTGGCTCACCGGGATTGGAGATCTCCACCCGGTTCGCGTAGATCTCGATCATCGGCCCGACGCCGGTTGTGGTGAAGTCCTGATGGATCAGGGCATTCGCGATCAACTCACGAATGGCGTCCTCGGGCAGCAGCGTTATGCTCTGCCGTAGCGCGTTCTTGATGACCTCGTTCTGCGGCAATTGCCCCATGACAAATGCCACCAGTCCCTGGAAGCCCGCCGCATAGCCCCGATCCCCGGTCTGGTCGATGCGGGTCTCCAGCTTGTTGTTGCCGGAATAGACGACAACGCGCGGAGCCTTTCTTGCCAGATCGGGGAAATTCCTCAGTCGCTTTGCGAGCAGAAGCCCGCCGCATCGACGGATTGAATAGCCGCCATCTGCTTCATCGATCAGCTGTTCGCTCAACAAACGCTCCAGAACCCCTGCGCGGGTGCTGGGATAGGGCAACTTGAGGAGTTCGAAGAACGCCTGTGTGTCGAGAAGATCGACGACCTCCTGTTCGTCCAGCCCTTTTTTCGTTGGCTCGTCCAGCCATTCGGGTCCGCCCTCGGCGAAGATCTTCCGCAGTCGATCTTCCGACATGGGCACAAGGCTCTCTCCCGAGCGCATCAGGTAGGAGCCCTTGAAATTGTAGGCGGCGCCTTTTGGTCGCGAGGGAATATGAAAGATCACAACGCGACCGTCGGGGTGATCGACCGCCTCCACGTCGACACGAAAACCGACAGCGGTGAAAAGTTCGGCTTCGGTGGCGATAGGGTTGGGAAAGGCACTTGAGCCGACCACCTTGCGCGGCGGTGTATCCGTTATGCCAAGCAAAAGCTGGCCGCCGCCCTCGTTTGCGATGGCGATGCAATACCTTGCCAGTTTCTCGCGGTCGAAACTGGCCTTCGCTTCCTTGAACTCCAGCGTCTGCGTTTCTGTCGGCGCGTTCCGCCAGAGATCGATCTGTTCGACCGTGGTCATCATGCAACCTCGCGGGCGCGGTCTCGCGCTTCGCCAAGCCGGATATCGCCGGACATCAGCTTGGGGAGGAGAAGGTCGCGGGTGGCCGCGAGGGTGCGGTTTTCTCGTCCGTTGGCGCTTATCTTGCCAAAGGCTGGCAGAACGAAATCGGCAAAAGCCGTCAGGATCTCACTTTTAGGGGCAACAAAAGGGAAGTCTGCTAAACGGTCTACCTGCGCCCGCTGCCTCCCGGATGTGCCGGTCATGCTGGCAATGGCTGTAGCTCGAAACTCTGGATGCCGCACAAGCAAATAGGCGAATGGGGGCGGGACGCCCTGACGCGAACGAACAACATAGAATTCTGTTGATCCCCATCCAACGGTCTCTGCATCCGCCAAGAAGTCCACGAATGCGGCCTTGCCGTTTTCCAGACACGGCGTGATCCGTGCAAGGAGCGCATCATTATTCTTGAAACGCATGCCGGAACCGTACTCGCGCTGGACAGGCGGCTCCGCAATCGACCCATTCGTCGGCAAGGACGACATGTCACTATAAGGAGCAAGCGTCCCCTTCTTCAAAGGCTGCTTCGGGTTGAACTCGACCAGTGCGGAAATCGCACAAGCGTTCCACTCGTCGGGCAATCCATTGTCGCCGAGCATGGCGGGGAAGAGATCGGCCAGCGCCCGGGCGCGGTCCGCTTCCTGCACGAGGCCACCCATGATGGCGACGGGATTGCTCGCGCCCTCGAGCTTGCGGCGGGTCGGGCCGAAATCCACGAACCAGTCGCGGAAGATCGCCTGCGCCATCGCCTCCAGCGTCTCGTTCATCCGCCGGTTCAGCTCGATCTTGTCGTCAAGGGAACTAAGGAGTTCAACTATTCGATGCTGTTCACCGAGCGGCGGTAAGGGGATGCTAATGCCTTTTAACTTCGTCAGATTAAAGCCCGGAACCGAGCTGCCAATTGCATTTATTTGTATCTGATGCTGCCCCCGAGGACTTGAGAAGAAGTAGTAGACAAATAGGGGAGATGCCAAAGCCTCGTCTAGCGTCAGTTTCATCTGCTTATTGCTGACAATATAGCGAGCGAAGGATGCGCTATCATCAATCAAGCCGACCTGACTGATGGTACCCCAGCACGTGAAAACGAGATCGCCCTTTACAGCAACGGATCGCGCAAATTCACGAGCCAAATCCTCTTCGACGTACACAATCCCAGTCTCGTCTAGGCGTATCTCTACACATTCGCTAAGGTTGCTTCCGCGAATAAGAGGAATTCCACTGTCACGAAATGTCTTGCTCCCTATTGACGAGCCAAAGGGGCCGGTCGCAAGTGATCCTTTTTTCTTTGCTGCTAACTCGTCGACGGTCACAATTTGCCAGTCAGTCATGGTATGCGACCATTTTTAACGCTGAGAAAATTCGTTCTTCAACTCGCCGCCCCTCCTCGAACTGCTTCTCCAACGTCTCCCTCAATCCCTCGAACTTCTCCTCGAACGGCACACCATCATCCTCGACAGCTGCGGCGTCGACATAGCGCCCCGGCGTCAGAACGTATCCGTGCTCGCGCACCTCCTCCAGGCTTGCTGCCTTGCAGAAGCCCGGTTCGTCCGCATGGTCCGCCCAGCCATTGGCCTTCCGCGTTTCCGGCTTCGAGCGCCAGCGGTGATAGGCGCCGGCGATCTTGTCGATATCCTCACCCGTGAACTCGCGGCGCACCCGGTCGACCATGAAGCCGAGCTTGCGGGCGTCGATGAACAGGATCTCACCGCGCCGGTCGCGGTGGCCATTGGCGCTCTTGTCGCGGGCGAGGATCCAGAGGCAGGCGGGGATCTGGGTCGAATAGAAGAGCTGGCCCGGCAGGGCCACCATGCAGTCCACCACATCGGCCTCGATCATCGCCTTGCGGATCTCGCCCTCGCCGGATTGCTGCGAGGACATGGAACCGTTGGCCAGCACCACACCGGCCGTGCCGCGTGGGGCAAGGTGATGAATGATGTGCTGCAGCCAGCCGAAATTGGCGTTGCCCTTGGGCGGGAGGCCGAACTTCCAGCGGGCGTCCTCCGCCAGCCGGTCGCCGCCCCAGTCGGAAATGTTGAAGGGCGGATTGGCGAGGATGAAGTCTGCCTTCAGGTCGGGCAGTTCATCCCGATGGAAGCTGCCCTCGTTGTTCCAGCGGATGTCCGCGTCGATGCCCTGCACGGCGAGGTTCATCTTCGCAAGGCGCCAGGTGGTGTGGTTGATCTCCTGGCCATAGACGGCGATGTCGTTGCGCCGGCCGCCATGCTCCTCGATGAACTTCTCCGACTGGACGAACATGCCGCCCGAGCCGCAGCAGGGGTCGTAGACGCGGCCCTTGTAGGGCTCCAGCATCTCGACCAGCGTGCGCACCACGGAACGGGGGGTGAAGAACTCGCCGCCGCGCTTGCCTTCCGAGCTTGCGAAACCCGACAGGAAGTACTCGTAGACCCGCCCGAGCAGGTCGCGGGCACGGTCGGTGTCGTCATGCAGGCCGATGTTGGAGAACAGGTCGATCAGTTCGCCCAGCATGGTCTTGTTGAGCGTCGGGCGAGCGTAGTTCTTCGGCAGGACGCCCTTCAGCCCCTCGTTCGACGGGAAGCGCTCGATGGCCTCCATCGCCTCGTCGATCAGCTTGCCGATCTCGGGCCGCTTGGCATTGGCCTGCAGGTGAGCCCAGCGGGCCTCCTTCGGCACCCAGAAGACGTTCTCGGCGAGATACTCCTCCGGGTCCTCCGCATCGGCATATTCATCCGCCGCGAGCCTGGCATGGAGCCCGTCGAAGGCATCGGAAATATACTTCAGGAAGATGAGGCCGAGCGCCACATGCTTGTATTCCGAGGGCTCCAGATTGCCCCGCAGCTTGTCCGCCGCCTTGAAAAGCTCTGCCGAGAAATTGAGGTCGCCCGAAACGTCGCTTGCCACTGTTGCTCCCCCTGCAAATCGCTCTGGTGGAAGCTAGGATAGCGGTGCAGAGGATGCAAAGCATTCGTGCCTGCCGCCAGAGGCTGTATGCACAGCTGTCAGTCCCGTCGGAGTGCAGGCGACCTGGGTACGCAAAGCGGGTACGAACATGGGTACGCAGGCTGTGAGCCATGCGCCTTAGTCGTTTGATATGAAAGGATTTTTTAGGTGCGGGGGAAAATTGGTGGAGCCGAGGGGAATCGAACCCCTGACCTCTTGAATGCCATTCAAGCGCTCTCCCAACTGAGCTACGGCCCCGTCTTCCAGACTTGAACGAAGCCTCCACCTTGTGGTTTCGAGCTTCGGTTCGTTCGGCGGGGCATTGGGATTGCCCCGGCCGATGCGGGCGGAAAATACGTCTTCCGCCCCTCAAGTCAAGCGGAATAATCCGCCTCACTCAAACTCCCCGAAAAGCCGCCGCCCGCTCTGTGGACAACTCTCTTTCCGGGAAGCAGGACACCGCCTCAGCGGTCGGTGTCCTCGTCGTCGCGCTCCACGACGATGCCGGGAACGTTTTCCTCGTCCTCGTCTTCGTCGTCGATGAACACGTCATCGGTGCTGTCATCGTCCGCCAGATCGTCGTCGACATCGTCGTCGTCGATCCCGGGCGCATCGGCGCCGTTCTCCGCGTCCGCTTCCTCGAGGCTCACGACTTCAGCGCCGCTGTCCTCGACCTCATCGTCCTCATCGTCATCCGGCACGACAGCGGCCGCCTTGGCGGCCTTCTGGATGCGCGTTGCCTGAGCGACGACGAACACCGCACCACACTTCGGGCAGGTGATCGGATCGCGGTTCAGATCGTAGTATTTGGCACCACAACCGCCGCACAGCCGCTTAGTGCCAAGTTCGGGTTTCGCCACGGTTTCGACCCTTGTTTCGACTATCCGGGTTTCTCATAATCGGGCGTTCGCATATAGGCTGACCGAGCTTCTGTCAAAGCCAAATACGGCCCGTCTCTGCAAACGTATCACCACCACCGGCACATGTCGCATTCCTCGCCCCCCGCGAGCGCCGAAAACCGGCGCACGCGCCGGCCGGCGCGCCCTTGCGGCTTCACGGTGACGGATCGTTTCCAGCATGATACGACGGGCGATGCAACACTGGGCTCTCACGCTTCGGAACTGAACATGTCCCATTCGTCTTCCGCGATACCTTTCACGGCCCGCGCGGGCACTGCGCTCAAGGGCCGGGTCACGGTGCCCGGCGACAAGTCGATTTCCCACCGCGCGCTGATGTTCGGCGCGCTCGCCATTGGCCGCACGCGGGTCTCCGGCCTGCTCGAATCCGAGGACGTGCTGAACACAGCCGGGGCGATGCGCGCCTTTGGCGCCAGCGTCGCGCGCCAGGACGACGGAAGCTGGTGGGTCGACGGCGTCGGCCTCGGCAGCCTGCTCGAGCCGGAGACGGTGATCGACTACGGCAATGCGGGAACCGGAGTGCGCCTGGCGCTCGGCCTCGCCGGATCGCACCCCATCGCCGCGACCTTCGTCGGCGATGCGTCGCTGTCGAAGCGGCCGATGGGACGTGTGCTCGACCCACTGCGCCAGATGGGCGCGCAGGTGGTGGCCCGTTCCGGTGACCGCCTGCCACTGTCGGTGCGCGGTCCCCAGACGGCCGCCCCGATCCACTACCGGGTGCCCGTGCCTTCGGCGCAGGTCAAGTCGGCGGTGCTGCTTGCCGGGCTGAACGCGCCGGGCCGCACTGTCGTTGTCGAACCCATCGCCACCCGCGACCACACCGAGCGGATGCTGGCCGGTTTCGGCGCCGACATTTCCGTGGAGATCGACGAGGCGGGCGGACGCATCATCTCGCTTGTCGGTCAGCCGGAGCTGAAGCCCCAGGACGTGGTCGTCCCGGCGGATCCGTCGTCGGCCGCCTTCCCCCTCGTCGCGGCGCTGATCGTCGAGGGGTCGGATGTCACCGTCGAGAACGTGCTGCTCAACGAGAACCGCACCGGCCTGTTGACGACGCTGCAGGAGATGGGCGCCGATCTCGTCATCGAGAATATCCGCGAGACCGGTGGCGAGCGACTGGGCGAC
This sequence comes from Stappia sp. ICDLI1TA098, assembly GCF_054880955.1. Classification (NCBI taxonomy): domain Bacteria; kingdom Pseudomonadati; phylum Pseudomonadota; class Alphaproteobacteria; order Hyphomicrobiales; family Stappiaceae; genus Stappia; species Stappia sp. ICDLI1TA098. The sequence goes on from NZ_JBTZBT010000002.1 coordinate 777,577, forward strand.
GTTCGCGCCCGCCATTCCCGGCTGAAGGGCGTCGTCGTCCCGCCGGAGCGCGCGCCCTCGATGATCGACGAATATCCGGTTCTCGCCGTCGCGGCCGCCTTCGCCGAGGGCACCACCGTGATGGAGGGGCTGGAGGAACTGCGCGTCAAGGAGTCCGATCGGCTTGCCGCCGTCGCCGCCGGCCTGCGCGCCAACGGCATCGAGTGCACGGAGCGCGAGTCCTCGCTATCTGTCACGGGCCGCACTGGCACGACCGGCGGCGGCACCGTGGAGACGCATCTCGACCACCGCATCGCCATGAGCTTCCTGGTGCTCGGCCTTGCCGCCGACCGGCCGGTGAGCGTCGACGACGGCGCTGTCATCGCGACCAGCTTCCCGAGCTTCTGCGACCTGTTCGCCACCCTCGGCGGCGAGATTTCCCAGGCCGGGGAGCGCGCCGCATGATCATTGCAATCGACGGTCCGGCGGCCTCCGGCAAGGGCACGCTCGCGCGCCGGCTGGCGCAGCACTACGGGCTGCACCACCTCGACACCGGCCTTACCTTCCGCGCTGTCGCCGCGGCGTTGCTGGCGCGCGGCCTGCCGCTTGGCGACGAGGCCATCGCGGTCGCGACGGCGCGCAATCTCGACCTGTCGAAGCTCGACCGGGACGTGCTCGCCGCGCATGAGATCGGCGAGGCGGCGTCGCGGATTGCGGTGCTTCCGGCGCTTCGCGAGGAGCTCGTGCGGCTACAGCGCAGCTTCGCCGACGAGCCGCCGGGCGCGGTGCTCGACGGCCGCGACATTGGCACCGTCGTGTGCCCCGATGCCGACGTCAAACTCTATGCCACGGCCTCGGCCGAGGTGCGCGCGCGCCGCCGCACCGAGGAAATGCTGTCGAAGGGCAAGGAGGCCGATTTCGCCGAAGTGCTCGCGGACCTGGAGCGCCGCGACGCGCGCGACGCGGGCCGCACCGTCGCACCGCTGAAACAAGCTGACGATGCGCACTTGCTCGACACCTCGGAAATGGATATAGAAACGGCGTTCAAGGCGGCTGTGGATATCGTCGATAGCGTGTGCGCAAGGTAGCGGACACGATTTCGGCGCTTTTTCCGTAAGCTGATCGCGCGCTTGCGCGTACGCGGGCCTGTTTCCCCGCTTGCGTCGGACGCGGATGCTTACTTGCTGGCATCGACTTCCCGCAGCGGCAATGCGCCGGCGACCGGGCAGGGTGGCGCCAGGTCTAGCGGGCCCACGCACTTGATCGACAACGCGCGGTTCGTTTCTTCCGCTTCGCCGGCCCGTCCGGTCCTTCGCTCCCTTCAGGGCACGAAAGACACGACGGTCGCAATGTCCCCTTCGGGTGGGAGATTGCCGGACGAACGGATCGTGGAGAGCAACACCAACCAGCCGGCGACGAGCCGATAAAGGCTGCCAGGAGTTTCGATGAACAGTTTGAACCCCACTCGCGATGAATTTGCTGCCCTTCTGGAGGAGAGCTTCCAGGAGCAGGAGCTCTATGAAGGCTCCGTTGTCACCGGCAAGGTGATCGCCATCGAGAAGGATCTCGCGGTGATCGACGTCGGCCTCAAGGTCGAAGGCCGCATCGCGCTCAAGGAATTTGGCATCAAGGGACGCGACGGCGACGATGCCGGCGTGTCCGTCGGCGACACGGTCGAGGTTTATCTGGAGCGCGTCGAGAATGCGCTCGGTGAAGCCGTCCTGTCGCGCGACAAGGCTCGTCGCGAAGAGAGCTGGATCCGTCTCGAGGTCGCCTTCGAGGCGAACGAGAAGGTCACCGGCCAGATCTTCAACCAGGTCAAGGGCGGCTTCACCGTCGATCTCGACGGCGCCGTGGCGTTCCTGCCGCGCTCGCAGGTCGACATCCGTCCGGTGCGCGACGTCGCTCCGCTGATGCACACGCCGCAGCCGTTCCAGATCCTGAAGATGGACAAGCGCCGCGGCAACATCGTCGTGTCGCGCCGCGTCGTCCTCGAGGAAACCCGTGCCGAGCAGCGCTCGGAGCTGGTCCAGAGCCTCGAGGAAGGCCAGGTCATGGAAGGCGTGGTCAAGAACATCACCGATTACGGTGCGTTCGTCGACCTCGGCGGCATCGATGGTCTGCTGCACGTCACCGACATCGCGTGGCGCCGCATCAACCATCCGAGCGAGGTTCTCTCGATCGGCCAGACCGTCAAGGTGCAGATCATCCGCGTCAACCAGGAGACGCACCGCATCTCGCTCGGCATGAAGCAGCTCGAGGCGGATCCGTGGGATGGCATCGAGGCCAAGTACCCGGTCAACGCCAAGTTCACGGGCCGCGTCACGAACATCACCGACTACGGTGCGTTCGTCGAGCTGGAGCCGGGCATCGAAGGCCTGATCCACGTCTCCGAGATGTCCTGGACCAAGAAGAACGTCCATCCGGGCAAGATCGTGTCCACCTCCCAGGAGGTCGACGTGATGATCCTGGAAGTCGATCCGGTCAAGCGCCGCATCTCGCTCGGTCTCAAGCAGACCCTGCAGAACCCGTGGGAGGCCTTCGCCGAGAAGTTCCCGTCCGGCACCGAGGTCGAGGGCGAGGTCAAGAACAAGACCGAGTTCGGTCTGTTCATCGGTCTCGAGGGCGACGTCGACGGCATGGTCCACCTCTCCGACCTCGACTGGAACCGTCCGGGCGAGCAGGTCATCGAAGAGTACAAGAAGGGCGACGTCGTTCGCGCTGTCGTGCTCGACGTCGACATGGAGAAGGAGCGTATTTCGCTCGGCATCAAGCAGCTCGGCGGCGATCCGTTCGACACTGCTGCGGCCGGTGAGATCCGCAAGGGCGCCATCGTCACCTGTGAGGTCGTCGAGGTGAAGGACGGCGGTCTGGAGGCGAAGATCGCCGACAGCGACCTGACCACCTTCGTCCGTCGCGCCGATCTGGCGCGCGACCGTGCGGACCAGCGTCCCGAGCGTTTCGCCGTTGGCGAGAAGTTCGACGCCCGCATCACGCAGTTCGACAAGAAGACCCGCCGCGTTTCGGCCTCCATCAAGGCGCTGGAAATCGCCGAGGAGAAGGAAGCAGTGGCGCAGTACGGTTCTTCGGACTCCGGCGCGTCGCTCGGCGACATCCTTGCCGCGGCCCTCAAGGCCCGCGACACGGACGACTGAGCCAAGTCGAAAAGACCGGCGACCGTCTCCTGACGGTCGCCAACAGGACCCCGGCCAACGGCCGGGGTCTTTTCGTTTGGACCCCTGAAACATCCCGCTGGGGCACTCCGCCAGGGCGCACGGAAAAAGATCGGGCTTTTCAAGACCCCTTCACCCATGTAGCCATAGGGCAAGCCGTACAGAGCATTGGAAAGGTTGAGACGAATGGCCCTTGATGCAGATGCCATCATCGACCGACGGCGGCTACGCCGGAAAGTCGTATTCTGGCGCGTTGCCGCCTTCGTCGTCCTCGCCGTAGCCCTGGCCGGGGCAATCCACTGGGGCGGCCTTCTCGACCCCGCCGGCCGGCGCTCGGACCATATCGCCCGCGTCGAGATCAGCGGCGTCATCATCGACGACCGGGCGCGGCTCAAGCTTCTCGAGGACATCGCCAAGAGCCCGCGCGTCAAGGCCGTGATCCTGGACATCAACTCGCCCGGAGGATCGACCGTCGGTGGCGAGGCGCTCTACCTCGGCCTGCGCAGGCTCGCGGAAGAAAAGCCCGTGGTCGCGACCATCGGCACGCTTGGCGCATCGGCCGCCTACATGGCCGCCATCGCCGCCGACCGCATCTACGCGCGCTCCACCTCGCTTGCAGGGTCGATCGGCGTCTACATCCAGTACGGCAACATCAAGGGCCTGCTCGACACCGTCGGCGTGGAAATGAACGTGGTGCGGTCGGGCCCGCTGAAGGCCGAGCCGAACTTCTTCGACAAGACGCCGGAAGCCGTGCGCCAGAACCTGCAGGCGGTCATCGACGACAGCTATGCGTGGTTCGTCTCCCGCGTCGCCGAGCGCCGCAAGATGAGCGAGGACGCGGTGCGCGCCGTCGCCCAGGGCGGCATCTATTCCGGCGAACGCGCCATGTCCTCCGGCCTCGTCGACGCCATCGGCGGCGAGAAGGAAGCAGCAGCCTGGCTTGCCGAAACCCACGACCTGCCGAAGGATCTGCCGGTGGTGACCTGGAAGGTAGGCGGCGAGACCGGCAGCGGTCTTCCGTTCTTCTCGCGCATGGCGCATGCCTTCGGATCCGGCATCGCAAGCGAAATTTCAGGAACGTTGGGCAGGGCTGGTGAACTTTTTGCGGAGGGCGTCGCGCTTGACGGTCTCGTATCGGTTTGGCACGCTCAGGGCGCGGCGGACGCAGACGGTGGGTCAGGGGGGCGCGAATGATCAAGTCAGAATTGGTGCAGCGGATTGCCGAGCAAAATCCGCATCTCTATCAGCGCGATGTCGAGAACATCGTCAATGCCATTCTTGACGAGGTCACCAATGCCCTGCGTCACGGCAATCGCGTCGAGCTGCGGGGCTTCGGAGCTTTCTCCGTCAAGAACCGCCCGGCCCGAACCGGACGCAATCCGCGCACCGGACAAAAGGTCGAGGTCGAGGAAAAATTCGTGCCGTTTTTCAAGACCGGCAAGGAGATGCGCGAACGCCTGAACGACGGCGAGGACCACGGCGAAGACGACTGAGCCGCCGGGGAGCCTGCTGAGCGCCAGCCAAGGGCGCCAGCGGACCCCCGCTTCCGGGCCTTGCCCCGGAAACGCCACGACCTTGCGGGAGAAGGCAGGGTACGGTTGCCGCGGACGCTCGGTGAAGCCGTCGCCTACTGCGGCGTCTCAAGCCAGAGCCGCGACGCCATGCGCCCGTCCAACGTCTGCAGTCGCACACTCTGTGCGCTGCCGGTTCCGGCGCCAGCCAGGACCAAAATCGGAGAGAACACCGTGACCCGCTTTTTGAAAAATCTCGTGCTCGTGCCGATTGCGATCGTGCTCGTCGCACTTGCCGTGGCGAACCGGCACGTGGTCACGTTGTCGCTCGATCCCTTCGCCAATGCCGATCCCGCCATCAGCATCACCGCGCCGCTGTTCTGGTTCCTGTTCGCCGGCGTCGCCTTCGGGGTTTTCATCGGCGGTGTGGCGTCCTGGGCCCGCCAGGGCAAGTGGCGCAAGGAGGCGCGCGTCAAGCGCCGCGAGGCCAACCGCTGGCACGAAGAGGCTGATCGTCTCAAGATCGCCAGTCAGCCTGAAGCTTCGAGCTCGGCGTCCCTGCCGGCACCGGGCTCGCGCAACGCGGCCTGACGCCCGACCATGACGCCCGACCCTGACGCCCCACATGGGGCGGCCAGGGAGCACTGTCTTCAGGGCGAGCGGTCTTCCGGCGGATTGTAGGTCGGAAGCGACCAGCCGAAGTGGATCGCGCCGCCGCGCAGGAGAAGCGCCGCCGCGCCGCCACCAAAGGCCGCAGGCCAGGCCGGGACGCCGGCAAGCGTCAGCGCGACATAGGCCATCGCTCCGGCGAAGGCGGCGGTGATGTAGATTTCCTGCTTGAGAAAGGCGGAAGGGAGCCCGGCGATCACGTCGCGCACGATGCCGCCGAAGGTTGCCGTCGCCACGCCCATCAGAACCGCCACGACGGAGGAATGTCCAAGGCTCAGCGCCTTGGCTGCGCCCATGACCGAATAGGCCGCAAGCCCCAGTGCATCGGCCCATCGCAGGGGCTTGCTCAGACGCTCGAAGAGAGACGCGAGACCCCACATGGCAGCACCGATCGCGATGCAGACAATCACATAGATCTGGTTTTCCACCCAGAAGACGGGTGCCCCGAGCAGCAGATCGCGCAAGGTGCCGCCGCCAACACCGGTAAAGACGGCGAAGAAGACGAAGGCCAGCGGGTCAAGCTTCAGCCGCGATGCCACGATGGCGCCGGTGACGGCAAAGACCGCCACGCCGAGGAAGTCCAGAAACTGGAGCATTGTCGCCATCGCCGTTCCCCGGGTCTGAGACGGTTCAACCGAAAAAGGGCCGGCGCGCACATGCGCTAGCCGGCCCTTGCCATCATCTGTCCCGGGAGCTGTCCGGCGGGGCCTCGCCGAGGCCTCCCGCCGTATGCGTGGGTCCTCAGGCGGTCCTGTCGACCGTCGCTCCGGGGGTGCCCTGCGCCGCATCCGGCTTCTTGTCCTTCGGGCCGCCCTTGGAAACGCCGACCATGGCCGGACGCAGCACCCGCTCGCCGATCTTGTAGCCGGCCTGCATCACCTGAACGACCGTGTTGTTGGGGACGTCCGGGTTCGGCACCTCGAACATCGCCTGATGGAAGTTCGGATCGAACTTCTCGCCGGCCGGATCGATCTTCTTCACGCCGTGCTTCTCGAGCTGGTTGAGAAAGTCGCGCTCGGTCATCTCGACGCCCTCGATCAGGGCGCGCATGGCCTCGTCGGCGGCGGAGCGCACCTCATCGGACACCGCATCCAGCGCGCGACGCAGATTGTCGCTGACGCCGAGCATGTCGCGGGCGAAACCGGAAACCGCATAGGTGCGGCTGTCACCGATTTCCTTTTCCGTGCGGCGACGGAGGTTCTCCATCTCCGCCATGGTGCGCAGCATCCGGTCCTTCAGCTCGGCGTTTTCCGCGCGCAGCGTCTCGGTCGGATCCTCCGCACCTTCGGTCGTCACCTCGGCCTCGGTCGCCGCCGCGGCGGCGGTCTCGTCGGTCATGCCGGTCTCGGTGTTGCGCGTGTCACTCATCGTGGTCAGAACTCTCGAACATCATGTGAAACGGAATTGGCTGCGGGGGTCTGCCCCCCGAACCGGAAGCGCGCGTGTTTCGCCCCGCCGAAATCGACGAGACGAAACATGCGCTATCCTCTGCCCGGCCGGACGGCTCCGGCCGGCGAAACGGGCGATGGTATCAGGACGAGGTCCGGATCCAGTCGGCCAGCTTGTTCTTCGGAGCGGCGCCGATCTGCGTCGACACCGGCTCGCCGTCCTTGAACAGGATCAGGGTCGGGATCGAGCGGACACCGTACTTCACCGCCATGTTCTGGTTCTCGTCGATGTTGAGCTTGGCGATCTTGACGCTTTCGCCCATCTCCTCGGAAATCTCCTCAAGAGCCGGGGCGATCATCTTGCAGGGACCGCACCACTCTGCCCAGAAATCGACGACGACCGTGCCGGAGGCCTTGAGAACGTCCAGCTCGAAGGATTCATCCGTGACGATAGTGGTGGCCATGTGTTGCCCTTTCCAAGTGGGAAGGCCGCCGCGCATCCCGTGATGCGCGCGCGCCCTTGTGTTGTGCAGAAAGTAGGAAGGCCGCCTGCCGGCGTCAAGCAAGCGTTCCCTCTCAGGCAGGGGAAAGGGCGGCCAGCGCGGCCTCCAGGCGCGCTGCGGGCAGTTCGACCAGCTTCGGACCTGCCGTAAAGAGAAGCGCGGCGCGCACGACGCGCCCGGGATAGAGCCCGCCAAGCAGAGCAGAATAGACCGCAAGCTGCGTGACATAGCTCTCGCCGACGGCATCCTGCGAGGCCGGCACCAGCCTGTCGGTCTTGAAGTCGACGAGAAGCACCTCTTCAGACGTGACGCTGAGCCGGTCGATCTGGCCGGAAACCTCAACCTCGGTGCCGTCGGGCGCGGCGATACGACCGACAATCGGCACCTCCGCCCGTGCCGTCGGGTCGAAGACGGCGGCGAATTCCGGAGCCTCGAGAACACCGAGCGCCTCTTGCGCCAGCGTGGCCGCCGCATCCGCGAGGTCTTCCGGCAGATAGGCCGCGAGGTAGCGCAGGGCGGCGGCGCGGCGCGCGGCGGCTGGAAGATCCGGCAGCATCTGCAGCAGCCGGTGCAGGTGACGCCCCCGCTCGAGCGCCAGCGACGCCGGAACGCCTCCTCCCGCGGACACGCCCCATCCGGCCGAAGCGCGCGCCGCCTCGAGACGGGACACGGCGGCGATTGCCTGGGGCGCGTCCTTGGTCTCCATTTCCTCAAAAGCGGTCGAAGGGTTGAGCCGGCGCGGGCGCGGCACCGCCGCGACGGGCCGCGACAGCCAGTCGGGCGTGATCCCGCGGCCGCTCCCCGCGTCTTCGGCCGAAGAACCGGCCTCCCGGCCAAGCAGCGGCGGCGGCGTCACCCGCCCCTGCGCCTGCCAGATGCGACAGGGCGCGCCCGTCGCGGTCTCGCCGTCGCGCGCCGTCGGACCGAGCCCGGCGGAAACCAGCGCGTGCCAGCAGCCTTCCGCCTGACCGCGCGCCGGCGCCCAGCCGCAGACGACGAGCCGATCCTTGGCCCGTGTCATCGCCACATACAGAAGCCGGCGATATTCCTCCTCCGCGGCCTCGCGCAATCCGTCGACGGCCTGCGCATGCCAGTCGGTGCGGTCCTTGGCGGCCGGCAGCCAGACGAGTGCCGGAGCGCGCGTTTCGCCGCGCGGATAGCTGACGAAGGGCTTGTCGTGCTGGGACGGCGCGGGCGCGCCGCCGCCGTCCACCAGCACCACCAGTGGTGCCTCGAGCCCCTTTGCGCCATGCACGGTCATGATGCGCACCACGCCGCGGGCTGCGTTGAGCTCGCGCTTCACCTGGGTCGGTGCGGCAGCGAACCACGCCAGGAACCCCTCGAGCCCAGGCGTTCCCGTCTGCTCGAAACCGAGCGTCAGCGCCAGGAACTCGTCGAGGATGTCGTCGACCTCGTTTCCCAGCCGGGCGCGAAAGGCGCGTCGCCCGCCATCGGCGCCGAGCAGCCTGGCATAGAACTCGAAGGGCGGCATGAAGTCGGCGCGCGCGCGCCAGTCTTCGATACGCTCGCGGATCGCGCCCCAGAAGGGATCGTCCTGCGAGCGGCGCAATATCGATTGCCACAGCGTGCCGGACCGCCGGGTCGCCGGGTCGGGACGGGCGATGGCGAAGAGCTGCTCTTCCGAGATGCCGAAGAGCGGACCGCGCAGCACCGCCGCCAGCGACAGATCGTCCTCGGGTAGCAACAGGAAGCGGCCGAGCGCCACCAGATCGGCGACGGCGATATGCTCGTTGAGAAGCAACCTGTCGCTGCCGGCGACAGGCACGCCCGCCTGCTTCAGCGCCCGGGTCAGCGCGTCGACGAAGGGCCCGCGCTTGCGCACCAGAACCAGCACGTCGCCGGGATCCGCCTCGCGCCTCTTCCACCACGCATCAATGGTCTCGGCAAGCCGGGAAGCCAGCCGGGAGACGGGGCTTGCCGCCGACAACCGGTCAAGCGGGGCAGTCCAGTCGTCCGGCTCGGCAACCGTCTCTGTCTGCTCCGGGCTCCAGATCTCGACCATGCCGGGCTCGTTGCGCCGGATCGCCTCGTGCACGGGGGCCCCCTCGTCCTGCGACAACCCCTTGTGCGCGGCGGGCTCGGCGAAGACCAGGTCGACGGCGGAGAGCACGTCGGGACGGGAGCGAAAGGAGAGCGTCAGCTCCAGACGCGAGAAGTTTCGCTCCGCCTCCTCGGCGCGGCGCGCGAAATGGCGTCGCATCTCGGCGAAATAGGCCGGAACCGCGCCCTGGAAGGAGTAGATCGACTGTTTTTCGTCGCCAACCGCGAAGAGCGTGCGCAGGCGCGGGTTGGATGTTTCGCCGGCGAAGAATTCCTCCGCCAGCGCCCTGACAACCTGCCACTGCTGCGGGCTGGTGTCCTGCGCCTCGTCGACGAGGATATGATCGAGCCCCTGGTCGAGCTTGTACTGCACCCACAACGCCGCGTCGGAACGGGCCAGGAGATTGGCCGTGCGGATGATCAGGTCCTCGAAGTCCATCAGGCCGCGCCGCGTCTTCTCGCCCTCATAGGCATCGAGCATGGCGTCGGCGAGGCGCAATGCGGCCTCCGTTCCAGCCAGTGCATAGGCGGCGCGCCAGCGTTCCAACAACCGCTCGAGGCGGGCCTGTTCCGCCGCAAGATCCTCGGCAAGCTCGGGGTTGGCGCTGGCCACCGCCTTGCCGGCAAGGCTCTTGGTCGGCGTCAGCTTGGCCGTGAAGAAGGCGGCAAGCCAGGTCGCCCGCCAGCTCGAAAAATCCTCCGCGACGATGCCGGCGCGCAGCTTCTGCGCCCGGGCGACGTCATTCGCCCCACCCGTGGCAAGCAGATCGGCGTAGTGCGCGGCGCGGGTCGCGTCGAACACCGTCTCGCCGCGCATGCGCTGCTCGACATCGGCGAGCGTCTCGTCGGGGTCAAGGCCGAAGCCGCGCCGCAGCTCGCGCAGGCCCTCCTGCAGGGAACCCGCCTCGACAAGCCAGGCACGCAGGTCGTTGCGCCGCGAGACGAGCTCGGCGAGCACCTCCTCCACCGACTTGTCGGCCATCTCTGAAATAAGGAAGCCGAGCGCCCGGCCGAAGGGGCTTTGCGGATCGCGCTCTGCCGCGCCCATCACCTTCGCCCGCGCCGTCGCGAGCAGTTCCGCCGCCTGCCGGTCGTCAAGCACGCTGAAATGGCCGGCGACATTCGCCTCGAGGGGAAACTGGTGGAGCAACGCCTCGCAGAAGGCATGGATGGTCTGAATCTTCAGCCCGCCCGGGGTCTCCAGCGCGGTGGCGAAGAGGTGGCGGGCGCGCGCGAGGCGCGCTGCATCCGGCGTCTCCCCCTCGATCTCGGCAATCTCGTCGGCAAGCGCGGCATCATCGAGCGCGGTCCAGGCGCCAAGCGTGTCAAAGACGCGGGTCGCCATCTCGGCGGCGGCGGCCTTGGTGAAGGTCAGGCAGAGGATGCGCGAGGGCGCCGTGCCGGCCAGCAGCAGGCGGATCACCCGCCGCGACAGGACGAAGGTCTTGCCCGAGCCGGCATTGGCGCTCACCCAGGCGGACCGCCTGGGGTCGGCGGCAAGCGCCTGACGCTCACGGGTGGCTTGGGGAACCTCGATATGGCTCATGCCTCGTCCTCCCCGCCGAGCGCCCATTCGCGTACCCGCGCCAGATGGTCGTAGCGCCCGTTCATATCTCCCTCCGTCATAACCCTTGCGCGAGAGAGATAGCCGCGCTCGGGGTTCTCGTAGACAGCGAGAAGCGCGCGCGTGCGTGCCAGCGCCTCATCGGCGAAGTCCTCCAGCGTCACGCCCTTCGCTGGCCCGCGCGCCCCCTCCTCGATCGGATCGCGACCGCCGGAAAGACGCAGGTAGAGAAGCTCGGAAACCGGCAGTCCGGAGCCGACCTCGGCGAAACCGCCCTCCTTCGCCATCGCCGCCTCCAGCGGCAACTGCGGGGCAAGCAGCGCGGCAACCTGGCCGATGCTCGGCATCCGGCCGGTCTTGTAGTCGACAATGGACAGCGTGCCATCCTGCATCCGGTCGATGCGGTCGGCACGGCCGCTCAGGGTGATCCGCCGTCCCGGCGCCAGATCGATCTCCAGCGCGCCGGCGATCTCGAGATAACGCTCGTCCACCTGCTTCGCGCGTTCCGCCTCGAACCGCACGAAGGCGTCGGCAATCCGCACGAAGCGCAACCACCATACGGCGCGGATCGCGGGAAAGGCCTCGAGCGGAGCGAAGCGGCGGCGGCCGATCTCGACGAGATGATCATGGGCCGCCTCGTCGAAGGGGCCCGTCCAGCCGACAAGGAACTCGGCCAGGCAATCGTGGATGATCGTGCCCTTTTCCGCCGCTCCCGGATCGCCGCCGATGGGGTCGACCGGATCAAGACCGAGCACCCGGCGCGCATAGACCGCATAGGGGTCGCGGATCAGCGTCTCCACTTCGGTGACGGAAATGCGCGGCGGGCGGGCCGCGACGGGCGGCTTCGGCTCGGGCCGTTCCGCGGGCTTCGGCGGACCGGTGACGTCGAGCATGGTCGTCAGCGCCTTGAGCGCGTCGCCGCGCGCCGTCATCGCCTGTGTCACGTCCTTGCCGAGCAGCGTGGTCAGGCGCAACAGCCAGCGCGAGGGCACGGTCGGGGCACCATCGGCGCGCTCGGCGCGCGACAGGATCACCTCGCGTGCGCCCAGCCCCTGGGTGAAATCATGGGCAGCACCGCCGATGCGGCGTTCGGGAGGATCAAGACCGAGCCCACCCTTCATCGGCCGGCTGAGCCAGGGGTCGTTGCGCGTCGATTGCGGCCATGTGCCCTCGTTGAGCCCACCGAGAACCATCACGTCGTAAGCCTGGAGACGCGCCTCCATCGGACCGAGGATGGCGATGCGCGGATCGCCGGGCAACCGGCGGCGGATGTTGATGCCGGAGACGAGTGCCTGGAACACCGCCGGCCAGTCCCGGGCCGGCACGCACAGCCCTGCCGGATCGGCGGCGAACATTTCGGCGAAGGCGGCGGCAAGCCCCTCCCCCGCCTCGCCGGCATAGAGTTCGGGGGCCTCGCCGGTCTCGTCGCGGGCGAGCGCGACGAGAACCGCCTCATGGGCCGCGACCAGCGCAGTGACCTCGATCGCGCCCTCCGCCTCACCCAGTTCCTCCAGCGGCTTCAGCGCCTCGCCGAGGCGGGTGACGAGGTCGAGCACCGCTTCCCAGTCATCGGCATGGATCTCCTTCCAGCGCGGCATCGGCCCCGCCTCCTCGGAAACCGCGATGTCGCGCGCCGCCGCGACGGCACGCAGCAGACCCTCGCTGCCGGCGCGGGCGCGCGGCCCGCGAAGCACCGCGCGCTCCAGCGCCCGGGCAGCCGCGCGAATTTCCTTTGCCGGCAAACCGAGGCGGGCGAGCGGGTGCTTCAGCAGCGCCAGCAGCGCCACCGGCTCCAGTCCGCCAAGGGCCAGATCGGCGGCGAGACGGGCCAGCACGCCTGGCGCGGTCTGGTCGAGCGGGCGACCGGCGCTGTCGTCAGCCTGGATGCCCCATCGCGCCAGTTCCACGGCAACGCGGCGGGCCAGCGTCCGGTCGGGGGTGACAAGGGCAGCGGTCTTTTCCTGCTCCACCGCGCGGCGCAGCGCGACAGCGACGCACAGCGCCTCGTCCGCCTCGTTGCGCGCGGCAAGCAGTCCCACATCGGCAAAAGCCGCCAGGCGGTCGGCCTGCGGATACCGGATGGCGACCAGCGGCCATTCATCCGTCGTCTCGGCCGGGCGCAGCGCCTCGCCGACAAGCCTGTCGCGCAAAGCAAGAGCGGGCTCACCGCCGGCAACCAGCTCACGCACATCCTCAGGCGCGCACCCAAGGGCGGCCAGCAGCCGCAGCATGCCATGCTGCGGGTGGCTTGGCGTTCCGGTCTCGCCGCCCGCGGCGAGAATGGCGTTGCGCGCGCGCTGGTCGAGCCCCTGGTCGAAGCCCGGCAGCACGATGGCCCCTTGCGGGAGAGCGGCGACGGCGGCGAGCAGGTCGGCCGTCGCCGGGATGGAGCCGGTCGTGCCGGCGACGATGACCGGCCCCTTCGGCGGATCGGCGCGCAGGCGGGCAGCCTCGCGACGGATCAACGCCGAGCGGCGCGCCTTCGGGTCCATCGCGCCGCGCCCTTCGAGATAAGCCGGCCAGTGCTCCATGGCGATCTTGAGGAAATCCAGCGTGATCTGCCAATAGCGGGCAAAGTCTTCCGGTACCAGCTGCGCCAGCCCGGCCCAGGAGATCTCCTCCGTCTCGACCTCGTCCATCAGCGCGATCAGGTCGCCGGCAAGCCAGGCGGCATCGGCGGCGGAGGCAGGCGCGCGCAGAACCGCGCCGGGCGGCAGCCCCAGCACGTCGCGGCGCAAGGCGCCTTCCCAAGCGTCGACCAGGCGGGTCATCGCCATGCGCCGCTCCATTTCCGGCAAAGCCGGCGGCAGGCCGTCGACGGCCGGGCCGGAACCCAGGAGAAGGGCATCTTCCTCCACGTCGCCAAGCGGGCGAATCACCGGCAGCAATGCCGCCCTGCCACCAAGGCGCTTCTGCAGCAGCGCGGGCAGGCTGCGCGCGGCGCGGCGGGTCGGCACGTAGAGCGTGACGCCGGCAAGCGCCAGCGGGTCCTCGTGCGGCGCGAACCCCTCGATCAGTCGGCCTTCCAGCAGCGCATCGACCAGCGCCGGCAGAAAGGGCGTCGAGGGCGGCAGCGTGAAGACATTCAGCGAGACGGTCATGGCGTGGGATCCGGCAGGAAACGGGGAGGCGCGGGCAAGCACGCGGAACGACAGCGGGGCGGCGAAGCGGGCAGGCGGCGGGCCCGTCAGCGCGCCGTATCGGCGATGGCGCGTTCCGCGTCGACGACCGCCTGCGGCGTGCCCACATGAAGCCAGGTGCCGGCCATCGGCACACCGTAGAGCCTGCCGGCGGCAATCGCCACGTCGAAGAGCCGGTTGAGCGAAAAGGCCCCCTGCGGCGCATCCGTGAAGAGGCGCGGGTGCAGGATCGCCGCGCCTGCATAGGCGAAGGGCGCCTCGGCGCGCGCGCCGCGCCGGGCAAGCCGCCCCACCCCGTCGCGGAAGAAGTCGCCGGCTCCATCAAAGCCGACCGCCCGGCTGCGTTCGGCGAGCAGCAGGAGCGCATCCATCTCGCCATCGTCCCAAAGCGCGCGAAGACTGTCGAGCGCCGGCGTCTCGCCCTCGATCCATGTGCTGTCGGAGTTGAGCAGGAAGAACGGCGCTTCGCCCAGAAGCGGCAAGGCCCTTAAGATTCCGCCACCGGTTTCCAGAAGCTCGGCGCGTTCGTCGGAGATCTCCGGTCTTGGCGTACCCTGCCAGCCGGCCACATGCGCCTCCACCTGGTCAGCAAGGTAGTGCACGTTGACAACGCAGACGTCGACATCGGCGACGGCGAGCTTGTCGCGAGCCCTGTCGAGCAACGAGCGCCCGGCGACCTCGATCAGCGGCTTGGGGCGCGTGTCGGTGAGCGGGCGCATGCGCGTGCCAAGCCCGGCGGAAAGCACGATCGCCCGGGTCGGATGGCTGGCCAAGTCTGCCTCCCTTTCGTTGTGTGGTCAGTTCCGGCCCGGCGCGAGCAGGGCGGCCATTTCCTCGTCTACACCCGCGAACCAGCGGCGCAGCGGCGCAAGCGCGGGGTCGTCGAGCGCGCGGGCGAGATAGTCGCGCACGCGCGGCAGGTGAGCGAGATACTGCGGCTTGCCGTCCCGCCGGTCGAGGCGCACGAAGACGCCGAGGATCTTTGTCGCCCGCTGCGCGGCCATGACCGCGTAGTCGCGCCGGAAGCCAGCCGCGTCGAAGCCCGCGTCGCATGCCTGCCGCCGTGTGACGTAGCGTGCGACCAACGCGGCCTCCAGATCTCTTGGCACGGTGACGCGCGCGTCCATCGCCAGCGAGGCGACGTCATAGGCATCCGGGCCGATCACCGTGTCCTGGGTGTCGACGATGCCGATCCGGTCGGTTCCCTGCCTGTCGCCGCGCCAGATCAGGTTCGGCGAATGATAGTCGCGCAGGACCCAGGTCTGCGGACGGGCCTGCGCGGCCGCAAGCAGCGGCCTCCACAGGGCATGGAACTCCGCGCGCAGCGCCTGCGTCACCTCGACGCCGGCGGCCGGCAGATACCAGTCGGGATAGAGATCCGCCTCCGTCAGGAAGGCGTCCATGTCGAAATGCGGGAGCCGGTAGCTCTCGCCACCACCGATGCCGGCGGGCAGCGGCAGCACCTCTTGCGGCGGGGCGGCATGCAGGTCTGCCAGCACATCCATCGCCGCCGCATAGCGCTGCGGGTCGGGGCGGCCGTCGACGAGCACGCCGTCGCGCCCGAGATCCTCCTGCAGCACCAGACCGGCGTCGAGATCTGCGGCAAGCAGCGCCGGGGCGGCAAGGCCGCGCGCGCGCAGCGCCTCGCAGACCGCCGCCACCGCGTCGATGGTGTCCGGCAGATGCACGATCTCGGCGTAGCTGAGGCCGTCGCGCAACGGCGGCGAAGACGGTCGGGCCGCCGGATCGGCGTTCATCAGGATCGCGCTGCGTCCCTCTTGCGTGATCACCTCGTAGCGGCGCGGGGAGGCATCGCCCTGGAAGTAGCGCCGGCGCGCCATGTCGAACCCGGCCTTGGCGAGAAGCGCGCGGATGGCCAGGGTCCGCACGATGCGCCCGCCCCAGGTCCCGCTTTCCCAGGACAACTGCACCTGGCGGGCGTCGTCGCCCTCCCCGGCCGGACCGATCCGTATCACCAGCCGGCTGGCGGGAATGTGATCGGGCGCACGCTCCGGCCATTCAACCAGTGCCGCACCCGTCTCCAGCATGTCGTCGAGCCCAAGCTCGTCGGCCTCTTGCGGATCTTCCAGGCGGTAGAGATCAAGATGGGCAACGGGAAAGCGGCGCAGGGCATAGCCCTGCACCAGCGTGAAGGTCGGGCTCGGCACCTCGAGCGCGTCGTCATCGGCCAGCGCGCGCAGCAGGGCGCGGGCGAGGGTCGACTTGCCAGCGCCCAGATCACCGACGAGGCAGAGGCAATCGCCGGGCGCGAGCACCATCGCCAGGTCCTCGGCGAGACGACAGGTCGCCGCCTCATCGCAACAGGTGAGGGAAATCTCGCCGGCGCCATTCACGCTCGGCCCGGACGCCTGGGAGGGACGCGGCGGCTGCTGCATGTCGCTCAGCTATTCGGCGGCGTGCTGGATGGCTTCGGGGGAGACGGGAAATCGGCAGACGACACGCGTGCCGACCCCCTCTTCCGACTCGATGTCGACCGCGCCGCCATGCAGCTCGACGAAGCTCTTGACGATGGACAGTCCGAGCCCGGCTCCACGCCGCCGCGATCCGGCGTCGCGGCCGACGAACCTGGCAAAGACCTGGTCAAGCATGTCTTCGGGAATGCCGCAGCCATGATCGCGGACCATGAATTCCAGCGTCCCGTTCTCGCGCGTGCAGGCGACATCGATGGCCCCGCCGACATCGGAGAAGCGCAATGCGTTGGAGAGCAGATTGAACAGCACCTGGCGCAGACGTCTTTCGTCGGCCTCGATCACGCCGACATTCGGCGCAATGTCGAGGTTGAGCGAGATGCCGCTGTCGGCCAGCCGATCCTTGAGCCCCTCGACCGCCGCCTGCACGGTGCGGGCAACGTCGACCGAGGAGACGTCAAGCTCCATGATGCCGGCATCGATCGTGGCGAGGTCGAGAATGTCGTTGATGATGGCCAGCAGCGCCGAGGACGACGACAGGATGTAGTCGACATATTCGCTCTGCTTCGTCGTCAGCGGCCCGAACTTCGGATCGGATAGGAGCTGGGCGAAGCCGATGATGTTGGTCAGCGGCGAACGCAACTCATACGAAACATGCTGGATGAAGGCGTTCTTGAGCTGGTCGGCCTGTTCCAGAGCCTCATTCTTGTCCAGCAGCGCGCGCTCGATATTCACCGAGTCCGTCACATTGACGAAGGTCACCAGCGTGCCGCCATCGGGCAGCGGCACCGTGGCGTAGTCAATCGCCTCGCCATTCTCGCGATCCATCCGGCCGAACACCGGCTCGCGGTTGTCGGCAAGGCTCGTCACCGCCGTGACAAGGCGCTTCCAGGTCTCCGCCTCGTCTGGCTCCAGCATCGGCTGGTCGACGATGCGGGTGATATGCGGGCTGTCGCCGAGCCGCTCGTCGGCGAGGCTCCAGATCCGCTCGAAAGCCGGGTTCCACAGACGCAGGCGTCCGTCGGAGCCGAACACGGCGACCGCCTCGGACAGATTGTCGAGCGTTTCGCCCTGAACACGGATCAGCGAATTGTAGCGGCTCTCCAGGTCGAGCCGCTCGGTGACATTCTCGTAGATGTAGGTGACACCGCCCTGCGGGTGCGGGTTGGCGATGACGCGCAGCGTGCGCCCGTCCGGCAGATGCCACCAGAACTCGCGCGGCTCGAGCGAGGTGTAGCTCTCCAGCAGCTTGTTGCGCCAGCCGCGATAGTCCGCCTGCTCGGGCAGCTTGCGCGCCGCGCGCAGCGCATCGAGAAGCGCGCCATCGGTCGGCATCTGCTCGAGGAAGTTTGAATCGAGGTCCCACAGCGCCCGGAACGCGGCATTGTAGAACTGCAGCCTGCGGTCGGCGCCATAAATGGCGACGGCGGTGGCGAGCTGGTCGAGGGTGCGGGCGTGGAAATCGATGGTGCGGCCAAGCTCCTGGCGCACGTTCTCCAGCTCGCTGACATCGACGGCGATGCCGCCGGCGGCATTGTCGGCGACCAGATGGGTGACATCGAAGATCCGCCGCGCGCCGGCGGCGACGATGGGCATGCGCGCCCGCGCGAAGCCGTCTCCGCCGCGTCCCTTCTCGATGATGCCGCGCCCCTTCTCGTCGAGGAACTCGGTGCCCGTTTCAATCGCGGTCTCGGGATCGGCGACTTCAACCGCCCGCGCATAGGCGGCGTTGACCCAGACCAGCGC
Source organism: Stappia sp. ICDLI1TA098 (assembly GCF_054880955.1). Lineage (NCBI taxonomy): Bacteria > Pseudomonadati > Pseudomonadota > Alphaproteobacteria > Hyphomicrobiales > Stappiaceae > Stappia > Stappia sp. ICDLI1TA098. Next base: position 795,740 of record NZ_JBTZBT010000002.1, read on the forward strand.
GCCATCGTCGTCGCGCAGCCACGCCGGCCCGGCAAAGCCGTCCAGCATGGCCCGCATCATCGCCAGTTCGCGCGTCTGGGCGTCGTGCCGGCTGGCAAGCAAGGCGTGGGTCTTGCGCTCGCCGGTCAGGTCGCGCAGGCGCAACATCGGCGCGCTGGCGGCAACGCGGCCGCGCACCTCGACCAGTCCGCCGGCGCTCGTCGTCACCACGAGATGGAAGGGCTCGCCTTCCTTGCGCAGCCGCGCCACCGCATGGTCGAGCATGGCGGCGGGCTTGGAGTCGAGCCAGGTGCCGAAGGCGAGCAGACGCGAGGCGGAGCGGGGAACGCCGGAATTCTCGTCGAGCACGCCGGCAACCATCGGCTCGGCGTCGTCATGCCAGACGACGATGCGCTGATCGTCGGAGGCGATGAGGCTCTCCAGCCGGTCGACGCGCGCGGCAAGCCGGGCGCCGGTCTCGCGCGCTTGTGCAAGTGCGGCGGCCGAAGCACGGTTGCGGCGCATCAGTGCGACGGTGGCGGTGACGGCAAAGGCGACGGCACCGCCGATGGCGGCGATCCAAACGACTTTCTCGGCATCGACGGGCGAAAGGGAAAAGGCCGTCCCGAGCGCGCTGCTCTCATGAGCGGAGGCGCTCGCGGACACGGACACCAGAGCCGCCAATGCGGAACCGGACCGCAAAAGCGATTTCAGACTCCCGTTCCGCCACGCGCGATTACCACACGCGTGTTGCAAGCCGTCCCCCGGCATTCGCTCGATCCTTTACCGCCGCATTTTGGCCGAAACGGCCCACCGGATCAGTTCTGCCTCACGAACCGACCGATTCGCAAAGACCATAGCGCAAAGCCGAATCGCGAAGAAGAGTGCGTTACCGAAAAGTAAACGGGGGCCGTGTCATCCACAGCCCCCGTCAACAGGTCAGCTATCGGGCGAAACGCGCCGGAAACGGCGCGTCAGCGCGATCAGTAGCGGTAGTGTTCCGGCTTGAACGGCCCGGAGACCGGGACACCGATGTAGTCGGCCTGCTCCTTGCTGAGCTCGGAGAGCTCGACGCCGAGCTTGGCGAGATGGAGACGCGCAACGCGCTCGTCGAGGTGCTTCGGCAGCACGTAGACGTCCTTCTCGTACTTCTCCGTGCGCGTCCACAGCTCGATCTGGGCAAGCACCTGGTTGGTGAAGCTCGCCGACATGACGAAGCTCGGGTGACCGGTGGCATTGCCGAGGTTGAGCAGACGCCCCTCGGAGAGAAGGATCATGCGCTTGCCGTCAGGGAACTCGACCATGTCGACCTGCGGCTTGACGTTGGTCCACTTGTAGTTCTTCAGCGCCTCGACCTGGATCTCATTGTCGAAGTGGCCGATGTTGCCGACGATCGCCATGTCCTTGAGAAGGCGCATGTGCTCGAGCGTCACGACGTCCTTGTTGCCGGTCGTGGTGATGACGATGTCGGCGGTCGGAGCGGCCGTCTCGAGCGTCACGACCTCGAAGCCGTCCATGGCGGCCTGCAGGGCGCAGATCGGGTCGACTTCGGTGACGCGCACGCGCGCACCGGCGCCGCTGAGGCTGGCTGCGGAGCCCTTGCCCACATCGCCGTAGCCGCACACGACGGCGACCTTGCCGGCCATCATCACGTCGGTGCCGCGACGGATGCCGTCGACCAGGCTTTCCTTGCAGCCGTACTTGTTGTCGAACTTCGACTTGGTGACGCTGTCGTTGACGTTGATCGCCGGGAACGGCAGCAGGCCCTTGGCCTTGAGCTGGTACAGACGGTTGACGCCCGTCGTCGTCTCCTCGGAGACGCCCTTGATGTCGTCGCGCTGGCGGGTGAACCAGCCAGGGCTCGCGGCAAGGCGCTTGCGGATCTGGGCGAAGAGAACCTTCTCCTCCTCGGAGCCCGGATTGGAAAGAACGTCCTCGCCCGCCTCGGCGCGCGCGCCAAGCAGGATGTACATGGTGGCGTCACCACCGTCGTCGAGGATCAGGTTCGCCGTGCCTTCCTTGAACTGGAAGATGCGGTCGGCATAGTCCCAGTATTCCTCAAGGGTCTCGCCCTTCTCGGCGAACACCGGAATGCCGGCGGCCGCGATCGCGGATGCCGCATGGTCCTGCGTCGAGAAGATGTTGCAGGACGCCCAGCGCACCTCGGCGCCGAGCGCGACGAGCGTCTCGATCAGCACGGCCGTCTGGATGGTCATGTGCAGCGAGCCGGCAATGCGCGCGCCCTTGAGCGGCTTCTTCTCGCCAAACTCTTCGCGGCAGGCCATCAGGCCGGGCATCTCGGTCTCGGCGATATCGATCTCCTTACGACCGTAGTCGGCGAGAGAGATATCCTTGACGTAGTAATCGGTTGCGGTGCTCATCGGTGTCGTTCGCTCGCTTTTCGTTGAACGTCGTGGTTCGCTGGGCCATTCGCCCCCGCCACGGATCCCCCGACCCGCAGGCGGCAATCTTGCGGCGCATCATCCAGCTCCAGGGCGGACGGCTGCGCCTGACACCGGCCAGAACGAAACATGGTCCGGCCGGCGCCGGAACCCCGACAGGCTTATAAGCCGGGATGCGATACAAAGCAATAAGGATATAAAGATTTCTTTATGTCCCGTTTGCCGAACTGTCCCGAACCGGTCCGGCCACGTCGATCCGATTCCCGTCGGGATCCGCGAAGACGAAGGCCCGCAGGCCGTAGTCGTGGGTTCTCAATCCCTTCAGGATGCGCAGGCCGAAGGAGCGCACCAGGGCGTGCAGGGCATCGACATCCCCGACCATCATGTGCGCGACGGCAAAGGCCGGCGGCTTGTGCCCGGGCTGGAGCGTCAGGTGCACTTCGGCATCATCGCGTTTCAGTATGACGAAGCCGACCGGGTCGCCATTCTGGAAAACACGCTCGAAGCCGAGGCCGTGCTCGTAGAAGGCCAGCGCGCGGGCCATGTCGGACACGGGAAGGGTCGCCGCAATCCGCCCGAACCGGGTGGATGTGAGTGCGGTCGCAAGGTCTGTTGAAGTCATGCAAGGGCCCGATAATGGGCCGGACCATCGGCGGCGGGATACAGTGATCCGGCTCGGCCGCAGCCCGGATAATGCGCGGCTCGGCGCGCAATGACATTCGGGACGGTGCCCGGCGCGACCCTAGCAGTCTCTCAAAGCGCTGTTCAAGGGCCAGCATCGCAAGCCCCAGGGCATCACCAGGATATCGAAGAAGGAGCCAAGGCGTGGGGCGCGGGGTCAGTCGGTCTCGCCGAAGCCGCCTTCGACCAGTTCGGCGATCGCGGCAAGCGCCGCATCGGCCTCGCGGCCGGAGGCGCTGACACGAATGCAGCAGCCCGGACTGGCGGCAAGCATCATCAGACCCATGATCGACGTGCCGCCGACGGACTGTCCGTCCCTGGTGACGGTCACCTGGGCATCGAAGGTTTCGACCAGCTTGACGAGCTTGGCGGAAGCACGCGCGTGCAAGCCCCGTCGGTTGACGATGACGAGTTCGCGGTCGGGTGTTTCGGTTGCGGCTTGGGGCATCTTCCTGTCTCGTTCAGCCGTGACCGGACAGAACCTGGCTCGCGACGGAAATGTACTTCTGACCGGCCTTGCGAGCTTCCTCCACGGCGGCAGCGACCGCGCTGTCGGCACGCACGCTGGCGAGCTTGATCAGCATCGGCAGGTTCACGCCCGCGATGACCTCGATCTGGGTCCCGTCCATCACCGAGATCGCGAGGTTGGACGGGGTGCCGCCGAACATGTCGGTGAGAAGCACAACGCCCTGGCCGTCGTTGACCTCCTCGACAGCGGCGAGAATGTCCTGGCGGCGCTGCTCCATGTCGTCGTCCGGGCCGATGCAGATCGTCGCGATCTGCTCTTGCGGTCCCACGACATGCTCCAGTGCCGACTTGAACTCTTCCGCCAGGCGCCCGTGAGTGACGAGTACGAGTCCGATCATGCCCTGTCCGTCATTGTTTATTTTCACGCCGGGTTTGTTTTCACGCCGGCCGCGCTGCCCCCCGGCGACCGGACGAGCGGCTCTGCATTTGTTTACGCAAAACCGAACCGACCGGACCATTCGCTGGCCGGGCGCCCAATGTCCGCAAGCCTGCATTGCAGTGCAAGGAAAATCGGCGCGTTCTGCATGGTTTTTCGCCAGATGGCGCCAAAGTGCACCGCAAAGCGCTTGCCGATCAAAGCCTTGACAGAATTGTCAGGGCGACGCCAGCCGGATCCGATGCCGGAAACACCAGCCGCGCGAGGCGAATGCCGAGAATTTCCGCCGAAAGGTCGTCCGGCGGCGGAAGACGCTCGATGTCCTGCGCGGGCAGCAGGTCGACGACGAGCCGCAGCACCGCGGCACGCTCCGCGACAATGGGCACGATGCCCTCGCCACGCCGTTCCCAAAGGCCGGCGAGCGCTTCCGGCGCGGCCGCCAGAAGCCGGCCCGCACCGGTGCGGAGCACCACCCTGTCGTCGGCCACATGGGCGGCGAAGCGCCCGCGCCCGCGTGCCGCGCTGACCAGCAGGTCGGCAATCCGGGACTTGCCCGCCCCCGAGGCGCCGCGCAGCAGCACGCCCGAGGCGCCGACGAGGACGCAGGTGCCGTGCACGCTGGCGGGCGGAGCGCCCGGCTTGCTCACGACTTCCTCTCCGCCGGCAGCGTCACCGTGAAGCGGGCGCCCAGCACCCTCGCCTCTCCCGTGTCCGGGTCGGTCTCCTCCCGGTTCTCGACCGAGATCGTGCCGCGGTGAGCCTCGACAATCTGGCGTGAGATCGACAGGCCGAGGCCGGAATTGTTGCCGAAGCCCTCCGCCTCCGGCCGGTCGGTATAGAAGCGCTCGAAGATGCGGTCGCGCAGGTCCTCGCGGATGCCCGGCCCCTGATCATCGACCGTGATGATCACCGCATCGGCCGTGCGCGCCGCCGAGATCACCACCTTGCCGCCCTCCGGCGAGAAGGAGCGGGCGTTGTCGACCAGATTGTTGACGACCTGCGCCAGACGGCTGTCGTGGCCAAGTACCCGGTAGGGATGATCGCGGCGCGAGGGCTTGATCACCACCTCGACGCGGGCCGCCGAAGCATCGGCGCGCTCATTGGCGAAATCGCTGACGGTGCGCAGCAGCGTCGCCACGTCGACCGGGCCGGCGTCGGCCCGCGCCAGCTCGGCGTCGAGCCGCGAGGCGTCGGAAATGTCGGTGATCAGCCGGTCGAGCCGGCGCACGTCGTGCTGGATCACCTCCATCAGCCGGGCCTGCGCCTCCGGCTTGCGGGCAAGCGGCAGGGTTTCCACCGCGCTGCGCAGCGAGGTGAGCGGGTTTTTCAGCTCGTGCGCCACGTCGGCGGCGAAGGATTCGATCGCGTCCATGCGGTTGTAAAGCGCATTGGTCATGTCGCGCAGGGCCCGCGCCAGATGGCCGATCTCGTCGCGGCGCTCGGAAAACTGCGGGATCTCCTCGCGCGATTTGATGCCCCGGCGCACCCGTTCGGCCGCGGCGGCGAGACGGCGCACCGGGCCGGCAATGGTGCCGGCGAGCAGGATCGAGAGCACCATGGTCACGGTCGCCGCCACCAGGAAGACGCGGACGATGGCGACGCGCTCGGCGCGCACGATGGCGTCGATATCACCGCCCTGGGTAGACAGCAGCAGCGAGCCGAGCACGGCGCGGAAGCGCTGAACCGGCACGGCGACCGAAACGATGAGCTCGCCGCGCGGCGAGACGCGCACGACACTGGCCGGCGACCCGGCGAGCGCCGCCTCGACCTCGGGATAGGCGCGGCCGTTGCCGGCGCCGATCTCCTCGTAGAGCGGCAGGTCGCCACGCCGGAACCACAGCTTCACGTCGGCCCAGAAGCGGTCCCAGATGCCCGGCTCCTCCGCCGTTGGCGGCGGCAGGTCGAAGCGCAGGATCTGGCCGCGTGCGTAGAGATGGCGCGAATCGAGGATCAGGATGCCCTCGGGATCGTAGATCCGCGCGCGTGTGCGCGTCGGCGAGATCAGCCGCCGCAGGACTGGCGCGACGCGCTCCGGGTTGATCGGGAAGTCGGTCAGCCGGCCGGAGTCCGTCGGCGAGATGCTTTCGCCCGCCTGAAGCTGGAGCAACTGCTCGGGGTCGACCATCAGCCCGTCGGTCTCGACGGTCGCGGAGGCGGCGATGGCGCCGGCGATGATCTCGCCCTGGGTGAGCAGGCTCTGCACGCGCGCGTCGATCAGGCCGGCGCGGAACTGGTTGAGATAGAGAATGCCGCCGACCATGGCGCACAGGCCGGCAAGATTGAGCACGAGGATGCGCCGGGTCAGCGAGGAGGTCAGATAGGGACCGAGCAGCCCGCCGATGCGGCCGAGGAGGCGGCGGCGGACGCGGCGGCTGCCGAGCGTCCTGAGCGCGGCCGGGCGTTCGCCGGAGGCAGGCGCCGTCGTCGCCCGCGCCCGACCGTCGCCGCCCGCATCTGTCTCAGAATCGGCCGTCATTCGCGCTCTTCTCTGGCACACTCGCATCATGCCCGCGCGCGGCGCGCGGGCGAGACCTGCCGGCGAGGCCCGCCGGACGGCGCGGTTCAGCCTTCGCGGAACCGGTAGCCGACGCCGTAGAGGGTCTCGATCATGTCGAAACTGTCGTCAACGATCTTGAACTTCTTGCGCAGCCGCTTGATGTGGCTGTCGATGGTGCGGTCGTCGACATAGACCTGGTCGTCATAGGCGGCGTCCATCAGCGCGTTGCGGCTCTTGACGACGCCCGGGCGCTGCGCGAGCGCATAGAGGATCAGGAACTCGGTGACCGTGAGGGTGACCGGCTGCCCTTTCCACATGGAGGTATGGCGCTCCTGGTCCATGACCAGGTCGCCACGCTCGAGAAGCTTGTCGCTTTCCGGCTTCACCGCGGCCGCGTCGCGCGGCTGGACCCGCCGCAGCACCGCCTTGACCCGCTCGACCAGCAGACGCTGGGAGAAAGGTTTGCGGATGAAGTCGTCGGCACCCATCTTGAGGCCGAACAGCTCGTCGATCTCGTCGTCCTTCGACGTCAGGAAGATCACCGGCAGGTCGGACTTCTGGCGCAGCCGCCGCAGCAGCTCCATGCCGTCCATGCGCGGCATCTTGATGTCGAAGATCGCAAGGTCGGGCGGATCCGTGATCAGCCTGTCGAGTGCGGAAGATCCGTCCGTATAGGTAAAGACGCGATAGCCCTCGCTTTCCAGCGCGATCGAAACGGAAGTCAGAATATTGCGGTCGTCATCAACTAGCGCGATCGTCGGCATGGTCCCGGCCGGGCCCCCATTCATCTGTCAGTAAGCGGTGTATCAGGCTTGGCGTTGCAATTGCGCATAAATTATGGCGAGCACAAGGGCTGACAAGTGCCGAAGGAACATCTCACGGCCGAGATCGCCGTCCCTTGCGTCCGGCGGCTTCCTCTTTTCAGCCGCCGTCCGCGCCCGCTGCGAGGCCTCCCCGCCGGCCGCAGATGAAATGAATATTCCACGCAAGCCGGCTTCCCGATCCGATTAGTTTTCCAAGTAAAATAATACCTGCAAGGATAATCCGGCACTAAATCGATTTAAGGCACCCTTCGACAGCTTCGTTTCGCTTGTTGAAAGAAATCCCATCCACTAGGTTCGCCTTGCTCAAAACGAAGATGGACAGCGTTGTCTTGCCACATCCGGAACGGCCATGCCGTGCGGAGGGGGCAACGCACTCCGGGCGATCTCGCGTCCGGCAGAAACCGGACGACCTCGCGTCCGGAAGAACATGCAAACGCATCATCGGCGAAGCGAACAGGGATCCAGGAAACATGGCGGACAAGGGCGTAGGGCAGCAGTCGGCTCCCGTTGACACGGGCGGGCTGACGGGGCTCGGCGAGCTTCATCACAATCTCACGGCACCTGCGCTCTATGAGCATGCCCTGAGCCGGGGCGAGGGCGAGCTTGCCGCCGGCGGCGCGCTCGTCGTCGAAACCGGCGTGCACACGGGCCGTTCGCCCAAGGACAAGTTCGTCGTGTGCGACGACACCACCCGCGACAGCGTGTGGTGGGACAATTCCGCCGCGATGACGCCCGAAGCCTTTGCGACGCTGCATGCGGACATGATCGCCCACGCCAAGGGCATGTCGCTCTACGCGCAGGATCTCTACGGCGGCGCCGACCCGGCCCACCGTCTGAGCGTGCGCGTCTTCACCGAATACGCCTGGCACTCGCTCTTCATCCGCAACCTGCTGATCCGCCCTCAGGCGAGCGAGCTCGCCGGCTTCTCGCCCGAGATGACGATCATCGACCTGCCGAGCTTCAAGGCCGACCCCGCGCGTCACGGCTGCCGCACCGAGACCGTCATCGCCTGCGACTTCACCAACAAGATCGTGCTGATCGGCGGCACCTCCTATGCGGGCGAGATGAAGAAGTCGGTCTTCTCGTTCCTGAACTTCCTGCTGCCGGCGAAGAACGTCATGCCGATGCACTGCTCGGCCAATGTCGGTGACGACGGCGACACGGCGGTCTTCTTCGGCCTCTCGGGCACCGGCAAGACCACCCTTTCGGCCGACCCCTCGCGCACGCTCATCGGCGACGACGAGCACGGCTGGGGACCGGAGGGCGTGTTCAACTTCGAGGGCGGCTGCTACGCCAAGACGATCAAGCTGTCCGCCGAGGCCGAGCCGGAGATCTTCTCCACCACCCAGCGCTTCGGCACCGTGCTGGAGAACGTCGTCATGGATCCCGCGACCCGCGCGGTCGACTTCGACGATGGCTCCAAGACGGAGAACACGCGCTGCGCCTACCCGATCGACTTCATCTCGAACGCCAGCGAGACCGGCCGCGCGCCGTGCCCGCAGAACATCATCATGCTGACGGCGGATGCCTTCGGCGTGCTGCCGCCGATCGCCAAGCTCACCCCGGCGCAGGCCATGTATCACTTCCTGTCCGGCTACACCGCGAAGGTTGCCGGCACCGAGAAGGGCGTGACCGAGCCGCAGGCGACATTCTCGACCTGCTTCGGCGCACCGTTCATGCCGCGCCACCCCTCCGAATACGGCAACCTGCTGCGCGCGCTGATCGCAGAGCATGAGGTCGACTGCTGGCTGGTCAACACCGGCTGGACGGGCGGCGCCTATGGCACCGGCCACCGCATGCCGATCCGCGCCACCCGCGCGCTGCTTGGCGCCGCTCTCGACGGCTCGCTGCGTGACGCAGAGTGCCGCACCGACGCGAACTTCGGCTTCGCCGTGCCGGTCGCCGTGCCTGGCGTCGATCCGATGATCCTCGATCCGCGCTCTACCTGGGCGGACAAGGACGCCTACGACCGACAGGCCGCCAAGCTGGTGGAGATGTTCGTGTCGAACTTCGCCAAGTTCGAGAGCCATGTGGACGGCACGGTGCTGGCCGCCGCCCCGACGCTGGCTGCCGCTGCCGAGTAAATCAGGCACCGCGAGACCTCAAGGGGGGCGGGTCCGGCAACGGGCCCGCCCCTTGCTTTTGAGCTCCCTTGTCAGGCCCTTGCCTGGCCATCGCCGCTCCCGTCCTTGCCGGGCCTGTGCAGACGCCCCACTTGGGGCCTATAGTCCGGGCGGGAAACGGAGATCCGCACCATGCAGAACGATGCTGCCGCAGCCGATCCGCTGACACTTGCCGAGGCCTGGGCGCGCGAGGGCCGCAACGTCGCGCTGGCCACCGTGATCGAGACCTGGGGCTCGGCCCCGCGCCCGGTCGGGGCGCATCTCGTCATCGACGCCAAGGGCAATTTCGAGGGCTCCGTCTCCGGCGGTTGCGTCGAGGGCGCGGTCGTCGCGGAGGCCGAAGACGTCATCGCCACCGGCACTCCGGCCATGCTCGAGTTCGGTGTCGCCGACGAGACCGCATGGCGCGTCGGCCTGTCCTGCGGCGGGCGCATCCGCGTCTATGTCGAGCCGCTCACCGGCACCGCCGACGACGGAAGGGGCTGAGGCATGGATCTCGAGCTTCTCTCGCGCTTCAACGCGGCGCGCAGCGGCCGGCGCGCCGTCGTGCTTGTCACGCCGCTGGAGGCCGGCGCGGCCGGTCGCCAGCGCATCGTCACACAAGCCGACGACCTGTTCGACAACCTGGCCAGCGATCCCTTTGGCACGGAGATTTCGGCGCGGCTTCTCTCCGGCAAGTCCGGCATCGTCGAAGGCGCCGACGGCAGCCGGGCATTCCTCACGGTCAGCGTCCCGCCGCCACGCCTCGTGCTCATCGGCGCGGTTCATATCGCCCAGGCGCTGCTGCCGATGGCCGGCATCGCCGGCTTCGACGTGACGGTCATCGATCCGCGCACCGCCTTCGCCACGCCCGAGCGCTTCGCCGGAGGGCGTCTGCTTGCCGAATGGCCCGAGGATGTTCTGGCCGATGTGGCGCTCGATCCCTACACCGCCGTTGCCGCCCTCACCCACGACCCGAAGATCGACGACGTCCCGCTGAAGGCCGCGCTGGAGGCGAACTGCTTCTATGTCGGCGCGCTCGGCAGCCGCAAGACCCATGGCGCCCGCCGAACGCGGCTGCTGGAGGCCGGTGTCACGGACGCCGCGTTCGCGCGCATCGACGCGCCCATCGGCGCCGATATCGGTGCCGCATCGCCGGCCGAGATTGCAGTCGCGGTGCTTGCCAATGTCATCGCCGCGCTGCGCAAGGGAGGGGAGCGCCGGCCTTGAAGTTCGGACCCCGCGCCACCCGGGAGAGCGAGGACTGCCTGCTCGCCCACACGATCCGCCTTGCCGATGGCGCCCTGAAGAAGGGGCGCCGGCTGTCGGGAGATGACATCGCGCGGCTGCTGGCGGCCGGCATCGAGGAGATCGTCGTTGCCCGCCTGGAGATCGACGACTGCCACGAGGACCGGGCGGCGGAACGGCTGGCGCGCGCCGCCGACGGCGGCGGCCTGACGCTGGAGCCGCCTTTCACCGGGCGGGTCAATTTCCAGGCCGCCGCAGATGGCGTCCTGGTGGTGGACAAGGCGGCCGTCGACGCGGTCAACCGGGTGGACCCGGCGCTGACGCTGGCAACCCTGCCGGCCTGGTCCCGCGTGTCGCGCGGACGCATGGTGGCGACCGCCAAGGTCATTCCCTTCGCCGTTGGCGAGACCTCCGTTCGCGCCGTGGAGGCAGCGGCCGCGCGGGCCGTGCGCGTCGCCCCCTTCCGCCCGCGCAAGGTCGCGATGGTGGCGACCGTGCTTGCCCATCTCAAACCCTCGGTCATGGACAAGACGCGGCGCATCACCGAGGCGCGCCTGGCCGTTTCGGGCTCGACGCTGACGAGCGAGCGCCGGGTCGCGCATGAAACCGGAGCCGTTGCCGAGGCACTCGGCGCGCTGTCGCACTGCGGGGCGGACCTCATCCTGGTTTTCGGCGCCTCGGCAATCGTCGACAGGGACGACGTCATCCCGGCTGCGATTCACGCGGCCGGCGGGCGTCTCGTCCACTTCGGCATGCCCGTCGACCCGGGCAACCTCCTGCTCCTTGGCGAGATCGGCAAGGTGCCGGTGATTGGCGCTCCGGGTTGCGCCCGCAGCCCGAGTGAGAACGGTTTCGACTGGGTGCTCGACCGCTTGATGGCCGATTGTCCGGTCACACCGGAAGACGTCATGTCGATGGGTGTCGGCGGGCTGCTGATGGAGATCGGCTCGCGTCCCCAGCCGCGCGAGGAGACGGCAAGGGCCGTGCCGCAGCCGCGCAAGGTCGCCGGCATCCTGCTTGCCGCTGGCAGGTCGCGGCGGGCCGAGGGCGTCAACAAGCTGCTGGCGCGCATCGACGGGCGCCCGCTCGTGCGCATCGCCGCCGAGCACGCACTGGCAAGCAGCCTGTCGCGGCTGATCGTCGTCACCGGCCACATGCACGCGGACATCCGCGACGCGCTGGCCGGCCTCGACGTCGACATCGTTCACAATCCCGACCATGCGGAGGGAATGGCCGGGTCGATCCGCACCGGGGTCCAGGCGCTGCCTGCCGACGCAGATGCCGCAATGGTCCTGCTTGCCGACATGCCGCGGATCGACGCGCATACGCTCGACCGGCTGATCGCCGCCTATCGGCCGGAGGCGGGACGCGCCGTCGTCGTCGCCACCGCTGGCGGCAGACGCGGCAATCCGGTGCTCTGGGACCGGGCCTTCTTCAGCGCCCTTGCCCGCCTCGAGGGAGATATCGGCGCGCGTCACGTCATCGGCGAGAACGCCGGCATGGTCGTGGAGGTGGAGGTCGGCGAGGCCGCGCGCCTCGACCTTGACACCCGCGAGGCGCTGCGTGCGGCGGGCGCCGAGCCGGTGGACGCCGCTGCTGCGCAGGATTGACCTTTTCCCGCATTTGCATCGTAATGCTTCCGACATGTGCGGCGGCTACGGATCCTCTTGGGCGTTCGGCAGCCGACCTGAGGTGACCTTGCCGGGAGGAGGAGAGACGGCATGACCACCCCGTTTACGCGACGAGGCATTCTGACCGGCGGCGCGGCGCTTGCGGCGCTTGCCAGTTTTCCCATGCCGGCAATCGCCGCCTCGAAATGGTTCGTCGGCTCGCTGAGCGACAACGGCTTTGCCTATCGGGCAACCAATTTCGACGTGATCAAGCCCCAGTGGCGCCGGCAGATGGTGAAGTACCTGTCGCATGAATCGCCCGGCACCGTCGTCATCGATACCCGCAACCATTACCTCTACTGGATCTGGGAGAACGACACCGCGCTGCGCTACGGCGTCGGCGTCGGCCGCGAGGGCTTCAAGTGGTACGGCCGCGCCCAGATCAAGCGCAAGGCGCTGTGGCCGCGCTGGGTGCCGCCACCCGACATGCTGAAGCGCCAGCCGGACCTGCCCCGTCTGGTCGAAGGGGGAGCCGCCAACAACCCGCTCGGTCCCCGCGCCATGTATCTCTACAACGACGATGGCGGGGACACCGGCTACCGGCTGCACGGGACGCTCGAACCCTGGAGCATCGGCTCCGATGTTTCCTCCGGCTGCATCCGCATGTTCCCGGAAGACATCGTCGATCTCTATCAGCGCTGCCCGGTCGGAACACGGGTTTCCGTGCTCGAGCACCTCGGCGCAAAGCCGCAGAATGGCTGAACGACAAGCCAGGCGAGCGGCCCTCGCACATGCGCTCAAAGGAGCTTCGACCGTGATCCCAGCCACGCCGCGCCGGGCGCTTGCCGCCATCGCCGCAACGTTCGCCCTTCCCCTGCTGCTCGCCGGCTGCAACACCGTGGAGACGGCGGCGACGCCCAATGTCACCAATGCGCCGGTGGCCGGTTTCGCCAATCTTTCGCCCGGCAGCGAGGAGGACTTCATCCTCAATGTCGGTCGACGCAGCTATTTCAAGTCCGGCTCGGCCGAGCTCGAAGAGACCGCGCGCATGACCCTCGACAAGCAGGCGGCCTGGCTCATGGCCAACCGCTCCTGGTTCGCCAAGATCCAGGGCTTCGCCGACGATCCGGGCAGCGCCGCGGCCAACACCGCGCTCTCGACCCGCCGGGCCGATGCGGCAATGGCCTATCTCGTCTCCAAGGGGGTTTCCGCAAACAGGCTCTGGGCCAAGGGCTATGGCACCGATCGCAAGGTGCGCGCCTGCCCGGAGGAAGAATGCAAGGCCCAGAACCGCCGCGTCGTCACCAACCTGCGCGAGGAACGCGAACGCTGAGGCCGGTCACCTCTCTCTGGCGCGTCGCTTCACCCGTTGTGCGGGTGGCGGCAAGCCTTGCGTTTACCAACATGCCGCACTGCAAAATGAGCATGGCTCCCATGCCTGATTCGCGCTTGGTTCGCGGCCATGTGACACTTATATAAAACCTGTGTTTGACGGCCGGGCGAGATCCACTGCCCGGCTTTTTTTGCGGTTCGCCCCCCTCCATGCATTGGCGCTCTCAGAGCGACAGGCCGTTCGGAAGGTCGTCCCGCTCATTCCAAGAGGTATGACAATGACCGAACTTCGCTTGCCGCGCTCCGGACAGTGCAAGTGGGCCGAGGGAACAGGTGGCGACTACACCTTCCCGTGCCGCTCCCGCGTTGCTCCCGGCGTCTCCTATTGCGACGAGCACCACGCGCTCGTCTACATCTCCCCGGAAGACCGTCGTCGCAGCCGTGAGAGTGGCCAGGTCGCCTTCCGCGCCCAGAAGCGCATCGCCGCCTGACACCTTTCTCCTTCGTCAATCGGCGAAGAACGATTCAGACGCTCCGAGAACCGCCGCACCTGGTGCCGGCGGTTTTCTTTTGCGTAATTCTGCAAGAAAAGAAGCGCGAAAAGCCGTTCGCAGCCATGCCGGCGCGCAAAAACGCACAAAAAATGCCCCCGGCCGACGGCCAGGGGCATTGTTCTTGCGCACACGACGAATGCGAAGCTGCGGCGCATCGGGCGGCGGCGCGGAGTGACCCCGCGCGCCAGCCCCGGGCGCTGCTTACTTCGGACGCTTGGAGCCGTAAAGCGAACGACGCTTCTTACGATCCTTGACGCCCTGGGTGTCGAGCACGCCGCGGATCACGCGGTAGCGCACGCCCGGAAGATCGTTCGGGCCGCCGCCGCGCACGAGCACGACAGAGTGCTCCTGCAGGTTGTGACCCTCGCCCGGGATGTAGGCGGTAACTTCGTTTCCGTTGGTCATGCGCACACGGGCGACCTTACGAAGAGCCGAGTTCGGCTTACGCGGGGTCGTCGTGTAGACGCGCGTGCAGACTGCGCGCTTCTGGGGGTTTCCACCCAGCGACGGCGTCTTGGACTTGTTAACGGACGGCTTGCGGTTCTGGCGAACCAACTGATTGATTGTCGGCATCGTTACTTGCAGCTTGTTTTCGAGGAATGTCGTGGTCGCTCCTAATAGGGGGAACGACCGTGGTTGTCAAAGGGAGAATCCCCATTTCCGGCGCAAGACCGCCATTCGGTCGATCAAACGTCGAGATTCGCCACCGCGAGCGCATTTTCCTGGATGAAGGTCCGTCGCGGATCGACATCGTCGCCCATCAGCTTGGTGAAGATGTCATCGGCCGCATCGGCCTCGCGGATCTTCACCTGCAGCAGCGAGCGAACGTTCGGATCGAGCGTCGTCTCCCACAGCTGCTCGGCGTTCATTTCGCCCAAGCCCTTGTAGCGCTGCATGGAAATACCCTTGCGCCCTTGCGCGAAGACAGCATGGAGCAAGGCCCTGGGGCCGCGGATGGCAATCTCGTTGCCCTTGCGCGACAAGGTCGAGGCCTTGCCGTAGACCTCCTGCAGGTGGGTCGTGCGGGCATCGAGCTTGCGGGCATCGGAGGAGCCCAGAAGCGCCGCGTCGATGGTCGAGACCTCCTTGACGCCGCGCACGGTGCGCTCGAATTCGAGGTCGCCGTTCTCCAGCACCTTGCCGACCCAGCCACGCTCGAAATCATCGGCGAGAATGTCGAGACGCCGGGCGATATAAGCCGCGGCGTCATTGGCCTTTTCGCGGTCGCGCAGCACCTCGTCGTTGAGCGCGCCGGCAATCGCCGCCTGCTCCACCACGTCACGGTCGTAGCGCGCGTGCAGGCCGTCGAGCACATAGGCCACCTGGCGGGCGCGCTCGACCACGTCATGTAGATCGGCTCCGGTGCGCACTTCGCCGTTTGCCAGCGTCAGCGCGCTTTCTTCAAGTCCGCCGTCGATCAGGTAGCGCTCCAGCGCCTCCTGATCCTTCAGGTACTGCTCGGAGTTGCCGCGCTTCACCTTATAGAGCGGCGGCTGGGCGATATAGATATAGCCCTGCTCGATCAGATCCGGCATCTGGCGGAAGAAGAAGGTCAGCAGCAGCGTGCGGATGTGGGCGCCGTCGACGTCGGCGTCCGTCATGATGATGATCTTGTGGTAGCGCAGCTTCGCGAGGTTGAACTCCTCCTTGCCGATGCCAGTGCCAAGCGCCGTGATCAGCGTACCGATCTCGTTGGAGGAGAGCATCTTGTCGAAGCGGGCCCGCTCGACGTTGAGGATCTTGCCGCGCAGCGGCAGGATCGCCTGATTCTCACGGCTGCGTCCCTGCTTGGCGGATCCGCCAGCCGAATCGCCCTCGACCAGGAAAAGTTCGGCCTTGGACGGATCGCGCTCCTGGCAGTCGGCAAGCTTGCCCGGCAGCGAGGCGACGTCGAGCGCGCCCTTGCGACGGGTCAGCTCGCGCGCCTTGCGGGCGGCCTCGCGGGCGCTCGCGGCTTCCACCACCTTGGAAACGAGGATACGCGCAGGGGCCGGATTTTCCTCCAGCCACTCCGACAGCGCCTGGCTGATCGCGCTCTCGACCACCGGGCGAACCTCGGAGGACACGAGCTTGTCCTTGGTCTGTGACGAGAACTTCGGATCCGGCACCTTGACCGACAGCACGCAGGTAAGCCCCTCGCGGCAGTCATCGCCGGTCAGCGAGACCTTTTCCTTCTTGAGCAGGCCCGACTGTTCGGCGTAGCTCGTCACCTGTCGCGTCAGCGCGCCACGGAAGCCGGCCAGATGGGTGCCGCCATCGCGCTGCGGGATGTTGTTGGTGAAGCACAGAACCTGCTCGTGATAGCTGTCGTTCCACCACATCGCCGCCTCGACGGTGATCCCGTCGCGCTCGACGCTCATCGTCACCGGCGCCTCGATCAGCGGATGCTTGGCCCGGTCGAGATAGCGCACGAAGGCTTCCAGACCGCCCTCATAGAAGAGCTCGACGGCATTCTCCTCGACGCCACGACGGTCGGTCAGCAGAATCCGCACGCCGGAATTGAGGAAGGCGAGTTCGCGCAGCCGATGCTCGAGCGTGCCGAAGTCGAACTCGATCCTGGTGAAGGTCGCCGGCGACGGCAGGAAGGTCACTTCGGTGCCCTTGCGCCCCTCGCTCGGGCCGACGACGGCGAGCGGCGCCGCTGCGTCGCCGTCGTAAAACCGCATCTTGTGCTCGAACCCGTTGCGCCAGATCCGCAGGTCGAGCCAGGTCGACAGCGCGTTGACGACGGACACGCCAACGCCGTGCAGGCCGCCCGACACCTTGTAGGAGTTCTGGTCGAACTTACCGCCGGCATGAAGCTGGGTCATGATGACCTCGGCCGCCGAGACGCCCTCTTCCGGATGCAGGTCGGTTGGAATGCCGCGCCCGTTGTCGGTCACGGTCACCGAGCCATCGGCGTTCAGCGTCACGGTCACACGGTCGGCGTGACCGGCCAGCGCCTCGTCGATGGCATTGTCGACGACCTCATAGACCATATGGTGGAGGCCCGAGCCGTCATCGGTGTCGCCGATATACATGCCCGGGCGCTTGCGCACCGCGTCGAGCCCCTTCAGGACCTTGATCGAGCCGGCGCCGTATTCGTCGGCGCCCTCGGACGATTGCGGATTGGGCTCGCCGGTCATCGGTGTGTCACTCATTCGAATCAGATGCTCGCTGGGTCTCGGGTGTCAGACTGTTATACGGGGTTGAACGGCACGTTCAACCAACCGTCACGAAGCGTCCTGGCCGCGGGTTTCCGCCCGCCCCTGCGGGATCGCCGCCGCGCCTCGCGCGCGGCGCCAAAGGCGAACCCGTGCTTTGCTTGTCGCACGGCTTTCGGGCATTTTTTAGCGCGCGGCGATCGCCACCGCCGCGCCCGCCATCATGGTTCCGGCACCGCGGTTCAAAAGGCGCACCGCGCGCGGGCTGGCAAAGAGTTTGCGTGCCCGCTCGGCCGCCACGCAATAGCCGCCGAGCACCACCGCCAGCACCGAGAAGGTGACAAGGCTAAGCTCGAGATAGCCAAGCACTGTCACCGTCTCGAGCGCGATGATGTTGGGCAGCAGCGCCAGATAGAAGACCATGGTCTTGGGGTTGCCGAGCGTCAGCGCAAGACCGGCCAGCGTGAGGCGCAGGTCGCTCTCGCGCGGTCCCGCGGGCACATCGGCGCGAATGCCGGCCGCCGGGGCGCGCCACATCTTCCAGGCAAGCCAGACGAGATAGGCAGCTCCCAGATATTTCACCAGCAGGAAAACCGTGCCGAACGCCTTGGCGACGACGGCAAGTCCGGCCACGGCAAAGCCGAGCCAGACCAGATCGCCAATGACGATGCCGAAGCAGAAGGCGGCAGCACCCTCGCGACCGCGCGCAAGCACGCGCGCGACGATGGCGGCGACGCCCGGACCGGGAATGACGGCGGCCACGAAAAGGGCGCCGGCGAAGAACAGAAGAGGAGCGAGATCCATGCGGGAAGGAACCTTGAAACGATCAGCCGGCACCATACTCCGAAACGCCGGCATTGGCGACATGTAGAAGCATGCTTCCCGCCGGAAGATCGGCGAAAAGCTGCGGATCGGTGCCGGTCATCAGCACCTGCAGGGAGAGGTCGTGCAGCCTGGCGAACAGCGCCCGGCGGCGGTCCGGGTCGAGATGGGCGGCCACCTCGTCGAGGAGCAGCAGCGGCGTCATGCCGGCGGTTCGCGCCGTCACGTCCGCATGCGCCAGAATGAGGCCGATCAGCAGCGCCTTCTGTTCCCCGGTCGAGGCCATGGCCGCCGGCATGTCCTTGGCCAGGTGGGTGACCACGAGGTCGGAGCGATGCGGCCCCATGAGCGTGCGCCCGGCGGCGCGGTCCCTGTGGCGCGAAGCCGCCAGCGCCTCGCGGTAACGGTCCTCCAGGTCTCCGGCGGCCAGGCCCTCGGCCTCCTCCTCGAAGGCGCCGGAAAGCACGACGCCGGCCTGCGGAAACGGCAGTCCGAGTTCCGCCTGGGCGATGATGCGGGCGGCGAGAAGCGACACCGTCTCACGCCGGGCATAGCTGACGGAAATCGCCAGCGGCGCGAGCTGTGCCTCCAGCGCATCGAGAAAGCCTGCAGCCCCGCCTTCGTCGAGCAGGCGGTTGCGCGCGCGCAGGACCTTCTCCAGATCCGCCACCCGCCGACCGTGACCCGGATCAACCGCGAGCACCAGACGGTCGAGAAAGCGCCGCCGGTCGCCCGCCGGCCCGGTGAAGAGCCCGTCCATCGCCGGCAGCAGCCAGAGCACCCGCAGATAGTCGAGAAGCCGGTCGGAGCCGCGCACGTCCTCGCCGTCGATGCGCACGCGCCGGCCGGTGTCCTGCGGCCCGTGGCCGACGCCAAGGCGCGTCTCGCCCGCCGGACCCTCGAGCCTTGCCGACACCGCGAAGCCGCCTTCGCCGCCCTTGCGGATGATGTCGTCAAGCTGCGCCCGTCGCAGGCCGCGACCGGCGGTCAGCAGCGACACCGCCTCAAGCAGGTTGGTCTTGCCAGCGCCATTGGCGCCGACAAACGCGACGAGCCCCGCGCCGAGACGCAGGGAGAGGCTTTCGTAATTGCGGAAATTGGACAGGTTGAGGCTGCGGAGCGCAACCCGCACCGGCTCGCTCATCGCGGTGTCGCCTTCCTGTGGCGGCCCGCCCGGTCGCCCGGCCGGGCCTGCCCGTCGCATGGGATCTCGCTGTCGCCGCGACGTCAGACGCGCATCGGCATCAGAACGTAAAGCGTGTCCAGCGACCCCTTGTCCTGGATCAGCGTCGGCGCGCCGGCATCGGCGAAACGGAATGTGGCCGTGTCGCCGCGAAGCTGGCCGGTGATCTCCAGCAGGTAGCGCGAGTTGAAGCCGATCTCGAGCGGATCCGCATCATAGTCGATCGCCAGTTCCTCGGTCGCGGAACCGGAATCCGGGTTGACCACGGTCAGGATCATCCGCCCCTCGGACATGGCGAGCTTCACAGCGCGGCCGCGCTCGGAGGAGATCGTCGAGACGCGGTCGACCGCGGCTTTGAACTCGTCCCGGTCGACAAGCATTTCCTTGTCGTTGTTCTGCGGGATGACCCGACCGTAATCCGGGAAGGTGCCGTCGATCAGCTTCGAGGTCAGGACGACATCGCCCGTGGTGATGCGGATCTTGGTGTCGGAGATCTCGACGCGCGTCTCGGCGTCCGGCGCCTCGAGCAACTTCTGGATCTCGCCGACGGTCTTGCGCGGCACGATGACGCCGGGCATGCCCATGGCACCCGCGGGAGCCGGCACCTCGGCACGGGCCAGACGGTGGCCGTCGGTGGCGACGCCGCGCAGCCGGTCGCCGTCCTCGCCCGCCACCGCGTGCAGATAGATGCCGTTGAGATAGTAGCGCGTTTCCTCGGTGGAGATCGCGAACTGGGTGGCGTCGATGATGCCACGCAGGTCGGACGCCGGCAGCGTGAAGCCGTGGGTGAACTCGCCGGCGGTGATGTCGGGATAATCCGCCTCGGGCAGCATCTGCAGCGCAAAGCGCGAGCGCCCGGCGCGGATTTCCAGAGTGGCGTTGTCCGACGATGTCTCGAGCGCCACCTGCGCACCCTCGGGCAGCTTGCGCACGATGTCGTAGATCATGTGCGCCGGCACGGTGGTGCCGCCGGGCTGCTCGACGAGCGCGGCGACGCGCTCGGAAATCTCCAGATCGAGGTCCGTCGCCTTCAGCAGCAGCTGGCCGCCTTCGCAGCGCAGCAGGACATTCGACAGGATCGGGATCGTGTTGCGGCGTTCGACGACACGGTGAACATGGGTCAGGGACTTCAGGAGGTCGGTCCGCTCAAGAGTCACTTTCATTGCGTCGTCCATTGTCGAGAAAAAGGGCACGAAAGCCGGAAATCACGCGAAGTTACGCGACTGCGAAATGGGCGATGACACTGCCCCGTGAAACATCAAAATGCAAGAGGCCGGACACGGTTCGCACCCGTTCCGGCCCCGCCTGGATGGTGGATTGCGGGGGCGAGGCACGCCTCGCCCGCCGGCATGCGCCGATCAGCTGTCGAGCATCCGCTTCAGCAGATCGAGCTCCTGCGCCAGCGCCGCGTCGTTGCGCGCCAGATCCTCGATCTTGCGCACCGCGTGCAACACGGTGGTGTGGTCGCGGTTGCCGAAGCGGCGACCGATCTCCGGCAGGGAGCGCGGCGTCATCATCTTGGCGAGATACATCGCGATCTGGCGCGGACGCACGATGGTGCGGGTGCGCCGGGCAGACAGAAGATCCGCCTTCGAGACGTTGTAGTGCTTCGAGACGACCCGCTGGATCTCCTCGATCTTGACCCGGCGCGGCTCGGTGTTGCGCACCAGATCGCGCAGCGTGGTCTCTGCCATCTCCTGGGTGATGGGCTGGCTGGTCAGCTGGTTGTGCGCCATCAGCCGGTTGAGCGCGCCTTCCAGATCGCGGCCGGAATTGCCGACGTTGCGGGCGACGTAGTCAAGCACGGTCTCGGGCACCGCGAAGCCGGGATGATTGCGGCGCGCGACGTCGATGCGGCTGGTCAGGATGGCGCGGCGCAGCCCGAAGTCCGGCTCGGAGATGGCGACAACCAGGCCGCCGGCAAGGCGCGAGCGCATGCGTTCGTCGAGCGTCTCCAGATCCGCCGGCGGACGATCGGCGGCGACCACCACCTGACGCGCGCCGTCGATCAGCGCATTGAGCGTGTGGCAGAACTCCTGCTGAACCTGCTTGCCGTGCAGGAACTGCATGTCATCGATCAGCAGCAGATCGATCTTGCGCAGCGTGTCCTTGAAGGCGAGCGCCGACTGCGCCTTGAGCGCGGCCACGAAGCGATACATGAAATGCTCGGCGGTCAGATAGAGCACCTTGCGCCCGGCCGCCTTGGCGGCGCTGGCGATCGCCTGCATCAGATGCGTCTTGCCGAGGCCGACCGACGCATGAACGTAGAAGGGATTGAAGGTGACGCTTGCGGCGGTCGCCACCTGGCGGGCAGCGGCCAGCGCAAGCGCGTTGGACTCGCCCTCGACGAAGGAGGTGAAGGTGTACTTCGGATCGAGCGCGGCGCCCTCCAGGCTGTCCTCGCTCTCACGCATGCCCTGGGCGGCGGAGGGCGTCATGGCCTGGCCGGCCGCGCTCTGGCGCGGCTCACCCTTGGCGGCGAAAGTGTTGTCGACGATCTTCACCGGCGCGGACGCCGGACGCGCGGCGGCGGTGCGGGCCGCCGCAACGCTTGCCGGACGGGCGCGCACGGCACCGCGAACGGTCAGCTCGATGCGGTGCACATCCTCGCACTCGCGCTGCCAAAGCCCCATGAGGCGATCGCGGTAATGCGACTGGATCCACTGCTTGAGGAACCGGGTCGGCACGGAAAGGCGCACCGTGCCATCGATGTGATCCTCGAGATCAACGCGGGCGAACCAGCTGCTGAAGACATCCTCGCCAAGTTCGGCGCGCAGCCGCTTCTTGACGCGGGTCCATTGGTCGATGCCTGCGGTCTCGGGTGCCGGCAGTTCCTGCAAGTTCATCGTGATCGCCTCCAAAAAACCCACGGAACCGTCCGCCGCCGCAGCGCCCGTGGTTTTTGTCCTGTTATCCGGTCGTAAGACCGGTCTTTTGTTGTTCGGCCTTTTGACCGTTGTCGCGTTCCCGACCGCCGGGCGGACGGGACGCAAAAGCCCTGCTCCGGGGCGCAAGCGAATGCGTCCCGTTTCGTCTTCCGGCATCTGCTGGCCTGTCGGTATTGCGCCGGCGTCTTCCGCCTCGCAACCGCAGGCTCGCGAGAATGCGGAACCCTCGATTGATTTTTGAGAACCCGCTCCCGGCGATGCCGTGAGCGGCTGGCGCGGTCGGGGTCAGAGCGCCTTGCGCCCGCCACCCCATCGCGCCGGAGCGGCACAGAAAGTCGATTGTGCTCCCATCGTCAAGCCCCTCAATCCCGTCTTCTTCACCCCACAGCCGGACTGTGTCGGCGCGACCACCCTGGAACCGCCGATTTGTGCCATCGACAGCGCTCTCACCACTCCGCCCACCGGCGGCGTCGGAGCTCACCTGGGGCCAAAGGCCGCAAGCCGCGCCGACACGACATCACATGGCAACAGACAAGAAATTCCCTCACCGCCGATCTTCATCGACAGCTATTCATGCCTGCGATTTGCCGGATTTCGCTACTCTTTACTCAAGAGTACAAAGTCTCTCGACGGAAGAAACAGTGGAAGCGACAAAGCCGCCTGGCACAAAGCGCCTATATCTGTCCAACACCATATTTTGGCGCAAATATACCATCGCTCTACAAGAGGCCCTGTCGTTTTTGTTTTCCGATTTAGTCAGGCGGGCGCCTGATGAAGAGACCATACACAGGGGCCATGCGGCCCGCAACATGGACTCTCGCCATTTCGCCAGGCCGCTCCGCCGCAGGCCGAAGCCGCCGCAAGGGAATGCCCGGCGGAGCCGTTTGGAAGGCGTTTTGACTCAACGTGTTTTGCCGACGGAAGAGGCGTGAATACCCAATTTGCTGTGCACGAAAAAAAATTTTTACCCATCAATCTTGACAAGCGCCAACGGCGAAGACAATCCGCTCGAGCCTTCCAACATGACGCTAGATTATTGTTTCTAATGAGATTTTCGTGCCATGAGGCCGACCGCGGCAATTTCTCGAATCATGCCTAATTATTAGTCGGATGGGCGCCGCGCATGAGTACGGCGGCTAAAGAAAAACCCGACCAAAAGGCCGGGTTCTGTAGCTCGCAACAGATCCTGAAACGGATCTCGTCAGGCACTCAGCGCCTTCACCCGCGCGTTAAGGCGGGAGATCTTCCGGGACGCAGTGTTGCGATGGAAGACGCCCTTGGTAACAGCGCGCATCAGCTCCGGCTGCGCAACCTTGAGTGCTTCGCCCGCTGCAGAGTGATCGCCGGAAGCAATCGCTTCCTCGACCTTGCGCAGGTGCGAGCGCACCCGGCTGCGGCGGGCCTTGTTGATGGCCGTGCGACGCTGGATCTTCCGCGCCGCCTTCTTGGCCGAAGGGGTGTTGGCCATGGTGGTTCCTGATCGGTTATGTGAACAGTCCGCTCGCCGACATCTCGACAACCGCGGCTGTCCCAGTCAAACGAAAGCGGCGGCGGAACGAGCCGCCACCGGTCGATGAGGTTTATAATCGCCGCCCCTCGCCCCGTCAACGTGAAACTCGCAGTTTTTCGGGGATCGACACGGACGACCTGTTCAGCGGTTCTTGAACTGGGGCGCGCGCTTCTCGACGAAGGCGGTCATGCCCTCGCTTTGATCCTCGGACGCGAACATGGAGTGGAACACGCGGCGCTCGAAACGCACGCCCTCGGCGAGCGTCGTCTCATAGGAGCGGTTGACGCTTTCCTTGGTCATCATCGTGATCGGCATCGAGAAGTCGGCGATCTTTTCCGCCACCCGCAGCGCCTCGTCGACCAGGTCCGCGACCGGTACGACCCGACTCACAAGCCCGGAGCGCTCGGCCTCCTCGGCGTCCATCATGCGCCCGGTCAGGCACATCTCCATCGCCTTCGACTTGCCGACGAAGCGGGTGAGGCGCTGGGTGCCGCCGGCACCCGGCATCACGCCGAGGGTGATCTCGGGCTGGCCGAACTTGGCATTCTCCCCGGCGAGGATGAAATCGCACATCATCGCAAGTTCGCAGCCGCCGCCCAGCGCGTAGCCGGCGACGGCGGCGATGATCGGCTTGCGGAAGCGCGACACCTGATCCCAGGAGGTGATGAAGTCCTTGGTGTAGGCTTCGATATAGGAGAGCGAGCTCATTTCCTTGATGTCGGCACCGGCCGCAAAGGCCTTCTCCGATCCGGTCAGAACCACGCAACCGATCTTGTCGTCCTTCTCGTACTGCGCCAGCGCTTCGTTCAGTTCGGCGATGAGCTGCGAGTTGAGAGCGTTCAGTGCTTTGGGACGATGCAGGGTGATCAGGGCAACCCGACCACGCTTCTCGACCTGAATATTCTCGTATCCCATGGGACCTCCCCCGAGAGACTGGCAATGCGCGTTTCGGCCGCGCCGCCTTCCGGGATCAAGGCGTAGCCGAAGCGACAGCCCCCCGCAACCGGGCATTCCGCCCGCCACCGGCAGCCCGCAGGGGTTGCCATGCCGCCCGACTGCTATTTCTGGCAGCGCGGGCAGTGGAAGGTCGAGCGCCCGCTCTGGACGATGCGCGCGACGGCGGCGCCGCAGCCAAGCGTGCGGCACGGTTCTCCCTCGCGGCCGTAGACGGAGAAGGAATGCTGGAAATAGCCAAGCTCGCCATTGGCCTGGCGATGGTCGCGCAGGGTCGAGCCGCCGGCGGCAATCGCCTCGTCGATGACCGAGCGGATGGCGTCCGCCAGCCTTTCGGCGCGCACACTCGCCCGCCCCGCCTTCGTGGCGATCGTGCCGGCCGGCGCCACCGGCGACAGGCCGGCACGGTACAGCGCCTCGCAGACGTAGATGTTGCCGAGCCCGGCGACCAGGCGCTGATCGAGAAGCGCAGCCTTCAGCGGCGCGGCCTTGCCGGCAAAAAGCCGGGCCAGCAGATCTCCGTCGAGCGCGTTTCCGGTCGGCTCGACTCCGAGGTTCCTGAAATAGGGGTGGCTGGCGATCGCCTCGCGGCGAACCATGGTCATGAAGCCGAAACGGCGCGGATCATTGTAGACGATGCGCATCGGCACACCGCCGGCGGCGGCCTTCAGGCGGAAGACGACATGGTCATGGGCCCGGGCTTGCGAGCGCGGATAGACAAAGGCATGCGCGGCGACGGTTTCCGCCTCGCCTCCCACGGCCTCGCCGTCCGTCTCGATGCGAAAGGCGCCCGACATGCCGAGATGGGCGACAATCACCTCGCCGTCGTCGAGATCGGCAAGCAGGTACTTGGCGCGCCGTCCGAGCGAAAGCACCCGGCGCCCGGCGACGCGCTCGGCGAACCGCTCGGGAAAGGGAAAGCGCAAGTCCGGGCGGGCGAGGTCCAGCCCGAGAATCTCGGCGTTCTCGAAGACCGGCGCAAGGCCGCGCCGGACCGTTTCCACCTCGGGAAGTTCAGGCATTCCGCGTTTCTCCAGGGTCAGTGAAATCGCGGCAGCGCCGCCCAGACGGTCTTTGCAGCCGCACCGCCTTTCGTCAATGGCACCCCCTCCCCCGACCGATTGCCGCATGCCCGTGCAGGCGGGCGCTGTGACCGTGACCTGCCTGCGAAAATGCTGTAAGGCAACAACCGAACGCGACCAGCGCGCGCAAGCGAAACGGAGACGGACATGACCGGCAGCACAGGATCGGATCGGGCACGCACGCAAGGGCCCGAGATGGCGACGAGCTTCGGCTTCCGCAACGTTTCGGAAGGCGCCAAGCAGCCTCTCGTCAACGACGTCTTCCATCAGGTGGCGCGTCGCTATGACCTGATGAACGACCTCATGTCGGCCGGCATGCACCGGGTGTGGAAGGATGCGATGATTTCTGTCCTCGCCCCCCCGCGCAGCGACGCGCGCGCCTACAAGGTGCTGGATGTGGCGGGCGGCACCGGCGACATCGCCACGCGCATCGTCAACCGCGGCGGGGCGCGCACCGAAGCCGTCGTGTGCGACATCAACGGCTCGATGCTGGCCGTCGGCCGCGAACGCGCGGAGGCTGCCGGGCTCGGCGAGCGGCTCACCTTCACCGAGGGAAATGCCGAGGACCTGCCCTTTCCCGACCGATCCTTCGACGCCTATACGATCGCCTTCGGAATTCGCAATGTGCCGCGGATCGACAAGGCGCTGAGCGAGGCGCGCCGGGTGCTGAAGCGCGGCGGCCGGTTCCTCTGCCTCGAGTTCAGCCAGGTCGACGTCGCCGGGCTCGACCGGGTCTATGACGCCTTCTCCTTCAACGCGATTCCGACCATCGGCCGTTTCGTCACCGGAGACGGCGAGCCCTACCGCTATCTGGTGGAATCGATCCGCAAGTTCCCCAATCAGGAACGCTTCGCGGAAATGATCCGCGAGGCCGGCTTCTCGCGTGTCGACTATCGCAATTACACCGGCGGCATCGCGGCGCTTCATTCCGGCTGGGCGATTTGAGGACCTGATGGCCGTCGTTTCACTCTTCCGTCTCGCGCGCGCCGGCTTCGTCATGGCGCGCGAGGGCGTGTTCGGCATCGTCGACCTGCCCGACCTTCCGCCTGCGCAGAGGCTTGGCGTTCGCCTCGTCAGACTGTTCGAGCGGCGCGCCGCCAAGACCAAGGCCGCCGACAAGCGGCTTTCCGACGCGCTGTCGCGGCTCGGCCCCTCCTACGTCAAGCTCGGTCAGTTCATGGCGACCCGCCCGGATGTCGTCGGCCGCGAAATGGCCATCGACCTCACGGCCCTGCAGGACCAGATACCCTCGTTCCCGATGGAACAGGCGCGCAAGGTGGTGGAAGACCAGCTCGGACGGCCGGTGGAGGAGATCTTCGAGAGCTTCGGCGAGCCTGTCGCCGCCGCCTCCATCGCCCAGGTCCATCCGGCAACGCTGCGTGATCCCGACGGCACACTGCGCAAGGTCGCGGTGAAGGTGCTACGCCCGGGCGTCGCGGAGCGGTTCCGGCGCGACCTCAAGAGCTACTATCTGATCGCACGGCTGATCGAGCGCTTTCACCCGCCCTCCCGCCGGCTGCGGCCGGTGGCGGTGGTCGACACGCTCGCCCGCTCCGTCGAGCTGGAAATGGACTTCCGCCTGGAAGCGGCCGCTCTGTCGGAAATGGGCGAGAACACCGCCGACGATCCCGGCTTCCGCGTGCCTGAGGTCAACTGGCCGCGCACGGCCAAATGCGTCCTGACGATGGAGTGGATCTCCGGGCGCAAGCTCTCCGACGTTGCCGGCATCGAGGCCGACGGGCACGACCTGCCGGCGATCGGCGCAACCGTGATCCAGTCGTTCCTGCGCCATGCGGTGCGCGACGGCTTCTTCCACGCAGACATGCACCAGGGCAACCTGTTTCTTGAGCCGGACGGCACGCTCGTCGCGGTCGACTTCGGCATCACCGGCCGTCTCGGCCGGGCGGAGCGCCGCTTTCTCGCGGAAATTCTCTTCGGCTTCATCACCCGCGACTATCGGCGGGTGGCGGAGGTGCACTTCGAGGCCGGCTACGTGCCGGCGGATCAGGATGTTGAGGTCTTCGCGCAGGCGATCCGCGCCATCGGCGAGCCGATCCACGGACACGACGCTTCCGAAATCTCGATGGCCCGGCTGCTGACCCAGCTTCTCGAGGTCACCGAGCTCTTCAACATGCGCACCCAGACACAGCTCATCATGCTGCAGAAGACCATGGTGGTGGTCGAGGGCGTGGCGCGCACGCTTAACCCGCATCTCGACATGTGGCGCACGGCCGAGCCGGTCGTTCGCCAATGGATCGAGCGCAACCTCGGACCGGCCGCGCGGCTGCAGGATGCGGCAGGCGGCCTTGGCGCGCTCGGCCGGCTTGCCGCCGACCTGCCGCTGATGGCCGAACGGGCGCAACGGCTTTCGGGTGAGATCGAGCGCATGGCGGAACACGGCCTGCGCTTCGACCGGGAAACCGCCGAGGCCATCGGCCGGGCGGAAGCCCGCCATACCCGCTCCGGAAGGCTGGCGCTGTGGGTGATCGCCGCCCTTCTCGCCATCGCCATCTTCACCTGAGACCGCCCGCACCTGGGATGTGACGCCTCAGTCGGTCACCCGGCGCAGGGTCAAGTTGAGACGGCCGTCGTCGCGCAGGAGCGTCGAACTGCCGGCCAGGATGCGGTCGATGCCGTGATAGGCGAGCCGCGCCGCACCGCCCAGAACCACGACATCGCCGGACGCCAGCCGCAGCGATCGGGTGCGCGCCTTGCGCGTCGTCCCGCCGAGGCGGAACATTGCCGTGGCGCCGAGCGAAATCGAGATGACGGGAGCGGAGAAGTCCGCCTCGTCCCTGTCCTGATGCAGGCCCATGCGCGCTTCGGGACCGTAGAAGTTGACGAGACAGGCCTGCGGGTCCCTGGCGCCCGGGGCAAGCGCGCGCCAGAGCGCCAGCAGAGTGTCCGGCAGTGCCGGCCATGGTCTGCCGGTGACGGGATGCGCCGGCTGATAGCGGTAGCCCGAGACATCCGAAACCCAGCCAAGTGGCCCGCAATTGGTCATGCGCACGGAGAAGGGCCGGGCCGTTCCCGGCATCACCGGCGTGAAGAGCGGCGCCTCGACCACGACGGCGCGGATCTCGTCGAGAAGCGCCTGCTGGGCGCTCCTGTCGAAATGGCCAGGCAGCAGCCGGAAGCCCTCCG
The DNA here is from genome assembly GCF_054880955.1 of Stappia sp. ICDLI1TA098. NCBI lineage: Bacteria > Pseudomonadati > Pseudomonadota > Alphaproteobacteria > Hyphomicrobiales > Stappiaceae > Stappia > Stappia sp. ICDLI1TA098. The sequence goes on from NZ_JBTZBT010000002.1 coordinate 824,599, forward strand.
GCGCAACAAAGCCGCCAGCGCCCTCGCCGTTTCCCGCCGGCCGCGTATCGTTCATCACCTCTCCCCGCCGTGCCTTTCCTGCCTCGCGCGGTCTCCCCGCCCGCCAGCCTGCCTGCCTGCCTGCCTGCCTGCCTGCCTTGGTCAGGAGCGTGCGCCCGCGCATCTAGCGAATGCCACCCGAAAACGGAGAAAGGCGGGCAAATGCCCGCCTTTTCCGAAAACCGTCGTCCACGCAAGGCGTCGTTCAGACGCGGCGCTCGACCATCATCTTCTTGATCTCGGCGATGGCCTTGGCCGGATTGAGGCCCTTCGGGCACGCCTGCGAACAGTTCATGATGGTGTGGCAGCGGTAGAGGCGGAACGGATCCTCGAGGTTGTCGAGACGCTCGCCAGTGGCCTCGTCGCGCGAATCGATCAGCCAGCGATAGGCCTGCAGAAGCACGGCCGGGCCGAGATAACGGTCGCCGTTCCACCAGTAGCTCGGACAGGAGGTCGAACAACAGGCGCACAGAATGCACTCGTAGAGACCATCGAGCTTGACGCGGTCCTCGTGGCTCTGCAGCCACTCCTTCTCGGGGGCCGGCGTCGTCGTCTGCAGCCACGGCTCGATCGAGCGATGCTGGGCGTAGAAGCGCGTCAGGTCCGGCACGAGATCCTTCACCACCGGCATGTGCGGCAGCGGGTAGATCTTGACCACATCGCCGGCGACCTCGTCCTCGCCCTTGGTGCAGGCGAGCGTGTTGGTGCCGTCGATGTTCATGGCGCAGGAACCGCAGATGCCCTCACGGCACGAACGGCGGAAGGTCAGTGTCGGGTCGATCTTGTTCTTGATGTAGATCAGCCCGTCGAGAACCATCGGCCCGCAATCGTCCATGTCGACGAAATAGGTGTCGATCCGCGGGTTGCGGCCGTCGTCAGGGCTCCAGCGGTAGATCCGGTATTCCCTGAGGTTGGTCGCTCCGGCCGGCTTGTCCCAGACCTTGCCCTTTCCCACCTTGGAATTCTTGGGAAGCGTCAGCTGTACCATCTCTCGTCGCTCCGCTTTCTGGAACCGGCCCGCTTGCCGCCGGCTCCCTCGGGGTCGTCAAGCACTGCGCTCGAAGACCGTGTTGTCACTGGTCGCGCCGACGGCGCGGTAACCGAGATCGGCAAGGACGGCAAAGCAGTCCGTTTGCCAATGATCCCGGCAATTGGTTTCGATCATGATCGCCGACGGCCGAAGCTCGGGCCCGGTCGTCGCGAGATAGGGAATGAGCGCGCGGTCCTCGAAGCCTTCCACGTCGACCTTCAGTAGGTCGACCCGGCCGATCCCGCGCGCCGACAGAATGTCGGCCAGAGGGCGCACTTCGACGTCGCGCGGCAGCCAGTCTCCCGCCCATTCGCCGGTGGTCAGCTCCGGCAGGAGGGTGGCGAAGCCGCAGTTGGTCGGTTCGGACCAGAGCTCGAGCCGCCCCGCCTCGGCTCCGACGGCGACACGCACGATCTCGACGTTGTCGAGGCCGTTCGCGGCGGCGTTGAAGGCGAGCCGGTCGGCCGTCGCCGGATTGGCCTCGATGGCGATGACCCGCGCGCCGCGACTGGCGGCGACGAGCGCATGGCTGCCGACATTGGCTCCGACATCGACGAAGATGGCACCATCCAGCAGATAGGGCGCGACCAGACGGTGCTCGGCCCGCTCCGGAAGGCGCCCCTTCGCCAGGATCTTGCGATCATCGTAGTTCGACCCCGGATAGAGGCGAAACCGCAGCCCTTCGGCTTCCGCGTCATAAGGCCCGGCGAACCGGCGGGCGACGAGCGCCCGGAGCCTGCGCCGCAGCGCGACGGCAAGCTCGTGCCGGTCGGCAAGCCTCCAGAAGAAGCGCGACACCGCGTTCGCACGGTAGGTGCCGAAGGGAGAGGTCAGGTCGGGGAGCGCCACGGATGTCATTCCCCCCTCCCCGGCATGAGCGCGACCGTCGCTGAGGCACGCACGATCCCGACGGCCGCGGAGACTTCCGCGGGCGGCACGAGGCGGGACATCTTCGCCGCAGTGGCGGAAGGCCTGCCTTGTGGACGGGATCGCACCTGCATCATCGCCGTCCGATCAGTAGACGCGCGCCTTGGGCGCGATCTTCTTCGGGTCGATGCCGCCTTCCTCGAAGGTGGTCAGCGGTTCGGTCACCACGGGACGGTAGTCGAGCGCCACCTTGCCGGCATCGTCGACCCAGGCAAGCGTGTGCTTGCGCCAGTTCTCGTCGTCGCGGCCACCGAGCGGCCCGTCCTTGTAGTCCTCGCGGGCATGAGCGCCACGGCTTTCCTTGCGCGCCTCGGCGCCGAAGACCGTGGTGATGGCGTTGGCCATCAGGTTCTCCAGCTCCAGCGTCTCGACCAGGTCGGAGTTCCACACCATCGACCGGTCGGTCACCTTGAGATCGGGAAGCTCGCCCCAGATTTCCGTCAGGCGCTTGCAGCCCTGCTCCAGGCTTTCCTGGGTACGGAAAACGGCCGCGTCCTCCTGCATCGCGCGCTGCATCTTCTCGCGAAGAGCCGCCGTCGGCGTGCCGCCGTCGGCATGGCGCAGGCGGTCGAAGCGGGCCATGATCTTGTCGCAGGAGGCCTCGTTCGGCGTCGGAATCTCCGCCTTGCGGTCGATGACCTCGCCCGCCCTGATCGCCGCCGCACGTCCGAACACGACGAGATCGATCAGCGAGTTGGACCCCAGGCGGTTGGCGCCGTGGACCGAGGCGCAGCCTGCCTCGCCAACGGCCATCAGGCCCGGCTGGATGCGGTGCGGATCGTCCTTGGTCGGCGCAACGACCTCGCCCCAGTAGTTGGTCGGGATGCCGCCCATGTTGTAGTGCACGGTCGGCAGGACCGGGATCGGCTCCTTGGTCACATCGACGCCGGCGAAGATCTTCGCCGATTCCGAGATGCCCGGCAGACGCTCTCCCAGGATGTCGGGATCAAGGTGATCCAGATGCAGGAAGATGTGGTCCTTGTCCTTGCCGACGCCCCGACCCTCGCGGATCTCCATGGTCATGCAGCGCGAGACGACGTCGCGCGAGGCAAGGTCCTTGGCCGACGGCGCATAACGCTCCATGAAGCGCTCGCCCTCGGAGTTGACCAGATAACCGCCCTCGCCACGCGCACCCTCGGTGATGAGGCAGCCGGCGCCGTAGATGCCGGTCGGGTGGAACTGGACAAATTCCATGTCCTGCAGAGGAAGGCCCGCGCGCGCCACCATGCCGCCGCCGTCGCCGGTGCAGGTATGAGCCGAGGTCGCGGAGAAATAGGCGCGTCCGTAACCGCCCGTCGCCAGCACCACCATCTTGGCGGAGAAGCGGTGGATGGTGCCATCGTCGAGGTTCCAGGCGATGACGCCCTGGCAGACCCCGTCATCGGACATGATCAGGTCCAGCGCGAAATACTCGATGAAGAATTCCGCATTGTGACGCAGCGACTGGCCGTAAAGCGTGTGCAGGATGGCGTGACCGGTGCGGTCGGCGGCCGCACAGGTGCGCTGCACCGGGGGGCCTTCGCCGTAGTTCTGCATGTGGCCGCCGAAGGGACGCTGGTAGATGCGCCCGTCCTCGGTGCGCGAGAAGGGCACGCCATAGTGCTCCAGCTCGTAGACCGCCTTCGGCGCCTCGCGGGCGAGATACTCCATGGCGTCGGTGTCGCCGAGCCAGTCGGAGCCCTTCACCGTGTCGTACATGTGCCACTGCCAGCTGTCCGGCGTCATGTTCTGCAGGCTGGCGGCAATGCCGCCCTGCGCTGCCACAGTGTGCGAGCGCGTCGGGAACACCTTGGTCACGCAGGCCGTGCGCAGCCCCTGCTCGGCCATGCCGAGCGCGGCGCGCAGACCCGCGCCACCGGCGCCGACTACGACCACGTCATATTTGTGGTCGACAAACGAATAGGCTTTTCCTGCCATCGGTTCAGCCTCCGAAGCTGATCTTGAGGACGGCGAAGACCGACGCGAAGCCGATGAAAGCCGAGAAGAAGGTGTTTGCCATCAGCGTCAGGAACTTGAGGCCCTCTCCATGCACGTAGTCCTCGATGACCACCTGCATGCCGAGCTTCATGTGATAGACGCAGTTGACGATCGTCAGCAGCAGCACGATGGCGACGAACGGATTGCCCAGCGCGGCGACAACGTCCGCCTGGTCGCTGCCCTGCAGGGATACGACGAGGATGATGAAGAAGATCATCAGGAAGACGTTGGCCACAGCGGTGACCCGCTGACGCCAGAAATGGGTGGTGCCGTCGCGGGCGGACCCGAGGCCGCGAACACTGCCGAGCGGCGTGCGCATGTCAGTCATGATCGTGCTCCCTCAACGCACAGCGTAGCCGACGATCCAAAGCAGGATCGTCACGCTCACCGAACCGATGATCGTTGCCCGCGCGAACCACTCGCGCGCCTCCCGTCCGAAACCGTGCCCCATGTCCCAGACGAAATGGCGAAGACCGCCGAGCATGTGATGAACCAGTGCCCAGGTGAAGCCGAACAGCACCAGGCGGCCCAGAATCGACCCGTAGACGGCGTTGACGAACGCGAAATAGTCCGGTCCGGCAGCGGCGGCGACGAGCCACCACGCAACAAGGATCGTGCCGAAATAGAGCGCGCATCCGGTGATGCGGTGCAGGATCGACATGATCATGGTGAGAATTGGCTTGTAAATCTGTAGGTGCGGCGAAAGCGGCCGGCTGTTTTTCATCCCGACATCCGACATGGCGCGTCTCCTGTCTCCCTCGCCATAACGCTTACGTAAACGTCAGGCATATCAGGACCTTGTCCTGCTGCCTTCTAGCGCCATCGCGCCGGCACGTCAAAGTATCCTATAGGCCGATGCTGAATGAAAGGTACCGGAGACGCGTGTCGATCAGTTGCGGACGCGCAGACCTGACGTAATGGTAAGCCGCTTGTGCAGGTGCACCATCATCACCGTCGCGAAGATCGGCGTCAGCAGATTGAGAATGGGCACGGCGAGGAAACCGGCGATCAGCAAGCCAGCAAGAAACACCGTTGTTCCATGCGCCTTGCGGAACGCGCGCGCTTCCTCGGGTGGGCGAAACCGCATCGCCGCGAACTCGAAGAACTCACGTCCCAGCAGGTAGCCATTGACCACGAAGAAGGCGACGAGATTGATGCCCGGCACCAGCAGGAGCAGCAGCGCCAGCAGGTTTCCGAGGATGACGATGCCTGTGAACTTGATGGCCTGGGGAATGGACTGGCCGAGCGGCATCGCCCTGCCGGGCGGATCGGCGGGATAGTCCGACCGCTCGACCACCTCGGCGATGTCGTCCTGAAGAAGGCCGGCGATGATCGCCGTGACAGGCGCCACGAGAAACCCGAGCAGGAAGACCGCGCCGATGCCCGTCAGCAGCGTGAGCGCGGTCTCGAGCCAGGGATAGGGCAAGACGACGAAGCCGGAAACCGCGCCGTTGAGGCCGAGCCAGACAAGAAAGAGCAGCAGCAGCGTGTAGCCGAGCGTCTTCCAGAAAATTGCCCTGAGCGGCGGTTCGAAGATCTGGGTGAGTGCGCGCAGCGCGGATGCGATCATAGGCTCCGTGGTCCAGTTCGGCGTTTCTTCCCTCTCAGGTAGGCACCGGCGCGGCGCGGCGCAAGCGCCGATGCCGCCCCCCCTCCGCCCCGGCCCGGCCCGGCGGGCGCCTCAGGCCCCCTCTTCCGCCCAGGTCCGGATCAGCCAGTGGGCGATGGACAGCGCCGGCGGCACCTTCACCCCGTCGGGATGCCGGTCGGCGAGCATGAGGCGCACCTCCTCGCGCGTGAACCAGCGGCAGTCGTCGAGCTCGGTCGCGTCCATGACGATCTCCCGGCTCCTGGCCCGGCCGTGACAACCGATCATCAACGAGGCCGGAAACGGCCAGGGTTGGCTGGCCATGTAGGTGACTTCGCCAACATGGATACCTGCCTCCTCGAAGACCTCGCGGCGCACCGCCTCCTCGGCGGTCTCCCCCGGCTCGATGAAACCGGCAAGCGTCGAGTAGACGCCTTCCGGCAGCCGGGGCGAGCGCCCCATCAGGCAGTCCTCGCCATCAGTGACGAGCATGATCGCCACCGGGTCCGTGCGCGGAAAATGCAGGGCCTCGCAGGAGGGACAGTCGCGGCGATAACCGCCCTGGGTCATCTCGCTCCGTGTCCCGCAGCGGGCGCAGAAGCGGTGCGTCGCGTGCCAGTGCAGCAGGCTGCTCGCCTGGGCAAGCAGACCGAGGTGTCCCGGCGCGACACGCCCCTCGCGCGCCAGCGTGCGCAGGTCTATCGCCACGAATTCGGGATGCGCCACCTCGAGATCCTCGACGTTCCGGGCAAGCGGCGCGGCAAAGATGGGTGCCCGATCATGGTTGCGAAAACCAAGAAGCACCATCTCGGCCGCGTCCGCGCCCAGCGCATCGGCGGTGGCGCGCTTCAGAAGGAACTCGGTTTCCGCGCCGCCGGCCTTGACGGTCAGCACACGCCCTTCAGCGAAGATCACGAAACGAGCCGCCGCGCTGTCACGGTGCGCCGCGAGCCAGGCCGCGTCGCCCCGATGTTCCGATTCGCGCTCGAGAGGGTTTCCGGTGAAGGCGAAGCCGGGATGGGCTTCGAAAAGGGGATGGTCGCTCATGCAGTGATCCGTGTTTTCGTTGGAACGCTCCGCGGAGCCGGGCGCGGGCAAAAGAAGCAAGAAAGCAGGGCGGGCGGACAGGAGCGGGTCACGCGCCGCCCCGGCCGGCGATCACGGTCTCGATACCGCCCGCAATCAGACGGGCAAGCGCCTCGGCCTTACCGCGCGAATAGGGCTCCGCCCGGCCGTTGCCCCAGACCGGGCCGGGCCATGCCGCATCGCCCACCTTGCGAGCAATGACATGCACATGAAGCTGGGAGACCATGTTGCCGAGGTTGGCGACATTCAGCTTGTCGCAGCCGGTCGTCGTCTTGAGTGCCTCGCTGACGAGGGCGATCTCCTCCATCAGGACGGCGCGCTCGGCGGCATCGAGGTCGACAATTTCCGTAAGCCCGTCGCGGCGCGGCATCATCAGCAGCCAGGGGAACCGCGCGTCGCGCATCAGCCTGACCGCGCACAGCGGCAGGTCGCAGACGGAAAGGCTGTCCTCCTCAAGCCGGGGATCGAGATCGAAACCGGTTTTCGCCACTGTATCGCTCCCTGTTTCGCGGCCCGGGCATCGGCCGACGGACCGCACTATAGCCGCGACAGCGCGTCGCACCAGCCCCGCCACCAAACCGCGTTCAGCGCTTTTAGCGTTGACGTTGCAGGGGAGCCGTTGCAATCGGAAAGCGGGAGACATCAAGGGAGGACGCACGATGCTGCCATCGGCGGAAAGCTATGACGAGCTGTGCGCGGCATTTCGCTGGCAGGTGCCCGAGCGCTACAACATCGGCCACGACATCTGCGACAAGTGGGCGGAACGCGACCCGGCACGCATCGCCCTCGTCTGCATCGCGGAGGACGGCACCCGCGAGGAGGTGAGCTTCGCCGAGTTGAAGGCGCTCTCCAACCGCATCGCCAACCTCTTCGCACGTGACGGCGTTCGCCCCGGCGACCGGGTCGGCGTGCTGCTGCCGCAGGCGAAGGAAACCGCCGCCGCCCATATCGCGGCGCTGAAGCTCGGGGCCATCGCCATCCCGCTCTTCATGCTCTTCGGCGCGGAGGCGCTTGCCTTTCGTCTTGCAGACAGCGGCGCGCGCGCCGTCGTGACCAATGCCGGCGGCGCGGCCAAACTGGCGGCGCTCAGGGGCGAGCTTCCCGACCTCGCCCATGTCTACTCGATCGACGGCCCGGCTGCGGATGTCCACGATCTGCACGCAAGGCTTGGTGGAGAAAGCACGGATTTCACCGTCGCCGACACCGCCGCCGACGACCCGGCGATCCTGATCTACACGTCCGGCACGACCGGCCAGCCCAAGGGCGCGCTTCACGCCCACCGCGTTCTTCTCGGCCATCTGCCCGGCGTCGAGATGAGCCACGACCTCTTCCCGAAGCCCGGCGACCGGATCTGGACGCCGGCCGACTGGGCCTGGATCGGCGGCTTGCTCGACGTGCTGATGCCGGCCCTTCACCACGGGGTGACGGTGGTGGCGCGCCGGTTCGCGAAATTCACCGCCGAGGGCGCGTACCGGCTGATCGCCGAGGAAAAGATCCGCAACGCCTTCCTGCCGCCGACGGCGTTGAAGATGATGCGCGCCCACGGCGCCCCGCCGGATGGGCTCTCCTTCGACATGCGGACCATCGCGAGCGGTGGCGAGACGCTGGGAACGGAACTGCTCGACTGGGGGCAGGCGGTCTTTGGCGTCACGATCAACGAGTTCTACGGTCAGACCGAGTGCAACATGATCGTCTCCTCCTGCTCCGCGCTGATGCAGGCAAGGCCCGGCATCATGGGGCGGGCGGCACCCGGCCACGATCTGGCGATCGTCGACGCCTCCGGAACACCCGTCCCCGACGGCACGCCCGGCATCGTCGGCGTGCGCAAGGGCGACCCCGTGATGTTCCTGCGCTACTGGAACAACGAACCAGCGACACAGGCGAAATTCGCCGGCGACCACCTGCTGACCGGCGACATGGCCGTGCGCGAGGCGGACGGCTGGCTACGCTTCATCGGGCGCGATGACGACGTCATCACGTCAGCCGGATACCGGATCGGCCCCGGCGAGATCGAGGATTGCCTGATCGGGCACCCCGCGGTCGCCATGGCCGGCGTCATCGGCAAGCCCGACCCGCAGCGCACCGAGATCGTCATGGCCTATGTGGTTCTCGCCGAGGGTGTCGAACCCTCCGACGATCTTGCCAGGGCCTTGCAGGAGCACGTCAAGACACGGCTCGCGGCGCATGAGTATCCCCGCGAGATCGCCTTCGTCGAAACCCTGCCGATGACGACGACAGGCAAGATCATCCGCAAGGAGTTGCGGGCCCGCGCAGCGGGGACAGCGGGGACGGTTTGAGCGAAGGCGCGGATTTTTCCTTGCATCGGCGCGCGAGAATCCCGATATAGGGCGCGGGAGGTTGGTGGTGGACGAGCCACTCGCCAACCGGGTCAGGTCCGGAAGGAAGCAGCCCCAACGAGTCGCGGCACGGGTCACCGTGCCAGCCTCCCACCCTTTCCCTTCTCATCGGCGCTCTCGCGAAACTCCCATTTTCGCGAATCCCCTTGGCATCGCCCGGGGGGAACGTGTCGTTGCGGGCAGGCTGTCCCCCGCTTGCGGGGAAATCTCGCCTCAGCGCGCGAATGCCCCTCAACATCGGCGGCCCGGGCCGCTAGTCTTGCGCCCATGGACGACGGTCTCACCACATCCGACGCGGCTCCGGCCGCCCCCGCCACCGGCTCCGCAAGGGATCCCGGCTATCAGGTGCTTGCGCGCAAGTACCGGCCGCAGACCTTCGACGATCTCGTCGGCCAGGAGCCGATGGTACAGACCCTGCGCAACGCCTTCGAGACCGGGCGCATCGCCCAGGCCTGGATGCTGACCGGCGTGCGCGGTGTCGGCAAGACGACGACGGCGCGCATCCTGGCGCGGGGGCTCAATTACGAGATCCCAGGAGAGGCCGACCGGCCGACGGTCCGCCTGGACAAACCCGGCCTGCACTGCGCCGCGATCATGGACGGGCGTCATGTCGACGTGATCGAGATGGACGCCGCCTCGCACACCGGCATCGACGACATCCGCGAGATCACCGACGCGGCGCGCTACCGGCCTGCGTCGGCGCGCTACAAGGTCTACATCATCGATGAGGTGCACATGCTCTCGAAGTCCGCGTTCAACGGACTTCTGAAGACGCTCGAGGAGCCGCCGGAGCATGTGAAGTTCATCTTCGCCACCACCGAGATCCGCAAGGTGCCGGTGACGGTGCTGTCGCGCTGCCAGCGTTTCGACCTGCGCCGCATCGACGCGGACAAGCTTGTCGGCCTGCTGCGGCGCATTTCGGACGCCGAAGGCATCGACATCGCCGACGAGGCGCTGGCCCTGGTCGCCCGCGCCGGCGAAGGCTCAGCCCGCGATTCGCTGTCGTTGCTCGACCAGACGATCGCGCATGGCGCCGGCAGTTCGGGCGGCGCCATCGATGCGGAGGCGGTGCGCTCGATGCTCGGCCTTGCCGACCGGGCGCGGGTGATCGACCTCTTCGAACACCTGATGAAGGGCGACGCGGCCGCGGCCATGGCCGAGTTCCGCGCGCAATACGACGTCGGCGCAGACCCGGTCGTGGTGCTCTCCGACCTGGCCGAATTCACCCATCTCGTGACCCGCCTCAAGATCGTGCCTTCTGCCGGCGACGAGGCGTCCGTGACGGAAAGCGAGCGCATGCGCGGGCGGGATCTCGCCAGCCGGCTGTCGCTGCGCCTCCTGTCGCGCACATGGCAGATGCTGCTGAAGGGCATCGCCGAGGTGCAGGCCGCGCCCAAGCCGCAGCTCGCCGCCGACATGGTGCTTGTCAGGATCGCCTATGCGGCGGACCTTCCCGACCCGGAAGATGCCCTGAAGCTGCTGCGCGGCGGCCAGACGCAGGCACTCGCGGCAAGCCTGCCGGAAGGTGCCGCCCCGCACGGCGCGCAAGGCAACGCCCCTGCCGGGGTTCGGGCCCCGGCCACAGCCTCCGCCGACCATGGCGGCGGCGCGACGGCGCAGGGCCGCTCCGCGCCGTCCCCGGCCGCCTTCCCCGCATCACCGTCCGCCTCATTGCAGGAAGCGCCGACGACCGGCGCGACCATCGACCAGCCGCCGCAGGGCTTCGAGCCTTCCGCCGCGCCCCGCTTCCAGGTTGTGGGCGGACGCGAGGCCGGCGGCGCAATGGCCGCGCGCACTCAGGAGATGGCGCAGCCGCAACCGCAGCCGGAGCTCCGAGCGGTGCCCCAGGCACCGCCGGCCGTGCAGCTCGCCTCGCTGGCGGATTGCGCGGCGCTTGCCGCGGAACGGCGCGATATCCGGCTCAAGGTGGATATCGAGCGACGCATGCGGCTCGTGCGCTTCGAACCCGGGCGCATCGAGTTCCAGCCAGCCGGCGATCCCGATCCCGATCTCGCCGGCCGCCTCGGCCGCAAGCTTTCCGAATGGACAGGCATGCGCTGGATCGTCAGCGTGTCGCGCACGCAGGGCCGGCCGACGCTGTACGAGGAACGCGAGGCGAACCGTCACCAGCTGGTTTCCGACGCCAAGGCCGAACCGGCGGTTGCCGCGCTTCTGTCCGCCTTTCCCGGCGCCAAGGTTGTCGACGTGCGCGTGACCGCGATGGAAGAAGAACCGCTCGGTCCCGGCCTTGACACGGACGCCGGCGAGGACGACATCGACCCCGACATGTGATCGACCGGCCGGCCAAGCGCGCTGGCCGCAGGAAAACAGGAACCGGCACCCAGGAGGCCGGCGAAGGAGACGTCCGATGGACATTATGAAGATGATGAAGCAGGCGAAGCAGATGCAGGAGCGCATGGGCTCACTGCAGGAAGAGGTCGCCGCCCTCACTGTCGACGGACAGGCCGGCGCCGGCATGGTCACCGTGACGCTCAACGGCAAGGGCGAACTCAAGGCGGTGAGAATCGATCCCTCGCTCGCCAAGGAAGACGAGGTCGAGATCCTCGAGGACCTGATCCTCGCCGCCCATCAGGACGCCAAGGCCAAGGCCGACCAGATGATGCAGGAAAAGACCCAGGAACTGATGGGTGGCCTCGGTCTGCCGGCCGGCTTCAAGCTGCCGTTCTGAGCCAGCCGAGATGGTCAATCGCGCGGTCGCCGGTCCGGAAGTCGAGAAGCTGATCCAGTTGCTTGCCAGGTTGCCCGGGCTCGGTCCCCGTTCGGCGCGTCGCGCCGCCCTGCACCTGATCAAGAAGAAGGACCAGCTGCTCGTGCCGCTGGCCCAGGCGATGGGCGTTGCCGCCGACAGGGTCACCGTGTGCTCGACCTGCGGCACGGTCGACACCATCGACCCATGCACGATCTGCTCGGACCCGCGCCGCGACGGCACGACCATCGTCGTCGTCGAGGACGTTGCGGACCTGTGGGCGCTCGAGCGCGCCAGCGCGCTCGACTGTCGCTATCATGTGCTGGGCGGCACGCTGTCGCCGCTCGACGGCGTCGGCCCCGACGATCTTACCATCGACAAGCTGATCGAACGCGTTGCCCATGGCGGCGTCAGTGAGGTGGTTCTCGCGGTGAACGCCACGGTGGAGGGTCAGACCACCGCGCATTACATCACCGACCGGCTGCGCGGGCTCGACGTCAAGGTCACCCGTCTTGCCCATGGCGTGCCCGTCGGCGGCGAACTGGACTACCTCGACGAGGGCACTCTCACCCAGGCCCTGAAGGCGCGTACGACCTTCTGACGGCAGGTTTGCCCGCTCCCCCTTCATCGGCGCCGGCGGCGCGGCTAGACTGGCCGAGCCAAGGCGCGCGCCCGCGTGCCGCAAACCGGAGACGCCATGCGCCCCCTTGCCCCGCTCGCCCTTGCCGCGATCCTCGCATTCGGCCTTGCCGCTGCCCCGGCGCAGGCACAGTCGGGCCCGGACGCCGGCTTCAACGCGTTCCTCTCTCGAAAGATCGTGCCGGCGGCGCGCAAGGCCGGCGTGCCGGCCGGGGTCATCCAGCGCGAGCTTGCCGGACTTTCCCCCGACACCTCGCTCCCGGGCCTTGGCGACCCCGACAAGCCCGAGCGGCCGGCGGCAGTCAACTACCAGTCCGAATTCCGTGCGCCCGGCGGGTATTTCCGTGACAGCCAGTTCAACGCGCTGGTAGCCCGGGGGCGGGCGCTGGCCTCCCAGCATGCGGCGACGCTCCGGCGCGTCGAGGCGCAATACGGCGTGCCGGGACGCATCGTGCTCGCGATCTGGGCGCGCGAGTCGGGCTACGGCGCGGCCAGGATCCCCAAGGACGCGCTGCGCACGCTCGCCACGCGCGCCTATATGGGCGAGCGGCGCGACCTTTTCGCCGAAGAGACCGTCGCTGCCCTGCGGATCCTCGCCGAAGGCCATATTTCTCGCTCCGAGATGAAGAGTTCCTGGGGCGGCGCGCTCGGCCAGCCGCAATTCCTGCCCTCCAGCTTCCTGCGTCTTGCCGTCGACTTTGACGGCGACGGCAAGCGAGACATCTGGCGCTCGGTGCCCGATACGCTCGCCTCCATCGCGAATTATCTCGCCTGGCACGGCTGGGTGAGGGCGCGCGACTGGGGCTATGAAGCGGTCGTGCCGCCCACCGTCTCCTGCTCTCGCGAGGGCCCCGACCGGGGCCAGCCGATCTCTGCCTGGGTGGCGGAGGGTGTCACCCGCGTGAAGGACAGGCCCTTCCCCGCGCCCGAGCTGTCTCAGCCGGGCTTCCTCCTGATGCCGGCCGGACGCTACGGCCCGGCCTTCATCGCCACAGACAATTTTTACGTGCTCAAGGCCTACAACGAATCCGACGTCTACGCCCTGTTCGTCGGCCATCTCGCCGACCGCTATGGCAACAATGCGGGCTTCGTGCAGGGCTGGCGCGCGGTGAAGACGCGCTCACGCGGCGCGGTGCGCGATCTCCAGCTCGAACTGGAGAGGAAAGGCCATGATGTCGGTGGCGCGGACGGGCTCATCGGCTTCAAGACCCGCCGCACGCTCGGGCTGGAACAGGAGAAGGCCGGGAAGTCGGCAACCTGCTGGCTGGAGTGAACGGTTCACACCGTCGGTGCTTGTGCCGCAATCGTGTTTGGGTACGATGTGGGTGCTTCACGTCCATTCAGGGGGTATTCATTGTGAAAATTATTGGGATCCTGATTTGCGGCCTTCTGGCTCTCGCCTCTTTCGACGCCGCGCAGGCCGCGCCTGCCAGCATCAAGAGGCAACAGTGCCAGAACTTCTTCGACGGCCAGTACAAGGGCGCACGGAGGCCGAAGGCATTTGCCCTGAGCGCGGACGGCATGCGGTGCGGGGCGGCCTGGGGCCACCTTTCCAAGCAGGTGTCCCAGAAGGAAGCCCTGAGATACTGCACCTCGGAGGCAAAAAAGCACGGCGGCGGCAAGTGCAAGGTCATCGACATCCAGTGATGCCCTGACCTGTTTTCTCCGACACGAGAGATCCGCAGCGAGTGAGGGCGTGCCTTACGACCTCACTCGCTCACAATGCCCGTATCCGCCGCCTCAAGGCGGAAGGCGGCCGCCATCAGTGCCTTGGTGTAGTCCGTCTTCGGCGCATCGAAGATGTCGACCGAAGGACCGGCCTCGACCACCTTGCCGGCGCGCATGACGATCACCTCGTTGGCAAGCGCGCGCACCACCTTCAGATCGTGCGAGATGAAGAGATAAGCCAGGCCGTGGCGCTTCTGCAGGTCACGCAGGAGATCGACCACCTGTGCCTGCACGCTCATGTCGAGCGCCGAGGTCGGCTCGTCGAGCATGACGAACTTTGGCTGCAACACCATGGCGCGGGCGATGGAGATGCGCTGGCGCTGGCCGCCGGAGAACTCGTGCGGATAGCGGAAGCGGGTGTCCGCGTCGAGACCGACTTCCACAAGCGCCGCCGCGACGCGGGCGTCGCGCTGTTCCGCGGACAGATCGGCGTAGTGAACGGCAAGCCCCTCGCCGACGATATCGGCAACCGACATGCGCGGCGAAAGCGCGCCGAACGGATCCTGGAAGACAATCTGCATGTCACGGCGCAGTGGACGCATGTCCTTCCATGACAAGGTGTTGATGTCCTGCGCGCCGAAGCGGATCTGGCCGGTGGAGGAAATCATGCGCAACAGCGCCAGACCAAGCGTCGTCTTGCCCGATCCGGATTCCCCGACGATGCCGAGCGTCTGGCCCTCGCGCACGGTCACATCAATGCCGTCGACCGCCTTGACGTGGTCGACGGTGCGCCGGAGCAACCCGCGCCTGATCGGGAACCAGACCTTCACGTCCTTCGCCTCGACAACGACCGGGCGCGTCTCGTCGGTGACCGGCGGCTGGCCCTTCGGCTCGGCCGCCAGGAGATGCTGCGTATAGGGATGCTCGGGCGCGGTGAAGATGCGCTCGACCGGACCGCTTTCCACGATCTTGCCCTTTGTCATCACGCAGACCCTGTCGGCGATCTTGCGCACGATGCCAAGGTCGTGGGTGATGAACATCATGGCCATGCCGACGTCGCGCTGAATTTCCTTCAAAAGCTCCAGGATCTGCGCCTGCACGGTCACGTCCAGCGCCGTCGTCGGCTCGTCGGCGATCAGCAGGTCCGGTTCGTTCGCGAGCGCCATGGCGATCATGACACGCTGGCGCTGACCGCCGGAAAGCTGGTGCGGGTAGCTGGCGAGACGGGTTTCCGGATCGCGGATACCGACCTGGTGGAGCAGGTCCAGAACCCGGGCGCGCGCCTTGGTCTCGCCCATGCCGCGGTGGACCTTGAGCACCTCGGCAATCTGCTTTTCCACCGTGTGCAGCGGATTAAGCGAAGTCATCGGCTCCTGGAAGATCATCGAGATTTCGTTGCCGCGGATCTTCCTGAGGTCCGTCTCTCCGGCCTTGAGCACGTCGCGGCCCTTGAAGAGGATTTCGCCCGACGGATGCGACGCGGCCGGATAGGGCAGAAGACGCACGGTCGACAGCGCCGAGACGGACTTGCCCGAACCGCTCTCGCCGACGATCGCCAGGGTCTCGCCCTTCTCGATGTCGAAGGAGATATGGTCGACAGCGGTCACGGTCGCGCCGTTCTGCGTGAAAGCCACGGAGAGGTCGCGTACGCACAGCAGCGGCTTTCCGCCCGCGGTCGCCTTGGTCGCAGTGGTGTTTTCGGTCATCATGTCGGGCCTCACGAGAAGCTCTTGCGCGGGTCGAAGGCGTCGCGCACGGCCTCGCCGATGAAGATCAGAAGGCTGAGCATGGTCGAGATCACGATGAAACCGGTGATGCCGAGCCAGGGAGCCTGAAGGTTGTTCTTGCCCTGCGCCAGCATCTCGCCGAGCGATGCAGATCCGGGCGGCAGGCCGAAGCCGAGGAAATCGAGCGCGGTGAGCGTCGAGATCGAGCCGTTGAGGATGAAGGGCAGGAAGGTAAGCGTCGCCACCATCGCATTGGGCAGCAGGTGGCGCCACATGATGGTGCCATTGCCAACACCGAGCGCGCGCGCCGCCGTGACGTATTCGAAGTTGCGGGCACGCAGGAATTCGGCGCGCACCACACCGACAAGCGCCACCCAGGAGAAGGCGAGCAGGATGGTGAAGAGCGTCCAGAAGCCCGGGATCAGCACCGAGGACACGATGA
This sequence comes from Stappia sp. ICDLI1TA098, assembly GCF_054880955.1. Taxonomy (NCBI): domain Bacteria; kingdom Pseudomonadati; phylum Pseudomonadota; class Alphaproteobacteria; order Hyphomicrobiales; family Stappiaceae; genus Stappia; species Stappia sp. ICDLI1TA098. The sequence continues at coordinate 840,786 of NZ_JBTZBT010000002.1, forward strand.
GGATCAGGTAGAGCGTCGGGATCGCCGTCCAGATCTCGATGAACCGCTGGAACAGCAGGTCCACCCAGCCTCCATAGAAGCCCTGCACCGCGCCGGCGGCAACGCCGATGAACGAGGAAGCGATGGTCAGCGCCAGGCCGAAGAGCACCGAGATGCGGAAGCCGTAAACCAGCCGGGCGACCACATCACGTCCCTGATCATCGGTGCCCAGCCAGTTCCAGTTGCCCATGACGCAATTGGGATCGTCGGCGCCCATGGGATAGCGGCTGCAGCGCTCGGCCTTGTCGAGCATCCACGACGGAGGAGCGGGCGCGGGCACCGGGATCTCGTTGTTGACCGTCCGGTACGAGTAGCGCACCGGCGGCCACAGCATCCAGCCGTTGGCGTTGATCTCGTCCTGGATAAAGGGATCGCGGTAGTCGGTGACGGCAAGGAAGCCGCCGAACTTCTCCTCCGGATAGTCGACGAAGACCGGGGCCAGAATCTCGCCGTTGTAGGAGACGAGGATCGGCCGGTCGTTGACCAGAAACTCCGCAAGGAGTGACAGGACAAAGAGCAGCAGGAACACCCAGAGCGACCAGAAGCCGCGCCGGTTCGCCTTGAAGTTCGACAGCCGCCGGCGGTTGATCGGCGAAAGCCAGCCGCGCTTCGGCAAGCGCACCGAAGCCGCCGCCGCGTCGGGCTCGGCGCCAATGGGCTGCGGCGCCGTGTCGGACATGTTCCGGTCCATCGGCTCAGACCTCCCTGCTCTCGAAATCGATGCGCGGATCGATCCAGGTGTAGGTCAGGTCGGAGATAAGGTTCACCAGCAGTCCCATGAGCGAGAAGATGTAGAGCGTGGCGAAGACCACCGCATAATCGCGGTTGATCACCGCCTCGAAACCAAGCAGGCCGAGACCATCGAGCGAAAAGATCGTCTCGATCAGCAACGACCCGGCGAAGAAGGAGGAGATGAAGGCGCCGGGGAAACCGGCGATAACGATCAGCATGGCATTGCGGAAGACGTGGCCATAGAGCACCTGGCGCTCGCTCAGGCCCTTCGCCCGCGCCGTCTGGACGTATTGTTTGCGGATCTCGTCAAGGAACGAGTTCTTGGTAAGCAGCGTCACTGTGGCGAAAGCGGACAGCACCATGGCCGTGAGCGGCAGCGCAAGGTGCCAGAAATAGTCGAGGATCCGCGCCGGCCAGGACAATTGCTCCCAATTGTCGGACGTCAGGCCGCGCAAGGGGAACCAGTCCAGAAACGAGCCGCCAGCGAAGAGCACGATCAGCAGAACGGCGAAAAGGAACCCCGGGATGGCGTAGCCGACGACGATCACCGCCGATGTCCAGACATCGAAGCGGCTGCCGTCCTTCACCGCCTTGCGGATGCCGAGCGGAATGGAGATCGTATAGGAGATCAGCGTCATCCAGAGCCCGAGCGAGATCGAGACCGGCATCTTCTCGAGGATGAGGTCGAGCACGCCGATGTCGCGGAAATAGCTCTCGCCGAAGTCGAAGCGGGCGTAGTTCCACAGCATGCCGAGAAACCGCTCGAGCGGCGGCTTGTCGAAGCCGAACTGCTTCTCCAGATCCTTGACGAACTCCGGATCGAGCCCCTGCGCGCCGCGGTACTTGGATGTGACCGAAGTGTCGCCACCCGCCTGCGCGCCGCCGCCGGAGAAGTCGCCGCCGCCGCCCGAGATGCGGGAGGTGGCGGACACGTCCGTGCCCTGAAGCTGGGCGATGACGCGCTCCACAGGTCCGCCCGGCGCGAACTGGATGATGAGGAAGTTGATCGCCATGATTCCGATCAACGTCGGCACGATCAGCAGGAGCCGCCGCAGGATATAGGCGCCCATCTTATTGGCTGTCCTCGTCTAGCGTTTCGCTCCGGCGCAGGGCGCCGGTTGCACGGAAGGTCAGGAGCGGTCGGGTCACTCGACACCGGCCGCCTTGGCCCGCGCGCTGTCGTACCACCACTGCGCCTCGGGGGCGAAATCATATGCCGGCGGCTCGGCCACCCGGTCGAAGGCATCCCATGTGGCAACCGTATGAACGGGCTTGTACCACTGGGGAACCCAGTAGTAGCCGGCGCGCAGCACCCGGTCGAGCGCACGCGCGGCGATCTCCATCTCGTTGCGCGTCGGCGCATTGAGGGCGATGTCGATCAAAGCGTCGACCACCGGATCCGAGATGCCCGCGAGGTTGCCGCTGCCCGGCGTCGTCGCCGCGCTTGAGCTCAGCAGATCGCGGATCTCCTCGCCGAGCGTCGCACTCAAGGCGAAGCGACGGCCGACCATGTCGTAATCATAGTCGTTGATGCGCGACTGATACTGCGCGGGATCGACAACCCGGTAATTCGCGGTGATGCCGAGGCGTGCAAGGTTCTTGACGAAGGGCAGAGCCACCCGCTCGAAGGCCGTCGTGTTGGACAGCATCTCAAAGGTGAGGGGCTGGCCGCCGGGAAGCAGAAGCGTGCTTCCATCCCGCGTGCAGCCCGCCTCGCGCAGCAGCCTGTCCGCCTCGCGCAGCATCGTGCGGTCCTGCCCGGATCCGTCGGACACGGGCGCCATGACGGCCGGCCCGAAAGCGGCGGCGGGGATCTGCGAGCGGAACCGCTCCAGCAACACCATCTCCTCCGGCGTCGGCTCGCCCTGCGCAAGCATCGGCGAGTTCTGGAAAAACGACTGAGTGCGTGTGTAGGCACCATAGAAGAGCGCCTGATTCGACCATTCGAAGTCGAAGACGAACCCGATCGCCTGGCGGATGCGCGGATCCTGGAACATCGGCCGACGGGTGTTGAGGAACCAGCCCTGTGCGCCGGCTGGCCGGCCGTCGGGAATTTCCTCGCGCGTCACCCGTCCATCCTCGACGGCAGGGAAATTGTACTCGGTCGCCCAGGTGCGGGCGGTGAACTCCTCGCGATAGGTGGTGACGCCCTTCTTGAAGGCCTCGAAATCCACCTGCCGGTCGCGGAAGAACTCCAGCCGGATGACATCGAAATTGAACATCCCGCGCGAGACGGGCAGGTCCGCTGCCCACCACGTCTTGACCCTTTCGTATTCGACGAAGCGGCCAACCTCATGCCGCCCGACCTTGTAGGGCCCGGAAGACAGCGGCGGGGTCAGCGTCGACTGCGCGAAATCGTAGCGTGTGTAATAGGCCTTGGAGAGGATCGGCATGCCTGCGACCGTCAGCGGCGCCTTGCGCGCCTGCCGTCCGGAGAAATGCACAGCCACGCGCGCGGTGTCGAGCGCACCCGCGCTCACCATCTCCGACAGCGCCTGGCGGATCGAGGGGTGCCCCATTTCCTTCAGCGTCGTCAGCGAAAAGGCGACATCCTCGGCCGTCAGCGGACTGTCGTCGTGAAACCGCGCTTCGGGGCGGATGTTGAAGACGTAGGTGTTGCCGTCGTCGGAGATCTCCACGCTTTCGGCGACAAGGCCATACATCGCGTCGGGCTCGTCGAGCGCGCGCACCATCAGCGTGTCGAAGCACAGCTCCATGCGCGGCGGAGCGTCGCCCTTCAGGATGAAGGTGTTGAAGGTGTTGAAGGTCTGCGGGTTCTGGTTGAAGCCCCAGGAGGGCGCCGAAAAGACGAAACGGCCGCCCTTGGGCGCATCGCGCCCGACATAGTCGAACGCCTCGAACCCGGGCGGGTATTTCAGATCGCCGAAGACCGACAGGCCATGCACGGCCTTGCCCTGTTCCGCGGCGCGCGCCCGCCCGCCCGGCAGCATCAGCGCCACCGAAAGCGCCGCGGTGCCTGCAAGCAGCGTACGCCGATCGATCGTCGCACCATCCTTCATGCTGCTCGTTCCCTTCATCCCTTGTCTCCGATTCGTGCGGCCTTTTCGGCATCCCACCACCAGATTGAGGGAAAACCATGCGTGAATTCCGGCAATTTCGCAGGATGTGCGAACCTGTCCCAGCGGGCCGTGCGGTCGACGTCGGAATAGAACTGCGGCACCACATAGTGGTTCCACAGAAGGACACGGTCGAGCGCATGGGTCGCTGCCACAAGCTCCTCGCGGTCCTTGGCGAAAATGACGCGCTCGATCAGCTTGTCGACGGCCGGGTTCTTGATGCCCGCGTAGTTCTTCGATTGCGGCCGGTCGGCGGCATCCGAGCCCCAGAAGTCGCGCTGCTCGTTGCCGGGCGACAGGGATTGCGCCCAGACCAGCGTGGCCACGTCGAAGTCGCGATTCTGCACGCGGTTGATGTATTGCGGCACGTCGATGAGGCGGAGCACCGTCTTGACGCCGATGTTCTCCAGGTTCTTCGTGTAGGGAAGAAGCCCGCGTTCGGCCGAGCGATCATAGTATATGAACTCGATCGAGAGCTGCTCGCCGGTCTTCTCGTCGACCATGCGCCCGCCGTCGAGCTTGTAACCCGCCTCGCGAAAGAGCCGCACCGCCTGGCGCAAGTTCTCACGCACGTTTTGCGGGCTGCCGCCGACCGGGTTTTCATAAGGCTTGGTGAAAACTTCGGGCGGCACCTCGTCGCGCACCGTCTCCAGGATCTCCAGCTCCTTGCCAGTCGGCAGCCCTGAAGATGCGAGTTCCGTGCCGGCGAAATAGGAGCCGATGCGCTTGTGCAACCCCGCGGAGACGACGGCATTGGTCGTCTCGAAATCATAGGCGTAGTTCAGCGCTTCGCGGACCCGCGGGTCCTGAAATTTCTTGCGACGCAGGTTGGGCACATAGGCCTGCATGCGTCCGACCGCCCGGCTCGGAAACTCCTCCAGAACCACATGCCCCTCGCGCACGGCGGGGAAATCATAGGCCTTGGACCAGACATTGGCGCTCGGCTCATCCCGGAAGTCGTACTGGTCACCCTTGAAGGCCTCCAGCTCGACGGCGGAATCGAGGAAAATATCGTAGCGAACCACGTCGAAATTATAAGACCCGACGCGCACCGGATGGTCCTTGGCCCAATAGTCGTCGACGCGCTCGTAGACGATGTTGCGCCCGGGATCGACGGAACGAATCCGGTAGGGGCCGGAGCCGAGCGGCGGCTCCAGCGTGCCGCGCGCGATGTCGCGCTTCGCGCCGTTGGCGTCCGTTCCCTCCCACCAGTGCTTCGGCAGCACCGGGAGCTGGCCGACGATCTTGGGCAGTTCCCGGTTGCCCGGAGCGTCGAACGTGAAGCGTACGGTGCGCTCGCCGACCTTCTCCAGGCTCTTGACGTGCCTGTAATAGAAGCCCTGGCTCGGATTGACCTCGATGAGCCTGTTGAAGCTCCAGATGACGTCGTCTGTGGTCACCGGCTCGCCATCATGCCAGCGCGCGCGCGGGTCCAGGCGGTACTCCGCCCAGGCATAGTCCTGGGGATAGCGCAACGCCTCCGCCAGCATACCGTAGTCGGCGTTGATGTCGGCCTCGTCGAGCGACGGCTCGAGCAGCGAATCATACATCAACCCGAGACCGGGCGCCGGATTGCCGCGCGACAGGATCGGATTGAGGGAATCAAAGCCCGTCGAAGCCGCGAGCCGCACCCTCCCCCCCTTGGGGGCATCGGGATTGACATAGTCGAAATGCTTGAAGCCCTCGGAATACCGAGGCTCGCCGGTCAGCGCCGCTGCATGCCGCCATGCTGGTTCTTCTTCGGCACTGGCCGAAGACGCAATCAGGCTCAACGAGAGGGCAAGCGCCGCACAGGCGGCGACCCCGGTCCGGCGAAGGAAGGTATCGAGGCGCGGAGCGAACGGAAATGTCAGAGGATGCGGCATGGCGATGGGTAGGGTCCCCTTCCTGTGGGCCTGCCCCGACCGGCGCGGCGGCCGGGGGGCGGGTCCTCGCGTCACGAGCTTTGCTATCGTTCGAGTGTAGGGATTTCAGGCGCGCACCGACAGCGCCGAAACGAAAGATGACCAAAGTTTAATCGAACCAACGCGATCGAAACACTCTGGCGCGGCCCGCCTGCCCCCGGTCAGGCCGCGTTGCTCTTTTCGAGATACATGCGCCGATCGGCGAGTTCCAGGATCCCCGAGATGGTTCCCGCGTCATCCGGATAGCCGGCGAAACCAACGCTTGCACGGACCGTGATGCGCTTCTCACCGACAACCACCGGCTCGCAGACGACGTCGCGCAGGCGCTCGGCGACCGACTTCGCCTTGAGCTCGGCAAGGTTGCCCGGGACCACGACCACGAACTCATCGCCGCCAACGCGCGCGACCGTATCGGTCTCGCGCGTGAAAACACTCAACCGCCGTCCAATCTCGCGCAGCAGCGCATCCCCGACAGCATGACCATGGGTGTCGTTGATCGGCTTGAAGTGGTTCAGATCAACGAAGAAGACGCAAAAGCCCACGTTCGTGCGCTCTCTGCGCGCGGCAAGATGGTGCAGCCTTTTCTCCAGGAAGCGTCGGTTCGGCAGACCGGTCAGCTCATCCTGGTGGGCCATGATGCGCGCGCGCTGCTGGGCAAACATCGCAAGGCCCGCCAGGAGCGCCATCACGCCTGTCGCGCCGCCACCCGCGATCAGGGCCAGCACACGGTCGCGCGACATGGTCGGCCAGCCACCGGCAGGTGTTGCGGCAAGCTCCCAGTCGCCAGCAGGCGACGCAACGGCGAGACGTACCGCGTCGGCGTCAAACAGCGCGGCGTCGCCCAGAAGCACCGTGCCACCCGCCAAACCGGTCTCTCCGCCATTCGCGATCACGGAACGGATCGCCACCTGATAACCCCCGTCCTCGGCGCGGATGCCGGCGGACGTCAAGATGCCGTCGAAGTCGACCATCACCGTCGCAACGCCCCGATAGGCGCGATCGACCCAGAGCAGGGAATCATCCTCGGCGACAAGGATCGGCGCGCGGGCAATGATCGTCCGGCTGCCACCATCCAGCGAATAGGGCCCGGAGATCAGCGCCTTGCGTCGGCGCGACGCCTCCTCGACCGTCTTGAGGTCGAGGGGATCGGACGTCAGATCGCGGCCAAGCACGTCGAGGTTTCCGTAGAGCGGATAGGTGAAGCTCACGACATTGTCGGGCGCGAGCGTCATACGGCGCACATTGCTGTTGAGCGCAGCCGTCTCCTCGGCGAAACGGCGGAACTGTCCGGGCGAAAGATCGCCATTGATCGCGGCGAAACTCGCAAGCCCCTGGGCGATGTAAAGAGTGCCGCTCAGTTCACCCTCAAGGCGCGCGCGCAATTCCGAGAGGCGCGCGAGCGTCTCGTGCTCCATGCGCTCGCGCTCCGTCACGCCGAGCAAGTGTGCGACATAGCCCGTGACGGCAATGCCGATCGCAGCCACGACAAGAAGCACGGCGACAAGCGGAATATGCTTGCAGGCGCCCCTGCCTGACACTCCGATAACGGAGTGACGCTTCATCTACCCCTCCCTTGACGCGCATGCTCCTGCAAACCTCGATGCGCCGGGTCCTGCCCAGACCCGGATTGCACGATGGCGCGTCCCAAAACTGACGCCGAGACAAAACACCAGAAACCGGTGTTTCAGCGATCAGGCGTCCCCACACAATAGTTTGTCAAAATAGCTTGCAATCAAGTTTACGCAGCGTCCTCCTCGCCGCTTCCCACCAACGGCAAAGCCGCCGCATTCAAAAAAAGGCCGGGGCATGCCCGGCCTTTGTTCTGCATATCCAAGAGACTGATCTGGCCTTACTGGGCCGGAGCGGTCTGGGTCTCGCCGGCAGGGGCTTCCGTGGCGGGTGCTTCGGTAGCAGGAGCCTCGGCAGCGGGGGCTTCGGTAGCCGGCGCCTCGGTAGCAGGAGCTTCGGCTGCAGGAGCCTCGGCAGCCGGCGCCTCGGTAGCGGGGGCTTCAGCTGCAGGAGCCTCGGCAGCGGGAGCCTCGGTAGCCGGCGCGGCGGCTTCCGGCTCGGGCAACGGCTGCGGATTGTCGCTGAGCGTGCGCAGATAGGCGATCAGGTTGGCGCGGTCGCCCGGCTTGCGCATGCCGGCATAGCCCATGGCGGTGCCGGGAACGAGATCCTTCGGCTTCGTCAGGAAGTGATCGAGCTCATCGTAGGTCCACTCGCCGACTTCATCGCCATAGGCGACCATGGCGTTGGAATAGCGGAAGCCCTCGCGGCCACCCGGCTTGCGACCGAGAATGCCCCACAGCTCCGGGCCGACCTTGTTGGGGCCGCCCTTGGAGAAATCGTGACAGGCGGCGCAGGCGCGCGTCAGCTTCTCGCCGTCCTCGGCGGAGGCGCTGGCCAGGCGAACCGCGATCGGCTCAACCTGAGGCTCGTCCGCGGCGGGAGCACCGCCTTCTTCTCCACCAGCCTCGGCGACGACAATCTCGAAGCCCGGCTTCTCCGGCTCATGCCGCTCGAAGAGGATTTCCGAGAGAATGCCGAGTCCCATCGTCAGGAGAAGGACGAAGAGGACCGCGCCGGCGATCGTGTTTAGCTTGGCAGAGTTCATTCCCGCTGGCTCCAACTCTAGTCTATTGCGGCGCGGCCACGTTCAGGGACCCCTGTCAGGCATGCCCATGACGAGAGGGCCCCGCGCAACGCAGCGCGTGGTGAAAAAGTCGCCGGAAACTACAAAGTTTTTGACGCCCGTGTCCATAGCTTTAAAAGAGCAATCGATGATACAAATGATCGCAGCTGATTTTCCCGGGAAAGTCACGTTTTTCGCACCTTTCCCGGCGCCCACCGAGACCGCTTCCCCGATGCCCCCCAAACGGCGGGCGCGGGTGGGTTTTTCCGTGCCTGCTGCGATGTCGTCCACCGTGAAGGAACTTTCGTGATCCGAGCCCTTGTCGTCATTCCGGCGCGAATGGCATCGTCGCGTCTTCCCGACAAGCCTCTCGCCGACATTGCCGGGAAACCGATGATCGCCCATGTTCTCGCGCGCGGCGAGGAGGCCGGGATCGGCCCGGTCGTCGTCGCCTGCGATGACCCGCGCATCCGCGATGCGGTGGAAGCGGCGGGCGGGCGGGCCGTGCTGACCGATCCCGACCTTGCCAGCGGCTCTGATCGCGTCTGCGCCGCCGTCCGCAGCATCGACCCGGACGGTGAATTCGACGTGGTGCTGAACCTGCAAGGGGATGTGCCCCTGATCGATCCCGAAGCGATCCGCGCCACCTTCGCGCCGCTGCGGGACCCAGCCGTCGATATCGGCACGATCGCGACCGAAATCCGCACGGAGGCGGGCCGCACCGACCCGGGCATGGTCAAGACCATCGGCACGCCAGTCGACGAGAACCGCCTGCGGGCGCTCTATTTCACCCGCGCGACGGCGCCGAGCGGACCGGGGCCGCTCTACCAGCACATTGGCCTCTATGCCTATCGCCGCGCGGCGCTGGAGCGCTTCGTCGCACTGCCGCCCTCCACCCTCGAGCGTCGGGAGAGCCTGGAGCAGCTGCGCGCGCTGGAGGCGGGCATGCGCATCGACGTCAGCCTGATCGACTCGACGCCCATGGACGTCAACACGCCTGCCGACCTCGACGCCGCGCGCGCCGTCCTCGGTCACCGCACCACCACCCGACACTCCTGACAAGCTGGTCCAACCCGATGTCGAAACAGAAGAAGATCGTTTTCCAGGGCGAATACGGTGCAAACTCGCACATGGCATGCCGCGACGCCTTTCCGGATTGCGAGCCGGTGCCCTGCGCGACATTCGAGGACTGCTTCACCGCGCTGGAGAATGGCGAGGCCGATCTTGGAATGATCCCGGTGGAGAATTCCGTCGCTGGCCGGGTCGCCGACATCCACCATCTGCTGCCGCGCTCCTCGCTCAACATCATCGGCGAGTATTTCCTCCCCATCCGCTTCCAGCTTATGGCGCTTCCCGGAGCGCGGATCGAGACGCTCAAGAGCGTCCAGAGCCACATCATGGCGCTCGGCCAGTGCCGCAAGATCATTCGCGAACTCGGCCTGTCGCCGGTGATTGGCGCCGACACCGCCGGCTCCGCGCGCCAGATCGCCGAGCGCGGCGACCTCAGCGCGGCGGCCCTCGCCCCCGAGATGGCGGCCGAAGCCTACGGGCTGGAAATCCTGCGCCGGGACGTTGAGGATGCCGCCCACAACACGACGCGCTTCCTCATCCTGTCGCCGGAGCCAGTCAAGGCGAAAAATAACGGCCAGCCGGTGATCACCACCTTCATCTTCCGGGTGCGCAACGTTCCGGCGGCGCTCTTCAAGGCGCTCGGCGGCTTCGCCACCAACAGCGTCAACATGACGAAGCTCGAATCCTACCAGCTCGAGGGACAGTTCTTCGCCTCCATGTTCTACGCCGACGTGGAAGGACATCCCGACGACCGCTCCGTCGCGCTGGCGCTTGAGGAACTCGAGTTCTTCTGCGCCGAACTGAAGCTGCTCGGCGTCTATCCCGCCGCCGCCTTCCGCGACAAGATCCGCGAGCCGGAAGCCAACCGGGCGCTTCGCCCGACCCCCGGGATCTGAACCCCGCCCATGGCCAGACCGCTTCGGCGCCCGGCCCGGATCCGACAAACGCCAATGCCGAGAAGAGGATTTTCGACACCAATGACCAGCCAGACCTTCGACGCTCTGTGCATCGGCAACGCGATCTGCGATGTCTTCGCCCATGTGGAGGAAGACTTCCTCGCCAGGGAAAGCCTCGTGAAGGGCTCGATGCGCCTGATCGACACCGAAGAGGCCGTCCGGCTTTACGAGAGGATGGGCCAGACGACGCGCATCTCCGGCGGCAGCGCGGGCAACACCGCCGCCGCCGTTGCCTCGCTCGGCGGCAAGACCGCCTATTTCGGCAAGGTCGCGAAGGATGATCTCGGCGACGCCTATCGCCACGACATGCGTGGCACCGGTGTCCACTTCGAGACCCCCGCCCTGATCGACGGCGTGCCGACGGCACGCTCGATGATCCTGATCACGCCGGACGGCGAGCGCACGATGAACACCTACCTGGGTGCCTGCGTCGAGCTTTCGGAGAACGATGTCGATCCGCAGGTCGTGGCGGCCTCCGCCTTTACCTACATGGAAGGCTACCTGTGGGACCCGCCGGCGGCGAAGCGCGCCTTCCTGAAGGCTGCGGAGATCGCCCATGGCGCCGGCCGGAAAGTCAGCCTGACGCTTTCCGACAGCTTCTGCGTCGACCGCTATCGCAGCGAGTTCCTGGCGATGATGCGCGACGGAACCATCGACCTCCTGTTCGCCAATGAGCACGAACTGCGCGCGCTCTACGAAACCGCCGATGTCGATACGGCCATCGCCGCCGTGCGCGAGGACTGCGCGCTGACCGCGCTGACACTCGGCGCCGAGGGCGCGATGGCGATCTCGCGTGAGAAGACCGTGCGCGTCCCCGCACAGAAGGTCGACGAGATCGTCGACCTGACCGGCGCCGGCGATCTCTTCGCCGCGGGCTTCCTGGTTGCCCAGTCGCGCGACTACGACCTGTCCATGTCGGCGGAACTCGGCTGCCTGTGCGCCGCCGAAGTCATCGGCCATGTCGGCGCGCGTCCAGAGCGGGCGCTGCGCCAGATCGCCGCCGAGGGAGGCTTCAGCATCTGAAGCCCCGCCCTCGCGGAACGGGACGGACAAAAAAAAGGCGCCGCGCGATCCCGCGCGGCGCCTTTTTCGTTTCTGTCCTCGAGCTCGCGAGGGGCTCGCAGTCCCGTCAGTCGGAGAGGTCCTGCACCGACGAGATCCGGCCGTCCTCGGTGAGCCGGTAGACGATCGGGACACCGGTCGCCAGCTCCCTCTTCAGGATCTCCTCCGGCGACAGACCCTCGAGTTCCATCACCAGCGATCGCAGCGAGTTGCCGTGCGCCGCGACAATGACGCGCTTTCCGGACAGAACCTGCGGAAGGATCTGCGCCCGGTAGTAGGGCAGAACGCGCTCGGCCGTCATCTTCAGGCTCTCACCGCCGGGGGGAGGCACGTCGAAGGAGCGGCGCCAGATGTGCACCTGCTCCTCGCCGAACTTCTCGCGCGCCTCATCCTTGTTCATGCCGGTCAGATCGCCGTAGTCGCGTTCGTTGAGCGCCTGATCGCGAATGGTCTCGAGCCCGTCCTGCCCCAGTTCGGACAGGATGAGATCCAGCGTATGCTGGGCGCGGGTCAGAACCGAGGTGTAGGCGACGTCGAAGGCGAGCTTCAGATCGCGCAGCTTGGCACCGGCCAGCTTCGCTTCCTCGATCCCCTTCTCCGTCAGGTCCGGATCCTTCCAGCCGGTGAACAGGTTTTTCAGGTTCCATTCGCTCTGCCCGTGACGGACGAGAACCAGAAGATGTTCCATGTCGCAGTGTCTCCAGTTGGAAGATCCGGGCGCGCAAGGCGCCAGCGGCGAAGCCTCCGCTGTCGATCAGTCGGAAAGGCCGAGAACGTCGTCCATCGTGTAGAAGCCGGGCTTGCGGCCCCGCGCCCAGAGAGCCGCCTTGATGGCGCCGCGGGCGAAAATCTGCCGATCCTGGGCGTGGTGGGAGAGGGTGACGGTCTCGAGCGGACCGGAGAACAGGACGCTGTGGTCGCCGATCACCGTGCCGCCGCGCAAGGTGGCAAAGCCGATGTCGCCGCGCGGCCTCTCGCCGGTGATGCCGTCACGCTGGCGCACGGAGCGGGTCGCCAGGTCGATGCCCCGGCCTTCGGCAGCCGCCTCGCCCAGCATCAATGCCGTTCCCGAAGGAGCGTCAACCTTGTTTCGATGGTGCATTTCCAGCACCTCGATGTCGAAATCCTCGTCGAGGGCCGCGGCCGCGCGGCGCACCATGGCGGCCAGCAGGTTCACGCCGAGGCTCATGTTGCCGGACTTGACGATACGGGCATGGCGGGCGGCGGGCCGAACGGCGTCCACATCCTCCTCGCTCATGCCGGTGGTGCCGATGACGTGAACGATGCGCGCCTGGGCGGCAAGCTCGGCGAAGACACGCGTGGCGGCAGGGGCGGTGAAATCAAGCACGCCGTCACAATCTGCAAAGACGCGAAGCGGATCGTCGACCACGATAACGCCGTTCGGCTGGAGCCCGGCGAGAACACCCGCATCCTTGCCGATCGCCTCGGCACCCGGACGCTCGACGGCTCCCGCGAGCTCGACGCCATCCATCTGCGAGATCGCGCGGACAAGCGCTCCGCCCATCCGCCCCGCGGCTCCCACAACGGCTAGACGCATTGCCGGCATATCGATTTCCGTCCCTTGCTACCGCCCTCGAGCTTTTCAGGTTTGCGGTATATCAGGTTGACCGGCGCGTGCAACGCCCGCGCCGGAAGCTCCCGTCGGCCGTCCATCCTCGACGGGAAGGTGGACAAAGTCCTTGCCGGCGTCCGGGTCCGTTAACGACTGAACGGCTATGCCGATAGATATCATCCTTGCATCGAACGATTCGCTGTTTCAGAATCGAACACGTCACGTCGAACCCTGGATTGTCGTTGTGCGCAAGAAAATCAAATGCACTCCGACGGTCGTGCTCGCTCTTCTGTGCATCCTGTTGGGCGGGCAATACCACCCGGCGGCCGCCCAACACATCGGCGGCGGCGCAATGAGCGGCAACATGCCGCTCAAGACTTTCCTCACGGAACATCCTGAAGAAAGCGCACGCAGCCTGCGCTTCTATGATCGCGTATCGAAAAACGCCGTGCCGATCGCCGGCGAAAAACGTCCGGTCCACATCGCCATCGTCACCTCGCGCACCGAATATTCCGAACACTGGCGGCGCAGCATCGCCGCCCTGCGGGCCAGGCTCGGGGAACTGCAGGTCCCCTTCACCATCGCCGAGCGGAAGGCGCCGCAGGATCGAGACATGCGCAGGCAGACCAATATGGTTCTCGACGCGCTCGCGAGCGATCCAGACTACCTCATTTTCATGCTCGACTCCTTCCGTCAAAGGTCTCTCATCGAACGCCTCGTCAGCCGCAGCAGGCCCAAGGTCATCCTGCAGAACATCACGACGCCGGTTCGCGAATGGGGCAAGGCACAGCCATTCCTCTATGTCGGCTTCGACCATGAGGAAGGCACCCGGCTTCTGATCGACCACTATGTGGAAAGCCGACCGGAGCACGAGCGCTTCGCGATCTTCTACGGCGAGCCCGGCTTTGTCAGCCGCGCTCGCGGGGAGACCTTTCGCACGGCGATGCTCAAGCGTACGGACAAGACGCTGGCTGCCACCTATTTCGTCGGTTTCGACCGCGAAAAGGCCCGCACCGCGGCGCTCAGCCTTCTCGGACGCGACGACCGGATCGGTTTCATCTATGCCTGTTCGACAGAAATCGCGCTCGGTGTCAGCGAGGCGATCGAGCAACTCGGTCTCGTCGGCAAGGTTGCGACAAACGGCTGGGGAGGCGGCAGCGAGGAACTCGAGCTGATCGCCCGGGGACGTCTGACTGCAACCGCGATGCGCATGGACGACGACAGCGGCGTGGCGATCGCCGAGGCAATCGCGCTCGACCAGTCGGGACGGCGGGCTGAAGTGCCGCCGGTCTATGCCGGCACCTTCGCTTTGGTCACATCCAAGGATCCGCGACAACGGATCGAGCAACTGAAGCGACGAGCATACCGCTACTCCCAATGAAGAAAAATCGGAAGCACGAGATCAGCTTCAACAGTCTCGTCCTGGGGCTGTTCGCCATCGCACTTGTCGTCACGTCGACATTGCTGTTCTCGATCAGCTATGTGAGCAGCCTGTCGATCGCGGACCGTGAGGTCGAGAGGTTCGCGCGCAAGGAAAGCGCGCTCGTCCACCTCGTCTTCGAGCAGACGCTGTCGCGCCTCGACACCTTCCAGCGCCGGCTGGCAGGCGAGCCGGCCTTGCGCAACGCGCTGCGCGCGCGCGACAAGCGTGCGGTCGCGGAGCTGCTTGAGGACACCACCTGGCAGCGCATGGGGGCGCAGTTCGAGATGCTGATCGTCGACCTTCCCGGAGAGCCGGGCTGGGTGGACGCCAGCTATTCGATCTTCGACGTGAACGCGGTCCTTCCCGCCGCGGCCCGCGAGGCAATGGTCAACAGCTCGTGGGAGTTTCATGTCGGCCGGCAAGACGGGGAGACGGTTCTGCTCGCCGCCGCGTCCATCCCTGTCGTCGACAATGAAGACGGGCAGGTGCTCGGCCATCTCGTCGGGGCATATGTTTTCAACGACAGCCTGCCGTTCATGGTGGACATCGCCAATGCCCTCGACACGGAGCGGGTCACGCTCATTCATCGCGACAGCATCATCGCTCAGTTCGGCGCGCCACGCGGCGAGAAGCTGCCCCAGGACGCCCTGAGTGCGCTGGCAACCACCGACCACGTCATCGAGAACCAGCGCCTTTATGTGCGCAGCAGCCTGAGCACGGCCGGAGAGATGGATGAAGCCTATATCGTCTCCAGCCGCCCGAACGAGACGCTCCGGAACGTGCAGCAGACCTACAGGGAGATCTTTCTTCCCTTCCTGTTCTATCTGGTGGCCGCATCGCTGCTCGCCGCCTACACGCTGCACAGGTTCATGAGCCCGGCGCTCGAGCGGCTGCTCGGCTACGCGGCCCATATCCGCAAGGATTCCCGAGACCTGAACTATCGCCCCGGGCGTGTGGCTGAGTTCAACGAACTCGGCAAGGCGCTGCAGAATGTCTTCACGGACCTGCGAGACACCAACGCGCAATTCCGCTCCCTGATCGACAAATCGCTGCACGGGGTGTGCATCTACGGCGGCGAGCGGATCCTCTACCTGAACGACGCGCTTCTGGAGATCCTCGGCTACGACAAGAGCGAACGTCAGAGTGTCACCGACATGTGGCTCACCGACCTGTTCCCGCCCGACGAGCAGGTTCGGCTTCTGTCCTACAATCAGGCGCGACGCGCGGGGGCCAGCGCGCCAAGCGTCTATGAGGCGCGCGCCGTGGGTAAGGACAGGCGCATCATCTGGATCGAGATGCACGTTCGCGAAACGCGCTGGAACGGGATAGACGCCTACTATGTGACCATCGCGGATATTTCCGAGCGCAAGCGGCAGGAGGAACTGATCGTCCGTCAGGCGAACTTCGACGGGCTGACGGGCCTGCCCAACCGCTATCTCTTCCGCGACCGCCTTGTGCAGGCGCTGGCACGGGCGGAGTGGGAGAAGCAGTCGGTGGCGCTGCTCTTTCTCGATCTGGATCGCTTCAAGAACATCAACGACACGCTCGGCCACAGCGCCGGCGACGAGCTGATCACCGCCGCGGCGACGCGCATTTCGGCGGCTCTCGCCGAGAACGACACCGTTGCGCGCCTCGGCGGCGACGAGTTCGCGGTGATCCTGGCCCACGCGCGGGACCTTTGGGACATCGAGGAGACCGCCTCGCGGATCCTCGACACCCTCGCCCGACCGATTGTCGTGGGGCGCGGCGCGGAGGTCTTTTCCACCGCCAGCATCGGCATCACCGTGTTTCCGGCCGACGGCCGCGACGCGGACGGACTTCTGCGCCAGGCAGACACCGCCATGTATCACGCCAAGGCCGACGGCGGAAATGCGGTGCGGTTCTTCTCGGCGCACATGAACGAGCAGGCCGCGCAGGCGATGGAGATTGAAAGCGCGCTGCGGCGGGCAATCGACCGCCAGGAACTCCAGCTTCACTACCAGCCCGTCATCGACGTCGTCGCCGGACGTGTTGCCGGCTGCGAGGCGCTTGTGCGCTGGACGGACACGGACAAGGGCGAGATCCCTCCGAAGGATTTCATTCCCATTGCAGAGAACACCGGCCTGATCGTACCGCTCGGCGCCTTCGTACTGGAAACGGCCTGCCGTTTCCACCAGGCCTGCCGCACGGAAGGGATCGACCTGCCGATGCTCAGCGTCAACGTCTCGCCCCGCCAGTGCCGCGACGAACGCTTCCTCGATCTGGTCCGCAGCGCGTTGAACACGACCGGCATGCCGCCCGAACAGTTGCATCTCGAGATCACCGAAAGCGTGATGTTCGACGAAACGGGCAGCGACCCGGTGCAGACGCTGAGCGCCCTCCGCGCGCTCGGCGTCCGCCTGTCTCTTGACGATTTCGGCACCGGATATTCCTCGCTGAGCAATCTCAAGCGGTTCCCGATCGACACGCTCAAGATCGACCGCTCGTTTGTCCGCGACCTGGAAAGCGACCTCGACGCGCCGGCGCTCATTGAGGCGATTGTCGCGCTCGCGGGAAGCCTCGGGCTCGACGTCATTGCCGAGGGCGCGGAGACGGAAGGGCAATGCGAGGCCCTGACCGCCCTCGGCTGCCGGCTGATCCAGGGGTTTCACCTGGGACGACCGATGCCGGGCGATGCGTTCCGCGCCTTCGTGCGCGCCCACGACACGCTCTCCGCGCCGCGCTCGGCGATACCGCTCTAGAAGAGCCCGATCGACAGGACAGAGGGCACAAAACAAAAAGGGCCGGCGCATCGCGCCGGCCCTTTCCTGTTTCCTCAGCCGCGTTTCCGCGGAAAAGCCGGCGCCTAAATCAGGCGTCCGCCTCGAGCTCCTTGCCGGTCTCCTGGTCGACAACCTTCATCGACAGGCGAACCTTGCCGCGCTCGTCGAAGCCCATGAGCTTGACCCAGACCTTGTCGCCTTCCTTGACCACGTCCGTGGTCTTGGCAACCTTCTGCGGAGCAAGCTGGGAGATGTGGACCAGACCGTCCTTGGCGCCGAAGAAGTTGACGAAGGCACCGAAGTCCACCGTCTTGACGACGCGGCCCTCGTAGACCACACCGACTTCCGGCTCGGCGGCGATGGAGTTGATCCAGTTGATGGCCGCCTGGATCGCCTTGCCGTCCGACGAAGCGATCTTGACGGTGCCGTCGTCCTCGATGTTGATCTTGGCGCCGGTCTTCTCGACGATCTCGCGGATCACCTTGCCGCCCGAACCGATCACTTCGCGGATCTTGTCCACCGGGATCTTCATCACCTCGATGCGCGGCGCGTATTCGCCAAGCTCGGTGCGTGCCTCGGAAAGCGCGCTGGCCATCTCGCTCAGGATATGAATGCGGCCGTCGCGCGCCTGCGCCAGGGCGACCTTCATGATCTCCTCGGTGATGCCATCGATCTTGATGTCCATCTGCAGCGAGGTCACGCCCTCGGCCGTGCCGGCCACCTTGAAGTCCATGTCGCCGAGGTGATCCTCGTCACCGAGAATGTCGGAGAGGACCGCGAAGCGCTCGTCTTCCTTGATCAGGCCCATGGCGATGCCCGCCACCGGAGCCTTGAGCGGAACACCGGCGTCCATCAGGGCAAGCGAGGTGCCGCAGACGGTTGCCATCGAGGAGGAACCGTTCGACTCGGTGACCTCGGACACGACGCGAAGCGTATAGGGGAACTCGTGATGCGGCGGCAGCAGCGGATGCACGGCGCGCCATGCGAGCTTGCCGTGTCCGATCTCGCGGCGGCCGGGCGAACCCATGCGGCCGGTCTCGCCGACGGAGTACGGCGGGAAGTTGTAATGCAGCATGAAGGTCGCCTTGTAGGTGCCCTCCAGCGCATCGACGAACTGCTCGTCGTCATTGGTGCCGAGCGTGGCGACGACAAGAGCCTGGGTCTCGCCGCGGGTGAAGAGCGCCGAACCGTGTGCGCGCGGCAGGATGCCCGCTTCCGACACGATCGGGCGAACCGTCTTCAGGTCGCGCCCGTCGATGCGCTCGCCCTTGTCAAGGATCGCGCCGCGCACGATGCCGGCTTCGGTCTTCTTGAAGAGGTCGCCGAACACAACCTTCTCGAGACCGGCCTCGCCCGCCTCGGCGGACATGGTCTCGAAGGTCTTGGCCTTCACCGCGTCGATGGCATTGCGGCGCTCGGTCTTCTCGCGGATCGCATAAGCGGCGGTCAGCTCTTCGCTGGCTAGCTCCTTGACACGGGCGGCAAGCGCGGAGTGATCCGGCAGGTTCAGCTCGCGCGGCTCGCGCGCGGCCGTCTCGGCCAGCTTGACGATGGCGCCGATCACGGTCTGGAACTGCTGGAAGCCGAACATGACGCCGCCGAGCATGACATCCTCGGCAAGCTCCTTGGCTTCCGATTCAACCATCAGAACCGCTTCGGTGGTGCCGGCGACGATGAGGTCCAGCGAGGACTCCTGCATGTCGTCGATCAACGGGTTGAGCACATACTCGCCATTGATGTAGCCAACGCGCGCGCCACCGATCGGCCCCATGAAGGGGATGCCCGAAATGGTGAGCGCGGCCGAGGCTGCGACCATCGCCAGGATATCGGGAGCGTTCTCCAGATCGTGCGACAGGACGGTGATAATCACCTGGGTGTCGCACTTGAAGCCGTCGACGAACAGCGGACGGATCGGGCGGTCGATCAGACGCGATGTCAGCGTCTCATGCTCGGAGGGGCGCCCCTCGCGCTTGAAGAAGCCACCGGGGATCTTGCCGGCTGCGTAGGTCTTCTCCTGGTAGTTCACGGTCAGCGGAAAGAAGTCCTGGCCCGGCTTGGGCGACTTGGCGGCGACGACCGTGGCAAGGACCTTGGTCTCGCCGTAGGTGGCAAGCACTGCGCCGTCAGCCTGGCGGGCAACCTTGCCCGTCTCGAGGGTCAGCGGGCGTCCGCCCCAGTCGACTTCCACGCGATGAATATCAAACATGTCTCTTCCTAACTTGAGATCGCCCGCGCCGCGCTGCTGGCGCCTGTCGCGGGTCGGTCTGTGGGACCCTCGCCGACACCGCGCACATCATGCGCGGCTCGGGCGGGTCGATCCCTTGTGGCAACAGCCTCGCCTTCTCGGACAGCCATCGCCTGTGAACGACGCGCCACGGGCAAGACACCGGGGGGCTCGGAGGTATTCCAGGACACGCCCGGAAAGCTCGCCAAGCCACCTGCTATCCTGCCCCATGACCGCCAAGAGGCCGTGTCTGCGGCCTTCCTCGCGGCTCCGGTCGCGCATCCCTCCGGACGCGCCGCACCGGCACCGAAGACAGAAGGCGCGACGCCCTTGCGGACGCCGCGCCCTTCAACTCGTTAGCGACGCAGACCCAGACGCTGGATCAGGTTCTGGTAGCGCGCCACGTCGGTCTTCTTCAGGTAATCCAGGAGCGAACGGCGCTGGCTCACCATCTTCAGGAGGCCGCGGCGGGAATGGTTGTCCTTGCCGTGGGTCTTGAAGTGGTCGGTGAGGTTGACGATCCGCTCGGTCAGGACAGCGACCTGCACGTCGGCAGAGCCGGTGTCGCCTTCCTTGATCCCGTATTCCTTGATGAGTTCCGCCTTGCGTTCCGCGGTAATCGACATCGGTCAGTCCTTTCCTGAGACGTCACGGATCCTCAAAGGTCCGCGAGATTAAAAACGCGCCTGGGCAGGAGTTCCCCGCGTTCCACCTCGCCAATGGCCACCAGCTCGCCTTGAGCCGTGACCGAGACCGGCCCGGTAAACACGGGGGCATCGCGCCCGCGCAGCAATACGCCCTGCCCCTGTCGGAGACGGGCGGCATCCTGCCTGCTCACGGCCAGCGCCGGGATGTCGTCCAGCGCGGTCTGAACAGGCATGATGAAGCGTGCGTGGTCCTCGTCGAGGCCCTCGCCGGGCGCACATTGCCCCAACTCCTCCAGAGTTTCCAGCGGAATCATGTCATCCTCGCCGAAGGGGCCGACGAGGAGACGCCGCAATTCGCTCACGTGTCCACGGCTGCCGAGACGCTCGGCGATGTCGCGGGCGAGCGAGCGAACGTAGGTCCCCTTGCCGCATTCCGCCTCGAGAACGGCATGGTCGGTATCCGGACAGTCGACGAGATCCAGCCGGTGGACGTCGATCTCGCGCGCCGCAAGCTCGACCTCCTCGCCGCCACGGGCCAGGTCATAGGCGCGCGCGCCGTCGACCTTGATGGCGGAGTATTTTGGCGGCACCTGCGCGATCGTTCCGGTGAATTCCGGCAGAACGGCGCGGATAGCGGCTGCGTCAGGGCGCACCGGCGACGTGGCAATCACGTCGCCCTCGGTGTCGTCTGTCGCCGTCGCCTCGCCCCAGCGCACGGTGAAGCGGTAGACCTTTCGGCCGTCCATGGCGAAGGAAACGGTCTTCGTCGCCTCGCCGAAGGCAATCGGCAGACAGCCAGAGGCGAGCGGATCCAGCGTGCCCGCGTGTCCAACCTTCTCGGGATGAAAGATCTTCTTCAGCCGCGTCAGCGCATCGTTGGACGACAGGCCGACGGGCTTGTCGAGCACCAGCCAGCCGTCGATGCGGTTGCGGTTCGCTTTCCTGCGTCGAGCCATGTCAGGTCCGGTCGTCGGTCTCGGAACCGTCGCCGGCCTCGTCCGCGTCGATATCGCGGCGCACGTCGTCGCGATTCAGCAGCGTGGTGATCCGGTCGTCGTCGTCGAAACGGGTGTCGAGAACGAACCGCAGGTCGGGAAGGAACTTCATGGTCATCCGGCGTGCGAGGTCGCGGCGAATGACACGAGCGCTGCGGTTCAGCGCCTCCACCACCTTGTCGCCGTCCTTGCCGCCAAGCGGCATGACGAGGCAGCTCGCCAGACGCAGGTCCGGCGTCATGCGCACTTCCGGCACGGAGATGATGGTGCCGTCGAGGACGGGATCCGCAAGCGTGCCGCGCGACAGGATGTCTGAGACTTCCTTGCGCACAAGCTCGCCGACGCGCAACTGGCGCTGCGAAGGCATTCCGGCCGGTGTCCGGTTCGAATTCGACATGGGTAAGATCCAGGCGTGAGGTCGGGGCGAATCGGCGGAGCCGCCTGGCCGGCGCGAAACGCCCCGGCCAAACGGCAAAACCGGCGGGAGAAGACCCGCCGGCGCCTGTCAGATTTCGCGCCGCCGTGGTTACAGCGTGCGGGCCACCTCTTCGACCCGGTAGCACTCGATGACGTCGCCGGGACGCATGTCCTGGTAGCCGACGAAGTTCATGCCACATTCCTGGCCGGACTGAACTTCCTTCACCTCGTCCTTGAAGCGCTTCAGCGTGCCGAGCTTGCCTTCGTGGATCACCACATCGTCGCGGATGAGGCGCACTTCCGCGCCACGCTCGACAGTACCCTCGGTGACGAGGCAGCCGGCGACCTTGCCGACCTTGGTGATGTTGAAGATCTCGCGCACTTCCGCGTTGCCGAGGAAGGTCTCGCGACGCTCCGGCGACAGAAGGCCGGACATGGCTGCCTTAACGTCATCCACGAGATCGTAGATGATGTTGTAGTAGCGGATCTCGATGCCCTCACGCTCGGCCGCATCGCGCGCCTGCTTGTTGGCGCGGATGTTAAAGCCGATGATCGGGGCATTGGAGGCCGTGGCAAGCGTCACGTCGCTCTCGGTGATGCCGCCAACACCCGAATGGATGATGCGGGCCTTGACCTCGTCGGTACCAAGCGCGTCAAGCGCTCCGACGATGGCTTCGGCCGAGCCCTGCACGTCGGCCTTGATCAGGAGCGGGAACTCCTTGTGACCGGTTTCCTGCAGGCGGTTCATCATCTGCTCGAGCGAGCCGCGGGCGCCGAGTTCGCGCACGCTGGTCTTCTCGCGCAGCAGACGCTGGCGATAATCGACGATCTCGCGGGCACGGGCCTCGTTCTCAACGACGGCGACCATGTCGCCGGCCGCCGGGGTGCCGTTGAAGCCGAGGACCTCGACCGGCTTGGACGGTCCAGCTTCCTTCTGCTGCTGGCTGTTCTCGTCGAGCATGGCGCGAACGCGGCCCCACTCGGAGCCGGCCACGAGAATGTCGCCGACCTTGAGCGTGCCCTTCTGAACCAGCACCGTTGCGACCGGGCCGCGACCCTTGTCGAGCTGGGCCTCGATGACGATGCCCTCGGCAGTGCGATCCGGATTGGCCTTCAGCTCGAGAACCTCGGACTGAAGCAGGATCATCTCGAGCAGCTTGTCGAGATTGGTACCCTTGAGTGCCGAGACCTCGACCTCGATGACGTCACCGCCCATCGACTCCACGACGATCTCGTCGCGCAGAAGCTCCGTGCGGACCTTGGTCGGATCGGCGCCCGGCTTGTCCATCTTGTTGATGGCAACGATGATCGGCACGCCGGCAGCCTTGGCGTGGCTGATTGCCTCGCGGGTCTGCGGCATCACGCCGTCATCGGCGGCAACCACCAGGATGACGATATCCGTCGCCTTCGCGCCACGGGCACGCATCTGCGTAAAGGCAGCGTGACCCGGGGTGTCGATGAAGGTGATCTTCTGACCGTTCCGCTCGACCTGATAGGCACCGATATGCTGGGTGATGCCACCGGCCTCGCCCTGCACGACCTTGGAACGACGCAGCGCGTCGAGCAGCGAGGTCTTGCCGTGGTCGACGTGACCCATGATCGTGACGACCGGCGGGCGCTGGACCAGCGTCTCATCGGCATCGGCCAGCGAGAACAGTCCGTCCTCGACATCCGCCTCCGAGACACGCTTGACCTTGTGGCCCATCTCCTCGGCGATCAGCTCGGCCGTGTCGGCGTCGATCACGTCGTTGATCTTCATCATCTGACCCTGCTTCATGAGCAGCTTGATGACGTCGACGGAGCGCTCGGCCATACGATTGGCGAGATCCTGAATGGTGATCGCCTCGGGAAGAACCACCTCACGGGAGATCTTCTCGCGCGCCACCTGCTGGCCGGAGCGACGCTCCTTCTCGCGGCGACGACGCAGTGAGGCGAGCGAACGGCTGCGCCCATCCTGATCGCCGGTCGCCGACGAGATCGTCAGCTTCGAGCGGCGACGGTCGTCGCCGGCACCGCGCGCCGGGGACGGCGTACGCTCGGGAGTGACAGCCTTCGCGCGCTTCGGCGCCTTGCTGACGGTCTTGCGATCATCACCGGCAGGCGCTGCTGCGCCGGCACCGGGCTTGCGGGCGGGAGCCGGGCGCGCATCAGCGCGCGGCGCCTGTCCACCTGGCTCGGCATTGCCGCTGTCGGACACGACAGCACCCAGCGCGGCCGCTGCATCGGCGGCGGAAACCTTTTCGCGCGGCTCTTCGACCTGCGGACGCGCGGCCTCCTCGGCAGCACGACGGGCGGCCTCCTCGGCCTCCAGACGCGCACGCTCCTCGGCCTCGGCCTTGCGCTTGGCTTCTTCCTCGCGACGACGAACCTCTTCCTCGGCGCGACGCTTCTGATCCTCGACCTCGCGGACCTGCGCTTCACGCAGAGCCACCTGACGGGCAGCAGCCTCGTCCTGGGTCAGGGTGCGCAGGATATTGCCGCGCGGACGCTGGCCGGACGCAGCCTGACGCGCCGGGGCCGCATCGGCCTGACGCCGCTCACGGGAAGCCGTGGAGGGCTGCTGCGGCTGGGGCTGCGGCGCCTCGACTTCGGTCTTGGAAGTCTCGCCCGGCACAACGACGCGGCGCTTCTTCTTCTCGACCACAACCGCCTTGCTGCGCCCATGGGAGAAGCTCTGACGCACTGTGCCCTGCTCAACGCCGGAGCGTTTCAGGCCCAGTGTCTTGCGCTCCATACTGATCGTCTTGTCGCCGGGATTCTTCGTTTCGCTCATATCGCCTTCAGTCCTGGGTCACCGCATCACTTACACCGCTACCTGACGCCTCTAGGAAGCCGGCCGGAAAACCGGCGCGGAACCGCTCCAGATCTGCGATCCGGGCAAGCGCGTTCTCGCCTGCTCGACCTGCAAGCAGTGCAGCATGTATCACATTTGACCGACCCAATGCCAAATCCAATTGAGTCGATGCAAAACAACCGATCAGCCGGCACCCGCCGGTATCGGAAAAACGTGCCCGCGCAATCGACGCGAGCTTGCTGGCTCCATCCTCGCCGCCGCCGGCGGCATGAACGAGCCCGATCACTTTTTCGCCGCGCAACGCAGCCTCGACCTTGGCGAACCCCGCCACGACCTCACCCGCCTTGCGCGCGAAAGACAGCGCATCCAGCGCGGCCCGCTCCAGAAGGCGCTCGACCTCCTCGGCCAGATCGCCCTCGACGCGCACGCCGCTGTCCTTGAGGGCGCGCGCGAAAACCTTTTTCTTCTGCGCCATCTCGACGCTTGCCCGATCAGCCGTAACCCACACGCCACGGCCGGGAAGCCGGCGACGCAGGTCCGCCACGATCGTTCCGTCGGGCGCCGCAACGAAGCGGATCAGATCCGCCACCGGACGCACCTGGCGCGACACCGCGCAGCTTCGTTCCAACGGCTCGTTTCGCTTCGGCACCGCGCCACTCCGGGGCGGCGCGCGCCCGTCGGGCACAGCGCATCAAGCCCCTTGTTCGATCACCGCGCCGGCACTTGCGGAAGGGTCACCCTTCCGCCCGCACCGCGCGGCCATGATGTCGTCGGCCCGCGCGCCAGTCCGCCCCGCCTGAGCGGGAAAGCCGGCGCGAGATGCGCTCAAACCTCGTGAACGACCCCGGTTGCGACGACGCCCTCGGCCTCGTCCTCACCCGCTTCGTCCGCCTCGCTGTCCCCGTCGGTCTCCTCGACCTCCGGCTCCAGCTCCAGCTCTTCCGGGCTGATCCAGCCCGCCGCGACACGCGCAGCCATGATCATGGCCTCGGCGTCGGCGCGGGAAACGTCATGGGCGCTCAGGGCACCCTCGTGACGCTGCACCTCGCCATTGGCGCGCTCGGTCCAGCCGGTCAAATCGTCGGTGGCACATCCCGCAAGATCTTCCACCGTCCGGATCTCGTCCTTGCCGAGCGCCACCAGCATGGCGGTCGTCAGCCCCGGGATGGCGCGAAGGTCATCGGAAACACCCAGCTCGCGGCGCTCGCCGTCGAGCTTTGCCTCGACCTCTTCCAGATATTCGCGTGCGCGCGCCTGGATCTCGTCGGCCGTATCTCCGTCGAAGCCCTCGATGGAGGCCACCTCGTCGCGTTCGACATACGCCACTTCCTCGACGGAGGCAAATCCTTCGGACGCAAGCAGCTGTCCGACGACCTCGTCGACGTTGAGCGCATCCATGAAAAGCTGGGTCCGTTCGGCGAATTCCTTCTGGCGGCGCTCCGACTCGTCGTGCTCCGTCATGATGTCGATTGCCCAGCCGGTCAGCTGGGAGGCAAGACGCACATTCTGGCCGCGACGGCCGATGGCGAGCGACAGCTGCTCGTCGGGAACCACAACCTCGATGCGCTCCGCGTCCTCGTCGACCACCACCTTGGCGACCTCGGCCGGCTGCAGCGCATTGACGATGAACGTCGCCTCGTCCGCGCTCCACGGAATGATGTCGATCTTCTCGCCCTGAAGCTCGCCGACCACCGCCTGAACGCGGCTGCCACGCATGCCGACGCAGGCGCCGACAGGATCGATCGAGCTATCCTTGGAGATGACGGCGATCTTGGCGCGCGAACCCGGATCACGGGCAACCGCCCGGATCTCGATGACATTGTCGTAGATCTCCGGCACTTCCTGAGCGAAGAGCTTCGCCATGAACTGCGGATGGGTGCGTGACAGGAAGATCTGCGGGCCACGCTGCTCCCGGCGCACGTCGTAGATATAGGCACGCACGCGGTCACCGGTGCGGAACTGCTCGCGCGGGATCAGCTCGTCGCGCCGGACAATCGCCTCGCCGCGACCGAGATCGACGATCACATTGCCGTACTCGACGCGCTTGACGACGCCATTGACGATTTCGCCGATACGATCCTTGAACTCGTCATACTGGCGATCGCGCTCCGCCTCGCGGACCTTCTGCACGATCACCTGCTTGGCCGACTGAGCGGCAATGCGGCCGAAGTCGAGCGGCGGCAGCGGCTCGGCGATGAAGTCGCCAAGCTGGGCAGCGGGGTTGCGCACCAGCGCATCCTTCATGCCGATCTCGGTCGAGGTGTTCTCGACCTCATCGACGACCAGGAGCAGACGCTGCAGCTTGATCTCGCCGGTGCGCGCGTTGATCTCGGCGCGGACCTCGGTCTCGGAACCGTAGCGGGAACGCGCGGCTTTCTGGATCGCGTCCTCCATCGCCGCGATGACGATGCTCCGGTCGATCGTCTTCTCGCGCGCCACAGCGTCCGCGATCTGCAGAAGCTCGAGCCGGTTCGCACTGATTGCCATCCCAGTCCACTCCTCTGGCGCCGTCCTTCCGGCGCATGTCCTTGGCCTTTGCCGGATGGATCCGGCGCCACTTCATGTTTCTCGCCGGCCGAAACCGGCGCAAAGGCAGCTCAATCGCCGCCGATATCGTCCCCGGCATCTACGCCCTTGGGAGCCTTCTTGGCCTTGCGCCGCGCGGATTTCTCGGCCTTCAGGGCAGCCTCGACCAGCGCGTCGGTCATGACCAGGCGCGCTTCAGCCATATCCGCAAAGGAAAGGCGCACGTCCGGCACACCGTCATCCGGCAGATCCTCGAGCCGCAGAACCAGATTGCCATCCTCGACACCGCGGATCTCGCCACGAAAGCGCTTGCGGCCATCGAGGGGAACCTCAAGCTCGAGCTTGACCAGATGACCGCGCCAGCGCCGAAAATCCTCGGGCCGCACCAGCGGCCGGTCGACGCCCGGCGAGGAGACCTCCAGATGGTATTCCTGGTTGATCGGATCCTCGACGTCGAGCACCGGAGTGATGGCGCGACTGACGCTCTCGCAATCGTCGACGGTCATGGTTCCGTCGGGCCGCTCGGCCATGAGCTGGAGGGTCAGGCCATTAAGGCCGGACAGCTTGATGCGCACAAGGCGGAAGCCGAGATCGGTAATGGCCGGCTCGACCATCGCCGCGATCCGCGCCTCAAGTCCGTTCTCTCGTACGATCCGCGTTTCCCGTTCCTGCACCCGTTCCTCTTAACTCTTGGTCCCGGTTCCCCGAGGTGGATCCCCCTGGAACGCACGCCGGACCGTCTGTCGGCTCGTCCAAAACAAAAAGAGCGGGTCCTTGCGGGGCCCACTCTCGTACTGCTCACGCGAGCCATAGAGATTGAATGCTTCCGACTATAGCGATGGGGGCCGCCAAAGCAAGAAGATTCCACCGCCCCGCGCACCACGGCCCGCGCCGTGCCCTTTGCCGGGCATGGCGGCGGACGCCCCGTTCGCGACGGCATATCGAGGCCGGATCAACGCCGGCGAAACTCGAGGTAGTGGCCGCGCCGGCCTTCACGGAAGGCCTTTTCCTCGTAGCGCGTACCGGACCAGGGCTGCCATGGCTCACGCCAGTCGGTGGCCTTCTCAGCCGTCCAGTCGAAATCGTCCCGGGCAGCGAACCGGGCGAGCGCCCAGTCGACATACGTGTCGATGTCGCTGGCGAAACGGTAGACCGCACCCGGCTTCAGCACGCGCGCGAACCGGTCGATGTTGGTCGGATTTACGAAGCGGCGCTTCCAGTGCCGCCGCTTCGGCCAGGGATCCGGATAGAGCTGGTAGATGCCGTCGAGCGCGCCTGCCGGCAACCAGTCGAGCAGCTTGATCGCGTCATCGTCGAAGACGCGCACATTGTCGAGCCCCTGCTCGTCGACCTCCACCACGGCCTTGGCAAGGCTGTTGACGAACGGCTCGACGCCAATGAAGCCGGTGTCGGCCAACCGACCGGCCTCATGCAGGAGATGCTCGCCACCACCGAAGCCGATCTCGAGCCAGACCGAGCCAACCGGAGCCTCGAACAAGGTCCGCAGGTCCGCCGGGGCGGGTGCGGAAAGATCGACGTTCAGACGCGCGATCGCCGCATCGAACTGGGTTCGCCTGTTGACGCGCAACGGCTTGCCGACGCGCCTGCCGAAGAAGGAACCCTTGGTGTGATCGGTCATTGGGTGACGTCCGCCAAATGCGCCCGCGGCCTTACACCGGCCGCGCGAGGCCACGGGCCTGCGTACGGGCGATGCGTAAAGCGTCGCCCGGCACATGCGTCTGGCACATGCCGGGCGGGGCGACTGTCTCTCGTATCCGCGCGCTTAAGAAACGGCGTCGCGCAGGGCATGCACCAGGTCGATCTTCTCCCAGGAGAAGCCGCCATCGGCCTCCGGCTCACGGCCGAAGTGACCGTAGGCCGCGGTACGGGCGTAGATCGGGCGATTGAGGCTGAGGTGCTGACGAATGCCACGCGGCGTCAGGTTCATGACCTCGCGAACGGCAAGCTCGAGCTTCTCCTCGGCAACATTTCCCGTGCCGTGCAGGTCGACATAGACCGACAGCGGCTCGGCGACGCCGATGGCGTAGGAAAGCTGGATGGTGCACCGGTCGGCAAGATTGGCCGCAACGACGTTCTTGGCCAGATAGCGCGCCGCATAGGCGGCCGAGCGGTCGACCTTCGTCGGATCCTTGCCGGAGAACGCGCCGCCGCCATGCGGCGCCGCGCCACCATAGGTGTCGACGATGATCTTGCGCCCCGTGAGGCCCGCGTCGCCGTCGGGTCCGCCGATCACGAACGCACCGGTGGGGTTGACGTGCCATACGGTATCGTCGCCGATCCAGCCACCGGGAATGGCGGTGCGGATGTAGGGCTCGACGATCTGGCGGATGTCGTCGGAAGACAGGCTGCCGTCAAGGTGCTGCGTCGACAGCACGATCGAAGTGATTCCGACCGGCAGGCCGTTCTCGTAGCGAACAGTGACCTGGCTCTTGGCATCCGGACCGAGAACAGGCTCCTTGCCGGACTTGCGCGCCTCGGCGAGAATCTCGAGAATCTTGTGCGAATAATAGATCGGCGCCGGCATCAGCTCCGGGGTTTCACGGCAGGCGTAACCGAACATGATGCCCTGGTCGCCCGCGCCCTCGTCCTTATTGTCGGCCGCATCGACGCCCTGCGCAATATGCGCCGACTGCGCGTGCAGGTAGACCTTGACGTCGCAGTTCTCCCAGTGGAAGCCTTCCTGCTCGTAGCCAATGTCCCTGATCGCCATGCGCGCCAGATGCGCGATGTACTCATTGGTGATCGACGCGGGACCGCGGGTCTCGCCAGCGATCACAACGCGGTTCGTCGTGGCCAGCGTCTCGCAGGCAACACGCGCTTCCGGCATCTCGGAAAGAAAAGCGTCGACGACCGTATCGGAAATACGGTCGCAGACCTTGTCGGGGTGTCCCTCCGAAACGGATTCGGAAGTGAAAAGGTAGTTTTGACGAGCCACGTTCAACCGTCCTTCTGGGAAGAAATCGAAACAGGCGGCAGGATCACCCCGACGCCCGGCTCGACACATGCCAGTGAAGGCGCGGCTTCGTCAAGTTGATCGGAGGGTTCACGGGCGAACCGCCTCCGCGAGTGGCAAAAAAATCCTCGAAAGCCCCCGATTGTGTCGGGACGCCTATTGCCGATTGCGGTTCAGCCTATTTCTGGCGGGAAATCTCGTTCGACCGAACGGGCGCGTCCACCCGGAGTGGACGCCGCGCCACGCGCAAATGAAACACCGACATCATTGACAAGGGACGCATGCACGTCCCGTTCAACCGCTCATGCTCCGGCCGGCCCTGTTTCCGGTCGGCCGGAGAGATATCCGTTCAGGCTCCCAATGCGAGGCCGCCCCGCGTGGGTCAGGCCTCTTCGCCGGCGAGCGCGCGAACCAGCTCGACCACACGGCGGCGAACCTTCGCGTCCTCGATGCGGACAAAAGCCTTGTTGAGCGAAAGGCCTTCCGAAGAGGAAAGAAAGTCGACAACATAGGAGGCCGGCTTGGCCTCGCCGAAGCCGGCAGCTTCGTCGGGCGTTCCCGGAGCGTCCTCGAAAAAGAAAGCGACCGGCACTTTCAGGATCGTGGCGATATGCTGAAGCCGGCTTGCACCAATCCGGTTGGTGCCCTTTTCATACTTCTGAATCTGCTGAAATGTAATTCCAAGAGCCTCGCCGAGCTTTTCCTGGCTCATGCCAAGCATCATGCGACGCAGGCGAACGCGACTTCCAACATGCACATCGATGGGGTTCGGTGCTTTTTTGCTGCTCATTATTTGTCTTCTTTCCGGTTTCGGGGATTTCTGTGACCAGACTTATTTTTATTTAGTCACATCAATAAAGAACTGCCAACGCGCGTTCACCACCCCCCCGGCGACGAGGTGCCGGCACGTTTTCTTCACGGCAGTTTCACAGACTACAACCCGCTGTACGATACGCGCGGATGCGGTTGTTATGATGCCGTGCCGCGCGTCGACTCGTCAATCATTACGCGCATCCCCTACGTATCGCGTCACGACAAGGAGTCCAAGCGAAAGAATCAGGATAATTAACAATGCCTTTTGTCGTATTATTTCCGACGTTATCGGCTTCATTGCCGATGGAAGGCGGATGTCAATCCTGTCCGTGACGCCGAGAGAGCGGCTCGCGATGACCCGGCCGAGCGGATCCACCACCGCGGAAATCCCGGTGTTCGCAACCCTGACCAGCGGAAGCCCTTGTTCGATCGCGCGCATTCGCGACAAGGCGAAATGCTGGTAGGGGCCGGCGGTCTCCCCAAACCATGCGTCATTGGTGACGTTGAGGAGAAAGCCCGGATGCTCGGGAAGTCCTTCCGCAACAACGGGGAAAATCGCCTCGTAGCAGATCATCGGCAGAAACGACGGACCTTCGACCGGAGCCAGAAGGCGCGGACGGAACCCAGCCCGGAATTCGCCGGGCAGCGGCACAAGCTTGGTGAGCCCGATCGCCTCGAGCCAGGGCTTGAGCGGCAGATACTCTCCGAAGGGAACCAGATGCACCTTGTCGTAGGCGTCACGGATCTCGCCGTCGCCGCCGAGCACATAAACGCTGTTGTAGAAAACGCGACCGCCGTCCTCGACGCTGGCGCGAACTGCTCCGGTCACCAGCGTGTCGCGCGGGCCGAGCAGCGCGGCGATGGCCGCCAGCGCGTCGGGGGTTTCCGTCAGCAGGAAGGGAAGCGCGGACTCCGGCCAGATGACGAGGCGCGGCAACGTGTCCGTTCCGCTCTCCCCCAGCTCGTCGCGCCAGGGCGCGCGGCTCATCTCCAGATAGGTCTCGAAGACGCGGGCGCGGTTTTCCGGCAACCACTTCTCTTCCTGCGGAATGGAGGGCTGAACGAGGCGCAGCGCCACGGGCTGCGGTTCCGGCACCTGCGTCAGCGCGAGACGGGCAGCGCCCAGCCCCGCGACCGCGATGAAGAGCGAGATGGAAAACACAGCCATGCGACGACCGCCGCGGGAGCCATCTGCAAGACCGGCCAGGCCGCAAAAGATCAGGGCGACGACAAAGCAGAGCCCGTAGAGGCCGATCACGGAAACCGGTTGGGCCAGCGCCGTCACGCCTGAGAATGCATGGGCCCACACGTTCCAGGGGAACCCCGTCAGCACATGGCCGCGCAGCCAGTCGCCGCAGGCAAGCGACAGCGCAAGCACCAGCATCCTGTCCCAGCCGTCACGCCAGAACAGACCGGCGACCGCAACCGAGAGCCCGGTGAACAGCGCCAGCCCGGCCGGCAGGGCGACAACCGCGAGCGGGATCATCCAGGCGAAGACGTCGGCTTCCACCAAAAAGGCGCGACCGATCCACCAAAGGCCGGCCAGATGAAAGCCAAAGCCAAACCACCAGCCGATGGCCAGCGCAGGCCTGAACCTTGCCCGGCGCGGCACCCCGACCTGCATGGCGCCATCGATGAGCCAGACAAGGCCCGGGAAAGAGACGGCAAGGACGGGAAAGGCGCCGACCGGCGGCATGGCAAGCGCGGACAGCGCGCCAAGCAGAAGGGACAGAAGCCACCGACGCCAGCCGTCGGCAAGAAGAAACACCTGCGCCACTCGCAGCACTGCCGCAGCTCCTGTTGGTTGCGCGCCATGCGCAGCGGCGCGACCGCTCATGCGGCATCCGCCATGCGGCGCGACGAGCGGGGTCCCGCCAGGCCCGGCCAAAACGAATCGCCCGCGCGTTCACGGACGATCCTCGCCAGCGCTTCCAGGGTCAAGAGCCGCGCATTGCGGAACCGGCGGTCAGCCCGCCCGGCGTTGCCGCTTCAGCACTCTCAGGAGGCAGCATCGGGTCGGCGCACCCGCCGGCGTGCGTCCACGCCACGAGCCTCGGGCCGGCGGGCGCGGATCCGCAGGCGCTTGATGCGACGCGGGTCGGCATCGAGAACCTCGAACTCATAGCCCGGCAGTTCACGGGCGGCGAGAAGCTCGCCGCGCACCGGAACGCGCCCGACCAGCGAGAAGACGAGGCCGCCGAGCGTATCGACCTCCTCGGCAAGGTCGCCAAGCTGGAAATCGGTGCCGAGCGCCTCCTCGACCTCCTCGATCGGCACGCGCGGATCGGCGGTCCAGATGCCGTCGCCGGACTTTTCGATCATCGCCTCCTCGTCCTCGTCGTGCTCATCCTCGATGTCGCCAAAGACCGTCTCGACGATGTCCTCGAGCGAAACGAGACCTTCCGTTCCGCCATATTCGTCAATGACCAGGGCCATCTGAACGCGGTCGGCCTGCATGCGGGTCATCAGATCCGTCGCGGGCATGGAGGGGGGCACGAAAAGCACGGAGCGAATAATCCCGGCCTCGGAAAGCGGAGTGGAAAGATCCACCTGCGACAGATCCAGGTCGATCTCGCTGTTCGACCCGGCCTCCGTCTCGCGCGGCGCGCCATTGGTCGAACGCGCGTAGAAATAGGCCACCAGATCCTTGATGTGGACCATACCGCGCGGATCGTCGAGACCCTCGCGATAGACCGGCATGCGCGAATGGCCGGACTCGCGGAATACATCCATCAGCCGACCGAGCGAGACCGTGTCCTCGACCGCATCGATGTCGGCGCGCGGAACCATGACGTCATCCACGCGCAGCTCGCGCAGACGCAGGATGTTGGACAGCAGAATCCGCTCTTCAGGCGTGAAGCTGGTGCTCGGCCCGGCATCGCGGGCAAGCTCGTCCTGAAGGTTCTGGCGCAGTGACGCGGGACCGTAGCGCCGGGACACGACGAGCCCGCGCACCATGGCGAGCACACGTCTCCGCCATTCCCTGAAAAGGCGGAACGGCGCAAGTGAAAAGGGATCTGTCCGTCGCCGCGCTGGACTGGCCGGATCTGTGGCGGTCTCTTCGCCGGGGGCGGCTTCGCCTCCCGTCTGACGGGGAGCGGAAGAAGTCTCGGAACTTCGGGCCTCGGAGTCGTTCATCTCGTATTTGTCACCCGGCACGGCCGGGGAACCTGTTCTCCATGTCATCATCGGTGCCGGGCGGATCGAGATAGGGGTCCGCGATGCCAAGCGTCGCGAGAATCCGCCTCTCGAGATCTTCCATCTCCTCGGCTTCGTCATCCATGTGGTGATCGTAACCGAAAAGGTGAAGGAACCCGTGCACCACAAGATGCGTCAGATGATCGAAAAAGGCGAGATCCATCTCCCCCGCCTCGCGCACGACCGTCTCGCGCGCCAGAATGAGATCGCCGAGCAACGGGCCATAGGGAGGCTTGTCTTCGTCTCCACCCGGGAAGGACAGAACGTTGGTC
Organism: Stappia sp. ICDLI1TA098; assembly: GCF_054880955.1. NCBI lineage: Bacteria > Pseudomonadati > Pseudomonadota > Alphaproteobacteria > Hyphomicrobiales > Stappiaceae > Stappia > Stappia sp. ICDLI1TA098. The sequence goes on from NZ_JBTZBT010000002.1 coordinate 874,859, forward strand.
GCCGTGTCCTTGCCCCGCCACTCGCGATTGAGCTCGCGCACGCGGGCATCGTCGGCAAGCACCACCGAGAGCTCCGCCCCCGGCAGCAACCGGAGCGCCGCGATCCGGCACGCGGCGGCAACCGCGCGCGCGACGAGCGCCTCAAGTTCGTCCTCGTCGCCCCATCCATCGGCCTCGATGGCGAGATCGATCTCGGGAAGCGTCACGTCGGATCCCGTTTCCCGGGCAGGGTTCATGCGCGCGGCTCCCGCGGACGCCGCTCGGGTTGCGCCGGAACATTGCCGCCTGCAGCCGCCGCTTCCGCCCGCTCCGAAGCCTCGCGACCGGCCGCGTCATAGGCCCGCACGATACGCGCCACAAGCTCGTGACGAACGACGTCGACGTCGGAAAAGCGCACCGTCGCCACACCCTCGACGCCTTCCAGAAGGCCCAGCGCCTCGCGCAGACCGGAAATCTGCCCGGGTGGCAGGTCGACCTGGCTCGGATCGCCGGTGATGATCATCCGCGAATTCTCGCCGAGACGGGTCAGGAACATCTTCATCTGCATCGAGGTGGTGTTCTGCGCCTCGTCGAGGATCACCGCCGCGTTGGAGAGCGTGCGCCCGCGCATGAAGGCCAGCGGCGCGACCTCGATCATGCCCGACTGCAAGCCGCGCTCGACCTTTTCCGCCGGCATCATCTCGTAGAGAGCGTCGTAGAGCGGGCGCAGGTACGGATCGATCTTCTCCTTCAGGTCACCAGGCAGGAAGCCGAGCCGCTCGCCCGCCTCGACCGCCGGTCGCGACAGGATCAGGCGCGCGACATCTCCGCGCTCCAGAAGTGCGGCCGCATAGGCAACCGCCAGGAAGGTCTTGCCTGTGCCCGCCGGACCGACGCCGAACGTCAGGTCGCAACGGTCCATCGCGCGAATGTAGGCATCCTGCGCCGGGGTGCGTGCGAGCACCGTCTTGCGCCGGGTCGAGATCTGGGCGAACGCGAGATGCGACCGCCGCTCGAAGGTCGGGAGATCCAGTTGCGCCTCCTCTGCCGCCGCCATCCGCAGCGCGCCTTCGACGTCACCCGGATGCAGCTCCTGCCCTTGCTGCAGACGCGCGTAAAGCGCCTCCAGCGCGCGGCGAGCCTGCTCGCAGCCGGAATGCCGTCCCTTGATGATCACCTGATTGCCACGGGCCACCGCGTCCACGCCGAGCCGTTGCTCGATCAGCGCGAGGTTCTGGTCGAACTGGCCGAAGAGATCGCCAACAAGACGATTGTCGTCGAAGGCCAGCACGACATGCGTCATGTCGGAGGCGGGAACCGCGTCGCGGTTGCCGTTCCGGCTGGGGGTCCGGCTGTCGCCGGTCAAACGGCTTCTCCTGACATCCTGTCTCCTGACGCCCCGCCGCGTCGGTCCACCTTACGCCGAGGCTGAGGTTGCGACGGGGTCATTGTGCCCTGTCACCACCTCGGCGAACAGGGAATTCGCACCGGTTCCGGTGATTTCCACCGCAAGAATCCGGCCGATCAGGCTCTCCGGGCCGTCGACCAGAACCGGCTGCAGCCAGGGCGACCGCCCGGCGATCTGACCCGCGTTACGGCCCGGCTTTTCGAACAGGACCTCACAGCGGCGCCCGACCATCGAGGCGTTGAAGCCGGCCTGCTGGGCGGCGATGAGCGCCTGCAGCTCATGCAGGCGCGTGGTCTTCACGTCCTCCGGCACCTGATCGCCCATGCTTGCGCCGGGCGTACCGGGACGCGGGCTGTACTTGAAGGTGAAGGCGGAAGCGTAGCCGACCCTTTCCACCAGATCCATCGTGTCGCGGAAGTCAGCATCGGTCTCGCCGGGGAAACCGACGATGAAGTCGCCCGAAAGCGCCAGGTCCGGGCGCGCCGCGCGAATCCGGTCGACGAGGCGGAAATAGTCCTCGCGCCCATGCTTGCGGTTCATCGCCTTGAGAATGCGGTCCGAGCCAGACTGAACGGGAAGATGCAGATAGGGCATGACCTGCGGCAGGTCGCGATGCGCCTCGATCAGCGCATCGTCCATGTCACGGGGATGACTGGTGGTGTAGCGCAGCCGGTCGAGCCCCTCGATGCCGGCGAGCCGACGCAGCAGCTCCCCGAGCCCCCAGGTGCGACCATCCGCGCCCGCGCCGTGCCAGGCGTTGACGTTCTGCCCGAGCAGCGTCACCTCGCGCACGCCGCGCGCGGTCAGCCGCTCGGCCTCCGCGACGATCTGCTCGACGGAACGCGAGACCTCGGCGCCGCGGGTGTAGGGCACCACACAGAAGGTACAGAATTTGTCGCAGCCTTCCTGAACGGTGAGAAAGGCTGTGAGCGCGCGCTTGCCGTCGCGCGCCGGCGCAGGCGTTGCCAGATGGCGAAACTTGTCCTCGACCTCGAAGTCGGTCTCGACGACATTCTCTCCCGTGCCCGCCCGGCGCAGAAGCTCCGGCAGGCGGTGATAGGTCTGCGGCCCGAAGACGAGATCGACCACCGGCGCGCGGCGGGAAATCTCCTCGCCTTCCGCCTGGGCGACGCAGCCGGCAACCCCGATCACCGTCGCCTTGCCCTGCTCGGCACGCTCCGCCTTGAGCTTGCGCAGACGGCCAAGCTCCGAATAGATCTTCTCCGCCGCCTTCTCGCGAATGTGGCAGGTGTTGAGGATGATGAGATCGGCATCCTCAGCGCTCTGCGTCGCCTCGAAGCCTTCCGGCGCCAGCGCGTCGGTCATGCGCTCGCTGTCGTAGACATTCATCTGGCAGCCGTAGGTCTTGACGAAGACACGGCGCGGCGTCGCCCCGACGCGCGGCAGGGCCGTCGCCTCGGCGGGGGAAGCGTCCAGGGCGGTGGAGGTCTCGTCGGTCATCCTGTCTCCGGGCGGGTCCAAGCCCCCCTTCTATATTCGTGTCAGCGGCAAACGCGATTGAAAGCGGGCCTGCTTTAGCCGTTTTTGGCGCGCTTGAGAATAGGGGGCGCGCCCGCGTCAGGCGATCCCGCCGGTTCGGGCGCCGCCGCACCGACCTCCCGCGCCCCGCGATCTTCCGCGCTTGCCACGAGATGGGGCCCCAGCGGCCGTCCGGCAAGGGCCCCGGCCGCCATGTCACGCACGCTGCGCTCGAGGCGAAGCGCCAGCGCCTTGCGATCCTCGCCCGGCGATACCCGCAAGGGCTCGCCCCAGACGACGGTCACGTCGATTCCGCCCTGCCGGACCACATTCATGAAATGTGGCACCATCTCCATGTCGCCGTACCAGGCGACATGATTGCGGAACTGGCGTCCCATCGGAAGTCCGTGAAGATGGGTGTAGGCAAGCGCCAGCGGCTGGATCCAGACATCATCGCCCTCGCCGGCGACCGCATGGCGGGCAGCGCCGATCAATGCCGAACGGAATGCCAGAACCTCGTTGCCGCTGCTGGAGGTCCCCTCGGCGAAGAGCACCATGGCGTCTCCGGCGGCAAGACGGGTGCCCAGTTCCTGCGCGGTGCGGCCGGTGGCGCTGCGCCGCTGGCGATCGACGAACACCGAGCGCTGGAGCTTTGCGAAAAGACCGAAGACTGGCCAGCCGGCCACCTCGGACTTGGCCACGAAGGACAGCGGCATGCGACCACCGAGAACGGTGATGTCGATCCAGGAAACGTGGTTTGCGGCGATCAGCAGCGGTCGCCCCGCGGCCGGACTGCCGACCTCACGGACACGGATGCCGACAAGCGCGCAGGCCATGCGGTGCCAGACGACCGGCAGCCGACGCTTCACCTGGCCGCCGGTCTTCATCGCAAGCCACTGGACCGGGATGAGCGGCAGGGTAATCGCCGTCAGGATCCCCAGCACCAGGACCGCCCGCAGCCGCGCCATGTCCCTACTCCCGTTCCTTGGTTCCCAGCGGCACGCCGTAGAGTTCGAGGCGGTGGTCGACAAGCCGGAAGCCGAGGCTGCGGGCGATGGTCTCCTGCAGCCGCTCGATCTCCTCGTTGCGGAACTCGATCACCCGACCGGTCTTCAGGTCGATGAGGTGGTCGTGGTGCTCGTCCGGCACTGTCTCGTAGCGCGCCCGTCCGTCGCGGAAATCGTGACGCTCGATGATGCCCGCGTCCTCGAACAGCTTCACCGTGCGATAGACGGTGGAAATCGAAATACGCGAATCCTGCTCGACGGCGCGACGGTAGAGCTCCTCCACATCCGGATGGTCGCTCGCGTCCTCGATCACGCCGGCAATGGTGCGCCGCTGCTCGGTCATGCGCATGCCCTTGGCAATGCACTGCTCCTCAAGCGTCTGCGCGCTGCCGGGGGCTGGCTCGCGCGAATGCGGGGGAGCGGAGCGGGGGGAACCGGTATCGGTCATCTCGCCTGTCCTCTTGCGGCCTGCCTCGCTGCCCGGCGGGCGGGCGGAGGGAACCCTCGTCGCCTTGCCGATTACGCCAGATCGATGCGCATGACAAGCGCGCCGCCGTCGCCCTCGCTCGCCTGGTAATACCCCCGGCGTTCGCCCACCTGGCGAAATCCGAGGCGGCGATAAAGGGCAAGGGCGGCTTCATTGGCCGCATCGACCTCCAGAAACAGCATCGCCACCCGATCTGCATAAAGCCGCTGGAAAACGGCGCGCAGCAGCTTGGCACCGATGCCGCGCCGGCGCTGGCGCGGATCGACGGCAATGGTCAGGATCTCCGCCTCGTCGGCGGCGACGCGCACCACGGCAAAGCCAAGCGCCGCACGGCTCCCCAGCACGCTGTCGCGCCGTGCCTTGAGCACGAAAACACCGGGCTGCGTGGCGAGCCGCGACAGTTCATCCGCGCCCCAGGAGAGGCAAAACGAGCGCTCGTGCAGATCGGCGAGGTCCGGGAAGTCCTCGAACACCGCCTCCTCGAGAACCGGTGCCGGCGTGGCAAACCACCACATGCTCATGCAGCAACCCCCTTCACGCCAGCAATCTCGTGTCGCGAACCGCCGGCTTGGCGTCCGGCGGTCGCAGGTAAAGCGGTTCAGGCGGCCCCTCCGGGGCGGCGGCCGCACGCCCCAGTCGCGCCACGCAGCAAATGTCCGGCCAGCCGGCATCGCCAAGAACGACGAGGCCGCGCTGCGCGGCGCATGTTGCAACGCTGGCCGCGCCGCTGCCGAAAAGCTGATCGCCCTCGGCCAGGGCGGCGGCAAGAGCCGAGACCTCCGCAACCCGCGGGGCATCGAGCGGCGTTCCGTCGCCGGCGAAGCCCTGCACATAGACCTCATTTCCCTTGGCAGCGATGACGGCATGGACCGGACGGGCCGGATCGAAGGCCGCGCTGCGGCGTCCCGCCTCGGCCAGCGCCGCCAGCGTGGTGACGCCGACGGCCGGTGCGCCAACCACCAGAGCGATGCCGCGCGCTGCCGAAAGGCCGACCCGCAGCCCCGTGAAGCTGCCCGGCCCCGTCGTCACGGCAATGCGATCGAGGCTCGCGAAGGTAGCTCCCGCCTCCGCCATGACCTCGCCGATCATCGCCATCAGCCGCTCCGCATGGCCGCGCCCGAGCACCTCGCTCGCCTGTGTCAGGCGCGCGTCTTCTCCCGCGCCGTCGAGGACGGCGACCGAGCAGGCATCGAGAGAGGTGTCGAGGGCGAGCAGGCGCATGGCAGGAGCAAACCAGTTTCGCTGAGGTCCGTCGATCAGACCTATTGATAGTGACCTGCCCTTAGTCGACGCAGGCGAAGGCGGCAAGCCGAAAGCCCCTGAAACGGAAAAGGCCCAGCCTTGCGGCCGGGCCCTCTCGATTTCGGTGGGGGGGAAGCCTCAGAGGGCGCGAACTTCCTCCACCTCGGGAACGAAGTGGCGCAGGAGGTTCTGGATGCCGTGCTTCAGGGTCGCCGTCGACGATGGGCAACCCGAGCAGGCGCCGCGCATCGACAGATAGACGACCCCATCGCGGAAACCGCGGAAGGTGATATCGCCCCCGTCCTGGGCAACGGCCGGGCGAACGCGGGTCTCGATCAGTTCCTTGATCGTCCCAACGGTCTCCTCGTCGCCGTCCTCGAAGAACTCCTCGTCGCTGTCGGCGAGGGCCTCGCTGGCCATGACCGGCGCGCCGGACATGAAATGCTCCATGATCGCACCCAGCACCGCCGGCTTGATGTGCTGCCAGTCGACATCGCCCTTGGTGACGGAGATGAAGTCATGGCCGAAGAAGATGCCCTCGATGCCGGAAACCTCGAACAGCTTCTGCGCCAGCGGCGAGGCGCTGGCGTCCTCGGACTTGCGGAAATCCATCGTGCCCTCACTCAGGACGATGCGGCCGGGAAGGAACTTCAGGGTCGCCGGGTTCGGCGTGGCTTCTGTCTGGATGAACATGTCGGTCGTCCTCGTTCGCGGAGAATGCCGGTGCGTCCCGTTGCATCCTCGCTCGGATATCCTCATCGGCCAAGATGACCCGTCTTGCGCGCTGTCACCTGACCGGGCGGTCTCCCGCCTGTCGTTGACCCCAGTATATAGGGTCGGGCCCGGATAAACCAGATTGGAATGGTTCCAGACTATGTATTTTCCTGAAGGTGGGCACCCGGAAGGGTCGTCCTGCCGAAGGAAGATCGCTGCGGATCAGGCCAGAGCCGCGATTGCCTCGTCGTCGAGCGTGCCCGGAACGATGGTCACCGGGATCGGGAAACTCGCCGCGCCCTTGCCGGCGATGGCTGTGACCAGCGGGCCGGGGCCCTCGGAGCTGCTGCCGGCCGCCAACACCAGAATGGCGATGTCGGCGTCATCCTCGATCAGGTTGAGGATTTCCTCAGACCTGTTGCCTTCCCGGATCACCTGTTCCGGCTCGGTGCGGGCGACGGCCCGCACCCGGTCGGCGGCACGCGAGAGGCAGGTCGTCGCCTCCTCGTGCGCCTCGGCGCGCATGATGTCCTCGACCCCGAGCCAGTGCTGAAAATCGCCCGGAGCCACGACATAGAGAAGGATCACCGTGCCACCGGTCCGCTCGGCTCGCTTGGCCGCATAGACGATGGCCCTGTCGCACTCGCTGGTCTCGTCGACGACGACCAGGAACTTGCGCTTGTGACCGTCCTCGAAACTCTTTCGGATCGCTACCATGCGCGCATGCTGCCATCGGGCCGGCGTCGCGGCAAGCGGCATGGAGCCGCAGGCCGGACGACGACGGCCGGTTTTCCGAAGATCCCACCACCCGTCACAGAATGAACCTCGACAAATCGATGTTCTTGGCGAGTTCGCCGATGTTGTCGCGCACGAAGTCGCCGTCGATGACGACCTTCTTTTCGCCAAGGTCGGGCGCGGTGTAGGAAATCTCGTCGAGCACGCGTTCCATCACCGTCTGCAGGCGGCGCGCGCCGATGTTCTCGACCGTGGCGTTGAGGTCGACGGCAATGGAGGCGATTTCCGCGATGGCGTCGTCGGTGAACTCGAGTTCCACCGATTCGGTCGCCAGCAGAGCCACATACTGCTTGATGAGGCTTGCCTCCGTATCCGTGAGGATGGCGCGGAAATCATCCTTGGTCAGAGCGCGCAGTTCGACGCGGATCGGCAGTCGGCCCTGCAGCTCCGGCAGCAGATCCGACGGCTTGGCGACATGGAAGGCGCCCGAGGCGATGAACAGGATATGGTCGGTCTTCACCGGCCCGTGTTTGGTGGACACCACCGTGCCCTCGATCAGCGGCAGCAGGTCGCGCTGCACGCCCTCGCGCGACACATCGCCGCCGGAGCGCTCGCCCCGGGCACAGATCTTGTCGACCTCGTCAAGGAAGACGATGCCGGAGTTCTCCACGAGGTCGATCGCCTCCGCCGTCAGCTTCTCCTCGTCGAGCAGCGCATCCGCTTCCTGCTCTATGAGGAGCTGGTAGCTGTCGCGCACGTTGACATGGCGCGGCTTGGTCTGACCGCCGAGTGCCTTGCCCAGCATGTCGGAGAGGTTCATCACCCCGACGTTGCCGCCGGGCATGCCCGGAATGTCGAAACTCGGCATCTGCGGCTGCGCCCGGACCTGGATCTCGATCTCCTTGTCGTCGAGTTCGCCGTCGCGCAGCTTCTTGCGATAGCTGTCCCGCGTCGCGGGGCTCGCGCTCTTGCCGACCAGCGCATCGAGCACACGCTCCTCGGCCTGGAGATGGGCCTTGGCCTCCACCGCCTTGCGCTTGGCGGTGCGCACCAGCGCGACGCCGGCCTCGACCAGGTCGCGCACGATCTGGTCGACATCACGGCCGACATAGCCGACCTCGGTGAACTTGGTCGCCTCGACCTTGACGAACGGCGCATGGGCGAGCTTTGCAAGCCGACGGGCGATCTCGGTCTTGCCGACGCCCGTTGGGCCGATCATCAGGATATTCTTCGGCATCACCTCCTCGCGCAGCCCTTCCTCGAGCTGCTGGCGACGCCAGCGGTTGCGCAGCGCAATGGCCACGGCGCGTTTGGCGTCCTTCTGGCCGATGATGTGCCGGTCGAGCTCGGAAACGATCTCGCGGGGGGACAGATTGGTCATTTGCGTGTCTTTCCCTCGATGAAGTCAGTCAAATGCGGGGACGTATCGGGCAATCGGCGTCGCGGTGACCGCCCGCCCGACAAGGCGGCGCACAACCCGCCAGGCGGACCCGAGAATCAGAATGAAGCCGCCAAGAACGATCAGCGCCATGGCCAACGCGCTCTCGCTGGAAACATCGGCCTCGACCAGCAACTGCCCGATGGCGACGCCGAAATAGCTGAGGCCGGAGACGAGCAGGGCGCGCCGGTCGACCACCACCGCCACGAAGGCGAGCGCCAGGAAGGAGCAGATGACGACGGCGGAAGCGAGCGCCGACTGCGTGGCAAGCTCATCGAAAAGATAGCCAAGAACCGAATGAGCGATAAGCGGCGCCGCCAGCAGATGAAGCCAGAAGGCCTTGTCGCTGGCAACGGTCGCCCGCCGCAGATCCCTGGCATCGAACCGCATCGCCGCGGCGAAGCAGGCCAGCCCCGCAATCAGCGAGAAGGTCGCCGGATGGTCTCCCAGGAAGCCGGGCGCGGCCACCTCCACCGGGACCGCCGCGAGCAGCAGGAGCGTCGCGGCAATGACCGCCACGCCCACGGGCACGCGAAACCGCCAATAGTGAAGCGCCCCGCCGGCAAAGCCCAGGAAGGTCGGCAGAAGCATCAGGAGCGTCTCCGGCTGCCGTGCCAGCGCGTCGCCTGGATTGTCTGCACCGCTCGAGAGGCCGATCGCCGCCAGCAGAAAGGCGGGCGCGAAGGCGATCGTCAGCAGGAACGACGGCAAGGCAAGCCGCATCCTGCGGGCGAAAACCTCCGAAAGTCCCCATATCACCGCGGCAACCACACCGGCCGAGACAACCAGCGACACGGCATCGCTCAGCGCAAAAGAAAGACCGAAGAGCAAGACAGCGATGCCAATCGCAATGAAGACGTCGTGAAAGCCGCGCGCGAAGCGGACCTCCTCCGCATCCACGTGGCTGACCGAGACGTCGTCGTCTTCCCCCGCGTCGACCCAGAAATCCGCAAGCCGGCCAGCCTGCTCCTGAGACAGGACGCCAGCCGCGACGGCGTCATCCAGCCGTTGCAGATCGAGAGGCTCGGCGCGGCGGCCCGCCACCGGTCGCGGCGTCGGATCCGGAGCGGCCTGGTCAGCGTGCGTGGGAGCGCTCATGCGCGCGCTCCCGGCTTTCCCGGCACGCTCGCCTGCTTACTCCGCATCCAGCGTCTCGATGGTCAGATTGCCGTTGGTGTAGACACAGATCTCTCCGGCAATCGCCATCGCCTTGCGGGCGATGGCCTCGGCCTCGAGGTCCGTATCGACGAGCGCGCGCGCGGCCGCCAGCGCGTAGTTGCCGCCCGAGCCGATCCCCATGACACCGCCTTCCGGCTCCAGCACGTCGCCAGTTCCCGTCAACACCAGCGAGACGGACTTGTCGGCGACAAGCATCATCGCCTCGAGCCGGCGCAGGTAGCGGTCCGTTCGCCAGTCCTTGGCAAGCTCGACGCAAGCGCGCATGAGCTGGCCAGGGTATTGCTCGAGTTTCGCCTCAAGCCGCTCGAACAGCGTGAAGGCATCGGCTGTGGCACCGGCGAAACCAGCGATCACCTCGCCCTTGGCCAGGGGGCGCACCTTGCGCGCCGTCGCCTTGATCACCGTCTGGCCGAGCGAGACCTGGCCGTCGCCGGCGATCACAACCTTGCCGCCCTTGCGCACGCTCAGGATCGTCGTGCCGTGCCAGCCCGTGGGATCGTCTTGCCCGCGCATCTTCGCCTCGTCTGCTTGTCTGTCGCGCCATGCACCATGCTGCGCATGACTTCTCCGGACTGCCTATGTAAGCGGCCGGGTCGCGATTGCAAATCCGGGGCGATGCCGCAGGCCGGCCCCAAAGCGGCCAGGCTACCTGCGCAGGCGCGCCTCCTCGATCATGCGCGCAACCATCGTCTTGAGCATTTCGCCGGCCCGTTCATTGGTCAGATCGTCGTGTTCATCATAGGCGGAACCTGCATTGGGAACGGTCACCATCTCCGGAATCACCAGCGCGCCGAGGCCGATTTCCAGGATGGTGCGCAGGCCCATCAGCCCGCGAATGCCGCCCAACGCACCGGGCGAGGCCGCACCCAATGCGAAGACACGGTTCCTGAAGGCAGCAGCCGGCGGCTCGCCCGAATCGGACAGGCGCGACACCCAGTCGAGCGTGTTCTTCAGCAGCGGCGTTACTGCGGTGTTGTATTCCGGAGATGCGATGAAGATAGCGTCGTGGCGCTGGAACAGCGTCTTCAGCCGCCGGGCTTCCTGTGGAACGCCCTTTTCCTTTTCCAGATCCTGGTCGAAGATCGGCAGAGGATAGTCGGCAAGCGAGATCTGCGCTACGTCAGCGCCCTCAAGCGCCGCGCGCTTCGCCACCAATCCGGCGAGACGGGTGTTGAACGAGGCGGCGCGAATGGAGCCGGAAAGAACGAGAATGCGGATATCCTTCATGAAATTTCCTTTTTCAAGCTGACCTTGCCTGGGGTGGCCGCAGCCCCCCGTCACCGGGATATAGGCCGACGACGGGACGGGTCATCTCCCCTTTTTCAGAACGGAACGTGCCGACGATGACCCGCAACGAATTCGATGCCTTCTGCGCAAGTCTGCCCGCCACCACCCATGTGGTGCAATGGGGCGAGGCATCGGTGTGGAAGGTTGGCGGCAAGATCTTCGCGATCTGCTCGAGCTGGGCGACGAACGGCGTCGACGCGATCTCGTTCAAATGCTCGCAGCTCAGCTACACGATCCTGACCGAGCTGCCGGGCATTGTCCCCGCCCCCTATCTCGCCCGGGCGTCGTGGGTGCAGGTGCGTGCGCCGGCAGCGCTGTCGCAGGACGATCTTCTTGCCCATATCGAGGAGGCACACCGGCTGATCGCGGCGAAGCTGACACGGGCGCAACGCGCCGATCTCGGCCTTTGATAAGCCGGCTTATAAAGCAACGAATGATCAAGAAAAAGGGCCGGTGAACCGGCCCTCTTCCGTCTTTCGCGGGCTTTGCCTTCAGATCGGGGCGGCAAGGCGGACCGGACGTCCGGGCGCAAGCTCCGAGGCCGCGGCGACGATGGCATCCGCATCGATGCCGAAGTGGTGGTGCAGGTCGGCGATGGTGCCGGTCTGGCCGAAGTGCTCGACCCCGAGCGCCGCCGTGCGGTGGCCGCAGACAGACCCCAGCCAGCCGAGCGTCGCCGGATGGCCGTCAAGCACGGTGATCATCGTGCAATGGGGCGGCAGTTTCGTCAGCAGACGCTCGATGTGGCTCATGGCCCCGCCCGCGCCGCGCTTGCGCATCCGCATAGCCGCGTGCCAGCCGGCATTGAGCCGGTCGGCCGACGTCACCGCGAGCACGCCGATGTCGCGACGGTCGGAGCCGATGCGGCCCGCCGCCTCGATCGCCTCCGGCCCGACAACACCCTGATAGGCGATCACCACCTCGCAGTTCGGGCCCGGCTCGCGCAGCCAGTAGGCGCCATCGATGACGCCGCGCCGGAAGGCCTCGTCCTCGCGGCGCATGGGCTGCTCCAGCGCGCGTGTCGAAAGCCGCAGGTAGACCGAGCCGCCCGTCTCGTCGCGCAGCCAGGTGCGCTCGTCATGAACCGCGTCGCCATCACGCTGCAGATAGTCGAAGCTCCAGTCCATGATCACCGAAAGCTCGTCCAGCCAAGCCGGCTCGAAGGAGGCGAGGCCATCCTGGCTCATGCCGATGAGCGGTGTTCCGACCGACTGATGCGCGCCGCCCTCATGCGCCAGCGTCACGCCGGAGGGCGTGCCCACCACCATGAAGCGCGCATCCTGATAGCAGGCATAGTTCAGCGCATCGAGGCCGCGGGAGATGAACGGATCGTAGAGCGTACCGACCGGAATGAGGCGTTCGCCGAAGAGCGAGTGCGACAGGCCGGCCGCGCCCAGCAGCAGGAACAGGTTCATCTCGGCAATGCCGAGCTCGATATGCTGCCCCTCGGGGGAGAACGCCCACTTCTGCGTCGAGGGAATGCGCTCGTCGCGGAACGTGTCGGCGACCGCATCGCGGGCGAAGAGGCCGCGCCGGTTCACCCAGGGGCCGAGGTTGGTGGAAACCGTCACGTCCGGCGAGGTGGTCACCACGCGGCTGGCCAGCGGATGGTCCGACTTGGCGAGACTGTCGAGGATCTTGCCGAAGCCTGCCTGCGTGGAAAGCACCTTGTCATCGAGGAAATGCGGCCCCGGCGTCTCGATCCGGTCGGCGCTGTGCCGGCGCGGCCCCGGTGCGAAGAAGGGCGTTTCGCGAACGAGACGGCAGATTGCCTCGTCGCTCATGTCGAGCCCTTCGCCGGGTGCCCATTCGTGGCCCTCGCGCACGCCCATCGCCTGACGGAATCCATCCATCTGGGCCGGTGTCATCAGACCGGCGTGGTTGTCCTTGTGACCGGCAAGCGGCGTGTTCCAGCCCTTGATCGTATAGGCGACAAAGGCCACCGGCCGGTCGTGAAGGGCCTGCTCGGCGAAGGTCGCGGCCAGTGTCTCGAGGCAATGGCCGCCGAGATTGGTCATCAGTTCCTGCAGCTCTGCGTCGCTCCTGCGGTCGATCAGCGCGCTGACCTCTCCCTGATCGCCGATGTCGTCCTGCAGGCGCTTGCGCCAGGCGGCGCCGCCCTGGAAGGTCAGCGCCGAATAGAGCGCGTTGGGACAGGTATCGATCCAGTCGCGCAGATTAGCGCCGCCGGCTTCCGCGAAGGCGGCGCGCTGCAAGGCGCCATGCTTGATGCGCACCACGTCCCATCCGAACGCGCCGAAGATCGCCTCGATGCGCCCGGCCAGCCCCTCGCGCACGACGCCGTCGAGGCTCTGGCGGTTGTAGTCGATCACCCACCAGGTGTTGCGCAGGTCGTGTTTCCACCCTTCCTGCAAGGCCTCGTAGACGTTGCCCTCGTCGAGCTCGGCGTCGCCGACAAGCGCCACCATGCGCCCCTCGGGCCGCTCACCCGCCCAGGATTTCGCCGCGAGATAATCCTGGATCATTGACGAGAACGCGGTGATCGCGACGCCGAGACCGACCGAGCCAGTGGAAAAATCGACATCGTCGATGTCCTTGGTGCGGCTTGGATAGGACTGTGCGCCGCCAAAGGCGCGAAACGCCTCCAGCTTTTCGCGCGTCTGGTTGCCGGCGAGATACTGCATGGCATGGAAGAGCGGCGAGGCATGCGGCTTCACCGCCACCCGGTCCTGCGGGCGCAGCACGGCGAAGTAGAGCGCCGTCATGATCGATACCATGGAGGCACAGGACGCCTGGTGGCCGCCCACCTTGAGGCCATCCCCCTTCTCCCGCAGGTGGTTGGCATTGTGCACCGTCCAGCAGGCGAGCCAGAGCAGCTTCTTTTCGATGGCCTTCAGTTCGGCCTTGCGCGCGGCATCCATGAGCTTTGCCTTCTCCTCCGATCATGGCAGATGCGCCCGACCTTATCGGGCGCATCCGGGTAATTTCTGATCCATATCAGCCGCACCCACTGCCATGAATTGAAATTTTATCCCCCATTTCGGCAATTCTCGCGAAAATTCGCACCTGCCGTTCCCGTCAGGCCGCAACGCGGCGGACACGGTCGAGCGCTTGCATCAAGTCGGCGAGAATGTCGTCGATCGATTCCAGCCCGACCGAGATGCGCACGAGGCCGTCGGAAATTCCGTGGTGCGCGCGTTCCTCGGGCGTGTAAGTCGAATGGGTCATGCTGGCGGGGTGCTGCGCCAGCGTTTCGGCATCGCCCAGGCTGACGGCTCGGGTAACCAGGCAGAGCCCGTCGAGGAATTCCATTCCAGCGGCAAAGCCGCCTTTGAGTTCGAGTGCGATCATACCGCCAAAACCGCGCATCTGCCGACAGGCGAGATCATGCTGCGCGAAGGTCGCCAGCCCCGGATAGAACACCCGCGCCACCGCCGGATGGGCCTCAAGCGCCTCGGCAACGGTCCGCGCGCTGGCACAATGCCGCTCCATGCGCAGCTCCAGCGTCTTGAGGCCGCGCAGCACCAGATGGGCGGTAAGCGGCGCCATCACCGCGCCGGTCATGTCCTTGAGGCCGAAAAGGCGCACCTCCTGCATGTCGTCCGCCGAACCGATGGCAACCCCGGCGACGAGATCGCCGTGACCGCCCAGATACTTGGTGGCGGAGTGGACGACGATGTCGGCACCCAGTTCCAGAGGCCTTGTCAGCACGGGCGTGGAGTAGGTGTTGTCGACCACCGTGCGCAGGCCGGCCTTGCGGGCGATGGCGGACACCGCCGCGATGTCGACGAGACGCATGTTCGGATTGGCCGGGGTCTCGAAATAGACGAGCCGCGTCGACGGGGTCAGCGCCGCCGCGACATTCGCGGGATCTCGCATGTCCACATGGGTGACGGTGACGCCGAATTTCGCCAGACCGTGATGCAGGAAGGAAAAGGTGCAGCCATAGAGCGTCTGGTCGACGAGCACTTCGTCGCCCGGCGCCAGAAAGGTCCACAGCACCGAGGAGATAGCACCCATGCCCGAGGCGGTGGCAACGGCGGCCTCGCCGCCCTCAAGCGTTGCCATGCGGGCTTCCAGCAGGGAGACGGTGGGGTTGGAGATCCGGCTGTAGACGTGGCCCGCGCGCTCGCCGGCAAACATCTCACCGCCCTCGCCCGCCGTCTCGAAGGCGAAGGTCGAGGTCATGTGAACCGGGGGCGTGAGCGCGCCCTCGTTCTGCATCGGGTCGTAACCGTGATGAATGGCGCGCGTGGCAAAGCCTGCTTCGCGGTTTCTGATCATCGTTCGCTCTCCTGTGGCGGGAGGCGCGGCCCCTCGCCGCGTATCCCTCATTCCCGATGTCAGAATAAGGGCGTATCAGCGCATTTTTCCGGCTATCTCCGCTCCAAGTGGGGCTACTCTTGGCAGATCCTGCCAATCTGGAGAAAAGCATGGACGATACGGACCGCAAGATCCTGCGTGAACTGCAACGGGACGGACGCCAGACGATACAGGAACTTTCCGAACGGGCGGGGCTCTCGCCATCGCCCTGCCTGCGGCGGGTGCGCAACCTGGAAAAGGCGGGCATCATTTCGGGCTATGCGGCGATCGTCGACCAGGAAGCCTACGGCCTGCCGGTAACGGTGTTTCTTCAGGTCAAGCTCAGCCCGCACACGGAGCAGACCGTCGCGGCCTTCGAACAGGCGGTCGCGCGGATCGACGAGATCATGGAGTGCTACCTGATGGCCGGCGACCGGGACTATCTGGTCAAGGTCGTCGTCGCCTCGCTCGCCGACTACGAGGATTTCATGCGCCGGCGCGTGCACAAGCTGCCGGGCATCGCCTCGCTCGAATCGAGCTTCGCCTTCGGTGTAATCAAGCAATCGCAGGTGTTGCCGGGGTGACACCGGCGCCGGAGTAATCCCGGCGCCTGTCGCCCCTCTGGCTCAGGCGTGGGCGCGGTAGACCCAGACCCGCGCCGGCGGCAGGTTCTTGAGGATCCAGCCGGAGCGCTCGATGCTGAAGACGTCCGGATCCGGCGCGATCGGCGGCACAAGCGCATAGGAGAACTGGATGAAGGGAGCGCCCGCCGGCATCAGCTCGAACGCCTGCATGAGCAGGGCGCGACGCTCTTCCTTGGGGCGCGAGAACAGCGGCATGGACGAGACGATGCTCGCCAGCGATCGCGGCTCGACATGGGCAAGCGTCTCGCGAAGACGATAGGCGTCGCCGCTCACCACATCCATGTCGGGATAGCGCCGACGCAGGAGCTGGCAGAAGCTTTCGTTGTACTCGAGTGCGATGACGCGCGCGGGAGCGACGCCACGCTCGAGGATGGCGCGGGTGACGACACCGGTGCCCGGGCCGATTTCCAGGATCTTTCCCGGCCGGTCGACCTCAAGAAAGGAAGCCATGCGCCGCGTCAGGTCCGGCCCCGACGGGCTTACGGCTCCCGTGGTCAGCGGGTTTTCCGCCCAGCTGCGGATGAAGCGCACCTCGTCGGCAAGTTTTTCCTTGATGCCCTTGACCTTGCGCGCCGACATTTCGAGCATGAGCCGATCAACCTCCTGTGACTTCCTACAACACTCGCGATCGGCCGTGGCAAATTCAAGGCAACGGCAGAGGCGGCGCGATCGCAAGCGCCGGGTGACAGGGGCGGAACGGCGTCAGTTGCCGCCCAGATTGTCGAGGAAGTCCTTCACCTTGGCGAAGAAACCATGGGATTCGGGGTGGGTTTCCTTCGACGATTCGGTCTCGAACTCGGCCAGCAACTCGCGCTGGCGCTTGGTCAGATTGGCCGGCGTTTCCACCGTGACCTGAATATAGATATCCCCGTGATGTTGCGAGCGCATGACCGGCATGCCCTTGCCACGCAGACGGAACTGCTTGCCCGTCTGGGTTCCCTCGGGAACCTTGACCCTGGTCATCTCGCCACCGAGCGTCGGCACCTCGAACTGGCCGCCGAGCGCCGCCGTGACCATCGACACCGGCACGCGACAGTAAAGGTCCGCCCCGTCGCGCTGGAAGAATGCGTGCGGGCGCAGCGACAGGAAGATGTAGAGGTCCCCAGAAGGGCCGCCGCGCAACCCGGCCTCGCCCTCGCCGCCGAGGCGAATGCGCGTGCCGTCCTCGATGCCGGCGGGAATGTTCACCGACAGCATCCGGTTCAGCGTCTTGCGGCCGGTGCCGTTGCAGGAGGTGCAGGGGTCGGCGATGACCTGACCGCGCCCCTGGCAGGAAGCGCAAGTGCGCTCCAGTGTGAAGAAGCCCTGCGCGGCGCGCACGCGGCCGGAACCGCCGCAGGTGCGGCAGGTGGTGGGCTGGGTGCCGGGCTTTGCGCCCGAGCCGGAACAGGCCTCGCAGGAAATCGAGGTCGGAACCTCGATCTCGACCGTCTTGCCCGTGTAGGCGTCTTCAAGCGAGATCTCGAGGTTGTAGCGCAGGTCCGCGCCACGGTCGCGCCCGCCGGAACGACGGCCACCGCCGGCCATGCCGAAGAACTCGTCGAAAATATCCGACATGGCCGATGCGAAGTCGCCCTGATTGCCGCCACGCGCGCCCATCCCGCCGTTCTCGAAGGCGGCGTGGCCGAAGCGGTCGTAAGCAGCCCGCTTCTGCTCGTCCTTCAAGGCGTCATACGCCTCACTGACTTCCTTGAAGCGGTTTTCCGCGTCCGAGTCGCCCGGATTGCGATCCGGATGGAACTGCATCGCCAGCTTGCGGTAGGCGCTCTTCAGAACCGTACCATCCGCGTCGCGGGAAACGCCCAGAACCTCGTAGTAGTCTCGCTTTTCCATCGAAGCATCCATCAGCTTTCGCCGCCGGCGCGAACGCCCGTTTCGTGCGGCGCGCGCACCAGAAGCGCATTCAGCCGCGTGCGGCGATCAAGTTCGTATCCATTGTCGAGACAGACGCGCACGACGGAGGGTAGCTCCCGGCCCTTGCCCGCCTCGACCACGATCAGGTCCGGCCACAGCGTTGGCGGCGCGCCTGCAAACATCGAACGAAGTGCGGCCTCGTCATGCCCTTCCAGATCGATCTTCATCGCATCGATCCGGGCGATGCCGTGGCGCGCGCAGATTTCCTGTACCGGAAGCACCTCGAAGGTGCCGTCCTCGTCGGTGCCGGCATCGCGCACCCGGTGTTCGCCGCGGTTGCCGTCATGAGCGACGATGGCACCGCGCCCCGCCGTCTCGCCGACCGCGCAAGCCGCGACCATCACGCAGTCGACGCCGGAGGCCGAGAGGTTTCCCTCCAGTCGGGCGCGGGTCACCGGATCCGGCTCGACCGCCAGACCGACAACGTCGCGCCCCGCCTGCCGCGCCACGGACACCATCCAGAGGCTGTAGAGGCCGACGTTGGCGCCGAGGTCGACGAAAACGAAGGGGGCAGACGACGATGCCGCAAAAGCACGGGCAAGCGCCTCGCGCTCCTCGGGGTCGAAGTGCTGCGCACCGGCGACAGCGCGCTTCTCGCAGCGGTTGGTCGTCGGGTAGAGCCGCGCACCGATGGTCGGAAACACCTCGGCGACATCGATCGGGCCGGCGCTGCGACCGACGCTGATCTTGCGCAAGGCCGACACCAGCATGCGCCCGGCGCGGTTCGCCGGCATGCGCGCGGCCAGCCGACGCAGACCTTCGGCCGGCCAGGGCAGGGCGTAGGTGCCAAATGGCGGATCGAGCGAACGCAGTTTCATGCCCCCGGAACCTTTCCCGGCTTACCGGCCCGGGCGCCGCCACACACGGCGGTGCCGGACCGGACCGCGGGCGGACGGGCGCGCCGGCCCTTCCGCCTCAATGCGGAAAACGGCGCCCCTCCTTTCGGAAGAACGCCGCTTTCCCGGTCAGTTGGCCAGTCAGGCCGACTTCTTGTCGTCGTCGTCGCGCACTTCCTCGAAGTCCGCGTCCACAACATCGTCATCGGCCTTGGGGGCATCCTCGGTCTCGGAGGAGGCCTCGCCGTCCTCCTCGGCCTGGGCCGCCTTGTACATGGCTTCGCCGAGCTTCATGGAGACCTCGGCCAGAGCCTGGGTCTTGGCCTTGATGTCCTCGAGATCCTCGGTGCCAAGCGCCGACTTCAGCGCCTCTGCAGCCTGCTCGATGGCACCCTTGTCCTCAGCCGAGACCTTGTCGCCATAGTCTTTCAGCGACTTCTCGGTCGAATGGACGAGAGCCTCGCCCTGGTTACGGGCCTCGACAAGCTCCTTGCGCTTCTTGTCGTCGTCCGCATGCGCCTCGGCGTCCTTGACCATCTTCTCGATGTCGGCATCGCTGAGACCGCCCGAGGCCTGGATACGGATCTGCTGCTCCTTGCCCGTGCCCTTGTCACGCGCCGACACATTGACGATGCCGTTGGCGTCGATGTCGAAGGTCACCTCGACCTGCGGCACGCCGCGCGGTGCCGGCGGAATGCCGACCAGATCGAACTGGCCGAGCATCTTGTTGTCGGCCGCCATCTCGCGCTCGCCCTGGAACACGCGGATCGTCACCGCTGTCTGGTTGTCCTCGGCGGTGGAGAAGGTCTGGCTCTTCTTCGTCGGGATCGTCGTGTTGCGGTCGATCAGGCGGGTGAACACGCCACCCAGCGTCTCGATGCCCAGCGACAGCGGCGTCACGTCGAGCAGCAGCACGTCCTTGACGTCACCCTGCAGAACGCCGGCCTGGATCGCGGCGCCCATGGCCACGACTTCGTCCGGGTTGACGCCCTTGTGCGGCTCCTTGCCGAAGAAGGTCGAGACGACCTCCTGGATCTTCGGCATGCGGGTCATGCCGCCAACGAGAACGACCTCGTCGATCTGGCCGGCCGCGATGCCGGCATCCTTGAGAGCCGCCTTGCAGGGATCGATCGTGCGCTGCACGAGATCCTCGACGAGGCTCTCGAACTTGGCGCGCGTGAGCTTCATCGTCAGGTGCTTCGGGCCCGAGGCATCGGCCGTGATGAACGGCAGGTTGATCTCGGTCTGCGACGAGGACGACAGCTCGATCTTGGCCTTCTCCGCAGCTTCCTTAAGGCGCTGCAGGGCAAGCTTGTCGCCCTTGAGGTCGATGCCCTGGTCCTTCTTGAACTCCGAGGCGAAATAATCGACCAGGCGCATGTCGAAGTCCTCGCCGCCGAGGAACGTATCGCCGTTGGTGGACTTCACCTCGAACACGCCGTCGCCGATCTCGAGGATCGAGACGTCGAAGGTGCCGCCGCCGAGGTCATAGACCGCGATGGTCTTGCCGTCGTTCTTGTCGAGACCGTAGGCAAGCGCTGCCGCCGTCGGCTCGTTGATGATGCGCAGCACCTCGAGGCCGGCGATCTTGCCCGCATCCTTGGTGGCCTGACGCTGGGCGTCGTTGAAATAGGCCGGAACGGTGATGACCGCCTGCTCGACCTTCTCGCCGAGATAGCTTTCAGCGGTTTCCTTCATCTTCTGAAGAATGAAGGCGGAGACCTGCGAGGGGGAGTACTTCTCGCCTTCCGCTTCGACCCAGGCGTCGCCATTGCCACCCTTGACGATGGTGTAAGGAACCAGGTCCTTGTCCTTGGCGACGGTCGGGTCGTCGTAGCGGCGGCCGATGAGGCGCTTCACCGCGAAGAGCGTGCCCGTCGGGTTCGTCACCGCCTGGCGCTTCGCCGGCTGGCCGACGAGGCGCTCGCCGTCGTCGTTGAACGCAACCATCGACGGCGTCGTACGGGCGCCTTCCGAATTTTCGATAACCTTGGGGGCTTTGCCGTCCATGACGGCGATGCACGAGTTGGTCGTGCCGAGGTCGATACCGATGACCTTTGCCATGTTGTCCTTCCTTTCCAGCAAACCGGTCGGACCCGTTACGGCATCGGACCGGTTCCTATTCTCGAAACGTCTTTTCTAAACGTCCAGAGCTGTCGCCTTTGGCGTGTCCGCAGCTTCGGGCAGCCCGGCGACATGACGTGAACGCTATATATGTTGGGCCCGCCCGCATCGCAAGGCTGGCTGAGGCAGGCATTCGGCGCGACCCCGGCGCGGGCGCGTCAAGCAGGCCTGGGAACCGCGCAAGGCTGCGGCTGTTGCATCGCAGCAGAAATACGGATATCGAGACCGCTTGCCCCCGCGGCCCCTCTCTTGACGTCGCGGCCCCGAGCCCCGCCCGTCAGCTTGCGCGTTTCGCGCAACGGACAAGAGCCGCCACGGACCCGCCATGTTCTCCCTTTCCGCCTATCGCGCACAGTGGACCGGAAACGTCCGCCGCGACGTTCTCGCCGGCCTTGTCGTCGCTCTCGCCCTGATCCCCGAGGCCATCGCCTTTTCGATCATCGCCGGCGTCGATCCCAAGGTCGGCCTCTACGCCTCCTTCTGCATCGCCGTCGTCACGGCCTTTGTCGGCGGCCGGCCGGGCATGATCTCCGCCGCCACCGCCGCCACCGCCGTGCTGATGGTGACGCTGGTGCGCGATCACGGCCTGCAGTATCTGCTCGCCGCCAGCGTGCTGGCCGGCGTGCTGCAGATCGGCGCCGGCTACGCCCGGCTGGGCGGGCTGATGCGCTTCGTCTCGCGCTCGGTGATGACCGGCTTCGTCAACGCGCTGGCCATCCTCATCTTCCTGGCGCAGCTGCCCGAGCTTACCGGCGTGTCCTGGCTGACCTATGTCATGGTCGCCGCCGGCCTCGCCATCATCTACCTGTTTCCCAAACTGACCACGGCGGTACCCTCACCGCTCATCTGCATCCTGGTTCTGACTGCCGCGACCATGGCCTTCGGGTTCGACGTGCGCACCGTCGGCGACATGGGGGATCTGCCGGATTCCCTGCCGGTCTTCCTGCTGCCCGACATCCCGCTCAACCTCGACACGCTGATGATCATCTTCCCGTATTCGGCCGCGGTCGCTGTCGTCGGCCTGCTGGAATCGCTGATGACCGCCTCGCTCATCGACGAGCTCACCGACACGCCGAGCGACCGCAATCAGGAGTGCGTCGGCCAGGGCGTCGCCAACATCGCGTCCGGCTTCATCGGCGGCATGGCAGGTTGCGCCATGATCGGCCAGTCGATGATCAACGTGAAATCCGGCGGTCGCGGACGGCTTTCGACCTTCTGCGCCGGCGCGATCCTGCTCGTCCTCATCGTGGCGCTTGGCGAATGGGTCGCCCGCATCCCGATGCCGGCGCTGGTCGCGATCATGATCATGGTGTCGATCGGCACGTTCAGCTGGTCTTCGATCAAGAACCTCAAGGATCACCCGCGCTCTTCCTCCGTTGTCATGCTGGCCACGGTCGCGGGCGTGCTCGCCACCCACAATCTGGCCATCGGCGTCCTCATTGGCGTGCTGCTCTCCGGCATTTTCTTCGCCGGCAAGATCGCCCAGATCTTCCGCATCACCTCGACGCTGTCGCCGGACGGCAAGGCGCGCACCTATGTGGTCGAGGGCCAGGTCTTCTTTGCCTCGGCCGAGGCCTTCTCCGCCGCCTTCGACTTCCGCGAGGTGCTGGAAAAGGTCACCATCGACGTCAGCCGCGCCCACATCTGGGACATTTCGTCGGTTGCCGCGCTCGACATGGTGGTGCTCAAATTCCGCCGCGAGGGCGCCGAGGTTGAGATCGTCGGCATCAATGCAGCCAGCGAGACCATCGTCGACAAGCTGGCCATCCACGACAAGCCGGGCGCGCTCGAGCGCCTGATGGGCCACTGACGCCACGCCCGAGAGCTGGGAAAGGACATCCGATGCGCAAACTGGTCGCCCTCGTCGACGGATCGCTCTATTCGCAAAGCGTGTGCGAACTCTCCGGCTGGATAGCCGCCCGCACCGGCGCCTCCGTCGAGGCGCTGCATGTCATCGGCCGCCGCCAGGCGGAAGGCGGCGCGGCAAACCTCTCCGGCAGCATCGCGCTCGGCGCCCGCACCACGCTGCTCAACGAGCTCTCCGAGCTCGACGAGCGCATGGCCAAGCTGTCGCAGGCGCGCGGCCGCGCTATCCTGGATGACGCCGCCGCCAGCCTGAGCGCCTCGGGCGCGCAGACCGTGACGACGCGCCTGCGCGCCGGCGACCTGCTGGAGACGCTGGAGGAAACCGAGGCGGATGCGGACGCCATCGTCCTCGGCAAGCGCGGCGAAGCCGCCGATTTCGCCAGGCTGCATCTGGGGTCGAATCTCGAGCGCATCGTGCGTGCCGCCAGCAAGCCGGTGTTCGTCGCCGCCCGCGCCTTCCGTCCAATAAAGCGCGTGCTCATCGCCTTCGACGGCGGCGCGAGCAGCCTCAAGGCGGTCGACCATGTGGCGCGCAGCTCCGTCCTTGCCGGTCTCGACATCCGCCTGCTGACCGTCGGCGCGGATACGCCCGAGTCCCGCAGCCGCCTGGAAGGCGCCGTCGCGACGCTGTCCGCCGGCGGTCACGCGGCAAGCTTCGCCTTTCGCTCGG
The DNA here is from genome assembly GCF_054880955.1 of Stappia sp. ICDLI1TA098. Classification (NCBI taxonomy): domain Bacteria; kingdom Pseudomonadati; phylum Pseudomonadota; class Alphaproteobacteria; order Hyphomicrobiales; family Stappiaceae; genus Stappia; species Stappia sp. ICDLI1TA098. Next base: position 898,131 of record NZ_JBTZBT010000002.1, read on the forward strand.
GCCAGCCCGACAAGGCGATTGCGGAGGAAGTGGAGCAGGAAGGCATCGATCTTCTGGTGATGGGCGCCTACGGCCATTCGCGCATCCGCTCGCTGATCATCGGGTCGACCACCACGGAGATGGTGCGCTCCTGCAAGATCCCGGTGCTTCTGCTGCGCTGATGCATGCCCCTCCTGCGGCGAGCGAGGGTGGCAGGAGCGCGCGGCTGCGATATAAGTCGTTGCAGCGTTTTGCACGGCGGCCCGGCCGCCGGCCAGCACAGGATGATCTTGCAGGATGACCGCCGAGACCGACACCGCCGCCAGCCCCGACGCGCTCGAAAAACAGATCTCGCAGGGCGATCCCTTCGCGATCTTCGGCGAATGGCTGGCTCTGGCGGAACGCAAGGAGCCGAACGACCCCAATGCGATGGCCATCGCCACCGCCGGCAGCGACGGGCTGCCGGACGTGCGCATGGTGTTGATGAAGGAATATGACGAGCGCGGCTTCGTCTTCTACACCAACACCGAATCACAGAAGGGCCAGGAGCTTGCGCAGAACATGCAGGCATCCGGCGTGCTGCACTGGAAGTCACTGCGCCGACAGGTCCGTTTTCGCGGACCGGTGGAACTGGTCACCGAGGCGGAGGCGGACGCCTATTTCGCTTCGCGGCCGCGCGACAGCCGCATCGGCGCCTGGGCAAGCCAGCAGTCGCGGCCGCTGGAAAGCCGGTTCGCCCTGGAAAAGGCCGTCGCCAAGCAGGCCCTGCGCTTCGGCATCGGCGAGGTTCCCCGGCCGCCGCACTGGACCGGCTACCGCATCCGTCCGCTCTACATCGAGTTCTGGATGGACCGCCCCTTCCGCCTGCATGACCGCCACATCTTCCGCCGCGACCAGCCGGACGGCTCGTGGACGACCGAGCGTTTCTATCCCTGACAACCGCGCCCGGACCGGAAGATCCGCCGGAGCGGGCATTTTTCTCGTGAGCCGCCCAGCCAGTCCCCGCGGACACAGCGTCGCAGGGACTGGCATTCGCAAGTGTACCACCGCACATAAAAAGCGCGGTCCCGTCGAAAACCTGCCCGCGCGGATGAAACCTTTTCCGCATCCATCCGTTATCGACACAACATCCCAACGCGGCCGCCGCTACAGGCATGCCGCAACCATCGGAGGAATTCATGCGTCGGACCATCGGCCTTGCCGGAACCGCCCTTCTCGCCCTTATCGTTTCCTCGCCCCTCGCCTTCGCGCAGAGTTCGAAGCCGGGCGTCGAGATCGGCAAGCTGACCTGCAACGTCGAGGGTGAAAGCAACTTCATCATCGGCGGCAGCAACACGCTTGCCTGCACGTACCAGCCCGCCAATGGCGGTCCGACGGCCTTCTACAGTGGCGAAAGCCACGAGTTCGGCCTCGACATCGGCACGCAGCGTGATGCAACGCTCGTCTGGGGTGTTCTGGCTCCCGCCGCGGACACCGACCCCGGCGCTCTGGCAGGCAAATATGCGGGTGTAACCGCTGGCGCGAGCCTCGGTGCGGGCCTGAAGGCCAACGCTCTGATCGGCGGCCTCGACAAGTCGATCGCGCTCAACCCGCTCAGCATCGAGTCCCAGACCGGCACCAACCTGACCATCGGCGTCACCTCGCTGGTGCTGAAGTACACCAACTGAGCCGGCATTCGACCGCCAGACTGACAAATGTTCGATGAGGGTGGCGGGCCGGAGAGGCCCGCCACCCTTTTTCGTGGGAGCAGTAAGTTTTCCGCAGCGGATGACAAGCCCGCGCGGCGGCGGTACCAACGGGCCATGACACGCGACACCACACCTCCCGGCGTCAGACTGCGGCTGGTCTTCGAGCCCGACACCGCCTTCGGCCCCGGCAAGGCGGACCTTCTCGAGGGCATCGCCGAGACCGGCTCCATCGCCGCTGCCGGCCGCCGCATGGGCATGAGCTACAAGCGCGCCTGGACGCTGGTGGAAGAAATGAACGGCATGTTCGAGCTGCCGCTGGTGCACAGCAGCCGCGGCGGGGCGGCGGGCGGCGGGGCACGGCTGACGGCGGACGGCGAGAGGGCACTCGATCTCTATCGCCGGCTGGAGGCGAAGGCCCGCGAGGCGGGCCGCAACGAGATCGCCCAACTCAGGGCCATGGCGCGCGGCGCCGGCGGCGGCACCTCTTCCGGCTGATCGGCCAGCCGCTTTCGGTCACATCGATATGTACGGACGGAAATAACGGTTGCACTCCATTCGACGTGAAGCGATATTTCCATCCGTACATATCGAATCCTCGCAATCCGGAGACGCCACATGTCCCTGAAGCTCCCCTCCTCGGCAAGCCTGCGCGCCGGAATTCTCGCCTTCGCCCTTGCTTGCGGACTTGGCGGGACCGGGAACGATGCCCGCGCCGACGACATCACCGTCTTCGCTGCCGCGAGCCTCAAGAACGCCATGGACGAAATCGCCCCGGCCTTCGCCACCGCCACCGGCGACAGGCTCGTCGTTTCGCTTGCCGGAAGCTCGGCGCTTGCCCGCCAGATCCAGGCCGGGGCGCCGGCCGATCTCTTCATCTCGGCCAACGTCAAATGGATGGACACGCTTGCCGCCGACGGCCTAATCCGGGCCGACACCCGGGTCGACCTGCTCGCCAATTCCATCGTCCTCATCGCCCATGGCAAGGATGCCGGCCCGGTCGAGATCGCCCGCGACATGGATCTCCCCGGCCTCCTTGGAGAGGGACGGCTGGCCATGGCACTGGTCGACGCGGTGCCGGCCGGCATCTACGGCAAGGCAGCGCTGACAAGTCTCGGGCTTTGGGACGCCGTCGAACCGAGCGTGGCGCAGGCCGACAATGTGCGCGCCGCACTCGCCCTCGTTTCCAGCGGTGAGGCGCCGTATGGCATCGTCTACGCGACCGACGCGGCGGCCGACGACAACGTGACCGTCGTCGCCACTTTTCCCGCCGACACCCACCCCGCGATCATCTATCCTGCCGCGCTGACGCAGGAGGCCAACACGCCGGCGGCGACAAAGGCGCTGGCGTTCCTGAGGGGCGCGGAAGCGCGCAAGGCCTTCGAGCGGCAGGGCTTCGTCGTCCTCGACTGACGATCCCCGCCCTTTCGCGTTCGCGCGCGTCATGACACGAAACAGGCGCCGCCCGGAGCGGGTGTTCCGGACGGCGCAGGTCCAGACAGGTGATCGAGGTCGAATGGATTTCCTGAGCCCGGAGGAATGGAGCGCGGTGGCGCTGTCCTTGCGCGTGTCCTTCTGGGCCACGCTCGTGAGCCTGCCGCTCGCCGTCGCCGTTGCCCTTCTGCTGGCGCGCGGACGCTTTTTCGGGCTTCAGCTCCTGAACGGCCTCGTGCATCTCCCCCTGATCCTGCCGCCGGTGGTCACCGGCTATCTGCTGCTGATGACCTTCGGGCGCAAGGGGCCGGTGGGCGCGTTTCTCGACCAGGCCTTCGGCATCGTCTTCGCCTTTCGCTGGACCGGGGCGGCGCTGGCGGCCGGCATCATGGCCTTTCCGCTGATGGTGCGCGCCATTCGCCTCGCCATCGAGGCGGTCGACCCGAAGCTGGAGGAAGCGGCGGGAACGCTGGGGGCGTCGCGCCCGCTGGTCTTCGCCACGGTGACGCTGCCGCTGATCCTGCCCGGCGTCGTCGCCGGGGCGATCCTCGCCTTCGCCAAGGCGATGGGCGAATTCGGGGCGACCATCACCTTCGTGTCCAACATCCCCGGCCAGACCCAGACCCTGCCCTCGGCGATCTATGCCTTCCTGCAAGTGCCCGGCGGCGAGACCTCGGCCGCGCGTCTTGTCGGCGTCTCCATCGTCATCTCCATGACAGCTCTGTTGCTGTCCGAATGGGTCGGCCGCTCCATCGCCAGCAGGATACGCGGCTCATGAGCATCTCCGTCGCCATCCGCCACGCCTTCCCGGGCTTCTCCCTCGACGTCGCCTTCGACGCCCCCGACGGCGTCACGGCGCTCTTCGGTCGCTCCGGCTCGGGCAAGACCAGCGTGGTCAACGCCATCGCCGGCCTGCTGAAGCCGGACGGCGGTCACGCGCGGGTCAACGGCATGACGCTCTTCGATCGCGAAACGGGCGCCTTCCTGCCGCCGCATCGCAGGCGCATCGGCTACGTCTTCCAGGAGGGGCGGCTGTTTCCGCATCTCACCGTCTGCCAGAATCTGTCCTACGGGCGCTTTTTCTCGTCACGCGGTGCCAGGCACGAGAGCGAGGCGGGTTTCGAGCGGATCGTGCACCTGCTCGGCATCGACCATCTGCTCGCCCGCCGCCCGGCGACGCTGTCGGGCGGCGAGAAACAGCGCGTCGCCATCGGCCGGGCACTGCTCGCCCGCCCGAAACTGCTGCTCATGGACGAACCGCTGGCGGCGCTCGACGAGGCGCGCAAGGAAGAAATCCTGCCGTTTCTGGAAAGACTGACACAGGAAACCGAAGTCCCGATCCTCTATGTCAGCCACTCGGTCGCCGAGGTCGCCCGGCTGGCCTCGACCGTGGTCATGCTGCAGGACGGAAAGGTGACGCGCGCGGGACCGCCGGTCGATGTGCTGACCGACCCTGCCGCCGTGCCGGCGCTTGGCGTGCGCGACGCCGGCGCGGTGCTGGCGGGCATGATCTTGGAGCACCATGCCGACGGCCTCAGCGAGATCGCCATCGCCGGCGGACGACTGCTGCTGCCGCAACTCGACGCCCCGGAAGGCACGAACGTGCGCGTGCGCGTGCAGGCCCATGACGTGATCCTGGCGCGCGACGCGCCGACGGGCCTTTCGGCCCTCAACGTGCTGCCCGTGCGGATCACCGCGCTGCGGCGGGGCGAGGGGCCCGGCGTGGTTGTGCGGCTCGACTGCGGCGGGGCGTTGCTCCTGGCCCGCGTCACCCGCCGCTCGGCCGAGGCGCTGCGCCTTGCCCCCGGCCTGGAGTGCCACGCCATCCTGAAGTCCGTCGCCATCGCCCCGAGCGACGTCTGGATCGCCTGAGCGACCGCCTGTTCAGGCGGTCGCGACGGCGGCGTGGGCAACCCTCAGCCCATCCGCGACATTTGCCTCGAAGTCGACCAGCGGCGGGCAGATGCCCTGGGCGGCGAGGTCGCGCTTCACCTCCTTGCGCAGGCCGGTGAGCACGACGCGCACGCCCCTCCGCGCCGCCTTGTCGGCGAGACCGCGGATGGTGTTGGCCGCCGTCGAATCGAGGAAGGGCACGGCGGCGAAATCGAGCACCAGCGCCTTGTGCGTGTCGGCGATGCGGTCGAGCACCGAGCCAATGGAGGCGGCGGCGCCGAAGAAGAACGCGCCGGTGATGCGGTAGACCACCACGTCCGGATCGTTGGTCACCCCCTCGTCATAGGGCTTGCGGTCACCATTGGCATCGTCGGCGCGGTCCTCCGCCACCAGCGGCGTGTGCCGCTCCACCGCCACCGCCTTCGACATGCGGTGGATGAACAGCACCGAGCCCAGCGCGAAGCCGACGACAATCGCCTCGGTGAGATCGCGGAAGATGGTGAGACCCAGGGTCGCCAGCAGCACGATGGCATCGCCGCGCGACGTCATCAGCAGCGTGCGGATGGCGTGTTTCTCGATCATGTTCCAGGCAACCACCGCCAGAAGCCCGGCAAGGCTGGCAAGCGGCACATACTGGGCCAGCGGCGCGGCGACCAGCATGAACACCAGCAGGAAGGCGGAGTGCAGCATGCCGGAGACCGGCCCATGCGCGCCGGAGCGCACGTTGGTCGCGGTGCGCGCGATGGTGCCGGTGACGCAAATGCCGCCGAAAAGCGCGGAGGCCGCGTTGGCGACACCCTGCCCGACGAGCTCGCAGTTGGAGCGGTGGCGGCGACCGGTCATGCCGTCGGCGACGACCGCCGACAGCAGCGATTCGATGGCCCCAAGCAAGGTGAAGCCGATGGCGTTCGGCAGGATCGCGGCGATCCGCTCAACCGAGAAATCCGGCAGCGACGGCGCCGGCAGGCCGCTCGGAATCCCGCCGAAGCGCGAGCCGATGGTGGCGACCGGCAGATCGAGCCCCCAGGTCGCGAGACCGGCGAGCACCACCGCGATCAGCATGCCCGGCCAATGCGGGCGCACCCGCTTGAGGCCGACGATGACGGCGATGGTGACCAGCGCCAGCCCGAGGCTCGCGGGCTCGAGGCTCGGCAGGGCCTCGTAGAGGACGGGCAACTTCGCCAGCAGCGGTCCGGGTTCCGGGCCGACCAGCGTCAGGCCGAAAAGCTCCTTCAGCTGGCTTGCGAAAATGATCACGGCAATGCCCGCCGTGAACCCCACTGTCACGGGATAGGGGATGAACTTGATGTAGGTGCCAAGCCGCAGAAAGCCGGCGGCGACGAGCATCAGGCCCGAGAGGAACGTGGCGAGGATCAGGCCCTCCATGCCGTGCTGCGCGACCGTTCCCGCCACGAGCACGATGAAGGCGCCAGCCGGCCCGCCGATCTGGAAACGGCTGCCGCCGAGCAGCGAGACGAAGAAGCCGCCGACAATCGCCGTGTAGAGCCCCTGGGCCGGCGTCGCGCCGGAGGCGATGGCAATCGCCATGGACAGCGGCAGCGCGACGATGGCGACCGTCAGCCCGGCGACGGCATCCGCCTTCAGATGGGCGGCGGTGTAGCCCTCGCGCAGGACGGAAACCAGCTTCGGTGTGAACAGGTCAACGAAACCCGGCTCGTCGGAAACGGAGGGAGCGGAACGCTTTTCAGTCATGTCAGTCCGGCTGCCTTCTTGAAGAGGCGGCGGGATCGTCGGTCGTCTCGGCGGTCGCCGTCGCGGGTGGTCTGGTGGTTCTGCCGGTCTCAGCCTGAGCTGGACGGGGAAAGGTCGTTGGGGGCCGGTGCGGACGGGCTCGCCTCGACGAGGCGCACGCCGCGGCCACCGGAAACGCTCGCCGCATTGTCACCGATCAGTTCGACGCCGGAGCGGGACAGCGCCTCGACGACCTTGGCCAGCGTATCGACAACACCGCGCACCTGGCCGCCGCTCGCCTCCATGCGCTGGATCGTCGGCACCGAGACGCCGGCCCGCTCGGCAAGCGTCTTCTGGTCAATGCCGAGAAGGGCGCGCGCGGCGCGCATCTGAGCTGCGGTGATCATGCGGCCTGCGGCTCCAGCTTTAAGAGTAACGCTTCACATCTACATAATGATATCTGAGATATCAATATCCTTATTTCAGACACCAAACCCACCCATCGAGACGGCTCCCCCGCCCCGAGCACACCTCGCGCGACCTGCAAGGTTTTTCAATTGCGCCGACGCGACGCACGCGCCACGCTTCGCCTGGTGCCTGAAACGCAGGCCCACGAGACAGGGATGCACGCCTCATGGACGCACACACGCCGGATGGCGCCATCGAATTCTGGTTCGACTTCGGTTCGGCATACGCCTATTTCGCGGCCCTCGGCATCGACGCACTGGCCGAACGTGTTGGCCGGCCGGTGCTCTGGCGCCCCTACATGCTCGGCACCGCCTTCAAGGCGACCGGCGCGCGCGGACTGTCCTCGACGCCGCTGAAGAGCGATTACGCCCTGCGCGACTGGCAGCGCCTCGCCCGCCTGCATGGCGTCCCCTTTTCTCCCCCGTCCGGGCATCCGACGGTCGCGCTGGCCGCGACGCGGGCCTTCTATCACCTCGAGGAGGAAGCACCGGATCTTGCCCGGCGCTTCGCGGCTGCCATGTTCGCCAGCTACTATCGGGGCGAGAAGGATGCCGGCAACGCACAGGACGTCGCCGACATCTGCGCAGCGCTCGGCGCTGACCGCGCCGCCGTTCTCGCCGCACTGGACGAGCCGGGGCTGAAGGCCCGTACCAGGGAGATCGGCGAAGGCGCGGTGGCGCGCGGCATCTTCGGCTCGCCCTTCTTCGTCGTCGACGGCGAACCCTTCTTTGGCGCCGACCGCATGGCAATGATGGAGGACTGGATCCGGCGGGGTGGCTGGTGACACGCGGCGAGAACGGCGGCGAAGACCGGTCGGGACAGCTCACCCTGCGCCCGCTAGCGTTGGACGACACGCCGGCCTTCGCCCGCCTGCTGGCGGATTATGGCCAGGAGATGCGGAACGGCTCGGCGACCGCCGCCGCCGGCACGGCTGCCGAGGAAGCAGCGGCTGCGCGCCTGCTTGCCGACCCGCTCGCCCACGTTCTCGGCGCCTTCGACGCGGAGACGCTCGTCGGCTTCGCGCTCTACTTCGACCTTCCCGAGGCGATCTCGTCGGGACGCGCGGGCCAGCTCGACGACCTTTTCGTCGCGTCCAGGGCGCGCGGCCGGCGTCTTGCCGAAAGGCTCGTTTCGGCGGTCGCGGCGCAAGGCAAGTCGCGTGGCTGGGTGCACCTGCGCTGGCTCGTGCCCGAGGAGAACCGATCCGCCCTCAGGCTCTACGACCGGATCGCCGAGCAAGCCCCCTGGAAAAGCTACGTCCTGAGGCTCGAGGCCGCGGATCGCCGATAGGCGAGCATGGCCCGAAAGGCCTCGAACAGCGCAAATCCCTGCGGCCAGTCACCCAGACCGCTGGCCCCGTTGATGTGGCCCAGCGGCCCGGCGACGAAAAAGCTCGCGCCCCAGCAATCGGCGCGTGCGCGGCAATAGTCGAGATCGCCGTAGGGATCGGACTCGCTTGCCACGACGAGCGAGGGAAAAGGCAACGGATCGTCCGGCGCGCCGGCGAAGGAGGCTGCTTCTGCCGGGAAAACCGGGCCGGCGGGATCGGGCACGGCGACGAGGACCGCGCCGGCAATCGGCGCAGGCCGCTCGTCCGACCTCGCCCGCGCCGCCACCCAGTGCGGCACCAGCAGGCAGGCGAGGCTGTGGGCGAGCAGCAACGGCGGCGCGCCGGAGCGCGCCCGTGCTTCCTCCACCGCACGCTCGAGCGCATCGATCCAGTCGCCAAGTTCCGGCCTGTCCCAGTCCGAAGGGGCGAACCGGCTGAAGTCGCGGTCGCGGCGCTCCCAGACCGTCTGCCAGTGCGCCTCCCCCGAACCGCCAATGCCCGGAACCACGATTGTCGCCACCATGTCGCATCTCCCTCGCCGTGCTTGCCCGCAACGTCCAGGATCGACGCTTATCCGAGCCGTCGCCGGTGCTGAAGTGAGAAAGCCTGAACCTCCCGGAAACCCACCTCAGGGACATAAGGAACAACGTATCCACAGAAACCAAAAGGACAGGTCCACTGTCCCAAGGTCGCGACATCCTGTGAGCACGGGACAGCCTTTTCACGGCGGTTTCATGCAATTTTACAAGGATATTCGCCCCCTCTCGGCGCAGGGAAAGCAGCGGAGAGACGAAATTTGCACTTGATGAAAGTTTGTATACATTGTCGATAGCCGACGGGTAAAACCGTAGCCGCAGCCGACACGCCGGAGACACCATGAGCAACGCGCACGACAAGAGCAAAGCGCCCAAGACATCCAACCTGCGCTCGCGCGCCTGGTTCGACAATCCCTCCAACCCGGACATGACCGCGCTCTATCTCGAGCGCTACCTGAACTACGGCCTGTCCCAGGAGGAACTGCAATCCGGCAAGCCGATCATCGGCATCGCCCAGACCGGCTCGGACCTGTCGCCGTGCAACCGGCACCATCTGGAGCTGGCCAAGCGCGTGCGCGAGGGCATCCGCGAGGCGGGCGGCATCGCCATCGAGTTTCCCGTACACCCGATCCAGGAGACCGGCAAGCGTCCGACCGCCGCGCTCGACCGCAACCTCGCCTATCTGAGCCTCGTCGAGGTGCTCTACGGATATCCGCTCGACGGCGTCGTGCTGACCGTGGGCTGCGACAAGACAGCCCCGGCCTGCCTGATGGCGGCGGCGACGGTCAACATTCCCGCCATAGCCCTGTCGGTCGGGCCGATGCTCAACGGCTGGTTCCGCGGGCAGCGCACCGGGTCGGGCACCATCGTGTGGAAGGCCCGCGAGATGATGGCCGCTGGCGAGATCGACTATGAGGGCTTCGTCGCGCTGGTCGCCTCGTCCGCCCCCTCGACCGGCTATTGCAACACCATGGGCACCGCCTCGACGATGAACTCGCTGACCGAGGTCCTCGGCATGCAGCTCCCCGGTGGCGCGGCCATCCCCGCCCCCTATCGCGACCGCCAGGAGGCCGCCTACCGCACGGGCCTGCGCATCGTCGACATGGTGCATGAGGACCTGAAGCCGACCGACATCATGACCCGCGCGGCGTTCCTCAACGCGATCCGGGTCAACTCCGCCATCGGCGGCTCGACCAACGCGCCGATCCACCTCAACGGCATCGCCCGCCACCTCGGCGTGGACCTGTCCATCGACGACTGGCAGACGCACGGCGAGAAGATCCCTCTGCTGGTCAACATGCAGCCGGCCGGCGAATATCTCGGCGAGGACTATTATCACGCCGGCGGCGTGCCCGCGGTCGTCAACCTGCTGATGCAGCAGGGGCTGATCGAGGAAGATGCGATGACCGTCAACGGCCGGAGCATCGGCGACAACTGCCGTGATGCGAAAGTGCTCGACGAGAAGGTGATCGTTCCCTTCGACAAGCCGCTGAAGGAAGCGGCCGGTTTCCGGGTGCTGCGCGGCAATCTTTTCGATTCCGCCATCATGAAGCTCTCCGTGGTCACCCAGGAGTTCCGCGACCGCTATCTCTCCAACCCGGATGACCCGATGGCCTTCGAGGGGCCGGCGATCGTCTTCGACGGACCGGAGGATTATCACGCCCGCATCGACGACCCGGCCCTCGCGATCGACGAGACTTCGGTGCTGTTCATGCGTGGCACCGGCCCGATCGGCTATCCGGGCGCCGGCGAGGTCGTCAACATGCGCGCGCCCGACTACCTCCTCAAGCGCGGCGTCACGGCGCTGCCGTGCATCGGCGACGGCCGCCAGTCGGGCACCTCCGGCTCGCCGTCGATCCTCAACGCCTCACCCGAGGCGGCTGCCGGTGGCGGGCTGGCACTGCTGCGCACCGGCGACCGGGTGCGCATCGACATCAACAAGGGCACGGCCAACATCCTCATCTCCGACGAGGAGCTGGCGAACCGGCGCAAGGCGCTCGAGGAGGCCGGCGGCTACGTCTATCCGGCGCACCAGACCCCCTGGCAGGAGATCCAGCGCGGCATCGTCGCGCAGCTCGAGGCGGGCATGGTGCTGGAACCGGCGGTGAAGTATCAGCGGATCGCCCAGGGCGGGGCCGACGGCACCATGCCGAGGGTGCCGCGCGACAATCACTGACAACCAACGCCTCTTGCCCGCCGGACAAGCGCGGGCAGGAGGCGGACCGCGAAACGCGAAGTTCAACAAACGTCGAATGACTGAAACGGAAGGGGAAGGGCGCCCATGCGCATCCTGATTATCGGAGCCGCCGGAATGGTTGGCCGGAGGCTCGCCGAAAAGCTGATTGCCGAGGGAACGCTCGGCGGCAAGACAATCGACACCATTCACGCCGTCGACGTGGTCGAGCCCCAGCTCGCCGCGCGCACGGGCGGCCCGCGCATCGAGGCGGCGGCAGGCAATGTTGCCGACGAGGCGACGGTGAAAACCTTCGTCGCCGGCAGGCCCGATGTGATCTTCCATCTCGCGGCGATCGTTTCCGGCGAGGCCGAGGTCGAGTTCGACAAGGGCTACGCCATCAACATGGATGGCACCCGATACCTGCTGGAGGCCGTGCGCCACCAGGGCGACGACTATGTGCCGCGGCTGGTCTTCACCTCCTCCATCGCCGTCTTCGGCGCACCTTTCCCCGAGAAGATCGACGACACCTTCTTCACCGCGCCGCTGACAAGCTACGGCGCGCAGAAGGCCATCGGCGAGCTGCTCCTGTCCGACTACACCCGCAAGGGCTTCGTCGATGGCATCGGCATCCGCCTTCCGACCATCGTCGTGCGCCCCGGCAAGCCCAACAAGGCGGCCTCGGGCTTCTTCTCCGGCATCATCCGCGAGCCGCTCGCCGGGATCGAGGCGATCCTTCCGGTCGAGGACGACGTGCGTCACTGGGTGGCGAGCCCGGCTGCGGCCGTCGGCTTCCTCGTCCATGCGGCGACGATGGACACGAGCGTCCTCGGCGACCGGCGCACCCTCACCATGCCGGGGCTCTCGGTCACCGTTGCGGAAATGATCGAGGCGCTGCGCAAGGTTGCCGGCGACGACGTGGTCAAGCTCATCCGGCGCGAGCGCGATCCGCAGATCGTGAAGATCGTCGAGGGCTGGCCGCGCGACTTCGTCGCCGCGCGGGCGGAAGAGGTCGGCTTCACCGCCGACGCCGATTTCGAGAGCATCATTCGCGCGCATATCGCCAGCGAGGACGTGAGCAAGACGGCAAACTGAACCAGGGAAGGGGCGCGGCATGACGGAAAAGGCTGCTATCGGCTTCATCGGCGTCGGCCTGATGGGCCACGGCATGGCGAAGAATCTGGTGGAGAAGGGGCATTCCCTCGCCGTTCTCGCACACCGCAACCGCGCCCCGGTCGAGGATCTCATCGCACGCGGCGCGTTCGAGGCCGGCGATATCGCCGAGCTCGTCGCCCGCAGCGAGGTGATCTTCCTGTGCCTGCCCGGCAGCCCAGAGGTGGAGCGCGCCGTCGGCGAGATCCTTGCCGCCGGCGCCAAGGGCAAGACGGTGGTCGATTGCAGCACCGCCAACCCGGTCTCCACCCGCGCGCTTGCCGCACGGATGGCGGAGGTCGGCGGCGCGCTGTGTGACGCGCCGCTGTCGCGCACCCCGGCCGAAGCCTGGGAAGGCACGCTCGACGTCATGGCCGGGGCGCCGGAAGACCTCTTCGCCAGGCTCGAACCGATCCTGTCCGCCTTCGCCACCAAGGTCGTGCGCGTCGGCGATGTCGGCGCCGGCCACACGATGAAGCTTGTGAACAACTTCCTCTCGCTCGGCTATGGCGCGCTCTATGCCGAGGCGCTGGCCATCGGCGCGCGCAACGGGATCGACGCGGCGACGGTCGAGGCCGTCGTCGGCGGCGGGCGCATGGATTGCGGCTTCTTCCAGACGTTCATGCGCCATGTGGTGCATGGCGACAAGAATGCCCACCGCTTCGCCCTGCGCAACGCCCACAAGGACATGCGCTACGTCGTCGGTCTCGCCAACGAAAGCGGCATCGCCTCGCATGTTTCCTCCGCGGTCAAGAACAGCTATGCCACCGCGGAGGCAACCGGTCATGGCGAAGACTACCTGCCGGAGATCGCGGCGATTGTTGCCCGGCTCAACGGCATCGGGCGCTAGGACGCCGCCGCCAGGCACAATAAGAAGTCGGGGAACCGCGTGCGGGAAGAGCGGAAGGACAAGGACGGCGACAACGGACGGGCCGGAGCCAAGGGACCGGCACGTCGCGGGCAGGCGCGCGCGGCGCCCTCGGGCGCGGCAGGCAGCGACAAGTCGGCCGGCTCTCCCGTCAGCGTGCGCGCCCGGCCGAGCCTTCAGGGCATCTCCAAGCTTCCGGCCCGTGACCGCGCCTATCACGAGCTGAGATACCGCATCCTCGAAGGCCGCCTGCCGCCGGGCACGACGCTGCTCGAGACCGAGGTCGCCAATCTCCTGTCGCTGAGCCGCACCCCGGTGCGCGAGGCGCTGATCCGCCTCGAGGAGGAGGGCCTCGTCGAGGTGCGCCCGCGTCACGGCATCACCGTCAAGGCGCTCTCCATCGAGGAAATCCAGCAGATCTACGAGGTCTTCTCGGCGCTGGAGGTCAAGGCGGCGCAGCTCACCGCCCGTCGCGGCATCAGCGACGCCGACCACGACCGGCTCGACGGCATCCTCTCCCAGATGGAACGGGCGACGCTGCGCGGCGACATCGAGCAATGGTCGGAGCTCGACGACATCTTCCATTCCGAGCTCGTCGCGCTTTGCGGCAATCCGCGCCTGCAGGGCATGCTGCGTCAGCTCTGGGACATGCAGTACCGCGCCCGCATCGCCATCGTGAAGCTGAGGCCGCTGCCGGTGCTTTCCGACGCCGAGCATCGGGAGATCCTCGCCGCCATCCGCGCCGGCGACGAGGCCAGGACGAGCCTGCTGCACCAGCGTCATCGCGACCGGGCCGACACCATGCTGCTGTCGCTGTTGCGCGGCCAGTCGGCCATCGGCGCGCCGAGTTGATCCATTGCCGCTTGCCTGCCTCTCGCGAGCGCTCAAGCAAGCCGGCTTTTTCCTTTCGCTGCCGTGACTTCGTCGCGTGCGAAATCGCACGGCGCGCCCTTTTCATAATGTATACATTGTGATTATGTGGACGCGGGAGAATCGCGCCGAGGGAGGAGGTGCCATGAACACGATCGACTTGAACGGCCGCCGTGCCGTAATCACGGGGGCGGCCCAGGGCATCGGCTTTGCCGCAGCCCGTCGCTTCATCGACAGCGGCGCGGACGTCGTCGCCTGGGACATCAACGCCGACGCGCTCGACAAGGCGGTCGCCGCGCTCGGGCCGAAGGCAAGCGGCCGCCAGGTCGAGCTGAGCGACGAAACCGCCGTCGCCGCAGCGGCGAAGGCTGCCGGCGATATCGACATCCTCGTCAACAACGCCGGCATTACCGGCGGCAACGGCGTCACGTGGGAGCTGGAGCCCGAGATCTGGCGACGGACACTCGAGGTTAATCTCGTGGCTCCCTATCTGACCTGCCGCGCACTGGTGCCGGGGATGATCGAACGTGGCTACGGGCGGATCGTCAACGTTGCCTCCATCGCCGGCAAGGAGGGCAACCCCAACGCCTCCCATTATTCGGCATCGAAGGCCGGGCTGATCGCGCTGACCAAGTCGCTCGGCAAGGAGCTGGCCAAGGCAGGCGTGACCGTCAACTGCATCACGCCGGCCGCCGCCCGCACGCCCATCTTCGACCAGATGACCCAGACGCATATCGACTACATGCTGTCGAAGATCCCGATGGAGCGCTTCCTCGAGCCCGAGGAGGCCGCCGCCATGATCGCCTGGCTGGCTTCGGCGGACTGCTCCTTCTCGACCGGCGCCGTCTTTGACATTTCCGGCGGCCGTGCCGTCTACTAACCCTCATCCAAACCAGCAGGACACGTGAAATGAAACTGTTGCGCTACGGCCCCGCAGGCCAGGAAAAGCCCGGGATCCTCGCTTCCGACGGCTCGATCCGCGATCTCTCCGGCACCGTTGCCGACATCGCCGGCGATGTGCTGTCGAGCGATGGCCTTGCCCGCCTCGCCGCCATCGATCCTCTGTCGCTTCCCGCGGTTTCCGGCGCCCCGCGCATCGGTCCCTGCGTCGGCGGCACGCAGAAGATCATCTGCATCGGCCTCAACTACTCCGACCACGCGGCGGAGACCGGCGCCGAGCCGCCGAGTGAACCGATCATCTTCGCCAAGGCGCTCAACGCCCTTTGCGGCCCCAACGACGATGTCGAGATGCCGCGCGGCTCCTCGGCGCTCGATTGGGAGGTCGAGCTTGCCGTGATCATCGGCAAGCGGGCCAAATACGTCAGCGAAGCCGATGCGATGGACCATGTTGCCGGCTACGCGATCATGAACGACGTTTCCGAGCGTGACTTCCAGACCAAGCGGTCGGGCCAGTGGACAAAGGGCAAGAGCCACGACACCTTCGGCCCCCTCGGCCCCTGGCTCGTGACCCGCGACGAGCTTGCCGACCCGCACAATCTCGACATGACGCTCGACGTCAACGGCGTGCGCCGCCAGACCGGCAATTCCAACACGCTGATCTTCAACGTGCCGCATGTGATTTCCTACCTGTCGCAGTTCATGACGCTGATGCCGGGCGACGTCATTTCCACCGGCACGCCTCCGGGCGTCGGCATGGGCATGAAGCCGCCTCAGTACCTGAAGCCGGGCGACGTGATGGAGCTTTCCATCGCCGGCCTCGGGTCACAGCGCCAGACGGTCGTCGCCGCCTGAGCCACGACTTTTCCGCTTCCCCGGGTGCCGCGCGCGGCGCCCGGACCGCACTGCACTGCCCCCTTGGGCGCACCGCCTCGCCGGTGCGCCCTTTTTTTTGTGCCCTCGCAGGCGCGCCGTGTCCACGCAGGAAGGCTGCCCAACGAAAAACGCCCGGGAGCGGTGCTCCCGGGCGTTTGATATTGCTGGCTGGTGGCTCGGCTCAGAGCGACTTCAGCGCTGCCTCGACATCGCGAAGCTGCTGGAGCGTCTGCAAGGCCCTGTCGCGAACGGCCTCGTCGGAGGCATCCTTGACGTCCTCTTCCGCGTCGCGGATCTGCTTGGCGATTTCCTCCGCGTGGAGTTCCTCGCTCTTGATCGCACGCTCGGCCAGAACGGTCAGACCATTCGCGCCGACCTCGGCGAAGCCGCCGCGGACGAAGAAGTCGAGTTCGTCACCGCCCGTCCGGGAAACCTTGAGGAACCCCGGACGCAGCGTTGCAACGAACGGCGCGTGACCGGCCATGACGCCGAACTCGCCCTCGCTTCCCGGCACGACCACCTGCGTCACCTCCTCGGAGACGAGCAGGCGCTCCGGCGAAACGAGCTCGAACTGGAATGCTGCGGCCATATCGGTCCTCTATTCCTGGTTTGGTTAGGCCGCTTCGGCCGCCAGACGCTGCGCCTTCTCGATCGCCTCATCGATGGAACCGACCATGTAGAAGGCCGCCTCCGGGAGGTGGTCGTACTCGCCGTCGACCAGGCCCTTGAAGCCCTTGATCGTGTCTTCGAGCGCAACGAGCTTGCCCGGCGAACCGGTGAAGATCTCGGCAACGAAGAACGGCTGCGAGAGGAAGCGCTCGATCTTGCGGGCGCGCGCCACGGTGAGCTTGTCCTCTTCCGAGAGCTCGTCCATGCCGAGAATGGCGATGATGTCCTGGAGCGCCTTGTAGCGCTGCAGGGTCGCCTGCACGGCACGGGCCGTCTCGTAGTGCTCGTCGCCGATGATGCGCGGATCGAGGATACGCGAGGTCGAATCGAGCGGATCCACGGCCGGGTAGATGCCCTTCTCGGCGATCGAACGGTTGAGAACCGTCGTGGCGTCAAGGTGGGCGAAGGTCGAGGCCGGCGCCGGATCGGTCAGATCGTCGGCCGGCACGTAGACGGCCTGCACCGAGGTGATCGACCCCTTGGTCGTGGTGGTGATGCGTTCCTGCATCGCACCCATGTCGGTGCCGAGCGTCGGCTGGTAGCCCACGGCCGAGGGAATACGGCCGAGAAGCGCCGACACTTCCGAACCCGCCTGCGTGAAGCGGAAGATGTTGTCGACGAAGAACAGCACGTCCTGGCCTTCGTCACGGAAATGCTCGGCAACGGTGAGGCCGGTCAGCGCCACGCGGGCACGGGCTCCGGGGGGCTCGTTCATCTGACCGTAAACCAGCGCGCACTTGGAACCCTCGGTCGAACCGTCGTGCTCCTTGGGATCGCGGTTCACGTTGGACTCGATCATCTCCCAGTAGAGATCGTTGCCCTCACGGGTACGCTCACCCACACCGGCGAAGACGGAGTAGCCGCCGTGCGCCTTGGCGATGTTGTTGATCAGCTCCATGATGAGCACGGTCTTGCCGACGCCGGCGCCGCCGAACAGGCCGATCTTGCCGCCCTTGGCGTACGGCGCGAGCAGGTCGACGACCTTGATGCCCGTCACGAGGATTTCCGCCTCCGTGGACTGCTCGGTGAAGCTCGGGGCTTCCTGGTGGATGCCGCGCTTCGTCTCGTGAACGATGGGGCCGGCCTCGTCGACCGGCTCGCCGATGACGTTCATGATGCGGCCGAGCGTGCCGGCGCCAACGGGAACCGAGATCGGCTCGTTGGTGTCGACGACTTTCTGGCCGCGAACGAGACCTTCGGTCGCGTCCATGGCGATGGTGCGAACCGTGTGCTCGCCGAGATGCTGGGCCACCTCAAGCACGAGGCGGTTGCCGTTGTTGTCGGTCTCAAGGGCGTTGAGAATCGGCGGCAGGTGGTCGTCGAACTTGACGTCGACCACGGCGCCGATGACCTGAGTGATCCGCCCGACTGCTTTGTCAGCCATATTGCTATCCTCGTCTCGATCCGGTCAGAGCGCCTCGGCGCCCGAGATGATTTCGATCAGCTCCTTGGTGATCTGAGCCTGCCGCTGACGGTTGTAGTTGAGCGTCAGCTTGTTGATCATGTCACCGGCGTTGCGCGTGGCGTTGTCCATCGCGCTCATACGCGCACCCTGCTCGGAAGCCGCATTCTCAAGAAGACCCCGGAAGATCTGCACCGAGATGTTGCGCGGGAGAAGATCCTCGAGGATCTCCGCCTCGTCCGGCTCGTACTCGTAGAGCGTGGCCGCCTCTTCGCTCTCGGATGCCGACTTGTCGAAGGTCACCGGAATGAGCTGCTGCGCCGTCGGGATCTGGCTGATCACCGACTGGAACCGTGCGTAGAACAGAGTGCAGACATCGAACTCGCCCGCATCGAACATCTTGCGAACGAGATCGCCGATCTCGTCTGCGTTCTCGAAGGCGACGCGCTTCACATGCCGCAGTTCCACGGTCTGGATGATGTGGCTCGCGAGATCGCGCTTCAGAAGATCGAAGCCCTTCTTGCCGACGCAGACGATCTTCACCGTCTTGCCCTGCGCGATCAGCGTCTTTGCCCGCTCGCGCGCCAGCTTGGCGATCGAGGAGTTGAAGCCGCCGCACAGGCCGCGCTCCGCCGTGGCGACGACGAGCAGATGCACGTCGTCCTTGCCGGTCCCGGCGAAGAGGCGCGGTGCGTCGTCACGCCCCTCGAATGCGGTGGCGATGTTGGCGAGCACCGCCTCCATACGCTCCGCATAGGGCCGCGCGGCCTCGGCCGCCTCCTGCGCGCGACGCAGCTTCGCCGCGGCCACCATCTGCATGGCCTTGGTGATCTTCTGCGTCGCCTTAACGGAGGCGATCCGGTTTCGTAAGTCCTTCAGGCTCGGCATGGCCGCCCCTTGTCCTGGATGCCGTCGGTCGCGTCAGGCGAAGTTCTTGGCGAAGGCCTCGATGGCCGCCTTGAGACGAGCCTCAAGGTCGGCGTCGAGCGCCTTCTTCTCCCAGATACCATCCAGGAGATCCGCATGTTCGCCGCGCAGGTTCAGAAGCAGACCGTCTTCAAAGTCCTTGACCTTGTTGACCGGCAGCTTGTCCAGGTAGCCATTGACGCCGGCATAGATGACGGCGACCTGCTCCTGGGTCTTCAGCGGCTGGAACTGACCCTGCTTCAGAAGCTCGGTCAGGCGCGCACCACGGTTCAGCAGGCGCTGGGTCGTGGCGTCGAGGTCCGAACCGAACTGGGCGAAGGCCGCCATCTCGCGATACTGGGCCAGCTCGCCCTTGATCTTGCCGGCAACCTGCTTCATCGCCTTGATCTGAGCCGAGGAGCCCACGCGCGACACCGACAGACCGACGTTCACCGCCGGGCGGATGCCCTGGAAGAACAGATCCGTCTCGAGGAAGATCTGGCCGTCGGTGATCGAGATCACGTTGGTCGGAATGAAGGCCGAGACGTCGTTGCCCTGGGTCTCGATGACCGGAAGGGCGGTCAGCGAACCGGCGCCATTGGCGTCGTTGAGCTTGGCCGAACGCTCGAGCAGGCGAGAATGGAGATAGAACACGTCGCCCGGGAAGGCTTCACGTCCGGGCGGACGACGGAGAAGCAGGGACATCTGGCGATAGGCCACGGCCTGCTTGGTCAGATCGTCGTACCCGATCACGGCGTGCATCGCGTTGTCGCGGAAGAACTCGCCGATGGCGGTGCCGGAGAACGGCGCCAGGAACTGCAGCGGCGCCGGATCGGAGGCCGTCGCGGCGACGATCACCGAGTACTCGAGAGCGCCCGATTCCTCGAGCTGCTTGACGAACTGGGCGACGGTCGAACGCTTCTGGCCGACGGCGACGTAGATGCAATAGAGCTTCTCGCCCTCATTGTCCGTCGCGTGCATCGGCTTCTGGTTCAGGAACGTGTCCAGAATGATTGCCGTCTTGCCGGTCTGACGGTCACCGATGACCAGCTCGCGCTGGCCGCGGCCAACCGGGATCAGAGCGTCGATGGCCTTGAGGCCCGTCGACATCGGCTCGTGAACGCCCTTGCGCGGCAGGATGCCCGGCGCCTTGACGTCGACGCGGCGCATCTCGGAACCCTCGATCGGGCCCTTGCCGTCGAGCGGCTGGCCGAGCGGGTCGACGACGCGGCCGAGCAGGCCCTTGCCAACCGGGATCTCGACGATGGCGCCGGTCCGCTTGACCGTGTCGCCTTCCTTGATGTCACGGTCGGAGCCGAACAGCACGATACCGACGTTGTCGGTCTCGAGGTTCAGCGCCATGCCCTTGATACCGCCGGGGAATTCGACCATCTCACCGGCCTGGACCTTGTCGAGGCCATAGACGCGAGCGATGCCGTCACCGACAGAAAGCACATGACCAACTTCCGAAACTTCGGCTTCCTGGCCGAAGTTCTTGATCTGGTCCTTGAGGATGG
This sequence comes from Stappia sp. ICDLI1TA098, assembly GCF_054880955.1. Lineage (NCBI taxonomy): Bacteria > Pseudomonadati > Pseudomonadota > Alphaproteobacteria > Hyphomicrobiales > Stappiaceae > Stappia > Stappia sp. ICDLI1TA098. The sequence goes on from NZ_JBTZBT010000002.1 coordinate 918,478, forward strand.
CGGAGATTTCCGCGGCCCGAATATCCATCAGCCGACCTCTTTCATAGCGAACTTGAGGGAATTGAGTTTGGTCTTGAGCGAAGTGTCGATCATCCGGCTACCGACCTTGACCACCAGGCCACCGATCAGAGAGGGATCGACCTTCGCCGAAATCATCACCGACTTGCCCGTCGCCTCATTCAGCGACTTCGTGAGGGACGCCAGCTGCTCGTCGGAGAGCGCGCTGGCCGACACCACGTCGGCGGGAAGCTCGCCACGGCGCTCTGCGAGCGCGGCGCGGTAGGCGACAATCATCGACGGCACCGCGAAGAGGCGGCGGTTGCGGGCAGCGAGCTTCACGAAGTTCGCAGCAAGGCCGCCGATGCCGGCCTTGTCGAGAACGGCGGTCAGCGCCTTGAGCTGCTCGTCGGCGGAGAAGACCGGGCTCGTCACGAGACGACGCAGGTCTTCGCTGTCCTGGAGAAGCTTCTCGAACGCGGAGAGTGCCTTCTCGACCTCCGCCACGGAGCCCTGCTCCTCTGACAAGTCGAGCAGCGCCGTCGCATAACGGGAAGCCACACCTGAAATGAGAGTTACGTTGTCGGTCACAGGGTCCGTGCTCTCTGAGGCGGGTTTAAGCCCATACGTCCGGCAAAGCCGTCCGCAAGGCGTTGGTAAATCGACATTTTTCAGACCGGGGAAGATGCGAGCCCGCTCGTACCCCGCAAAGCCGCGCTTCGATTAGCACAGGCTTCACATGTGAGCAACATAGCGGCGCGACTCAAATGCGCCAAACTTCAGGAAAATGGGCACATGTGGAGGAAACCGGCCCCGAGCGGGCCGTCAAACCCGCTTTTCCCGTCCCGCCGCAATGTCCCGCCAAGCCCGGGATTCCCTGTCCCGGCCACGGTTTCCCCAGCGTATCGCCAGCGTATCGCGGCATTTTCGACTTTTCACGCGCGAAAATGACGTAATTTTGTCGCGCCCCGACGGCGGGAGGGCTTTTTCCGGCATTTTTGCGAATCCGCCAGGCCTGCCCCGTCAAAAGAAGCTCTGCGGATCGACGTCGACCTGGACGCGGACTCCGCCGCGCGGTTTCGGCGCGGCCACGAGCCAGGCCCGGAGCAGCTTCTGCAGGTCGACACCGCGCGGTGCCATGGCAAGCAGGCGGAAGCGGTGGCGGCCGCGCACGACGGCCATCGCCGCCTCGGCCGGACCGAGCACGGTCAGCGAGGGATCGGCCGGCACGCAGCGGGCAAGGGCGCGGGCCTGCGCTTCCGCCGCAGCCTTGTCGGGGCCGGAGACGACGAGCGCCGCGAGCCGGCCGAAGGGCGGCAGGCCGGCAACACGTCGCGCCGCGATTTCCGCATCATAGAAGGCACGGCTATCCCCGCTGGCAAGCGCGCGGATCACCGGATGCTCGGGCGCATGGGTCTGCAGGAACCCGCGTCCGCCGCCGCCAATGCGCCCGGCGCGGCCCGTCACCTGGGCGAGGAGCTGGAAGGTGCGCTCGGCCGCGCGCGGGTCTCCGTTGGCCAGTCCGAGATCGGCGTCGATGACGCCCACGAGCCGCATCAGCGGGAAGTTGTGGCCCTTGGCGACGAGCTGGGTGCCAACGACGATGTCGGCCCCGCCCTCCTCGATCACCTTCATCTCGCGCTTCATGCGCTCCGTCCCGCCCTGCATGTCGGACGACAGCACGAGCACGCGCGCCTCGGGAAAAAGGTCGCTCGCCTCCTCGGCGATGCGCTCGACTCCGGGGCCGCAGGCAACCAGCGACTGGGTGTCGCCGCAGGCAGGGCAATGGTCCGGCGTCGGCTCGCAATGGCCGCAATGGTGGCAGGCGAGCTGCCCGCGAAACCGGTGCTCGACCAGCCAGGCGGAACAATTGGGGCACTGGAACCGGTGACCGCAGGTGCGGCAGAGCGTCAGAGGAGCGTAGCCGCGCCGGTTGAGGAACAGCAGCGACTGACCACCGCCGGCGAACGTGTCGGCGATCGCCCGGCGCAGGACCGGCGCGATCCACTGACCGCGATCGGGACCGTCCTGGCGCAGATCGACGATGGAGATCTCGGGCATGGGCGCGCCCGTCGCCCGCTCGGGCAGTTCGATCAGCCGGTAACGTCCGGCATCGGCGTTCACCCGGCTTTCGACGGAAGGCGTCGCCGAGGCCAGCACCACCGGAAAGCGCGACAGATGGCCGCGCACCACCGCCATGTCGCGGGCGTTGTAGGGCACCCGGTCGTCCTGCTTGTAGGCCGTGTCATGCTCCTCGTCGACGACGACGAGCCCCAGCTCGCAGAACGGCAGGAACAGCGCCGAGCGTGCGCCGACGACGACCCGCACGTCGCCGTTGCCGACGCCCCGCCACACGGCGGCGCGCTGTTTCGGCGTGATCTGCGAATGCCATTCGGCCGGACGCACGGCGAAGCGGCGCTCGAACCGCTCGAGAAAGGCGCTGGTCAACGCGATCTCGGGAATGAGCACCAGCGACTGCCGGCCCTGGCGGATCGCCTCAGCCACGGCCTCGAAATAGACCTCCGTCTTGCCCGAGCCGGTGACGCCGTCGATGAGGAAGGTGGCAAACCCCTTGCCGACCGCCTCGACCAGCGTGTCCGCCGCCGCCTGCTGGCTCCCGGTGAGCGGTATCCTGGCAAAATCCGGATCGGGCGCGGGCGGCGCGGGCGAGCGGCGCATCTCCACCACCTCGAGAGCGCCGTGGGCGATCAGCCCGTCCACCACCGAGGTGCTGACGCCGGCGGCATGGGCAAGCCCGCTCTTCGACCAGGCGAAGCCGTCCTCCAGGGCCGCCAGCACGCGCTTGCGCGCCGGTGTCAGGCGCTCCGGCGCGGCCGCCGCCTCGACCCGCCGCACGCCGGCCACCGGCGGTTCGGGCTCCAGGGCCGCTTCCGAGCGCAACACCATGCGCAGCACCATGCCGGGCGTCGCCAGCGTCCAGCCGGCAACCCAGTCGACCAGGGCGCGCAGATCCTCCCTGAGCGGCGGCACATCATCATAGACATGGAGGATGTCCTTGAGCCGTGCCGGGGCCACCCCGGCTGCATCCTCTTCCAGCCCCCAGACCGCGCCGACGACCTCACGCGGGCCGAGCGGAACGCGCACGATGGTGCCGGGCTCAACCGTCATGCCCTCGGGCACCCGGTAGCTGTAGGCCATGCCGATGGCGACCGGCAGCAGCACGCGGGCCAGCTTCGGCACGTTGCGGCGCGGGCCATCCTTCGCGAAGAGATCGTCGATGGTGCGGGCGGGCGGTCGGTTCGTCATGGTCCTGCGGCGGGTCGTCGGGCAGTCGCGGCCTTGTGCGCCGCGCGGCGGGCGAATCGGACGCCTCCCCGGGAGCCACCCTACGCCCATCGCCGCGCGGATTGCAGAGCGGCGTGGCGGATGTCGTCATTCACGTCTTTTGCGCTTTTCGCAAGCGGGCGCGTCTTTTTGCGGGCGGGACGGTTCCCGGCCCGGCTTAAAATGGTAAGGAGACGGGGCGCGGGCAATGCCGCCCGGCATTCGACACCATTCCGCCAAGGGAGCCCTGCCCCGCCATGAAGTTCTTCGTCGATACCGCCGACACCGGCGAGATCCGCGACCTCGCCGAAACCGGTCTCCTGGACGGCGTGACGACCAACCCCTCGCTGATCCTCAAGGCCGGCCGGCCGATGAAGGACGTGATCGCCGAGATCTGCGATCTGGTCGAGGGTCCGGTCTCCGCAGAGGTCACCGCGACCGAGGCCGAGGCGATGATCGCCGAAGGCCGCTCGCTTGCCGCCATCGCCGACAACATCGCCGTCAAGCTGCCGCTGACGCTGGACGGGCTCAAGGCCTGCCGCGCGCTCAGCGGCGACGGCCACATGGTCAATGTCACCCTGTGCTTCTCGGCCAACCAGGCGCTGCTCGCCGCCAAGGCCGGCGCCAGCTTCATCTCGCCCTTCATCGGCCGTCTCGACGACATCAACATCGACGGGCTCGACCTGATCCGCGAGATCCGGGTGATCTACGACAATTACGGCTTTGAGACCGAAATTCTCGCCGCCTCGATCCGTACCGCCAACCACGTCAAGGATTGCGCGCTGATCGGCGCCGACGTCGCCACGGTGCCGCCGGCGGTGCTGAAGGGCCTGGTCAAGCATCCGCTGACCGACAAGGGCCTCGAGCAGTTCCTCTCGGACTGGGCCAAGACCGGCCAGAGCATCCTGTAAGACCGGGCGCCTCGCGCCTGTGATCAGTTCGGGGCCGGGGGGCAACCTCCGGCCCTTTTTTGTGCCAAGCTTCCTGCACCCCTGCGACCATCCTCCCGGGCAAACGCCAGGCGTGCCTCCGGAGGGTTCGAGCGTGTCGCCCCCCCCCGAGCCTGCGGCCCGCCTCCGGGGCCGGGGCAACGGGGCGGGGGCTCTGGAAACGAGTAGGCCCCGGGTCAAGCCCGGGGTGACACCGAGGTGGGGGGAGCGGCCTACGGGGCGTAGGCGCGGATCTCGGCCCTTGCGCATACCTCAATCATCAGCCCCCTCACCTTCCCCCCAACCCTCGCATACCTCAGTCTTCAACCCTTCAACTTGCCCAGCCCCCGCCCCCCCCTGCCCTCAGTGCTCGCTCGGCCTTCGCCCCTCCGCCGGACGTCATCCCGGGCTTGACCCGGGACCTAATCCACGCCGGCACAGGCCGCAGCCGCACCTCAACATCGCCCGCCTTCGCCGCAACCGCCCTCCCGGGCAAACGCCAGGCGTGCCTCCGGAGGGTTCGCGCACGTGGCCCCCCACCCGGGATTGCAGCCCGCCTCCGGGGCTGGGGCGACAGGGCGGGGGCTCTGGAAACGAGTAGGCCCCGGGTCAAGCCCGGGGTGACACCGAGGTGGGGGGAGCGACACGCCCGGGCGGGGAGTGGGCGTGCCGGAGCAGGCGTGCCGGAGCGGGTGCCGGAAGACTTGCGGGAAAAGCGCGGACGTAACGGCAGGTCGGCGGCGGTCGCGGGTCACATCGCCGCAAGGCCAAATGCGCGCGAAAATCGCAGGCGTCTGCTAGAATCGCGCGATGACGGATGGCGATTCGCTTCTTGTGTGTGCAAGGCCGGATGTGAACGCGGCGGTCGGCGACTGGCTCGATCACCTTGGTGGTGAGCGCCGCCTCGCCGACAAGACGCTCATTGCCTATGAGCGCGACCTGCGTCAGTTCCTCCGTTTCCTGACCGGACATCTTGGCGAACCGCCAGCGCTCGCCCATCTCGCCGACCTTCGCCCGGCCGACTATCGTGGTTTCCTGGCAAGCCGCAGGCAGAGCGGCGTCGGCAGCCGATCACTGGCGCGCGGACTGGCGGGCGTGCGTTCCTTCCTGCGCTTTCTCGAAACGCGCGGGCAGGTGAATGCGGCGGCAAGCACGGTCGTGCGCCCGCCCCGGCAACCCCGCTCGCTGCCCAAGCCGGTTTCGGCCGGAGACGCCATGACCCTTGTCGACGCCGACAGCGGGCTTGACGCGGAACCCTGGATCGCCGCCCGCAACGCCGCCGTGCTGACGCTGCTCTATGGCTGCGGGCTGCGCATCTCCGAAGCGCTGTCGCTGACCGGGCGCACGGCCCCGCGCAAGGGCACCAGGACCCTGCGCGTGCGCGGCAAGGGCGGGCGCGAGCGCATCGTGCCGGTGCTGCCGGTGGTGAGCGAGGCAGTGGAGAGCTATCTGGCGCTCAGCCCCCATGCGCCGCAGCCCGACGGGCCGCTGTTTCTCGGGGCACGGGGCGGGCCGCTCAATCCGCGCATCGTGCAATACGCCATGGCGCGACTGCGCAGCGCGCTCGGCCTGCCCGACAGCGCCACGCCGCACGCGCTGCGCCACTCCTTCGCAACACATCTGCTCGCCGGCGGCGGCGACCTGCGCACCATTCAGGAACTGCTCGGCCACGCGAGCCTTTCCACCACGCAGATCTATACCGAGGTCGACGCCGCGCGCCTGCTCGATGCCTTCGACAAGGCCCACCCGCGCGGCGGGACGTCCGCCGCGCGGACGCCATAGACACGCGCCTGCCGCTGTTGTCGCGCGCGTGACAGCAGCCAACCCGCCCGAGAGGCCGCCATGCACCTGATGCTCCCTGCCCTTTCGACGCTCTTCCTGGCGCTGGCGGCGCTTCTCGTCCCCACCGATGCCATTGCCGAGGAGAGGACCTGCATCACGCCCGAGACCGGTCATTGGATCAACACCAGGGCGCGGACGCAGCAGATCCGCCGGATCGAGATCGAAAGCCGCTGCGTTGGCAAGGACGGCGTCGCGTTTCGCATGCGCGCCTTTGTCAAATGCGCACCGCGCGACTGCAAATGGGGATGGGTGCAGGCGCATAGAAACGCCACGGGCCGGATCGTCGCCACCTTCCCCGGACTGTTTGGCGCCCGGGAGATCGAGATCATCACCATGGACGACCGGATCGAGGCGCTGGTGACGCTTCATCCGCATGATCGCAACGCCAGGCCCGAGTTCCACGCGGCGATCATGACAAGGCAGTAAGCCGGCTTATAAAAGAATTTTCCCGGGCGGCGCGCCATAGAAGCGCTTGTTTTCGCGTGGTCTCCGCGACCGGGCTCGCCCCGGTGAACAGCCTGCGAAACGCAAACCGCCCGCGCCGGAGAGACCGGCGCGGGCGGATCTTGTCGTTATGCGATGCGCGGCCGGGCGGACCGCGCCACTCAGGCGTGGATCGGCTTGGAGAAGGCGGCCATGGCGGCTTCCTTGACCGCCTCGCTCATCGTCGGATGGGCATGGCAGGTGCGCGCCAGATCCTCCGACGCGCCGCCGAATTCCATCAGCACGGCCGCCTCGTGGATCATCTCGCCGGCACCATGGCCGATGATGTGAACGCCGAGCACCCGGTCGGTCTGCGCGTCGGCGAGCACCTTGACGAAGCCCTCGGTGTGGCCCATCGCCTTGGCGCGGCCGTTGGCCATGAAGGAGAACTTGCCGACCTTGTAGTCGACGCCCTCGGCCTTCAGCGTCTCCTCGCTCTTGCCGACGTCGGCGACCTCGGGCGAGGTGTAGACCACGCCCGGGATGACGCCGTAGTTCACGTGGCCGGCCTGGCCGGCGAGGATCTCCGCCAGTGCGACGCCCTCATCCTCGGCCTTGTGGGCGAGCATCGGGCCGGCGATCACGTCGCCGATGGCGTAGATGCCGGCGACATTGGTCTGGTAGTGGCCGTCTGTCTTGACCCGGCCGCGCTCGTCGAGCGCGACGCCGGCCTCCTCAAGGCCGAGGCCGGCGGTCACGGGACGGCGGCCGATGGCGACGAGCACCACGTCGGCCTCGAGCGTCTCGGCCGCGGCCTCGCCGCCAGCCGCGGGCTCGACCGTGACGGCGACCTGCTTGCCCTTCTTCTCCACCGCCGTGACCTTCGTCGACAGGCGGAACTCCATGCCCTGCTTCTTCAGGATGCGCTGGAACGACTTGGAGACGTCGCCGTCCATCGGACCGAGGATCTTGTCCATGTATTCGACCACGGTGACCTCGGCGCCAAGGCGGCGCCAGACGGAGCCGAGCTCGAGGCCGATGACGCCGGCACCGATGACGATGAGCTTGCCCGGAACCTTCTCCAGCGTCAGCGCACCGGTGGAGGAGACGACCTGCTTCTCGTCGATCTCGACGCCGGGAAGCTGGACCACGTCGGAGCCGGTGGCGATGACGATCGCCTTGGCCTCGACGGTTTCGGTCTTGCCCTCCGCCGACGTCACCTCGACGCGACCGGCGGAAACGATGCGGCCGGTGCCGTGGAACGGCGTGATCTTGTTCTTCTTGAACAGGAAGTCGATGCCGGTGACGTTGCTGTCGACGACCTTGTCCTTGAAGGCGAGCATCGCCTTGAGGTCGAGCTTCGGCTTGCCGACCTTGATGCCCATGCCCTCGAAGGAATGCTCCGCCTCCTCGAACTGCTCGGAGGCATGCAGCAGCGCCTTGGAGGGGATGCAGCCGATGTTGAGGCAGGTGCCGCCATGGGTGGCGCGCTTCTCGACGACCGCGACCTTGAGGCCGAGCTGGGCCGCCTTGATGGCGCAGACATAACCGCCGGGACCGGTGCCGATGACGACGAGATCGAAGTTGGACATTGCTTTCGCCTCTTTTCCTGTTCGCAAGGGCGGACCGCGCCGCCGTTGTTCATGTTAGTCCGTGACGCCGGCGTCTCAGGGCACGACGGCCCGGGCGCCCGACACGTCGAGGATGGCGCCGGAGGTGTAGCTCGCCGCATCCGAGAGCAGCCACGCGATGGCCTCGGCGCATTCATTCGCTGTTCCCGCCCGCCCCATAGGAAGCTCGGCGGCCATGCGCGCCGCGCGATCGGGATCGCCGCCCGAGGCGTGGATCTCCGTCTCGATGATGCCCGGACGCACGGCGTTGACGCGGATGCCCTCGCGCGCCACCTCCTTGGCAAGACCGACGGTGAAGGTATCGATCGCGCCCTTGGCGGCGGCGTAGTCGATATATTGCGACGGCGAGCCGAGCTTCGCGGAGGCGGACGACAGGTTGACGATCCCCCCGCCCTTGCCGCCATGCGCCGTGGACATGCGCTTCACCGCTTCACGGGCGCAGATCATCGTTCCGAGCACGTTGACGTCGAACATGCGCCGCAGCCGCTCGAAGGACATGTCGGTGAGCGGTGCGGCGACATCGACCACGCCGGCGTTGTTGACCAGGCCCGTGAGCCGGCCAAGCCGGTCGGCTTCGGCGAAGGTCTTCAGGCAGTCCGCCTCGCTCGCCACGTCGGCCTGAAGGGCCACCGCCTTGCCGCCGCGTGCCCGGATCCCGGCAACCACCTCGTCGGCGCGGGCCGGGCTGGAGACATAGGTCAGCAGCACGGTGGTGCCTGGCGCCGCCAGACGCAGGGCGGCGGCCGCGCCAATGCCCCGGCTTCCCCCCGTCACGATCACAACACTCTCGCTCATCGGATCCCCTGTTCGTTCGTTTGAACGGCCCGCAGCCGCCCTAGCGCTCCGCCAGTGCCAGACGCAGGCCGAAACCGGCGAACGCCACGGCTACCGTGCGCCCGAGCCACGCCATGGCACGGCGGCTTGACAGGAGCCTTGCCCCCACCGCCGCCGCGAACAGACCGTAGCCGATGAAAACCACCAGCGTCAGCCCCATGAAGACGCCGCCGAGCCCCAGCACCTGCAGCGTGACCGGCCCGGCCTGCGGGCTGACGAACTGCGGCAGGAAGGCCAGGAAAAACAGCGAGAGCTTCGGGTTCAGCACGTTGATGAGAAACCCGTTGCGCGCCACCGCGACCAGATCCGCCGGCCCGGCGGCCGCGCGATCGAAGGCGAGCGGGCCGCCTTGCCGCAGCGCCTGCCAGGCGAGGTAGAAGAGATAGGCGGCGCCGGCGTATTTCAACACCTGGAAGGCAAGCGCGCTGGCATGAAGCAGGGCCGCGAGCCCGAACATCGCGGCCAGCAGTGCCGGGACGATGCCAAGCGTGCAGCCAAAGGCTGCGGCGATGCCCGCAGCCCGCCCCCGGGAGAGCCCGGTGGCCACCGTGTAGACCACGCCAGTGCCCGGAACGAGCACCACCACGAGGGCGGTGAGAAGAAATTCGGGTCCCATAAACACCTCCTCCTCGTCAGGCGCTCGCCAGCCTGCGACGCACCGTCACCATGATCGCGCCATGAAGCACAACGACGACGGCAAGCGAAACGGCGTGCAGGGCAAGTGTCTCCTGCGGCCCCAGTTCGGCAAGCCCCCATGCTCCAAGCGGCAGGAACAGGGCGAGGGCCGTCCAGAGCCCCGGATTGACGCGCCGCATGGCGAGCGCCTGCACCAGATGCAGAACCGCGTTGACCAGCACGAGATAGATCCCGATCAACCCCCACCCTTGCGCGACGGCGCGCATCAGCCAGAGCGTCACGACCATGACGCCCCACACGCCGAAGACGTTGATCACGAAGACGTCGCGCACGCTCAGCGCCTCGCGTCCGCGCCCGATGGTGGCGTTGACGAAGAGACGGAAGCGGTCACCGTCATGTTCCTCGAGCTGGTGCAGCATGTAGACGGGCAGGACAAGCCAGACCAGGAGCTGGCCAAGTGGCCAGCCGGCAGTCAGGAGCGGAGAAAGCGCCAGAAGGCCGACGCCGGCAAGCGCGCCGCCGTAAACCCAGTTCGCCTGCAAACGGCTGACGGTTGCCTTCATGCCCGCTTCCCCTCGACCGGCCGCCCGGACGGGCGCGCCGTATGCCGCGAGCGGCAAGGATCACACCCGCGGGGACAGGCTCCGGACGGGATCGCCGCCCGGAGCCCGTGTTCGTTCGCCGGGATCAGAGGTCGAGGACGAGACGCTGCACGTCCTCGAGGCTCTCCTTGACGCGCACGAGGAAGGTCACCGCCTCCTTGCCGTCGACGATGCGGTGGTCGTAGCTGAGCGCCAGATACATCATCGGGCGGGCAACGATCTGTCCGTTCACGACCATCGGCCGCTCCTGGATCTTGTGCATGCCGAGAATGCCCGACTGCGGCGCGTTGAGGATCGGCGAGGACATCAGCGAGCCGTAGACGCCGCCGTTGGAAATGGTGAAGGTGCCGCCCTGCATGTCGTTCATGCCGAGCTTGCCGTCACGCGCCTTGCGGCCGAGGTTGGCGATTTCCTTCTCGATCTCGGCGATCGACATCTGGTCGGCATCGCGCACCACCGGCACGACGAGGCCGCGGTCGGTGCCGACGGCAACGCCGATGTGACAGAAGTTCTTGTAGATCACGTCGGTGCCGTCGATCTCGGCGTTGACCGCCGGGATCTCCTTCAGCGCATGGCAGACGGCCTTGGTGAAGAAGCCCATGAAGCCGAGCTTGACGCCGTGCTTCTTCTCGAAGAGATCCTTGTAGGACTTCCGCAACTCCATGATCGGGCCCATGTCCACCTCGTTGTAGGTGGTCAGCATGGCGGCCGTGCTCTGCGCGTCCTTGAGACGGCGGGCGATGGTCTGGCGCAGCTTGGTCATGCGCACGCGCTCTTCGCGCGCCGCATCCTCGGCAACCGACGGGGCACGGGCGGCAGCCGGCGCGGAGGCGGCAGGCGCGCTCTGGGCGAAGCCGGCGGCAGCGGCGGCAATCACGTCACCCTTGAGCACCTGGCCGCGCTTGCCCGAGCCCTCGACCTGCGAGGCATCGACGCCCTTTTCGGCCAGCATCTTCGACGCGGACGGAGCCGGCGGCATGGACGATGCGGCGGCTGCCGGCTTCGCGGCGGCCTTGTCAGCGCTCGGAGCGGTGGCAGCGGCGGCAGCGCCGGCGCCGGCGCCGGTTGCGATGCGGGCGAGAAGCGTGCCCGGGCTCACCGTGTCGCCGGTGGCGACCGCGATCTCGACGATCTTGCCGCCAGCGGGCGCCGGAATTTCCTGAGCTGCCTTGTCGGTCTCCAGCTCGACGAGGATGTCGTCGGCCTTCACCGTGTCGCCGACCTTGACGAACCATTCGCCGACATCGGCCTCGGTGACGCTCTCGCCAGCCGAGGGCACCACCACGTCGACGGTCTCGCCGCCCTTGTCGTCGCCACCCTTGTCGTTTCCACCCTTGCCGTCATCGGACTTCGCCGCGGCGGCGGGCGCGGACTTCGCGGCGGCAGGCTTGGCGGCGCCAGCGCCTTCCTCGATCTGGCCGAGCAGCGTGCCGACCTCGACGGTGTCGCCTTCCTTGACCAGGATCTCCCCGAGGGTTCCGGAGGCCGGGGCGGGGACTTCCACCGTTACCTTGTCCGTCTCCAGCTCGACAATCGGCTCGTCGGCATTCACCTGTTCGCCGGGCTTCTTGAACCACTGGGCAATGGTTGCCTCGGTTACGGATTCGCCAAGCGTGGGCACTCGAATTTCGGTCGCCATGATCTCAATCTCTTTCATCCGGTGGCAGCGCGGGGCGGAAGCGGTCCCGACGCAATGCGACGGACCTGCCGGGGTCCGCCCTGTCCCGTGGCGCGGTCCGGCGCACGGGCGAAAAATCGGTCAGACTTCTTGACGGCGGTGGCGCGGGGCCGGCGTCATGCCGCCCCCGCGCCGCGCCCGCCTTATTCGGCGAAGGCCTCGTCCAGGAATGCCTGCAACTGGGCCAGATGCTTCGACATCAGGCCGGTCGCGGTGGCCGCCGAAGCGGCGCGACCGACGTAGCGCGGACGCTGGTGCTTGGCATCGATCTGCGACAGGACCCATTCGATGTAGGTCTGCACGAAGAACCAGGAACCCATGTTCTTGGGCTCTTCCTGGCACCAGACGATCTCGGCGTCCTTGAACCGCGACAGCTCGGTCACCAGGGCCTTGGTCGGGAACGGATAGAGCTGCTCGACGCGCAGGAGATAGACATCGTCGATGCCGCGCTTCTCGCGCTCCTCGAACAGGTCATAGTAGACCTTGCCCGAGCTCAGAACGACCCGGCGGATCTTCTTGTCGTCGACCAGCTTGATGTCGCTCATGCCCGGATGCTGGGCATCGTCCCACAGCAGCCGATGGAAGCTCGACCCCTCGGCGAACTCGTCGAAGCGGCTCACGGCGCGCTTGTGGCGCAGCAGCGACTTCGGCGTCATCAGGATCAGCGGCTTGCGGAAGTCGCGCTTCAGCTGACGGCGCAGGATGTGGAAGTAGTTCGCCGGCGTGGTGCAGTTGGCGACCTGCATGTTGTCTTCCGCGCACATCTGCAGGAAGCGCTCGAGCCGGGCGGAAGAGTGCTCCGGTCCCTGACCCTCGTAGCCATGCGGCAGCAGGCAGACGAGGCCCGACATGCGCAGCCACTTGCGCTCGCCCGACGACAGGAACTGATCGAAGATCACCTGCGCGCCATTGGCGAAATCGCCGAACTGGGCTTCCCAGAGCGTCAGCGCGTTCGGCTCGGTCAGCGTGTAGCCGTATTCGAAACCGAGCACCGCCTCTTCCGAGAGCATCGAGTTGATGACCTCGTAGCGCGACTGGTCGTCCCGCAGGTGATTGAGCGGGATGTAGCGGCCCTCGTCTTCCTGATCGTAGAGGACGGAGTGGCGCTGCGAGAAGGTTCCACGCTCGCAATCCTGACCCGACAGACGCACAGGATGCCCCTCGAGCAGCAACGTGGCGAAGGCCATCGCCTCGGCCGTCGCCCAGTCGAAGCCCTGGCCGGTCTCGAACATCTTCTGGCGGTTGTCGAGGAACCGACGGATCGTGCGGTGCACGTTGAAGCCGTCGGGAACCGTGGTCAGCGCCTTGCCGACCAGCTCCAGCTCGCCGCTGGCGACGCCGGTCTGGCCGCGACGCGGATCGTCGAGATCCTGCGCCTGGCGCATGCCGGCCCACTTTCCATCGAGCCAGTCGGCCTTGTTCGGCTTGTAGGCCTGTCCGGCGTCGAACTCGGTGTCGAGACGCGCGCGGATCTCGGCCCGCATGGCGTCGACCTCCTCGGCGGAAACCACACCCTCGGCCACCAGCTTGTCCGCGTAGATCTGCAGCGTCGTGGGATGCTTGCGGATCTTGCGGTACATGATCGGCTGGGTGAACGCCGGCTCGTCGGACTCATTGTGGCCGAAGCGGCGGTAGCAGATCATGTCGATCACCACCGGCTTGCCGAAGAGCTGACGGAACTCGGTGGCGACCTTGGCGGCAAAGACCACCGCTTCCGGATCATCGCCGTTCACGTGGAAGATCGGCGCCTCGATCATCTTCGCCACATCGGACGGATAGGGCGAGGAGCGCGAGAAACGCGGATTGGTCGTGAAACCGATCTGGTTGTTGATGATGAAGTGGACCGAACCGCCGGTGCGGTGGCCGCGCAGGGCCGACAGGCCGAAGCACTCGGCCACGACGCCCTGGCCGGCGAAGGCCGCATCGCCATGCAGCAGCAGCGGCATCACCTTGGAGCGATCGACCTCGGTCGTCTCGACGAAACGGCCGTCGACGGCGGAAAGCTGATCCTGCTTGGCGCGCGCCTTGCCGAGCACCACCGGATCGACGATCTCCAGATGCGACGGGTTGGCGGTGAGCGACAGGTGCACCTTGTTGCCGTCGAACTCGCGGTCCGAGGAGGCGCCGAGGTGGTACTTCACGTCGCCGGAACCCTCGACGTCGTCGGGTGCGAAGGAGCCGCCCTTGAACTCGTGGAAGATCGCGCGCAGCGGCTTGCCGAGAACCTGTGCAAGCACATTGAGGCGGCCACGGTGGGCCATGCCGAACAGGATTTCCTTCACGCCAAGCGCGCCGCCGCGCTTGATGATCTGCTCAAGCGCGGGCAGCAGCGCCTCGCCGCCATCGAGACCGAAGCGCTTGGTGCCGGTGTATTTGACGTCAAGGAACTTCTCGAAGCCCTCGGCCTCGAGCAGCTTGTTGAGGATCGCCTTCTTGCCCTTCGGCGTGAACTCGATCTCCTTGTCCGGTCCCTCTATGCGCTCCTGGATCCACGACTTTTCGGCCGGGTTGGAGATGTGCATGAACTCGACGCCGAGCGTCGAGCAATAGGTCCGCTTGAGGATGTCGAGCATCTCGCGGATGGTCGCGAACTCAAGACCCAGAACGTGATCGATGAAGATCTTGCGGTCCCAGTCTTCCTCGGTGAAGCCGTAGGACGAGGGGTGCAGCTCCTCGTGATCGCCGGGCTGGCTGAGGCCGAGCGGATCGAGGTCGGCGTGGAGATGGCCGCGCATGCGGTAGGCGCGGATCATCATCAGCGCCCGCACGGAATCGCGCGACTGCCGCTGCACCGCGGCTTCCGTCAGCGCCTCGCCACGGGTGTCCGCCTTGGCCTTGATCTTGTCGCCGAGGGTCTTTTCGACCGGCGCCCAATTGCCGTCGAGGGCATTGATCAGGTCGCCATTGGCCGAGATCGGCCAGTCGGGCCGCTTCCAGGATGCGCCGCGCGCCTCCTTCAGAACGTCCGCCTTCTCGTCCGAGAGGTTCGAGAAGAAGTCGCGCCACGTCTCGTCGAGCGAGCCGGGGTCTTCCTTGAAGCGCGCATAAAGATCTTCAATATACGCTGCGTTGCCGCCGTACAGAAACGACGTCATCGCGAATGCATTGTTCGCGTCCTGTCGAGCCATCACACCATAGCGGGGTTGCCCCCGCCCGCCTTGTTGAGGGGAGCCCTTTCACGCAGCGCCCCTGTCGAACGGAAGTGGGACAGAGCCGCGCGATGCGTGTCCCGCGCGGCTCCTTCTCAAGATCGGTACACGGGAACACTCCCCAAGGGAAGATCCCGTCCACATATGTGTCCGCGGCCCCGGTAAACAAACCGATACCGCCAGAAAAATCAGCCCTTGAGAACCTCGAGCAGGGTCTCGCCGAGCTTGGCCGGGGACGGGGAGACGCGAATGCCGGCCTCTTCCATCGCCGCGATCTTGTCCTCTGCGCCGCCCTTGCCGCCGGAAATGACGGCACCGGCATGGCCCATGGTGCGGCCCGGAGGCGCCGTGCGGCCCGCGATGAAGCCGGCCATCGGCTTGCTGCGGCCCTTCTTGGCCTCGTCCTTGAGGAACTGCGCGGCCTCTTCCTCGGCCGAGCCGCCGATCTCGCCGATCATGATGATCGACTTGGTCTCGTCGTCGGCGAGGAACATCTCCAGCACGTCGATGAACTCGGTGCCCTTGACCGGATCGCCGCCGATGCCGACGGCCGTGGTCTGGCCGAGGCCGGCGTTGGAGGTCTGGAACACGGCCTCATAGGTGAGCGTGCCAGAGCGCGAGACGACGCCGACCGAGCCCTTCTTGAAGATGGAGCCCGGCATGATGCCGATCTTGCACTCTTCCGGCGTCAGGACGCCCGGGCAGTTGGGGCCGAGCAGGCGCGACTTCGACTTCTCGAGCTTCGCCTTGACCTTCACCATGTCGGCGACCGGAATGCCTTCCGTGATGCAGACGATGAAGGGGACCTCGGCGTCGATGGCCTCGATGATGGCGGCCGCGGCGCCTGCCGGCGGCACGTAGATCACCGAAGCGTCGGCACCGGTCGCCTCCTTGGCCTCGCCAACCGTGGCGAAGATGGGAAGGGAAGCCGCCGAATCGAGACCCGAGGTCCAGCTTTCGCCGCCCTTCTTCGGGTGCACGCCGGCAACCATCTTGGTCCCGTAGTAGTTAAGCGCCTGCTCCGTGTGGAACGTACCGGTCTTGCCGGTCAGGCCCTGAACGATGACCTTGGTGTCCTTGTTGACCAGAATGGACATTACGCAGCCTCCTTCACAGCCTTGACGATCTTCTGGGCAGCGTCGTCGAGATCATCGGCGGCGATCACGTTGAGACCGCTCTCGTTGATGATCTTCTTGCCGAGCTCGACGTTGGTGCCCTCGAGGCGCACCACCAGCGGCACCTGCAGGCCGACTTCCTGCACCGCAGCGATCACGCCTTCCGCGATCACGTCGCAGCGCATGATGCCGCCGAAGATGTTGACCAGGATGCCCTTCACGTTCGGATCGGACGTGATGATCTTGAACGCCGCCGTCACCTTCTCCTTGGAGGCGCCGCCGCCCACGTCGAGGAAGTTGGCCGGCTCCGCGCCGTAGAGCTTGATGATGTCCATGGTCGCCATGGCCAGGCCGGCGCCATTGACCATGCAGCCGATGTCGCCATCGAGCGCCACATAGGCGAGGTCGTATTTGGACGCCTCGATCTCCTTGGCGTCCTCCTCGGTGATGTCGCGCAGCTCCACCATGTCGGGATGGCGGAACAGGGCGTTGCCGTCGAAGGACACCTTGGCGTCGAGAACGCGCAGGCGGCCGTCCTTCATGACGATCAGCGGGTTGACCTCGAGAAGGCTCATGTCCTTCTCGACGAAGGCCGTGTAGAGGATCGGGAACAGCTTCTCGCCGTCGGCACGGGCCTCGCCGGACAGCTCCAGCGCGTCGCAGAGCTTGGCCGCATCGGCCGCCGTGACGCCCGTGGCCGGGTCGATCGGCACCGTGTGGATCTTCTCGGGCGTCTCCTCGGCGACGGCCTCGATGTCCATGCCGCCCTCGGTCGAGACGACGAAGGCCACGCGGCCGACGGTGCGGTCGACGAGGATGGAGAGGTAGAGCTCACGCTCGATGTCGGCACCATCCTCGATGTAGAGGCGGTTCACCTGCTTGCCGGCCGGGCCGGTCTGCTTGGTGACGAGCGTGTTGCCGAGCATCTCGGCGGCATGCGCCTTCACCTCGTCGAGCGAAAAGGCGAGGCGGACGCCGCCCTTCGCGTCGGGGCCCAGTTCCTTGAACTTGCCCTTGCCGCGACCACCGGCGTGGATCTGCGACTTCACGACCCAGAGCGGGCCGGGAAGCGACTTGGCGGCGGCCTCGGCCTCGGCCGCCGTAAAGATGGCGACACCCTCGGCCACCGGCGCGCCATAGGCCTTGAGGACCTGCTTGGCCTGGTATTCGTGGATATTCATGCGTCTATCCCCCGTGTTCGATGGAGACGGCTCGCGTCATGCGAAACGGGAGGCCGCGAGGCCTCCCGATCCGTGTCACGCCAGCGCGGGCTGGATCTTCTTGCAAGCCTCGACGAGGCCATCGACGGCGGCGACAGACTTGTCGAAACTCGCCTTCTCGTCGCCCTCGAGACTGATCTCGATGATGCGCTCGACGCCACCGGCGCCGATCACGGTCGGAACACCGACATAGGTGTCCTTGAGGCCGTACTGGCCATCCAGATGCGCGGCGCAGGGCAGCACGCGCTTCTTGTCCTTGAGGTAGCTCTCGGCCATGGCGATGGCGGAGGCGGCCGGCGCGTAGAAGGCCGAACCGGTCTTCAGCAGGCCGACGATCTCGGCGCCGCCGTCGCGGGTGCGCTGGATGATCTCTTCCAGACGCTCGGCCGTGCACCAGCCCATCTTGACCAGGTCGGTCAGCGGAATGCCGGCGACGGTGGAGTAGCGCGCGAGCGGAACCATCGTGTCGCCATGGCCGCCGAGCACAAACGCGGTGACGTCTTCCACCGACACGCCGAACTCCTCGGCGAGGAAGTAACGGAAGCGCGAGGAATCGAGCACGCCGGCCATGCCGACGACCTTGTTCGCCGGCAGGCCGGAGAACTTCTGCAGCGCCCAGACCATGGCGTCGAGCGGATTGGTGATGCAGATGACAAAGGCATTGGGCGCATGCGCCTTGATGCCCGCGCCCACCTGCTCCATCACCTTGAGGTTGATCTCGAGCAGGTCGTCGCGGCTCATGCCGGGCTTGCGCGGCACGCCGGCGGTGACAATCACCACGTCGGCGCCAGCGATCGCCTCGTAGGAGTTCGCGCCCGACAGCTTCGCATCGAAGCCGTCGACAGGGGAGGATTCGGCAAGGTCGAGCGCCTTGCCCTGCGGCGTGCCTTCAGAGATGTCGAAGAGCACGATGTCGCCGAGTTCCTTCAGGCCGGCGAGGTGGGCGAGCGTGCCGCCGATCTGTCCAGCGCCGATCAGAGCGATCTTGTTCCGAGCCATATCCTATTGCTTCCCTTTACGTAAAATGGAGCATCGACCGTTCCGAACGGTCGCGCATGGCACTAAACCCTTTGTGCCTTGCGTGCAAGTTAATCGAAGGGCGGAACGCCTAGCCGGCGGCCTCGTCCGGATCGCTCAACCAGGCTTCGGAACGCATCTCCACGAGCCGCGAGACGGTGCGGGCGAACTCGAAGGATTCCGTACCTGTGGTGGCGACATAGAGCCCGTCCGGCTCGGCCGCGGCGGAGACAACCAGCTTGTTGCGGGTGTTGTAGAGCGTATCCACCAGGTTGATGAAGCGCTTGGCGGCATTGCGCTGAGCAAGGTCCATCACCGGCACGTTCTCGACGATGAACGTGTGATAGGAATGCGCGAGGCGCTGGTAGTCCGCGGCGCCCAACGGCCGCTCGCACAATTCGGCGAAGGAAAAGCGTGCAACGCCGGCGGCCGTGCGCTCGACCGGAATGATCCGCCCCTTGGCCTCCAGCTCCTCCTTGTGGACGGGCAGCCCATGGGTGAGCTTGCGCCACAGTGCATCGACGGCCGCGTCGGCCTGCGGCCCGAGCGGCGTCAGGTAGAGCGGCGCCCCGGCCAGTTTCTCCATCCGGTAGTCGGTGCGCGCATCCAGGCAGACCACGTCGACCCGCGTCTTCAGAAGCTCGACAAACCCGAGGAAATGCCCCCGGTTGAGGCCGTCGCGGTAGAGGTCGTCCGGATCGACGTTGGAGGTCGCGACGACCACCACGCCGAGCTCGAACAGCCGGGTGAACAGCCGGCCGAGGATCATCGCGTCGGCAATGTCCGTCACCGCGAACTCGTCGAAGCACAGCAGCCGGACTTCGTCTGCGAGAGCGGCGGCGACCGGCGGAATCGGATCGTCGCCGGAGATCTTGCCGTCGCGAATGGCGTTGCGCACCGCATAGACGCGCTCATGCACGTCGGCCATGAACTCGTGGAAGTGTACCCGCCGCTTCTTCTTCGTCACCGCGACGTTGAAGAACAGGTCCATCAGCATGGTCTTGCCGCGGCCCACCTTTCCCCAAACGTAAAGCCCGCGCACCGGCTCGCCGGAGCCCTTGCGCTTGCCGAAAAGCCAGCCGAGCGCGCTCTTCTTCGACGCCGGTCCGGTCTCCGCCAGGCGAATGTTGAGCCTGTCGAGCGCCGCCACGACCTCGGTCTGCGCCGGGTCCCGCTCGATCTCGCCGGCCGCGATCAGCGCCTCGTAGCGCCCCGCAACGGTGTGGGCGATGGGCAGCGTGCCGCCGGGCATCCCGCCGGCGCTCATCGTGCCCTCCCCGCAAGGGCGTGGGCGCACGGGAAAGCGGCACGGCGCGAGGCCTGCCGGCAACGGTCATCGGATCGAACGGTCACGGAACCCTCGGGGATTGCTGGAACTTGTGGCTGGATAGCGCGCATGCGGGAGGGCACGCAAGCGCAAGGACGGCATGGCCGCCTCCCGCGCTCCGGCGCTTAGCCGGCGTCCGGCTCGCGGGCACCGGCGAAGGGCACGCCGAACGCGGCGTCGACGGGCACCTGAAGGCCGATCGCCAGCCGGTTGGTCTCGCTTGCCATGCCGACGATCGCCATGAGTTCGCCGAGCTCGGCCTCGCTCATGCCTTTGGCGCGGGCCGCCGCCGTGTGGGAGCGGATGCAATACTCGCAGGAATTGGCGATGGAGACGGCCACATAAAGCATCTCCTTCACCTTGGGATCGAGCACGCCCGGCCCCATCACGTCCTTCAGGCTGGCCCAGGTGCGCTCCAGAAGCGCCGGATCATTGGCCAGAACCCGCCAGAAATTGTTGATGAAGTCAGTCTTGCGGGTGGCGCGGATGTCGTCGATGACGGCGGCGGAGCGCGCCGGCATCTCGTCATCCCCAAGAAGCGGCCAGACGGACATGTTCCCTCCCCTCCCCACACAAGCACCGGCTGATCAGCGGAAGACGCGGATCGGCTGGCCCGTCGTGGTGCGGCCCGAGAAGCTCTCGGCTCCGGTCGCATAGAGCTCGGCCACCGTCGTGCCGCCGGCGTCCTTGAGGATCACCTGCTTGCCCTGAAGGTCCCAGGCCGAGATCGTCTGCATCTGCGGGGTGGCGCAGCCGCGCGAGTTGGCGCGGTAGCCGCCGCTCCAGGTGGTCAGCGTCATGAACAGCTTGCAACTGTCGGAGCCCGAGGTGACGGACCAGCCGCCAAGCATGTCGGAGCGGCCGATCTCGCGCGCCGAGGCCGGCGCGGCGCCACCGAGCGGGTCGACAGAGGCGACATCGGTTCCCGCCGCACCGTCGAGCGGAGCACCGTCGACGCCGAGCTGCCCCTGCTGGCCCTGCGCGCCATAGGTCGGATCGAGCGGTTCGAGAGACTGGCTGGAGACGGGGGCCGTCGGCGTCGCGGGCAGCGGCGCCGGACGGCTGCTGCCGTAGCCGAGACGCTGGCAGCCGGCCAGCGCGACGGTCAGGCACAGCGCTGTCGCCAGAGGCGCGGAGGCGCGGACGGAACGGATCATGATGGACTATCCTTGCTCGGTCTGGTCTTGCCCGGCGTGCGCGCGAGGAGACCGATCGGGCCCCTCCAACCGCTTCGCCGCCATTAACGATCATCTCAAGTGTTGTTCTTTTTTGGTAACCAAATCGTTGACGGCCCGCATGAGGGGCAGCAGATTGGGACCAAATGATGGCCCTGACGTTTTCGTAAGGAGGAGGAGAGCGGGGTACGGCCACGAATCCGCCGCAGTGATCGGCGATACATGAGCAAAGGTCTGGGGAGACCCGAGGAGCGGTGCCTGTAAACGCCAGGAGCACCGCATGACGCAAGTGCATGACCCCGTAACAGCCGGATACTTCCGCAAACTCTCCTACGCCGACCAACCACAATTTCGCGATCACCTGCTGCGCCTCGACCCGGACGCGCGCCGGGCCCGCTTTGCCATGATCGCCAGCGATCCATTCCTGCGCTGCTATGCCGAGACCAGCTTCACGCTCGGAACGGTGATTCATGGCTACTTCCTGCAGGGCACGCTGCGCGCGGTTGCCGAATTGCGCTCCATCGGCGAAGGCGAAGCCGCAGAGGCTGCCTTCTCGGTCGAGCGCGGCTTCCAGCAATCGGGTGTCGGCACGCGGCTGATGGAGCTGACGCTGATCGCGGCACGCAATCGCGGATGCAGCCACATCCTGATGAACTGCCTGGCCACGAACCGGGCGATGCAGCAGCTCGCGCGCAAGTTCTCCAACGATCTGACCTTCGAGATGGGAGATGTGGTCTGCCACATCGCCCAGCATTCGGCCTCGCCGTTCAGCCTGCTGCGCGAGCAGATCGCCGATCTCTTCGGCGCGGTCTCGGAGATGATCGACGGCGTGCGGCCGCAGCCGCGCGGATGAGAGGCGGCCGGGCGAAAGGATCCCGCCCGGCATGCGTCGTATCGCCGGCTCAGGCAGCCGGCATGGCGAGGCCGGCTGGCCCGAAGAGATCGCCGGCAAGGCCCGTGTCGATGGCGCCGCGCAGGCGGCGGAAGGCGGCGCGCAGGGCTTCCTTGCCAACCAGCCTGCCGGTCGCCTCGGCGCCCAGGCGCCAGTCAAGCAGCCTGGTCGCGACCGGCCAGGCCTTGCGTGTCGAATAGAGGGCCGCCGGCGTCAACCCGACGACGACATCCGGCACCGGCGCATGCGGCAGGCAAAAGAGCTCCCAGCTCTTGGGCTCCAGCTCGGCATCCTCGATGCCGCTTTCGCCAAGAATATGCACCACGCCGTACGCAAGCGCCGGAGCCGGCGCTATTCCGGCGGAAAAGGCACGGATACGCCCTTCCCCGACGGTGTTCAGATAGGCCTCCGCCATGGGACTGAGCCTGGCGTTGTCATCGCACAGGAACAAGACCGTCATCGGCATCGTCACTCCTTGCCGCTTGGCTCCCGAATCGCCCCCGCCTCGCGAGGCAGGTTCTAGGCGTCGTCGGAGACGGGATTGTGACGAGATCCGAAAGGCTTGATGGCAATCCCGGGGCATTCAAATCAGCCTCCGCAGGATTGCCAAGGGTGAGAAGCTCGCTCCCCGCCCCGGCAGTCCGGCGTCAAGGCGCGGCCGCAAAGCCGCGCCTCTCACTCCTCGCAGAAGGCGTCATAGGCGGCGAGCGCCTCCGCGCCATAGATCATCGACGGTCCGCCGCCCATGTAGACGGCGACGCCGATCGTCTCCATGATCTCCTCACGGGTGGCGCCGTATTTGGCCGAGGCCTTGGCGTGATAGGCCAGGCACCCGTCACAGCGCGCGGCGATGCCGATCGCCAGCGCCATCAGTTCCTTGGTCTTGGAATCAAGCGCGCCGCCGGCGATCGCCGCCCGCGCGATCTCGTGAAACCCCTTGGCGACGCCGGGAATGCCGCCGCGCAGCTCGCCCATGCGCTTGTCGGTCTGGGTGATGAAGGATTGCCAGTCGCTGACTGCCATGGCCTGAAACTCCGAATTCTGGTTGCACGTCGCCCCATGGCGGGGACTATGACCGCACGACCCGCCGGGACGCCTTGCGCTGGATCAATCGGATGCACCGCGCGGGCGCCCCCCTCACAGCAGGAAAGGTACACCCTATGCCCTTCGCCCTCTGGTGCGTTCTCGTTGCCGCGGTGCTGCCGCTGCTCTCGGTCTTTCCGGCGAAGCTCTCGAAGGACTACGACAACAACCGTCCGCGCGATCCGGCCTACTGGAAGGACGGTTTCCGCGCGCGCGCCGCCGGCGCCCAGGCCAACGGCTTCGAAGCGTTTCCCATGTTTGCCGTGGCGGTGATCGTCGGTCTCGGCCAGGGCGGCGACGCGGAGTGGATCGACAGCCTCGCCGCGCTCTTCATCGCCATGCGCCTGGTCTATGTCTTCTGCTACTGGAGCGACCGGGCAACGCCGCGCTCGCTCGCCTGGGCGGTCGGCTTCGCCTCGACGCTGGCGATCTTCACAAGCCCCGTGTGGAGCTGACGCCAGACCGGCAACCCGCTGCGGACCCGCCCGCCGGAAAGGGATCTCCTTCCGGCGGGCGGGTCCGTGCGCAAGGCTTGCCCGCGTCCTATTCCTTCACCGCACCGGTCATCGACGAGACGTAGTAGTCGACGAAGAACGAATAGAGGATCACCACCGGCAGCGAGCCCAGCAACGCGCCGGACATCAGCGCTCCCCATTCGTAGATGTCGCCGCGCACCAGCTCGGTCAGCACGCCGACCGGCACCGTCTTGTTCTCCGAGGAGGAGATGAAGGTGAGCGCGTAGATGAACTCGTTCCACGACAGGGTGAAGGCGAAGATGCCGGCCGAGATCAGCCCCGGCACCGCCAGCGGCAGGATCACCTTGGTCAGGATCTGCCAGCGGCTCGCCCCGTCGACCAGCGCGCTCTCCTCCAGCTCGAAGGGGATGGTGCGGAAGTAGCCCATCAGCAGCCATGTGCAGAACGGGATCAGGAACGTCGGGTAGGTCAGGATCAGCGCCAGCTTGCTGTCGAAGATGCCGACCTGGAAGACGATGAAGGCAAGCGGGATGAACAGGATCGACGGCGGCACCAGATAGGCCAGGAAGATCAGCAGCCCCGTCACCCGCGCCCCGGTGAAACGCACCCTCTCGATGGCGTAGGCGGCAAACACCGACGCAAACAGCGAGATCACGGTGGAGGCGACCGACACCAGCATCGTGTTCCACAGCCAGCCGGGGTAGGACGTTTCGAACAGCAGGAACTTGATGTGCTCCAGGGTCGGCTTGACCACCCAGAACGGGCTGTAGTTCGTGTAGTCGGTGAGCTGGTGGTTCGGCTTCACCGCCGTGATCGCCATCCAGTAGAAGGGGAACAGCATCACGAAGACGAAGCAGCCCAGCGGCAGATAGATCGTCAGGATGCGCCGTGGCAGCGTGTTGAACTGCGCCAGGCCCTCGACATTGTCGGCATGCACGGTGGCGGAGCGCTCGGGGGTCGTGTGATCGGACATCGTGTCGCCTCTCCTCAATCGCCGCCGCCCTGCTGCCACTTGCGCCGCTGCAGCCCGAGATAGCTGAACAGGATGGCGCCGAGCAGGAAGGGAATCATGGCGACCGCGATGGCCGCGCCCTCGCCCAGCTGGCCGCCGGGAATGGCGCGCTGGAACGACAGGGTCGCCATCAGGTGGGTCGCGTTGACCGGACCGCCGCGGGTGAGCACGTAGATGAGCTGGAAATCGGTGAAGGTGAACAGCACCGAGAAGGTCATCACCACCGCGATGATCGGTGAAAGCAGCGGCAGCGTGATCTTGGTGAAGCGCTGCCAGGAGGTGGCCCCGTCAAGGGCGGCCGCCTCGTTCAGCGACTGCGGGATGGTCTGCAGCCCGGCCAGCAGCGAGATCGCCACGAAAGGAATGCCCCGCCAGACGTTGGCGGCAATCACCGAGGCGCGCGCGTTGTTGGGATCGCCGAGGAAGTTGATCGGCTGGTCGATCCAGCCAAGCTCCAGCAGCACATAGGAAATGATCGAGAACTGGCTGTCGTAGATCCACCAGAAGGCCATCGCCGAGAGCACCGTCGGCACCACCCAGGGCAGCAGCAGAACGGCGCGGAAAAAGGTCTTGAACGGCAGGTGGTTGTTGAGGATCAGCGCCAGCCAGAGGCCGAGCGCGAATTTCAGCACCGAGGCGACGACCGTGTAGAGCAGCGTGTTGTACACCGCCAGCCAGAAGATCGGGTCGCCCGACAGCCACTGGTAGTTTTCCAGCCCGATGAAGACGCCGGCGCGGCCGATGCGTGTGTCCGTGAACCCGAGCCAGACGCCCAGGCCCAGCGGATAGGTCAGGAAGCACAGCAGGAAGATCACCGCCGGCAGCATGAACAGGAGGCCGAGCCCGTTGCGGCTTTCGAAGAGCCACCGGAAGATCGAGGCCGAGCGCTCAGGCCGAATGTCGGACATTGGCAGGACGCCTTTCGTTACGCGTTGTCGGTCAGGTCGCGATGTCGGTCAGCCGAGGGAACCGGTCCGGCTGACGACGCCGGCCCCCTCGGAAGGCCCCGGCGCCCGGGCGGGCGAACGGCCCGCCCGGGCGTCCCGCATCAGCGGTAGTAGCGGGCGATGCGGCGCGCGGCGTTGGCAATCGCCTCGTCCGTCGAGCGCTGGCCGGTGACGGCCTCGGCGAACATGTCGACGACCACATAGTCGGCCATGACGCCCGCCGATGCCGGGCCGAGCGGGCCGGCATAGCCGTTCGGACGCAGCGATTCCGACGCCTTCGCGTAGGGCGCGTGGATCGGGTTCGATGTCCACACCGGATTGGCCGCGAAGGCCTTGAGCGGCTGGCAGCAATAGGCGCTGGCGCCCTCGAGCCAGGCGTTCATCTGGTCCGCCTGATACATGAAGTTCAGGTAGGCCTTGGCCGCGTTCGGGAACTTGCAGTGCTTGAAGATCGACAGCGTCGAGGTCTGGTGCAGCTCCACCGACTTGCCCACCGGACCGACCGGCAGGTTGGTCGTGCGGATGTCGTCGGCGATCTCCTTCAGCGCCGGGTCCTTGGTCGCGGCATAGTAGAGCGACACGCCGTTCGCCGTCAGCGACACCTGACCGGCGAGGAACGCGCGGTTGTTGTTGATGTCGAGCCAGCTCTCGGTGCCCGGAATGAAGGTCGCGTAGAGCGCCTTGGCGTATTCGATCGCCGCCCGCGTCTCCGGGCTGTCGATCGCCACCTTGCCGTTCTCGTCGACGGTCATGCCGCCGTGGCTCCACAGCAGCCAGTGGGCATAGTTGTTGCCGTCGCCGACGGCCTTGCCATGCGGGAAGCCGGCCGGGGTGCCCTTCTCGTTGAGCGCCTTGCAGAGCGCCAGGAAGCCGTCGGTGTCGGTCGGGAACTCGTCGAAGCCGGCCGCCTTCATGTGGCTGTCGCGGTAGCAGATGGCGTTGCCGATGGCGCAAAGCGGCACCGCGATGAAGCGATCGCCCTGCTTGGCATAGCCGGCAAGGCCGTCATACCAGCCGCCATACTGCTCGCCGAGCGCTGTCGCCAGATCCGTCACGTCGACCAGCTTGTCGGGATACTGGAACGGATCATCGAACCACGTCATCACCATGTCCGGACCCGAGCCGACGTTGGCGGCGACGGCGGCCTTCGGACGCACGTCCTCCCAGCTTTCCTGGTCGATGCGCACCTCGACGCCCGTCGCCTCGGTGAAGGCCTTGGTGTTGTTGTTCCACGCCTCTTCCTCGCCCTTGACGAAGGGGACCCAGCGCAGCAGGCGAAGGGATGCTCCCTCCTCCGGCTTGAAGGCCGCGGCGGCGGCCTGCGCGAGTGCGTGGCGCGAGCCGAGCGAGCCGGCCAGGGCGCCTCCAAGGGCAAGGGTGGCTGTTCCGGAAAGAAATGTCCTGCGATCAATCGTCATTGCAACGTCTCCTCCTGACTTTGGCGCCGTCCGGATGGACGCGCCGGCGGTCTGCCGCCGCCTGGGTGACGGGCGCAATCGTGCCCGCCTCTTGCCGCGCGTCCTCCCAAACGCGCGGAATCCATCACGCCGAAAGCCGCTTGCCCCCTTCCGCGTCGAAGAGATGCACGGCTTGCGGATCGATGGAGATCTTCAGCGTCTCGCCGGGCCGCGCGGTAATGCGCTCCCTGAAGACGCAGGTGACCTCGACGTCATCCATCTTGGCGACCACATGGGTTTCCGACCCCGTCGGCTCCACCACCTCCACGGTGAGCGCGACGTCGCCGCCCAGATGGATCGCCTCGGGCCGGATCCCGCAAACGAGATCACGGCCAGGCTCCGCCGCCCCCGGCGCGGCAACGGCGATGCGCTGCCCTCCGCGGGTGACAAACACGCCCCGGTCGGCGTCATCGAGACGGCCCGGCGCCATGTTCATGGCCGGCGATCCGATGAAGCCGGCGACAAACAGGTTCGCCGGCCGGTCGTAAAGCTCCAGCGGCTCGCCCACCTGCTCGACAATGCCGTCGTGCATGACGACGATCTTGTCGGCCATGGTCATGGCCTCGATCTGGTCGTGGGTGACATAGACGGTGGTCGTCTTCAGCCGCTGGTGCAGGTTCTTGATCTCGGTGCGCATGGAAACGCGCAGCTTGGCGTCGAGATTGGACAACGGCTCGTCGAACAGGAACACCTGCGGATCGCGCACGATGGCGCGGCCCATGGCGACGCGCTGGCGCTGGCCGCCGGACAATTGCCGCGGATAGCGTTCGAGCAGATGGGTGAGGCCAAGGATTTCCGCCGCCGGCGCAACCTTGGCGGAGATCTCGCTCTTCGACGCACCCTTGAGCATGAGCGAGAAGCCCATGTTCTCCGCCACGGTGATGTGAGGGTAGAGTGCGTAGTTCTGGAACACCATGGCGATGTCCCGGTCCTTCGGCGGCAGGTCATTGACCACCCGGTCGCCGATCAGGATTTCGCCGGAGCTGATATGCTCAAGGCCTGCCAACATCCGCAGAAGTGTCGATTTCCCGCATCCCGAAGGGCCAACGAGAACGACGAACTGCCCCTCCTCGATGTCCACCGAGACGCCGTGCAGCACCTCCACTTGCCCAAACGCCTTGCGCACATCTCGAAATGTCACTGGGGCCATTAAGGTCCTCCCTCCTTAATGTATTCATTAAGTCATAGTGTCCGCATTCCTTCCCCAGCGCAACAGCGGATTTTTCTTTTTGTTTCACGCCCTAATGCGCGGCAATACGACATGAATCAACGTATGCAGAGATTGATTTCAATGTCTCGCAAACAGCATTCGGCGGCAATCAGGGAGGCGGATCGCCTGCGTTCTCCCCCCGTAAAACCGTGTTGGCCGGACGCGAAAACGCGCCGGCAGGAGTTGCCGGCGCGGCGTGTAGAAACGCGAAAGACGCCGGACCACGCGGCCCCGGCGTCTTTCGTTTCCTGCAGGAAGTAGGGAGAGAGGGAGACGGGTGGCGCTCAGCCGAAATAGCGCACGCGCAGCGCGTCGATGGCAACGGCGATAAAGATCATCAGGCCGCCGATCATGCCGACGTAGAAGGAGGGCACGGAGACGATCGCCAGCCCAACCTGGATCACCGTCAGGAGCAGCACGCCACCGAGCACGCCGAGCACGTTGCCGCGCCCGCCGAAGACGCTGACGCCGCCAATGATCGGCGCGGCGATGGCATAGAGCAGGTAGCTCGAGCCCTGGTTCGAGGTGATCGCCATCTGCCAGGAGGCAAGCAGGAAGCCGCCGACGCCGGCCAGAAACCCGGAGAGCGTGTAGGCGATGATCTTGGTGCGGGCGACGCGGATGCCGGCGGAGTTGGAGGCCACCGGATTGCCGCCGACGGCATAGATGGAGCGGCCGAGCACCGTGTAGCGCAGCATGACGCCGACACCGAGGAGGGCGGCAACGAAGATCAGCGGCATGACCGGCCAGCGGTCGATCGCCGCCTGGCCGATCCAGACGTAACCGTCGGCCATGTTGGTCAGCGTCCGGCCCTGCGTGAGCGCCAGCAGCGCGCCTTGCAGGATGATCATCATCGACAGGGTCTGGATCAGCGAAACCATACGCAGGCGGGTGATGCACAGGCCGTTGAAGAAGCCGACGAAGGTCGCCGCCGCAACGCCGAGCAGCATGGCGGGAAACCATGGCAGGCCGAGATCGGAATAGGCCAGCACCCCGAGCGCGGAGGAGAAACCGAGGTTGGCCGGGATCGAAAGGTCAATCTCGGCGACCATCAGCGGCAGCGCCACGGCGAGGCCGAGCATGCCGAGAACCGTGGCCTGGACCATGATGTTCTGGAGGTTCAGCACGCTCAGGAAGAACTCGTTGAACAGGCCGAAACCAAGCACGAGGGCGACGAGCCAGATCCAGACCACATTGTGCAGGACCCAGCCGACATTGCGGCGCATCCGGTCCCGGCCGGCCTGCGCGGGCGCGCTCGGGAGCGCTGTATCAGCGTTCGTCATGACGTTTCCTCGTTCCATCGCCTCAGGCCTGGGCCACGGCGCGCAGTTCTTCGTTGGAGATCCGGTCGCCGGTCAGCGTCTCGTGGACCCGCCCGTCGCGGAAGACACACACCCGGTCGACGGCGCGGACAAGTTCGTCCGTGTCTGTCGACACGATGATGACGCAAAGCCCCTCGCGGCTCAGTTCGTCGATGATGCGCAGCACATCCTGCTTGACGCCGACGTCGATGCCGCGCGTCGGCTCGTCGAGAATGAGCAGCCGCGGCTGCGTCGCCAGCACCCGCCCCAGGCAGACCTTCTGCTGGTTGCCGCCGCTCAGTGTGTCGACGGGGGCCGCGGGGGTCGCCGCCTTGATGCCCATGCGACGGAAATAGTCGAGACTGACGCGCTCCTCCGCCGCCTGGTCGATGAAGCCGAACCGGGCGCGGGCGCCAAGCGAGGACAGGGCGATATTCGCGGCGATCGACATGCCGCCGACAGCGCCATCGCGGCGCCTGTCGTCGGAGAGATAGGCAATCCGCCGGTCGAAGGCCTCACGCGGATCGCGCGGCATCGGCTCGCGGGCGCCGCCGTCGAAGGCGATGCTCCCGCCCCCGACCGCGTGCAGGCCGAAAAGCACACGGGCAAGCTCCTTGGCGCCGGCACCGGGCAGGCCGGTGAAACCGACGATCTCGCCCGGCCAAAGATCGAGCGCCGCGACGTCGACGTCGGCGGCGCGAATGTCGCGCAGGGCCACGGCGGGGCGCGTGCGCGGGAAGCTTCGCCGCTCGCGCTGGAAGAGATCAAGACCGCGTCCCAGAACCAGCTCGGACAACTGCGAGGATGTCATGTCCGCCACGCTCTGCGACCCGCCCGCCAGGCGGCCGTCGCGCAGCACCGAGACCGCATCGCAGATCTCGAGGATCTCGTCGTTGTAATGCGAGATGAAGATGAAGGTGACGCCCTCATTCTTTAGCCGGCGCATGAAATCGAACAGCTGCCGCCGGTCGGGCACCGTGAGCGCCGCTGTCGGCTCGTCGAGGATGATCACCCGGCCGCCGGAAAACATGGCGCGCAGGATGTTGAGCTTGCGCCGCGCCACGGCGTTCAGCCGCCCGGCGAGCGCACCCGGATCGATGCCCGACCCCTCGAGCATGCGCGCTGCCTCGCCCTTCAGCCGCCGCCAGTTGACGAGGCCGCCGCGCGACGGCCAGATGCCGAGGAAGAGGTTCTCCGCCGCGGTCATGTGGTCGATGATCATCGGCTCCTGGGTAACGAGAAAGACGCCCGCCTCTTCCATGTCGCCGACGCTTGAGCCGACGATCTCGCGCCCGTTCAGAAAGATCCGGCCCGAGGTCGGGGTGCGCTGGCCGGAGACGATGCCGACGAGCGTACTCTTGCCCGCGCCGTTTTCTCCCAGAAGCCCGTGGATCGTTCCACGCCGGATCTCGAGGCTGACGCCCTGCAGGGCCGCCTGATGGCCGTAGGTCTTGCCGAGGTTCTCGACACGCAGCACCGCATCGCCTTCCGAAGCGGAATTCGCGCCTGGTGTCGTCATGGGGATTGCCTTCTTCACGAGACGGTGCGGAGCGGGACGCCCCGCCGCGGCCGGGCCGCGACGGGACAAGGGGAACACGTGCACGGCGGATCAGGTGTAGGGAATGCCCCATTCCTTTTCCGCCACCGCGCCCCAGTGGCGCGGATCGGAGGCGTTGGAGCCGTCGATCACGAAGGGCGGAATGATCAGCGTCGGGCCGGTCTTGCCGTCGACGATCTCACCCTTTTCCCAGAAGTACTTGTCGTTTTCATAGGCGCCGAGCGGCACCGCCTCGCCCTTGAGCGCGTGTTTCGCCAGCATCTCCACCGCGATCTCGCCATAGGCAATCGGGTCCTGCGAGACGCAGGCATCCATGTAGCCCTCCTGGATCCATTTCAACGCGATCGGCTCGCCGTCGATGTTGACGAAGATGACGTGGCCGTCCTCGCCGACCTTCTTCCAGCGGTCCTTCTGCTGAAGGGCGGTGACGATGCCGCGCGAGGGCGAGTCGCTCGGCGCGTGCACCGCGTCGAGATCGGGATGCTCGGAGAGCGTCGCCAGCGTCACCGACAGCATCTGCTCGAGCTGTCCCTCGGTCGGGCGCGCGATATAGGTGATGTCGGGATACTTGGCGAACTCCTCGTCCATGCCTTCCTTGCGCTGACGCCAGGCAACGCTGGCCAGGGCGCCGTAGCAGTTCAGCACCTTGCCCTTCGGGCTGCCATGGCGCTCGACGAGACGCTTGATGATCTCCCGCGCCGCCATCACGCCGCCGATGTGATTGTCGAAGCTGACGGTGATCGCGACATCGCCGCCGTCCGCCGGCGTATCGATGATCGCCACCGGGATGTTCTGGCGGTTGTAGCGACGGATCGAGCTGGCGATCGCCTGGCTGTCGATGGGGTCGGAGACAATGGCCGAGGGCTGGGAGAGCATCAGGCTCTGCCACTGCTCGAGCTGGCGGGTGTTGTCGAAGTTGGCGTTGGTCGCCTGGAATTCCCAGGAACGCCCCTGCACCGCCCGCTTCACCGCCTCCTCCTGGATGACGAAGAAATAATAGTCGAGGCTCTTGTTGCTGTAGGGAATGAAGACGCGGTCCTGGGCACGCAGCGTGCCCCCCGCAAGCGCCGTCACCCCCAACGCGGCACCACCTGCCAGAACGCTCCGGCGCGTCATTTTCCAATCCGTCACCATCATTTCCTCCCTTGGACAATGGCTGATGTAGTTTTGCTATATTTTTTGTTGAGCTGTCAAGAAAAAGCCCTGCGATCCATAGCATTTCTGCCGATGCTCAAAGCTCAACCCCGAGACAAAATCCACCCGCCCCTTCCGAAAACATTCGGAAAGATCAACAAGAAATGGAAATTATCTGCAATTTCGCGCCACCTGGTTGATCAGGCGGCGATTAATTGAGTTTTACTACATTATCGCATGCGAACGTAGGACGTGCCGTCGAAGCAGCCGACGACCATGCCGGCGGATTCGCGCGTGAAGAGGCCGTTCTCGACAACGCCGGGGATGCGGTTCAGCTCCAGTTCGAGCGCCGCGGGAACCGGAATGACGCCGCAGGCGCAATCGAGGATGAAATTGCCGCTGTCGGTCACCACCGGCTGGCCGTCGCGCATGCGCCGGGCGATCGCCGCATCGCCGACGCCATTGGAGGCAAGCGCGCCCGCCACCATCCGCTCGGTCTGCTTCCAGGCGAACTGGACCACCTCGACCGGCAGCGGAAACGCCCCGAGCCGGTCGACGATCTTGCTCTCGTCGCACACGGTGATCATCCGCTTCGAGGCATGGGCGACGATCTTCTCCCACAGCAGGCAGGCGCCGCCGCCCTTGATCATGTTGAAGTCGCGGTCGATCTCGTCGGGGCCGTCGATGGTAAGGTCGATCTCGCCGATGTCGTTCGGGTCGGTGATGGCGATACCGACCTCGCGGGCGACGTCGATGGTCGAACGCGAGGTGGTGGTGCAGGTCAGGCGCAGGCCGCCGGCGACATGCTTGCCGAGTTCGCGCACGAAGAAATGCGACGTGGTGCCCGAGCCGAGCCCGAGCTTCATGCCGTCGCGCACGAATTCCTCGATGACCCTGCGTCCGGCAATCTTCTTTGCTTCATCCTGAGCCGACATGGGCAACCTTTCCGTGATGATGGGGCGCGCGGGCGAAGCCCCGCGTCAGATCTTGTCCGTCTGCCAGCTGTCGAGCGCGGGCAACTGGTCGGGAAACTCGCTGCCGCTCATGACCGCGATGGCCGTCACCAGCATGTTGACGACGAGATGGTGGTTCAGCCGCGAGGCAAGCGGCGTCATCAGTTCCGTGCGGTCGTAGGGGAGCACGGCGACGAGGGCGTCGGTGACGCGGGCAAGCGGGCTGTCGGCGGCGGTGATGGAAACGACGCGCGCGCCACCCGCCCGGGCGGCGATGGCGATCTCCACCATCTGCTTGGTGTGGCCGGACTGGGAGAAGATCAGCGCCACCTCGCCGGGGCGCGAGGCCTCGGCATGCATCCACTGCTTCTTGCGTCCGACAACAGCGGCGCAGCGCATGCCGAGGCGCTGGAACTTGTGCTCGGCATCGATCGCCGTCACCTCGGAAATGCCGGTCGCATAGATGCCGGTCCAGGTGCCGGCGCGCAGAAGGCCGGCCGCATCCTCGACCTGCTGGGGAACCAGATCCTCCAGAACCCGCTGGATCGCGTTGAGCGAATTGCGGCAGGTCTTGCGGACGATGTTGTCGATGCCGTCGCGGGCGACGATCTGCTCATAGGCGAAGGGCGCCGAGGGAACCAGGCTCTGCGCCAGGTTGAGCTTGAAATCCTGGTAGCCGTCGAAGCCGAAGCGGCGGCAGAAACGGATGATCGTCGGATCGCTGACGGAGCAGTTCTCCGAGAGCCGCGCCATGCTCATATGGATGACGTCGCCCGGCACCGAGCTGATGAAATCGGCCACGCGCTTCTCGGCGGCGCCCATGCCGTCGCGCTCCTGCTGGATCCGCTGAAGAAGGCTGATGGTCACGAGTGTCTCCCTGTCTGCGGTCACGCGGGCGTTACCGCCGGGTCCGGTCGATATGCCAAGAGATCCGAGAGGCGCGCGAGCCGCGCCTGCGCCGGCACATCGACCTCGGGCCCGCCGCCCCAGGGCACGACGAAGAACGGCACCCCGGCGCTCCGGGCGGTGTTCCGGTCGACCGGCGTGTCCCCGATATACGCGAAGGAGCCGGGCGCAAGCCCCATGCGCTCCGCCACCGCGAGAAGATGCCCTGGATCAGGCTTGCAGGCCGACACCGCGTCGGCACCGAGCACCGCGTCGAAGAGCGGCGCGAGGCCGAGGATCTCGAGAATGCGGCCGGTGAGCGCATGCGGCTTGTTGGTGCAGATGCCCAGGCGAAAACCGGCCTGCCTGAGCTCGGCGAGATCCTCGCGCACATGCGGAAAGAAGCGCGTGCGCTCGGCTGGCCTTTCACCATAGGCGGCGATATAGGCGGCAAGCAGCGACGTAATCTCGTCCTCGCCAGCGGAAATCTCCTTGTCGGCGACAATGTCGGCAACGAGGCGGCGCGGGCCGTTGCCGAGAAAACTCTCGACATAGGCGACCGGCAGCTCGGGCCAGCCGCGTTCGGCGAAGCAGGCGTTGATGGCGGCTGCGATATCCGGGGCGCTGTCGATCAGCGTGCCGTCGAGATCGAAGATGAGGGCGCTGTATCCTGGCATGCGCGCTGAGGTCCTTTCGGTCGTCATGTCACGGGTCAAGGTCTGGATGGCCGAGCGCGGCAAGGCTGTCGTGAAGGGCGGGGTAGAGCGCCTGGTAGATATCGTGGGCGCGCCGGTAGATCGCTGTCGCGCCGGGGTCGGGTGTCTCGCGCGCCAGCTCGCGCAGCGTCGCGGCCGCCGCCGTCGCATCCGGCCAAACGCCGGCTCCGACACCGGCGACAAGGGCCGCGCCAAAGGCCGCGCCTTCCGCCGCCCCCTCGCAGGTCACCACGTCGCAGCCGAAGAGGTCGGCCTGCATCTGCCGCCACAGGAGGGACCGGGCGCCACCGCCCGACGCCTTGACGAGATGGCCGGGAATGCCCATTGCCCGCATCAGCCCGTGCATGTCGTAAAAGGCGTGTACCACGCCCTCCATCACGGCGCGGGCGAGGTCGCCGGCGCCGTGACGCGCGGTCAGGCCGACGAGAGCGCCGCGCGCGGCCGGGTCGGGATGAGGGCAGCGCTCGCCGTTGAGATAGGGCAGGAACAGAAGGCCGCGCGCGCCCGGCGGCGCGGTTTCCGCGCGCGCCACGATCTCCTCGAAATCGAACGCCTCGTTGCCCCAGCCGCGCAGAACCTCGCGAAACCAGCTCATCGCGCCACCGGCGTTGAGCGACACGCCCATGGCGTGCCACGTCGCGGGGCTGACGTTGCAAAACACCTGGATACGGCCGTCGCCGCTGTCGATGGGCGCGTCGAGCGCGGCGGCGAGAATGCCCGCCGTGCCGATGGTCGTCTGCAGCTCGCCGGGCGCGATCACCCCCGAGCCGATGGTCTGGATGACGCTGTCGCCACCGCCGCCGACGACCGGCGTGCCCGCGGGCAGACCGAAGAGTTCGGCACCGGAGCGGCTCACCCGACCGCTGACCACATGGGATTCGTGACAGGGCGGCAGGATGGCGGGGTCGATGCCGAGCGTCTCGATCAGCCCGGTCGCCCAGCGCCGTCGGCGGGTGTCGAACAGACCCGTGCCGGATGCGTCCGAGACCTCGGTCGCGATCTCGCCGGTCAGGACGAGACGCAGGTAGTCCTTGGGATTGAGCACATGGCGAAGCCGGGCGAAGAGGTCCGGCTCGTGCCGCTTCATCCAGAGGATCTTGCCGCCGGTATAGCCGACCAGCATCCGGTTGCCGGTCGCAGCCAGAAGCGCCTCGAGCCCGCCGGCGGCCTGCGTGATCTCCTCGCACTCCGCGCCGTTGCGCTGGTCGTTCCAGAGGATCGCCTTGCGCAGCACCTTTCGCTCGCCATCCAGCGGCGTCAGCCCGTGCATCTGCCCGGACAGGCCGACGGCGAGCACCGTCGTGCCCGGCGCGGCGGCAAGGGCGCCGGCCACCGCCTTGCGCGCGCCCTCCACCCAGAGCGCCGGGTCCTGCTCCGTCCATCCGGGGCGCGGCTGGTCGAAGGGATAGGCTGCGGTGTCGGCGGCGATCACGCCGCCGTCGCGCCCGATCAGCAGCGCCTTGCAGGCGGAAGTGCCGATATCGATGCCAAGCAGTGCCTCGCCCATCTCACACCTCACCGTGGAAGAGGCGGACATGCTTGAAGTTGAAATACTCCAGCATTCCCTCTCGGCCGTGTTCGTAGCCGACGCCGCTCTGCTTCCGCCCGCCATAGGGCGCGTTCATGATGCCCGCGTCGACGGAGTTGAGCGCCACATTGCCGTAGTCGAGATGCGCGGACAGGCGCTGAACCTCGCCGAGATCACGGCTGTAGGCATAGGCCGCAAGGCCGTAGGGCGTGTCGTTGGCCAGCGCGATGGCCTCGTCGAGCGTATCAAAGGGAGCAACGCCGACCAGCGGACCAAAGGTTTCCTGCGACATGACCAGCATGTCCTGACGGCAGTCGGCGACGATGGTCGGCCGGAAGAAATACCCGCTGGCAAACTCCGCCCCCTGCGGCGCGGCTCCGCCGGCGACGAGCCGTGCGCCCTTGTCCAGCGCATCGGAGAGATGCTCACGGGTCTTGGCAAGCGGCTCGGCCGAGGCCATCGCGCCGAGATCGGCGTCGGGCCGCTCCAGGCCGTTGCCGATTGTCAGCGCGTCGGCGGCGCGGGCAAATCCCTCGAGGAACGCGTCGTAGACCGGCCGGGCCACATAGATGCGATTGATGGCGATGCAGATCTGCCCCATGTTGCGGAAGGAGCGCCGGGCCGCACCCTTGACCGCCGCATCGAGATCGGCGGCCGCCGTCACGATCATCGGACAGTTGCCGCCAAGCTCCAGCGACAGGCGCTTCACCTGCGGGCAGCTTTGCTGAATGTGAAGGCCAACCGCGCTCGAGCCGGTGAAGGCGATCTTGTCGACGCCCGGATGTTCCACCAGCGCCTGCCCGACGACCGAGCCCTTGCCGGTCAGGACATTGACCACGCCGGCGGGAATGCCGGCCGCGGCCACCTTCGCCGCGATGGCAAGCGCCGTGAAGGGGGTGAGCTCGGCCGGCTTGATGACGATGGTGCAGCCGGCGGCAAGCGCACCGCAGAGCTTCCAGCCCACGAGTTCCGCCGGATAGTTCCATGGCGTGATCGCGCCGACGACGCCAATCGGCTCGCGCACCACCAGACTCTGGAAGCCGGGCTGGTCATTGGGCACTATCTCCCCATGCACGCGCACCGCTTCCTCGGCATAGAAGTGACAGGCCTCGGCAAGCTTCAGGATCTCGCCCCGCGCCTCGTTGACGGGCTTGCCCTGCTCCAGCGTCATGATGCGCGCCATGGCGTCGGCGTCCGCGCCGATCAGGTCGCCGAGCCTGTGCAGCGCCTCAGCGCGCCGGCGCGCCGGCAGGCCTGCCCAGGGGCGGAAGGCCCGACGCGCGGCGGCAACGGCCGCCTCGATCTCTTCCGCCGTCGATGCCGCTATGTGACCGATCACCTCTCCGGTCGCGGGATTCTCGACCGCGACGCGGGGACCGGCACCTGGCCGGAAGGCTCCCTCGACAAAGATCATCCCGTCCAGGTCGGCAACATCCTCAAGCGGCATTCGCATTCCTCCCGGCCACAGCGCATGGCATCCTGTTTTTTCCAGAAATATAGGATTACTACATTTTTGCAAGACCCACCCTGACACAACCGCCCAGCACGCTGGCTCGATCATCGCAAAAATGAAAATAATCCTTTTAATTCAAACAAAAACGAGGAGATCGAAAAAATTCAGATGCCCAATGACAAGTCCGCTTGACTTTCCAAACGCTACATAAATAGTTTTACTACAAAATCAGAGGAGACTCCCATGCTGCCAGACTTTCCGGACGCCGCGCGCCTCGTCGGCCGCGTCTGGCGCGCCGACCTCGGCGCGCCGGCCGTGGCGATCCTGCGCGCAGGCCGCGTCATCGACGTCACCAACGCGGTGACCAGCGTCGCCGATTTTCTCGACAACGATCCGGCCGGCCGCTTCGACACGCTGGAGGGCGAGGACATTGGCGGGATCGAGAAATTCCTCCTCGACCCTGCCGATATCGGGTACGGCGCCGCACGCGACTGCCTGCTCGCGCCCTGTGACTTCCAGCCGCTGAAAGCCTGCGGCGTGACTTTCGCCCAGAGCATGATCGAGCGCGTCATCGACGAGCGCACCGCCGGCGACCCGGCGCGCGCCGACGAGATCCGCCAGCGCATCGGCACGCTCATCGGCGGCAGCCTGTCGAACATCGAGGCGGGATCGGAGAAGGCGGCGGAGGTCAAGGCGGCGCTGCAGGCGGAGGGCCTGTGGTCGCAATACCTTGAGGTCGGCATCGGCCCCGACGCCGAGGTCTTCACCAAGTCGCAAGTGCTTTCCGCCGTCGGCCACGGTGCCGAGGTCGGCATCAACCCGATCTCCGCCTGGAACAATCCCGAGCCCGAGGTGGTGCTTGCCGTCGACAGCCGCGGCGGCATCGTCGGCGCGACGCTCGGCAATGACGTCAATCTGCGCGACGTCGAGGGACGCTCGGCCCTGCTGCTCGGCAAGGCCAAGGACAACAATGCCTCCTGCGCGCTCGGCCCCTTCATCCGCCTTTTCGACGCGGAATTCGCGCTCGCCGACATCGAGCGGGCGACGATCGCCCTCAAGGTCACCGGCCAGGACGGCTTCGTGATGGAAGGCCACTCGGACATGGCCGAGATCAGCCGCAAGCCGGCTGAGCTCGTGCGCCAGACGCTCAATGCCTGCCACCAGTACCCCGATGGCTTCGTCCTCTTCCTCGGCACCATGTTCGCCCCGACGCAGGACCGGGCGGAGCCCGGCTCGGGCTTCACCCACCGGCCCGGCGATGTGGTCGAGATCTCGACCCCGCTTCTCGGCACGCTGCGCAACACGGTGACCACTTCCGATAAGGCGCGACCCTGGACCTACGGCCTGCGCCAGGCGATGCGCGACATCGCGCGGCGGAGCGGCTCGTGAGCAAGAAGCGTCTCGTCGTCACCGACCAGTCCTTCGGCGGCACCGCGCAGGAACGCGCGGCCGCCGAGGCATGCGGCGCCAACTTCAGCGACAACCAGTGCGCTGACGAGGCGCAGACACTCGCCGCCACCGGAGGCGCGCAGGTCGTGCTCAACAATTTCGCGCCGATGACGCGGCGGGTGCTCGCCGGCCTTGCCCCCGGCGCCACGGTGGTTCGCTACGGGGTCGGCACCGACAATGTCGACCTGGAGGCGGCCCGCCAGCTCGGTGTGCGTGTCTGCAACGTTCCGGACTACGGCATCGAGGAGGTTGCCGACCACGCGGCGGCGCTGGCGCTGGCGCTCGCCCGCCGGCTTCGCGCCTTCGACGCCGGCATCCGCGCCGGCGACTGGCGGATCGGTGCCATGGTGGAGGCGGTTCCCTCGCTGCGCCAGGCCACCGTCGGCATTCTCGGCATGGGCCGCATCGCCCAGGCCTTCGCCCGGCGGATGGCGGGCTTCGGCTGTGCGCTCATCGGCCATGACCCCTATGTGAGCAGCCGCGAGGCCGAGGCACGCGGCATCGAGCCGGTGCCACGCGACGCGCTGATCGCGCGTGCCGACATCCTGTCGCTGCATGTGCCGCTCACCCCCGAGACGCGCCACGTCATCGACGCGAAGGCGCTGGCGCGCATGAAGCGCGGCGCGATCCTGATCAACGTGTCGCGCGGCGGCCTCGTCGACGACGACGCACTGGCGGCGAGCCTGTCCTCAGGACATCTCGCCGGCGCCGGGCTCGACGTGTTCGAGACCGAGCCGCTGGCGCCGGATGCGGCCCTGCGCAAGGCCCCGAACGCGATCCTGTCGCCGCATGCGGCCTTCTATTCCGATGCCTCCGTGCGCCGACTGCAGCAACTGGCAGCCGAGGAGGCGATGCGCGCGCTGCGCGGCGAGCAGCTGCGCTGCGCGCTGACCTGAAACCTGCCGAACCACCCGAGGGAGGGGCGATGACCTATCGTTCGAGACTTGATCTTACCGGCAAGCTGGCGCTCGTCACCGGCGCGGGCCAGGGCATCGGCGCCGCCTGCGCGGCGGCGCTGGCGGAGACCGGAGCGCGGGTGATCGTCACCGACATCGACGCCGCACGGGCCGAGGCCCGGGCCGAAACGCTGCGGGCGGGCGGGGCAATCGCCAGCGCCGCCGCCCTCGATGTCACCGACAGCGCCCGTCTTGACGACCTGGCGGCCACGCTGGAGCCGCTCGACATTCTCGTCTGCAACGCCGGCATCGTCTCCAACGTGCCGGCGCAGGACATGAGCGACGACGAATGGCAGAAGGTGATCGACGTCAATCTGACCGGCGTCTTCAAGACCTGCCGGGCGTTCGGCCGGCGCATGCTGGCGGCCGGTCGCGGCTCCATCGTCAACATTGGCTCCATGTCCGGCGACATCGTCAACACGCCGCAGCCGCAGTGCCACTACAACGCCTCCAAGGCCGGCGTGCACCATCTGACCCGCTCGCTCGCCGTCGAATGGGCAACGCGGGGCGTGCGGGTCAACGCCGTCGCGCCGACCTATGTGGCAACACCGCTGCTCGACGGGCTGGAGAGCCAGCCGGGGCTGATCGAGCGCTGGATCGACCTGACGCCGGGCGGGCGCATGGGCCAGCCGGAGGAGATCGGCTCCATCGTCCAGTTCCTCGCCTCCGACGCCTCGAGCCTGATGACCGGCGCCATCGTGCGCGCCGACGCCGGCTACACCTGCATCTGACGCAAGACACCCCGGGAGGACCCCATGTCCCTTGCCCTTGTTCTGGAGCGCGCACGCGAGCTTCGGCTGCGCGACATCGACCTCGGCTGGACACTCGGCCCCCGCGACGTGCGCATTCGCATGGATGTGGTCGGCGTGTGCGGCAGCGACATCCACTATTACCGGCACGGCCGCATCGGCCCCTTCGTCGTCGAGAATCCTATGGTTCTCGGCCATGAAGGCGCTGGTACGGTGCTGGAATGCGGAGCGGAAGTGAGCGGGCTCGCGGTCGGCGACAGGGTCTGCATCGAGCCGGGCGTGCCCGACTTCGCCAGCCGGGAAAGCCGGATAGGGCTCTACAATCTCGACCCCTCCCTCACCTTCTGGGCGACGCCGCCCGACCACGGATGCCTGACGCCGGAGGTGATCCATCCGGCGGACCTGTGCTACCGGCTGCCGGAAAACGTCAGCCAGGCCGAAGGGGCGATGGTGGAGCCGCTCGCCGTCGGGTTGCAGGCGATGATGAAGACGCCGGTCAAGGCTGGCGACGTGGCGCTGGTCACCGGCGCCGGCCCGATCGGCATCCTCACCGCGCTGTCGGCCCTGGCCGCCGGCTGCGCGCGCGTGCTCGTCTACGATCCGGCCGCGGCGAAGCTGGAGATCGCGGCACGCTACGACGGGATCGTGCCGGTCGCCGCGCACGAGGGCACGCTTGCCGGAGCCGTGCGAGCGGCGACCGGCGGATGGGGCGTCGACGCGATGTTCGAGTGTTCCGGTGCGGCCGCCGCCTTTTCGGAGGTCGCAGCCCTCGTGCGCCCGGGCGGCACGCTCACCTGCATCGGCATGCCCACCGGCCCGGTTCCGATCGATATCGTCTCGCTGCAGCTGCGCGAGATCGCGGTAGCGACGGTGTTTCGCTACGCCAATGTCTACGACCGCGCGGTGGCGCTGATGGCCAGCGGCCGCATCGACGTCAAGCCGCTGGTGTCGGCGACCTATCCGTTCGGGGACAGCATCGCCGCCTTCGAGCGCGCCGATGCCGCCCGCCCCGACGACGTCAAGATCCAGATCGCCTTCGCCTGAGCCCGCGCACCGGACGCCCGCGCGCTACATCAGCCCGCGGGCGAGCCACGTGGTCGTCGCCGGCACCAGTGCGATCAGCACCAGAACGGCGAGCATGATCCCCACATAGGGGGCCGCCCCGAGAAAGATCGTCTCGACCTTGATCCGGTCGTCGTCGAGCGAGGATTTCACCGTGAAGGCGGAAATGCCGAAGGGCGGCGTCAGCAGGCCGATCTCGACGGCGATGACCGTGATGATGCCGAAGTGGATCAGGTCGAGCCCCAGCGACTTGGCGATGGGAGCGGCGATCGGCACCACGATCAGCAGGATCGAGGTGCTGTCGAGGATCATGCCGAGAAGCAGCACCAGCAGCACATAGACGGCGAGGAAGCCGTAGGCCCCCAGGCCGAGTTCGCCGATCAGCCGGCCGACTTCCATCGGGATGCCGGCCATGGTCAGCATGCGCGAATAGGTGCCCGCGGCAATCAGCAGAAACAGGATGCCGACGGAGATATAGCCGGTCTCGCGGATGATCTGGCGGCTGTTCGCACCCGTCAGCCGACCGCGCAGCAGCGTCACCACCAGCGCGCCGGCAGCCCCCACGGCGCCGGCCTCCGTCGGCGTGAAATAGCCGCTGTAGAGGCCGCCGAGCACCAGGACGACGAGCGCGGCGAGCGGGAAGAGCTTGCGCAGGGCCGAGCCGAGGGTCTCGCTGTGCTCGATCTTCACCTGGTGGCCGGGCACGATCACCGAACCCGGCAGGAAGCGGGCGACAAACAGGATCATGGCGATGAAGGCAAGCGCCATGATCAGGCCGGGAATGAGGCCGGCAAGAAACATGCGGCCGATGGATTCCTCGGCAAGCACCCCGTAGATGATCAGCAGCAGGCTCGGCGGGATCAGCATGCCAAGGATCGAACTGCCGGCGACCGCGCCGACGGCGAAGCGCGGCTGGTAGCCGTGGCGGATCATCTCCGGTACCGCGACGCGGGTGAAGACCGCCGCCGAGGCGATGGAAATGCCGGTGACGGCAGCAAACACCGTGTTGGAGGCGACCGTGGCGACGCCGAGCCCGCCCTTGACCTTGCGCAGCGCCCATTCGGCCACGTCGAACGTGTCCTTGCCGACGTTCGAGATGCTGATCAACAGTCC
Organism: Stappia sp. ICDLI1TA098; assembly: GCF_054880955.1. Lineage (NCBI taxonomy): Bacteria > Pseudomonadati > Pseudomonadota > Alphaproteobacteria > Hyphomicrobiales > Stappiaceae > Stappia > Stappia sp. ICDLI1TA098. The sequence continues at coordinate 961,272 of NZ_JBTZBT010000002.1, forward strand.
CATCAGAACGAACATCGGGATGGTGGCGAAGATGTAGTCGGAAATGCCGCCGTAGAAGGTCAGCGACATGAGCCGCGTCGCCAGGTCGAAATTGCCGCGCATCAGCCAGACGCCGACGAAGGATAGCAGCATGAGCGCAACGCCGATGTGCAGGCCGACGAGGATCAGCGGCAGCAACAGGGCGATGAGGACCAGTCCGATTTCAAGCGCGCTCACGACCGCTCCTCCTGTGCCGATGCGGCATACGTGGCGTCCGCGCGGCCCCGGCCGACGGCCATCAGCGACACCCAGATGCGGACGGTGAAGGCGAGCGCCGACGCGGCGAGCCCGGTGACAAGCATCAGACGCACCGGCCAGGTCGGAAAGGTGAAGACCCCCTGCACGCCATAGAACTCGGACGTCGCGATGCTCTTTTCCAGAAAGCCGATGCTGCCGCCGAGCGTCACCGCGAAGACGGCGAGGCCGGCGAGCGCAAACAGCGCCTCAAGCAGACCGGCTGCCGCGGGAAAGCGCGCGCCCAGCGGCGCGATGACGAGATCGGTGCGCGTCAGCCGGTTGTGCAGGATCGTCTCGGGAAGCTGCAGGCTGACGATGCCGATGATCGAGAAGGACGCGATCTCGGCGACGCCGGTGATCGGCGCGTTGAAGAAGGACCGCCCGATCACGTCGCAGCAGATGAGCGCCATCAACGCCACCAGCCAGATGCCGCCGAGCCAGGACAGGGCGCTGAGCGCGCCCGCAAGCAGCCGCGCGGGCAGGCTCTTTCGCGCGGCCGGCGGCGTCTTGCCCGCCTGTGAAATCTCGCTGGTCATCTCTTCCCCCGGTTTGCCTCCGCGCGGCCGTGGCCGCGCGGAGGCACGTTGGTTCGTTCCTTGATCAGTCCGTGAGACCGGCCGACCAGTCGCGGGCGGGCTCCTTGCCGGCGGCCTTGAGGCGGGACATGTACTCCCGCATCACGAGCTTCGCCGGCAGGCCGGCGGCCTCGTTGGTCTCCACCCATTTGGCGGCGATGTCTGGCAGGCCATCGACCCACTTCTTGCGCTCGGCCTCGGGAAGGGTGCTGATCTTCGCCCCCTCCTTCTCCATCTGCGCCATGGCCGCCGCGCTGTTCTCGGTGATCTGTTTCGCCAGCGCGTCACGGTAGAGCTTGCCGGCGGCGACGATGGCCTTCTGGACATCCTCCGGCATGCTGTCGAACCGGTCCTTGTTCATGCCCACGGCGCCGAGATACATGGCACCGATGTTGACCCTGGTAATGTAGGGGGCAACCTCATGCACCTTGGTCGGCAGGATGCCGGTGGCAAAGGACAGCGTGCCCTCGGAAACGCCGGTCTGGATATCGGTGTAGTAGGTGGTCAGCCCGCCATCGACGGGGATGGCGCCGGTACCCTCGAGCCAGGTCGCCGAAACGCCGGGCGCGGAGATCTTGCGCCCGTCGAGGTCGGCGACCGAGTTGACCGGGAAGTTCGTCAGCAGGTCGTAGCTGTCCGTGCCGGCGCCGCCGAGGAAGACGACATTGTTCTGCTCCCAGGTCGCGGTGATCTCCGGGAACTCCTCCTGAATGCTGTCGACGACAGAAAGCACCGTGGCGAGATCGTCGGTGGCGAAGGGCGCGAAATAGGTGACGTTCTGCAGCGGCAGCGACGAGCTTTCCCACAAGGTGCCGATCCAGCCGATGTCGGTGAGGTTGTTGGCAACCGCGCTCAGCGTCTCCCGGTACTTGTAGAGCGACCCGCCGTAGGCCTCCGTCCAGACGATGCGGTAATCCGAGCCCTCTTCCTCCAGAAGGCGGTTCACCGCCGGCTTGAACACCTCGTCCATCACGCCGACCCAGTGAATGGTCGTGGGATGGCTCGAGGCGATGGTGAGGTTGATTTCCTCGAGTGCGGAGGCGGCCGTCGCGGAGAGCGACAGGAGCGCCGTTGCGGCCAACAGGGCCTTGCAGGACTTCATGCGGTTTTCCTCCATCTTGCGTTCCTAATCATCGCTCCCCTTCTGCGGGGGAGGCGTCAGACCTTGCCGAGCGCCTGCAATATGCGCTCGGGCGTGAAAGGCATCCGCGACACGCTGGCGCCGAAGGGCGCGAGCGCATCGTTGATCGCGTTCATGACGGCCGCCGGCGCGGCCGCCGTACCGGCCTCGCCGACGCCCTTGGCGCCCAGCGGCGAGGTTTCGGTCGGGGTCTCCACGTGCCCCACGTGGATGTCGGGCATCTCGGCGGCCATCGGTGCCAGATAGTCGGCCATGGTGCCGCACAGGAGCTGGCCCTCGGGGCTGTAGAGACATTCCTCGAACAGTGCCCCGCCGAGGCCCTGCACGACGCCGCCGCGCACCTGCTCGTCGACCAGAAGCGGGTTGATCACCGTGCCGCAGTCTTCCACCACCCAGTGATCGAGCAGGCGCACCTGGCCGGTGTCGACATCGACTTCCAGATACGAGGCCTGGACGCCATTGGTGAAGGCGAAGGGGTAGCCCTGGGGCACATGGTGGCGCGCGGCGGTCATCTCGGCATGAAAGCCGGCCGGCAGCGTGTCGGGCCGGAAGTAGGCGATGCGGCCGAGCTCGCTCAGCGGCAGGCGTGGCTCGCCGGTCGCCCTGGTCACCACCTCACCGCCATGGATGTCGAGCGCCTCCGCCTGCGTCTGCAGGATGGTGGCGGCGACCGCAAGCAGGTTGTCCTTGAGTGCCGCCGCCGTCTTCATCACCGCGACGCCGCCGATGCCGGCCCCGCGCGAGGCCCAGGTGGCTCCGCCATAGGGAGACGTCTGGGTGTCGCCGGTGTAGACCTTGACCCGCTCCAGCGGCACGCCGAGGTGGGTCGCGGCGATCTGGGCCATGATCGTCTCGGTACCCTGGCCCTGCTCCGTGACGCTGACCATGACGCGGATGTCGCCGGAGGGCTCCATCTTCATCACGCAGCCGTCCTGCGCCGAGATGCGCGCGCCGCCGACGCCGTAGAAGGCCGGCCCGGGGTTGGTGATCTCGATGAAGGTGGCAAAGCCGATGCCGCGATGGACGCCGCGCCGGCGCGCCTCCGCCTGCTCCCGCCGCAACCGGTCGTAGTCCATCATCGCAGCGAGACGGGCGTGGCATTCCTCGTGCGACAGGCGCTCGAAGATGTAGCCCGTCGGCGAGGTGTGGGGATACATGTCCTGCGTCACCACATTGCGCCGGCGCATGTCGAGCGGGTCGATGCCCAGCGCCCGGGCTGCCTGGTCGACGAGCCCCTCGGTCACCGCGCAGGCGACCGGATGGCCAACGGCGCGGTACTGGCACATCGGCGTCTTGTTCTGGAAGACGACGCTGAGGCGACCGCGGTACGCCGGCATCCGGTAGGGACCGCCCATCAGGCGAATCGCCTGGTTGCCCTCCACCGCGCTGGTGCGCGGATAGACCGAAAAAGGCCCGATTCCGGTCAGGTCGTCGACGTCCATGGCCAGGATCTCGCCCTCGGCGGAGACCGCCATGCGCGCCTTCACCCGGTGGTCGCGGGCGTGGATGTCGGTCTGGAAGGCCTCCAGCCGGTCGGCCACGAACTTGACCGGACGGCCGTGGCGGATGGCGAGCGCGCAGGCTGCCATCTCCTCGCCGTAGACATGGAGCTTGAGGCCGAAGGAACCGCCCACATCCGGCGCGATTACCCGCACATGACCTTCCTCAAGGTCGAAGTGGCGGGCAAAGACGTCCTGCATCTGGAAGGGCGTCTGGGTGGAATGATGCACGGTGAGCTGGCGAAGCGACGGGTCGAAGTCGGCGACCATCGAGCGCGGCTCCAGCGTCAGCCCGGTGTGGCGACCAAAGTGGAACTCACCCTCCGCCACATGGGCGGCGCCGGCGAAGGCCGCCTCGACCTCGCCCTTGTGCAGGTCGAGGCGGAAGGCGAGATTGTCGCCGAGGTCAGGGTGCAGGACCTCCGTCTGCGGGGCGAGTGCCGTCTCCGCATCGACAAGCGCCGGCAACGCCTCCCAGTCGACCTCGACAAGGTCAGCGCCATCCTCCGCGAGCGCGCGGCTGTCGGCGAGAACCGCGACGATCGGCTCCCCGTGCCAGAGCGCGCGCCCGACGGCGAGCGGATATTGCTCGGGCGACTTCAGCCCCGGAAAATGGCCGAGAACACCGACCCACGGGCGGCACATGGTCTTCATGTCCTCGCCGGTGACGACGTCGATCACCCCCGGCAGCGCCCGCGCCGCCTCGATGTCGACCGACAGGATCCGGGCATGGGCATGAGGGCTGCGCACGAAGGCGACATGGGCAAGGTTGCGGAAGGCAATGTCATCGACATAGCGCCCCCGGCCCTCGGCGAGACGCCGGGCGTTCTCGCGCGGCACCCGCTGCCCGACGAAATCCTGGCGCCCGCTTTCGGTGTCCTGCGGCTTCAGCACGGCGCGGCCTCCCCGGCCGGCGCCATCGCCAGTTCCTCGGCGGCGGCAAGCGTCGCGTCGACGATGGCGTGATAGCCCGTGCAGCGGCAGAAGTTGCCCGAGATATAGTCGCGCAAGCCGGCGCGCGTCGGCGTCTCGTCCGAGGCCAGATACTGATGCGCGGTCAGCAGCATGCCGCTGGTACAGAAGCCGCATTGCAGGGCGTTGCGCTCGTGGAAATGGCGCTGCAGCACCCGCATCGCCGGATCGTCGGCAAGCCCTTCGAGGGTGCGCACGTCACAGCCCTCGGCCTGGATGGCGAACATCAGGCAGGCGCGGGCGATGCGGCCGTCGACATAGACCGTGCAGGCACCGCACACGCCGTGTTCGCAGCCCAGATGCGTTGCCGTCAGCCCCACCGTGTGACGCAGGAAGTCGGCCAGCGTCATGCGCTGTGGCGCCTCATGGGTCACGGTTCTGCCGTTGAGCGTCAGGGTAACGGGAAAGAGACTATCCATGGGTCGGTCCGGCCCCGGTTGCAATGTCGCGAAGAAGGCGCACGGTCAGCACGCGCATGAGATGGCGCTTGGTGGCCACGCCATTGTGAAGATCGGCCGTGGGCGCGATGTCATCGGTCAGAGCATCGAGCACGGGGCCGGTGTCGAGATCGGCGAGCGACTGGCCGGCGAGCGCCTCCTCGGCGGCGCGCGCCCGCTGCGCCTTGTCGGCAACGGCGAAGAAGGCGAGCCGGGCGCCGGCGATGCGTGCCCCCTCCAGATCGATGCGGAAGGCCCCGCCGACGGCGGCGTAATCGCCGGCGCGGCGGGCGAATTCGTCGATGCCGCAACGCTGGTCGGCCCGGGCGGCGGGAACGCGGATCGCCGAGACGATCTCGCCAGGCTCCAGGTCGACCGCATAGGTGCCGAGGAAGAAGTCCTGTGCCGGCACCGCACGCACGCCGGCCTGGCCCGTGACGAGGATCGTCGCGTCGAGCGCCAGCATGACCGCCGGCATTTCGGAGGCGGGATCGGCATGGACGAGATTGCCGCCGAGCGTGCCGCGCGAGCGGATCGCCTCATGGGCGATCAACGGCACGGCCGCGTGAACCAGCGGGGCATGGCGGGCGACGAGCGCGGAGCCGCGAAGATCCGCATAGCGCGTCATCGCGCCAATCTCGATCGCGTCCGCCGTCTCGCGAATGCCGGCAAGGCCGGGCAGGCCGGCGATGTCGACGAGCACCTTCGGCCGCGCCATGCGCATCGCCATGGCCGGCACGAGGCTCTGTCCGCCGGCGATCACCTGCGCATCGTCGCCATAGGCGGCGAAGATGTCGTGGATCTCGTCGAAACTTGACACGCGCACGTAATCGAAAGGCGCTGCCTTCATGTCCTCCCCCCGGCGGCTTCCTCGCGGCCGTTGTCGGTCGCTTTTTTTGTTTATCGTTTGATAAATAACAACATCATCGCGACCCCGAGTCAATATGGATTTTCTGTCGCTTGATGCGCCTGCGGGCAGCGGCTAAGCAGACAGGCAAAAGCGGGCGGACCAGAATGGATGTGAAGGACAGGAAACGACTTTCGCCGGAACTCCGCGAAAGACAGATCGTCGCCGAGGCGATCTCCTTCTTCGCCGACCAGGGATTCGGCGGGCAGACCCGCGAGCTGGCGAAGCGCATCGGCATCACCCAGCCACTGCTCTACCGCTATTTCTCCAGCAAGGACGCGCTGATCGAGAGGGTCTACCAGGACGTCTTCGTCGGCCGCTGGAAGGAGGACTGGCAGACCATCCTCGTCGACCGCGCGCTGCCCCTGCGCGACCGGCTGTCACGGATCTACCGCGACTACGCGCGGGTCATCGACAACCGCGAATGGCTCAGGATCCTGATCCTTGCCGGCATGAAGGGCGAAAGCCTGAACCGGCGCTATCTGGAGCAGGTCCGCGAAAAGCTGATCGAGCCGCTGTGCCGGGAAATGCGCCACGAGGCGGGACTGCCCACGCCGGAAGAGGTGCCCGTGACCAGCCGCGAGACAGACCTTGCATGGTCCTTTCACGGCACCTTCGTCTATCGCGGCATCCGCAAGTGGATCTACGAGATCCCCATCGAGGACGATGTCGACGCGGTGGTCGACAGCGCCATCGAGACGTTTCTCGGAGGTTTCCCGAAAGCGCTGCCGGCGATGCTCGCCGCACAAACGGCGGCAGACGGCTAGAGCCGACCTGCCGACGCCATTGGCGGCGCTCCGCCGCTAACCGGCGAGCAGGCCCGCGGCGAGCAGCAGGACGGCAAGCGCCAGCAGCACGCCATTGACCCGCGCCTGCAGGAGAATGGCGCGAAGAAGCCGTTCCGCCCCGCCCGCGGCCGCTGATGCGGGCAGGCCACCCGCCACGCCGACGGCCGGAGCCCCCGCTGTCACCGGAGCGCCGCCGCCCGTGACCTCCCGCTCCAGCGCCTCCATCATCAGCCGGATGTTGCGCATCGAAACCGCTTCGACAAGCCGGCCGCCCAGCGCGGCGAGCTTGCCGCTCATCACCGTCTCGGCCGTATAGGCGATGCGGGTTCCGCTCCCGGTCTCCTCCAGCCGGATCACGGCCGCCCCCTTCGCCTGTCCGGAGGCACCGCCATCGCCGGATCCGACGATGCGAAAGCTCTCCAGGTGCAGCATGTCCTCCAGCCGCACCTTGCCGCGAAAGCGCGCGCGGATCGGTCCGACCTTGACGCTCGCCACGGCCGCATAGCTGTTCTCGCCCGTCGCCTCCAGATGCTCGCAGCCGGGCAGGATCCGGGCGAGGCTGTCGGCTTCCGTTAGCGCTTCCCAAACCCGCTGCCGCGGCGCGGCGATCTCATACACTCCCGAAAGGTCCATCGCCCCCTCCCCATCCGCAAGACACATCCGCCCGCGCCGGATCAGGCCGCGTGCGTCTTTCGTTATTTATCATTCGATAAATTAATACGCAAGACAGGCGGACGGAGCTGGCGCAAGCTGTTGGGCCAAGGTCGGGCGGGCCGGGCGACGCCGGCGAGCCGGCGCGGGTGCCCGCGGCCGGCCTTTCCGGCCCCGGGGAGGCAGCTTCGCCTCAGGTGGGAGCGAAGGTCTCTTCCATCTCGCGGCGGAAGCGAACGGCGGTTTCCGTGGTGTCGATCGCCACGTCGTCCCACCTCAGCATGGCACCCTCGGCCACATCCCGCACGAGCCGGACGTTGGCAGCGAGACCGAGCGGCAGGCAGCCGCCGGCCAGCGACCTGGCCGCCGGCTGCTGCTTGCCCCAGACGGTCGCCCCACCCTCGCCGTCGAGCATCTCGCCGGCCTTGAGGTCGCGCTTGGCGGTCGCCACCACATCGGCGACAAAGCCCACGGGCGATCCGGTCGGCTCCCGGCGCAGCACCGCGGAGGCCACCGACACGCCGAGTTCCATGCCGATCATATGGGTCGGCCGATAGAGAGCAGCGTAGCGGCCGGTCTCGTCTTCCAGCATGTGATACTCGCTGAAGCAGCGGCTGGCGTAATCGGTCTCAGCCTCGATCACGACGAACGTGCCCATGGCAAGGTGATGGGGAACGTCCGCGCCGTCACGGGTGAGCGAGGACACGACCTCGGTCGTGCCGGTGATCGGCAGGGTGCCACCGGCCTCGCGCGGGCGCAGCACGCTCGACAGCTCGAAGCGGCTCGCCGGCGGAAACGACAGCCCGTCCTCCTGCGCGACCAGGCCGGTGGCATTGCAGACCGCCGTCATCTCGATCCCCGACTTGGTGCCATCGAGGAACGAGTTGAACATCTTCGGGTTGATCAGGCTGCGGTCGGTGATGCCCAGGTACTGGACCAGCACGTCCCACACGGTCTCCGGTGTCAGCTTGTGATAGGTCGGCAGGTAGCGCGTGCCCTTGCCGGCGCAGACGACCTTGAAACCACAGGTCCGCGCCCAGTCGACATGCTCGCAGATGAGCGCCGGCTGGTCGCCCCAGGCGAGCGAATAGACGAGACCGGCAGCCTCGGCGCGGCGCGCCAGCAGCGGACCGGCGAGCACATCCGCCTCGACGTTGACCATGATCAGATGCTTGCCCGCCTCGATGGCGGCGAGCGCGTGGCGGATGCCGACGGCCGGGTCGCCGGTGGCCTCGATGACCACGTCGATGCGCCCGTCGGCGAGCACACCGGCCAGATTGTCGGTGACAAGGGTCGCGCCGGTATCGATCGCCGCGTCGAGGGAGCCGGCTGTCGACTGCTCGTCCGGCCAGCCGCAGGTGGCGAGCGTGCGCCGGGCCCGGGCCGGGTCGAGATCGATGATCGCGGCGACATGCACGCCGCGCGTCAGGCGGGCTTGCGTCAGATACATTGAGCCGAACTTTCCCGCGCCGATGATGGCGACGCGAACGGGACGCCCGGCCGTGTCGCGGGCCGCGAGCATGCGAGACAGATTCATGACTTTCCTCCCTTTTTGCGGAGAATGGGCCATGAAAAACAGCTATGACAAGCACAATCGCGCCCGCCCGGGGACGCCCCGCACCACACCGCCCCACGCAGGGAGAGCCACCGACCATGCAGCCTCGAGCGCCGTTTCTGATCCTGCTCGGCGGCGAATTGACGCCGACGCAGCGTCTTTCGCGACAAGTCGAAGGCGCGCGGGTGATCGCCGCCGACAACGGCATTCGCCACGCGCGCACCCTCGGCCTGACGCCCGAGCTGTGGGTCGGCGACTTCGATTCCAGCAGCGACGACCTGCATGCCGCCTTTCCCGACGTGCCGCGCGATGCCTATCCGGCGGCCAAGGACATGACCGATGGCGAAATCGCGGTCGAGGAGGCGCTGGCGCGCGGCGCCGATGGGCTGGTGATCGCCGGCGCGCTGGGGGGCGCGCGCTCCGACCACGCCATGCAGAACGTGCTCAACGGCGTGGCCCTGGCGCGGCGCGGGATTCCGGTCCTGATGACCAGCGGCAGCGAGGAGGCCTGGCCGGTCCTGCCGGGCCGCCGGGAGATCGCGCTTGAGGCGGGCGCGCTCTTTTCCGTGCTCGCCATCACCGACCTGAGCGGACTGACGCTTGAAGGCGTGCGCTGGCCGCTGTCACGCAAGTTCGTGCCGATGGGCGGCTCGCTGACCCTGTCGAACCGGGTGGCGCGCGAGCGCGACACCATCGCCGTCACGCTCGAGAAAGGCATCGGCGTCCTGCTGGCGCGGCCGGACGACAGGGACGAGCCGGAAGCAGGCTGAGCCGAACCTGCCTCCGCGACCGACGTCAGATCGTGTCGGTGCTTTCCCGCGACCAGGAGACCATGCGCCGGGTCAGCCAGGAAACCACCCCGTAGAGCGCCACGGCGAAGATCGCCAGCACGAAGAGGCTGGCGAACATCAGGTCCGTCTTGACCTGACCGTTGGCCAGCAGCATCAGGTAGCCAAGGCCCTTCGAGGCGCCGACCCATTCGCCGATGACGGCGCCGATGGGCGCGTAGACGGCGGCAAGACGCAGGCCCGAGCCGAAGGCCGGCAGACCGGCGGGAAGCCTCAGGAAGAAGAGCGTCCTGGCCGGCGTCGCGCCCATGGTGCGGGCAAGATCGAGCAGGCCCGGATCGGTGCGTCGCAGTCCGTCGTAGAAGGTCGAGACCACCGGAAAGTAGATGATCAGCAGCGCCATGGCGATCTTCGAGATCATGCCGAATCCGAGCCACAGGGTCAGGATCGGAGCGAGCGCGAAGACCGGGACCGCCTGGCTGAAGACCATGATCGGCAGCACGATGCGCCGCGCCAGAGGCGAGACCATCAGATAGAGGGCGGTCGCCCCCCCGAGCCCGGCGCCAAGGGCGAGACCGATCAGGACCTCGGCGATGGTGGTGGTCGCATGATCGGCGATGAGACCGGCATTGGCGACGAGCGTCTCGGCGACGCGAACGGGGCCGGGCAGGATGAAGGCCGGTGCGCCGGTCGCCCAGACAATCGCCTGCCAGGCGCCGAGCGCAACGGCGGCGGCAATGAGCCCGTCACCAAGCCTCCCGGCAAATCCCTGTGTCCCGCTCATGCAGCTTCCCCCTTCAAGGCCCGGAAAAGCCGGACCTGCATGTCCATCGTCTCCGGCGCCTCGACCGCGCGGATGGGCAACAGCGCGGGCGCCTCCACCTCCGCAAGCCCTTGTTCGGAGAAGATGAAAATGCGGTGTCCGAGGCGCACCGCTTCCGCTGGATCATGGGTGACGAGCAGCACCGTGCGGCCTTCCAGCGTCTCGAAGGCAAGCTCCTGCATCTCGGCGCGGGTGCGTGCGTCAAGGGCGGCGAAGGGTTCGTCGAGAAGCACGATGGGCCGGTCTTCCATGAGCACGCGGGCCAGCGCCACCCGCTGGCGCATGCCGCCGGAGAGGCTCGCCGGCAGCTTGGCCGCATGTTCGGTAAGCCCCACCCGCTCGACCAGCGCACGGGCCCGCTCGAGATCGGCGCGTTCGCCGCGCAGGCGGGCACCGAGAGTGACGTTGCCGAGCACGTCGAGCCAGGGCGCGAGCAGATCGGTCTGGGCCATGAAGGCGATCCGGCCCGCGACCGCCTTGTTGTCGTCGGCGGTGATCGTGCCGGAAAAGCGACCGCCGGTGTCGAGCCCGGCAAGCAACCGCAGAACGGTGGACTTGCCGACGCCCGAGGGGCCGAGCAGGCAGGTCCAGCCGCCGGCGGAAATCGTCAGGTCGAGACCGGAGAAGAGCGGCCTCCCGGCGTGATCGAAATCGCCGGAAAGCCGCAGGGTCGGGGCTTCGCTCACGCCGATCCGGCCTTTCCCCCGCCACGCAACCCCATGTCCCAGAAGGAGATTTCAAGCTCCGTCGCGGTACGGAAACGCTTCGACACCGACGCCCAGCGCGCAAGTGCTGTGGGATCGTCGCCAAGCCTTGCACGGGTCGCGCCGTCGATCAGGGCACCGACCTTTCGGCAGATGTCCTGATAGTCGTCGCCGGCATAGGTGTCGATCCACTGGCGGTAGGGCGTGCCGGGGGCCGCCTCGCGGGCGAGCCTGAGGCCGATCTCGCCGTAGCCGAGCACACAGGGAGAGAGCGCCACGATCAGGTCGAGGAAATCTCCCGACATGCCCGCGTCCAGCACATAGCGGGTGTAGGCGAGATTTTCCCGTTCCTCGGCCGCCTCGATAAGCGCCGTTTCGGCAATGCCGGCCTTGCCGCAGATCTCGACATGAAGGCTCATCTCGGTGTTCAGCAACCCGTCGACCGTTCCGGCGGCGAAACGTGCCTCCTCGATCGAACCGGCCTTGACGACCGCGAGCGCCCAGGCGCGGGCAAAGTGGTAGAGGAACACATAGTCCTGAACCAGGTAGTGCAGGAACGCCTCCTGCGGCAGCGTGCCGTCGCCAAGCCGCTCCACGAAGGCGTGGCGGGTGTACGCCCGCCAGGCATCGCCGGCCTCGGCGCGCATGAGGGCGAAGCTCCTCGAGCCGAAGTCCGGGCCGAAGTCCTGCGAAACGCGGGGTGTCATCGTCATCTGCGGATCTCTCCTCGTTGTCCGTTGTCCTCGGTCGGTGCCGCCTTACGGGGCCGATACGTCGAGGGCGATGTCGGAAACCGGGCGGATCGTCTCGATCAGGCCGCTCTCCTTGAGGAAGGCCTCGAAGCGGGCATAGCGGCCGTAGTCGAGGGCGGCCGGGCGCAGGGCGAAGCGGCGCACGGTGTCGGCGAAGGAGCGCTTGTTGAGTTCGTCGTCGAGCTCCGGAGAGGTCGCCGCGTAGAGCGCGAAGCTCTCTTGCGGATGGTTGACGATATACTGGGTGGCGCGCTCGGTGGCGGCGAGGAAGCGGGCGATCTTATCCTTGTCCATCGTCTGCGGATTGGCGACGTAGATCAGCTCGTCATAGGGGGGGACACCTTCCTCCTCGATGAAGAAGCAGCGGCCCTTGACACCCTGGAGCTCCATCTGGTGCAGCTCGACGTTGCGGTAGGCGCCGATCACCGCGTCGACCTGCCCGGACATGACGGCGGGCGCCAGCGACCAGTTGACGTTGATCATCTCGACGTCATCGGCCGTCATGCCGTGGCGCTTGAGAAGCGCCGTCACCTGGGCGCTCTCGACGCCGGAGACCGAATAGCCGATCTTGCGACCCTTGAGGTCGGCGATCGACTTGATCGGGCCATCGTCCTTTACCATCAAGCAGTTGAGCGGCGAGGCGATCAGCGTCCCGACCCGCTTGAGCGGCAGCCCCTCGGCCACCTGAAGGTGGATCTGCGGCTGGTAGGAAACAGCGAGATCGGCCTTGCCAGCAGCGACCATCTTGGGCGGTGCCGACGGATCGGCCGGGGCGATGATCTCGACGTCGAGGCCTTCATCAGCGAAATAACCGAGTTCCCGGGCCAGGATCACCGGGCCGTGGTCCGGGTTGACGTACCAGTCGAGAAGCAGGGTCATCTTGTCGGCGGCGGCGGCCGGCAGGCTGACGAGCAGGGCGAGAACAAGGGCGAGCTTGCGCATTTCGGGCCTTTCACGTGCTAGAATTTCGAAATCCTGTCGCCCCGGGACGCCGATTTGTCGTGCGCCCGGGTGACCTCGATCCACTGGCGCGTGCGCGCCTCGGGATCGGCATTGAGCGTGATGTCGGTGACCACGGAAACGATGTCGGCGCCATGCTCGAAGGCGCCGGGGGCGCGCTCGGCGGTCATGCCGCCGATGGCGACGAGCGGGATATCCCCGATCCGCCGCTTCCATTCGCCGATCCGCTCCAGCCCCTGGGGCGCCCACTTCATCTTCTTCAGGATCGTGGGATAGACGGGCCCGAGCGCGATGTAGTCGGGACCGGCGGCGACCGCCGTTTCCAGTTCGTCATGGTCGTGGCTCGACAGGCCGAGGCCGATGCCGGCGGCGCGGATCGCGGCCAGGTCGGCACCGGCAAGATCCTCCTGACCGAGATGGACGAAGCGGCAGGCCTCGTCGATGGCGATCTCCCAGTGGTCGTTGACGACCAGCATGCAGCGGTGCCGGACGGCGAAGCCCTCGGCGCGGCGGATCTCGCCGCGCAGCCAGGCGGCGTCGCCGTCCTTGATGCGAAGCTGGATCAACCGGACACCGAGCGGCACCAGCCGCTCGACCCAGTCGGCACTGTCGACGATCGGATAGAAGGGATCGAGCTTGAAGGCGGTCATTCGAGAAAGGCCTTTCCGAGAACCGGGGTCGAGGGGGCAGCCATGTCGCGCGGCTCCATCGCCACCGCCTCATGGGCGAGGCGGCCGGCGGCGACCGCCCGTCCGAAGGCGTCCGCCATGCGGACCGGATCGCCCGCCTTGGCGACCGCCGTGTTGAGCAGCACCGCGTCGAAGCCGAGCTCCATGGCGGCGGCCGCATGGGAGGGAACGCCGAGGCCGGCGTCGACGACGAGCGGAACCTCGGGAAAATGGGCGCGCATGGCGCGCAGCCCATAGACATTGTTGAGGCCCCGGGCCGAGCCGATGGGCGCGCCCCAGGGCATCAGGACCTTGCAGCCGGCGGCAAGCAGCCGCTCGGCGATACCGAGGTCTTCCGTGCAATAGGGAAAGACCTGGAAGCCGTCGTCACACAGGATGCGCGCCGCCTCGACGAGGCCGACGACGTCGGGCGCCAGCGTCTCGGCGTCGTTGATGACCTCGAGCTTGATCCAGGACGTGCCGAAGACCTCGCGGGCCATCTTCGCCGTGGTCACCGCCTCCTTGACCGAATGGCAGCCGGCGGTGTTGGGCAGCACCTTGACGCCGAGGTCGCGGATGAAGGACCAGAAGTCCTGCCCCGAGCGCGAGGACCCGGATTCGCGCCGCAGCGAGACCGTGACGATGTCGGACCCGCCGGCGCGGATCGCCTCGGCCATGATCGCGGGCGAGGGATAGAGCGCGGTGCCGAGCAGCAACCGGCTCTCGACGGTCGTGTCGTAGAAGGTCAGCATGGATCAGCCTCCCTGCATCGGAGCGAGGATCTCGAGACGATCACCGTCGCGGACCCGGGTCGTCGCCCGCTCCTCGGCGGGGACGAACTCGCCGTTGACGGCCGTCGCGACGATGGCGTCGGCGTAGTCGAGCGCCTCGAGGACCGCGGCGAGCGATCCGGGCGCGAGGTCAAGCGGAGCGCCGTTGACGATGATGGTCATGGAAGAACTCCGGGCTGGAGGAAGGATCAAGGCAGAGGTCGGCCGCCTGCATGGCCAGTGCCGGCGCAAGCAGGAAGCCGTGGCGATAGGTGCCACCGGCGCGCAGGATGCGGCCGTCGTCGAGAAGCCGCGGCAGGTTGTCGGCGAAGGCGGGTCGCGCATCGACGCCGATTTCAAGGATCTCGGCCTCGGCGAAGGCGGGATGCAGCGCATAGGCCCCGCCGAGAAGCTCCATCATGGCGCGGGCCGTGATGCGGGTGCGCTCGTCGCTCTCGATCATGGTGGCACCGATCATGAAGACACCCGCGCCGCGCGGCACGATGTAGAGCGGAATGCGCGGATGCAGCAGCCGGACGGGGCGCGAGAGGGAGACGTCGGCGGAACGGACGATCAGCATCTCGCCCTTGACGCCGCGCAGGCCGGGAACCTCGTCGCGCGCCGCAAGCCCGCGACAATCGACAACCCGGTCTCCGGGCGCATCGGCCGGGTCGACCGCCTCACCGAAGCGCATCTCGACCCCGAGACCGGGAAGCCGCGCCGCCAGGTCGGCCAGAGCACGGCGCGGATCCAGATGTCCTTCGCCGGCGAAGAAAAGCCCCTCGCGGAAGCGCCCGCCGAGATCCGGCTCAAGCGCGCCGATGCGGTCGCCATCGACCGTCTCGAAGTGCGAGGTAAGCCGCGCGAAGCGACGCAGCTCGCCCGTGTCGCGGGCCGGCGCCACCACAAGGGAGCCCTCGAGGGTCACGCCGCCGACGCGCTCGCCCCACCAGCCGATGGCCTGTTCGCCAAGCCGCACCACCGGCTCCTCGGCGCTCTCGCCCTCGCACCAGGGCGCCAGCATGCCGCCGGCCCACCAGGAACAGGAGGCCGGCCCCGGCTCCACCGCGCGCTCGAACAGGGTGACCTTCGCCCCGCGCTCGGCGAGCGCGCTGGCGACGCACAGCCCGACGACGCCGCCACCGATGACGGAGACGGTTTCGGCCGGAGAGGACAGACGGGCGTCGGTCATGGCCGGGCTCCCCAGAGACGATAGAAATGATGCACCGGCCCGTGGCCGGAGCCGACCGCAAGTGTGTCGGCGGCGGCGATCGCCCCATGCAGCCATGCGTGCGCGCTCGACACGGCCTCGGCGAGCGGCAGGCCGCGCGCCAGGCCGGCGGCGATGGCCGAGGACAGGGTGCAACCGGTGCCGTGGGTGTTCTTCGTCGCCAGGCGCGGCGCGGCAAGGCGAAGCGGCGCGGCGCCGGGCGCCAGCAGCAGGTCGACACAGACATCGCCGTCCGCGTGCCCGCCCTTCATCAGCACGGCAGGCCCGAGCGCCATCAGCCGGCGGCCCTGCTCGAGGCGGCCGGCCTCCTCGCTCGCCGGTTCCTCGCCGAGAAGGGCGGCCACTTCAGGCAGGTTCGGGGTGACCAGCGTGGCGCGCGGCAACAGCGTCTCGCGCAGCGCGGCGACGGCCTCGTCGCGCAGCAGCTTGGCCCCGGACTTGGAAACGATCACCGGATCGAGCACCACCGGGCCGGCATAAGACGCCAGCGCGCGGGCAACGCAGGCGACGATCTCCGGCGAGGACAGCATGCCGATCTTGATCGCGCCGACGTCAAGGTCGTCGAGCACGGCGGCGATCTGCCCCTCGACCACGTCGAGGGGAATGTCGTGGATATGGGTGACGGCGCGCGTGTTCTGGGCGGTCACCGCCGTGAGCACGCTGGCACCATAGACGCCAAGGGCCGAAAATGCCTTGAGATCCGCCTGGATGCCTGCCCCGCCGCTGCTGTCGGAGCCGGCGATGGTCAGTGCGATGGCCGTGGGCGGAGCGGCGTCGGCACGCCTGTCTTGCGGTTCGATCTGCTTTGTCACGTCTCGTCCGTCGCGTCGGACGGCGCGGACCAAAGCCCGACGCCGCCACAGGGCGGTTTTCGGGGTCATGACGAAGAAGGGAGTGCAAATGGCCTGGCCGTGGCCTGCTCGCCCGACCTGGGCGAAGCGGTCATTCGTTCCCTACGCCGGCATGACCCGGATCAGGTTCAGTGGGTTGACGCGAACGCGTCTCTCAGCCGGCAAAGGCACCCCAACGAATAGTGGCAGGACGATAGGATCAGACGGCGATGCCGTCAAGACGGATCGCGGCGACGCCTGCGGACGGCGCTCGCGCGAGGGTGCGCGTGCCGTCGGCGAGGGTCGCCACATAGTCCTCGAACCGCTCAGCGCGGCGGATCTCGACAACGCGGCCATCGTTTTTCAGAAGCAGCTCCGCCGGCCGCAGCCGGCCGTTGTAGGTGAAGCCCATGGCCGCGCCATGAGCGCCGGTGTCGTGGATCCAGACCAGATCGCCGACGCGCGGGTCGGCGATCTGCCTGTCGACGGCGAACCGGTCGACGTTCTCGCAAAGCGAGCCGACCACATCGGCGGTGACCCGCCCGCGTCCGGCCTCGGCGAAGGGCAGCGTGACGTGATGATAGGCAGCGCTGTAGAAGCCCGGCCGCATCAGCGCCGACATCGAGGCGTCGAGCCCGACGATGAGCCGCCCCTTGTCGAGCCGGTTGACTACACGGGCGACAAGCACCCCGTGCGGACCCGAAACGTAGCGCCCGCATTCCATGAGGATGCGCGGCCGGCGGCCGGCGAAAGCCTCGCGCAGCAGCGCGACGAGGCCGGCCGCATAGGCGGCAAAATCGAACGCCGTCTCGCCAGGCCGGTAGGGAATGCCGAGGCCGCCGCCGAAATTGACGCTGTCGAACGCGATGCCGGTCTCTGCTTCCACCGTCCGCGCCGTCTCGACCAGATCGCGCGCGGCGGCGAGCGCGACGGCGACGGAGAGCTCGTTGGCGCAGGTCATGCCGTGAATGGAGAACCGGGTGGCACCACGCGCCAGCGCAAGCCTGTAGGCCGCGGCAAGCCGGTCGCGGGGAACGCCGAACTTCGACTGGCCGGCCGCCCCCATCAGCGCCGAGGTCGCAGCCGCCCCGTGCGGGGCGACGCGGAAGGCGACCGTGGCCGGAAGCTGGGTGGCAAGTGCCAGATGGGCCGCGTCGTCGAAGGTGATGCGAGCGCCGCGATCCAGCGCCATCGCCAGTTCGGCGCGCGTCGTGTTGTTGGAGGTGAAGACGATGGCCTCACCCGAAACGCCGACCTCGCCGGCGAGACGCAGCTCCACCGGCGAGGAACAGTCGAGGCCGCTCCCCTCCTGCGCCAAGGCGCGAAGGATTGCCGGATTCGGAAGTGCCTTGACGGCAAAATACTGCGTCACCGGCCAGTCACCGAAGGCCGCGACCATCGCGCGGTGCGTGGCGCGGATGCCGGCCTCGTCATAGATGTGAAAGGGCGTTCCATAGCTTTCGGCGAGCGTGGGCACGACCTCGGCGAGACGGGCGGCGAACCCGGGGGCGGCCGGCATCGCCTCAGCCGGCCGCGCCGGAGGGATGCGCGTGCCCGCCCGCGTGGAAGCCCGTGGGCACGCAGCCGATGCAGATGGTGCGGTTGCGCAGGCCGCTGACCGGCCGCAGGTAGGGATAGTGATAGTCCTCCGCCGCCGTGTAGCCGGCCGTCTCCAGTTCCGCGACCAGTCTGGCACGCGACAGCATCCAGAAATCGGCGACACGGCGATGCGGCTCGACGTCGTGTCCCGTCTCGAGCGGCGCGTCGTTGGAAAAGATCAGCCACGCGCCGGGCTTCGGCGCCAGCCGGCGCAGCGTGCCGAAGAAATCCGCAAGCCCGGTGTCGGACCGGTAGAGATGCCCGAGCAGCCCGTCGGCATAGATCGCGTCGAAACCCGACAGATGACCGTCGGGCAGGGTGAAGAAGTCGGAGACGAAGGCTTCCAGCCCCTTGCGCGTTGCCAGCGCCACGGCCTCCGGGTTGCAGTCGATGGCCTGCACGTGGCGCCCGCCGCCGACCAGATCGGCCTCGACGAAGGCGTTGCCGCAGCCGATGGAGAAAATGCGCGCGCCCGGCTGCGTCAGCGACACGATCTTGAGCCCGATATGGGCGCGGTAGTCGGGACAATAGGTCGAGGGGGTGACGGAATCATCATGCGCCTCGCCCGCCTCCCAGATCTCGTAAATGGTGCGCCGGCGCGCCGCCGGGGCGTCGAGCCGGGTGCAGTAGTAGGCGTGCACGCGGTCAAGGACCGGGGTCCGGGGCAGGCTGTCGGTGATCATCTCGGCCATCGGTTGGCTCCTTTCGCGGATCCTGTCGCCCGGTCCCTCGGGCTAGCTTGCCATGGCGACCGCGGCACGCGCCGCGTCCGCCGGTTCCTGCAGGTATTCGATCGTCGTCGCCGGGTGCGCGGCCAGACGGGCAACCAGCGGGGCGAGCCGGCGCAGGCCGCCGGACGGGCCGAAGTCGCGCGCCAGCGCCAGCGAGCGCTCGACATCGCCGGCGAGCAGCGTGTCGGCGAGCACCCGGGCGAGCGCGCGGAAGGCGGCAAGCACCGCATCGGGGGAGCCGGAAAGCCGGATGGCGCGCCCGGCGCCGTCTTCGGCGACCTCCAGCACGCCGAAGTCCGCGAGCCAGGCAAGCTGGAGAAACATGCCGTCGCTGTCGGGAAAGAGCCCGAGGCCGCGGTCGACGTAACGCAGGCATTCGGCCAGGTGATAGGCGACCGCGTCCTCGCCCGTCGCGCCGGCGGCGGGCGCCAGCACCTCGGCCAGCGCGAGCAGGCCGAAGACGTCCGCGGCCGCCTCCTGCAGCACCACCGAGGTCCAGCGGTCGGCGGCGTTCAGCCCCTGGAACGACACGCCCCCTTCGCGGTGAACGAAATGGCCGGCCTCATGGGCGAAGACGCCAAGCGTCGGGATCGGCCCGAGCGCCGCGACAGTGCCGGGCAACGGCCCGCCGAGATCGAGCAGCGCCCGGGCATGAGCGAGCGACACGCGCTCGACCAGCGCCGCATGGGTGTTGGCGAAATAGCAGGTCTTCTTGTAGGGCGAGCGCTTCACGCCCTCGTCCTCCGGCAGGAAATAGGCGATGTGCTTGGGATGACGGTTGCCCTCGCCGGCCATGAAGAAAAGCCGCGTCGGCACGAAGGCGGGAAGCGCCGCGAGCCGCAGATGGGTGTGCAGGTCCCGAAAACAGGCTTCGACCGCCGCGAGCTGTCCGCAGGCCGCGCCGATGACCGCGGCTCCCGCCTCGTCGCGCCGGCAGGCGAAGGCCGTGGGCAGACCGCCTGTCTGCTTGCCGTACCAGGTGGCGATCTGGCCGACGACGACCATCAGGTCCTCATCGAGGGCGGCAAGCGTGCGCAGCCCCTCCTCGGTGTAGCCCGTACGAATGGCGGCGGCGCGCAGGCGCAGCGCGGTGCGGTCGGCATCGCGCGGCAGATGCTCGGCCAGCCGCGCGAGCAGGTCGGCAATGGGTGCTGGATCGTGGAACCGGCCGCGCGACGGCGGCGGGCTCGCCTTGCAGGCGGCCCATTCGCGCTCGATCAGCCGGCCCAGTTCGTCCAGAAGCGCAAGGGCTTGCGCATCGAGCGGCGGCGCGGCGGCGGCGATGTCGAGGCTGAACAGCGCATGCGCCTCGGCCGGTGGCCAGAACGCCCCGCGATGGGCGCGGTGATCACAGGCGCGGGCAAGGTTGCCGGCGTGGTCGAACCGGTCAGGCATGGCGCACACTCCTTTGAGGTTGCGGATCGAGCGGACGCGTCAGGAAGACGCTGAGCGGGTCGGGGCGATAGGCGCCGAAGGGCGGGCATGCGCCAAAGCCGGCCGCGCGGTAGAGGGCCAGCGCCTCCGGTTGAGCGACACCGGTCTCCAGCCGCAGCGTGTGCAGGCCGTGCGCCGCCGCCTCCGCGTCGAGCCCGGCAAGCAACGCGCGGCCGACGCCGCGCCGGCGGGCGTGCGCCGCCACGAACATGCGCTTGAGCTCGCCGAAGCCGCCGCCTTCCAGCACAAGCGCGCCGCAGCCGAGCGCGCGCCCGAGGCCGTCGCGGGCGACGAGAAAGCGCACATGGTCATCGGCAAGCGCCGCGCGCGGCAGCAGATGCACGCTCTCTTGCGGATAGAGCGCGCTGGCAAGTTCCTCGGAGGCGGCAAGGAGCGCCACGACATCCGCCGCCAGCGGGTCTCCGGCGGCGACGACGAGGTCGCCCGGCCGGGCCGGCGCAGGGCTGACCCACGGCGCGACGGCGGCCGGGCTCTCGGCATCGGCCCGGATCATCGCAGCGCCCTTCTCGGCGATCATCATCGCCGCCGCCTGGGTGTTGCCCGAGACATGGGTCGGCATGATCGAGGCATCGACGACACGCAGGCCCGCCAGCCCGTGAACGCGCAGACGCGGATCGACGACGGCATTCGCTCCGGTTCCCATCCGGCAGGTGCCGACCGGGTGAAAGGAGGTGTCGGCGCTCTCCCGCAGATGTGCCAGCAACGCCTCCTCGCCGATGACGCCGGGACCGGGCACCAGCTCCTCGCCGCGACAGGCGTCAAAGGCGGGGGAGGCGACGATGCGCCGGGCCATGGCGATGCCGGCCAGCAGGCGCCGGCGGTCGGCGGCGCAGGACAGGAAGGCGGTGGCGATGGCGGGCGGAAGGGAGGGATCCGGCCCTTGCACATGGACCGTGCCTTCCGCGTCGGGCCGCATCGGATAGACGCCGATGGTCATGCCCGGTTGCCGGTCGAGCCGACGGCTCTTGCCGGAGACGGGATAGCTTGCCGGAGCGAAATGGAACTGAAGATCCGGCACCGGCTCGCCAGGGGTGGAGCGGGCAAAGCCGACGGCTACGGCGATGGGCTGGGCAAGCACGCCGGTGCGACTCACCCCGTAACGCAGGATCTCGCGCAGCAGGGCGAAGCCGCGTGTGCGCTCGTTGAAGGTGAGATGCCGCGTCCCGGGGGGCGGGCGGACCCGCCAGCGCAGCCGCGCGGCCAGATGATCGCGAAAGCCCGTGCCGACGCCGGGAAGCGCGTGGCGGGGGGCAATGCCGGCGCGCGCCAGCACCGCGGGATCGCCGATGCCGGAAAGCTCCAGCAGCTTCGGCGAACCGATGGTGCCGGCGCAGAGCACCGTCTCCGCCCGGGCGCGGAGCATCGTCGTCTCGCCTCCCCGCGTCAGCGCGACGCCAAGGCAGCGTTCCTTGTCGAACCACAGGCCGGTCGCCTCCGCATCGCAGAGGATCCGCAGATTCTCGCGGCCGGCGGCTTCGGCGAGATGCCCGTCGAGAACGCAAGAGCGACGGCCGGAGCGGGCGGTGATCTGTGCCGGCGCGAAGCCCTCCAGATCGCCGGAATTGTAGTCGGGATTGAGCGCGAAGCCGGCCTCGACGGTGGCCTTGAGAAAGATCTCGGCAAGCGGCTCGCGGTGACGCGGAAGCTCGACGCGGATCGGTCCGCCGACGCCGCGCGCGGTCTCCTCCCCGCCCTGCCAGTCCTCCAGCGCGCGAAAGAAGGGCAGGACATCGTCCCACCCCCAGCCCTCGCAGCCGGCGCGCGCCCAACCGTCGAAATCGTCGCGCTGGCCGCGCACGAAGATCATGCCGTTGATCGCCGTAGAGCCGCCGAGCAACCGGCCGCGCGGCACGGCGAGCTGCCGGCCCTCGAGGGTGCCATCCGGCTGCGTGCGAAACCGCCAGTCGTAGCGCGGGTTGCCGAGAAGCAGCGTCTCGCCGGCGGGAACGGACAGGAGCGGCGAGCGCCGCCGCCGCCCGGCCTCGATGACCACGACGCGCACCCGCGGATCGGCGCTCAGCCGGTCGGCGAGCACCAGTCCGGCCGCCCCGCCGCCGACAATCGCATAGTCGCACTCGCCGATCATCCACCCCTCCTCTCGCCCGGCCGACGGGCCGCGTCAGTGTCGCGTGGCGGCCTCGTCGGGCCCGTGCCGCGCGGCCAGCGTGGTGCGGTGCATCAGGCGCCGCCAGCGGGTCATGTCGTAGCCGGTCGCCCGGTGCATGGCGCTGCGGTTGTCCCAGAGGATGATGTCGCCGGCCCGCCAGCGATGCCGGTAGGTGAAGCGCGGCTGCACCGAGAACTCCTGGACGAAGGTGACCAGCGGCGCGCTATCGCTCTCCTCCATGCCGACGATCCGCCAGGGCACGTTGCCGCCGGCATAGACCGCCTTGCGGCCGTTCTCGGGGTGGGTCAGCACCATCGGCTGCGGCATGTCGCGCCATTCAGCGCGCTCCGCCTCCGTCGGCGGCGGCCGATCGGGATAGTTGTAGGGCCGTGACTGGACGCGGGAGATGACCACCTCGCGCCCCTCGATGCGCCGCTTCACCTGCTCCGGCAGGTCTTCCCAGGCGGCGAACATGTTGGCGAACCACGTATCGCCGCCCTGCGGGGGAACCTCGAGGGCATGCAGCATCGAACCGGCCGGCGGCTCGTCCAGATAGTGGCCGTCGGTGTGCCAGACCCGCCCGCTCACCGGCGAGCCGATCAGCCGGCCGTTCCTGGCGATGTTGGACAGGATGAGGATCTCGGGACGCTCGGCGGCGAACTCCTTGCGCGTGTAGCTCACCACCTCGCCGAAGCGCCGGGTGAAGTCCACATGCTGGTCAGGCGTCATCGACTGGCCGCGAAACAGCAGGATGGTGCTGTCGATCCAGGCTTGATAGATCCGATCGAAATCCCGTGTCGAAATCCCCTCGGTGACGTCGACGCCGCGAACCTCGGTTCCGATCCGTTCGGTAATGGGAACAAGCTCAATCATGAAACCCCCTCTTTTGTGTGAGAGAGGTGGATGAAAAAACTTATAGACACTTAAAACGTGTATAATACAAAGATTGCAACGGACACTTTTAAGAGTCAAGCAGACTCTGCCCCTACGTCATTTTGATCCCACTCAGGAGCGCGACCGCGCGGCGAAACCCCGAAGCGGCCGCAGCCGAGCGCACCAAATCCTTCCGATTTCCGCCAATCCTCCGCGCTCCGGACTGTCCTCGCCGGCTTTCAGGGGCGCGGAACAGACGGGAACCCAATGCAACGCTCGGAGGCTTCCGCCGGCTATGCAGGCAATTTGTCAAGACTATATGTCCGAAAATCCGCTTGATTTTGCTGTCATCTTCGAAGAACAAGGAAATATTCCGGCGCCAGGAAGCGGCTCTTCTCACAGGATGCGACCAACTTGCAGGGATTTCCCAGGCGATACGGCATGCCAAAGCCCCGCGCCCGACGCTCGCCCGCGCCGAGCGCGGTGGCCGAGATCGGTCACAACGGCGGCCCGCCGCTCGACGAGCCGCATGTGCCCGCCTGGGGGACGGGGCCGATCCGCACCTATGTGGCCTGGCGGGCGGCACGCAAGGCGGCGTTCCAGGCTCCCTCTCGCGACGTGGCGATGTTCCGGGTGAAGAAGGCGGCGCGGCTCGGCCTGACCTATGACGAATACATGAGCGAATTGCTCGACACCGGCCGCCACCTGCAGGCCGAGGACGCGGACCGGATCGCGGAGATCATCGCCCGGCGCAAGCCGCGCGGCTGAGGCCGCAGGACGCATCCCGCACAGCGTTGCGAACAGCCATTTCAGACGTCGAGATCGCGCTGCATCTCCACGAAGGTCGGTTCCAGGTGCCCCGGATGGGCATGAAAGGACACCTCGCGAAAGCCGGCGCGCGCGAACAGCCGGCGGTTGGAAACGAGCGGCAACCGCGTCTGCAGCACCAGCCGGCGCTGGCCGGCAGCGCGCGCCGCGGCTTCCGCGGCGGCCAGCAAGGCAAGCGCCAGCCCCTTTCGCCGATGCGCGGGACAAACAGCGAGGCGGGCAAGATGGAGCCCGCCCTCCACCGGGTGCCACAGGCAGGCGGCAAGCAGCGCGTCCTCGGCGGAAGCTGTCGACGCGATCAGCACGCCCGCGCCGCCGGCCGCCAGATGGGCCGCGACCCGCGCGCCGGTCTCGTGCAGGGCAGAGGGCGGCGGATCGACCCGCGCGGCGAGTTCGGCGAAGGCCGCACGCACCAGCGCCGCGACCGCCTCCGCGTCCCCGGCCTCGACCGCACGCAGAGCCAGCCCGGACGCACCGGTCTCCACCTCGCGGGGGTCGCTCATGTCGCTCGCCATTTCCATCGTCCGCCTGAAGTGCCACGGGGGAGGCCCATCGCCGGCCGGAGCCGCCTCTCACCGCAAGGAGATCCCGTAGTCCTTCACCCATTCGGAGAATTCGACAAGCTGAATCAGCATGTGCGGCAGGCTTGCGCCGCCGGGGAGCATGGTGCCGGACAGGCGCGCGGCATTTCCCCGGGAGATGTCCTCGACCAGGCCGGCGAGACGGGGGAGGTCGAACAGCTCCGCGACGGGCGAGCCGCCGTCGAGGGCAAGGGCGCGCGCCGCGCGCAGCAGGCCCGCGTCGTAGTCGGGATGCTGGACGTGCGGATAGGCGCTCTTGCGCCGGGTCAAGGTGTCGGGCGGCAGCAGGTCGGCCATGGCGCGCTTCAGCAACCCCTTGGTGCCGCCGTCCGCCTTCATGCTCCACGGCACGTTCCAGACGTACTGGACGAGATGATGGTCGAGGAAGGGCACCCGCAGCTCCAGCCCATGGGCCATGCTCATGCGGTCCTTGCGGTCGAGGATGACCGAGAGGGGGCCGGCCATGCCGAGGTAGAGCACCTCGCGCATACGCGCCTCCGCCGCCGGCTCTCCCGCAAGCCGGGGCACATCCGCAAGCAGCGCCCGGCAGCGCTCGGCCTCCTGGGTGCGCGGCTCGCACAGGCGCGCCACGTCCGGGGCGAGATAGTCGGCAAGGCGCACCCCATCACCGGCCCAGGGGAAGCCGTCGCGCGCCAGCAGCTCCGGCTTGAAGAAATGCGGATAGCCGCCGAAGATCTCGTCCGCCGCCTCGCCCGAAAGACCGAGGCGGGCGGAGCCGCGCATGGCGGCGAAAAGCCGATACATGGAGGCGTCGAACTGGCCCCAGGCCGGCAGATCGCGGGCGCGACGGGTGGCCGGCAGGACCGCGAGCAG
Organism: Stappia sp. ICDLI1TA098; assembly: GCF_054880955.1. Classification (NCBI taxonomy): domain Bacteria; kingdom Pseudomonadati; phylum Pseudomonadota; class Alphaproteobacteria; order Hyphomicrobiales; family Stappiaceae; genus Stappia; species Stappia sp. ICDLI1TA098. Next base: position 986,607 of record NZ_JBTZBT010000002.1, read on the forward strand.
ATCCTCCGTCGAGGCGGTAAGCGTGGTGTGGCGCGTGGCGAGATGGCGCGCCGCCATCGCGGCGAAGGGCGCATCCACGTCCGGGCGCAACTCGCTCGCCTGGAAATGGCGCGTGTCGCCCTCGAAGGCCAGACACCAGGTCGACAGCGGATCTCCGCCGCCGCCATTGGCAACACGCCGCGCCGCCACCGCCAGCGCCGCGACAGAGGTGGAATCGAGCCCGCCCGAAAGCATCGCGGCCAGCTTCGCCTCTTCCGGCGCCTGGCGGGCGACGGCGCGGGCAAGAAGATCGCGGACCGTTTGCGTCGTGGTTCCGGCGTCGTCGGTGTGCGGGGCGCTTTCCAGCCGCCAGTAGCGGCGCTGTCCCAGCCCCTCGGGACACAGGCTGACAACGCTTGCCGGCGGGACCTCGTGCAGGTTCTTGAGCGGTGTCTCGCCAGCGGCGGCCATGCGCGGCTGCAGCACGATCGGCAGCATCGTCAGGTCGAGCCGCGCCTCGAACAGCGGATTGGCCATGATGCCCTTCGGCTCGGAGGCAAAAAGGCAGCCGGAGGCGTAGGAATGGTAATAGAGCGGTCGCACGCCGAAGCGGTCGCGCACGAGATGCAGCGCGCGGGCGCGCCCGTCCCAAAGAGCGATGGCGAAGCTGCCGTCGAGGCGGGCGAAGGCCTCGATGCCAAGCGCCAGATAGGCGGCGAGAACGAGTTGCGTGTCGTCGCCGTCCGGCGCTGCCTCCCGCCCTGTTGGCGCAAGACCAGCCCCGGCACCCACGCCGACGAAGGCTTCGGCAAGCGCCTCGCGGTTGTCGAGTGCGCCGATCATGACGGCGGCAAGTTCCGACCCGCCGACGGCGAGATGGGCGGGGAGAAACCCGCCCGCCCCCGGTCCGCCGTGGCGCAGGCGGCGAAGGCCCAGCGCCGCGCGCGGCGTCACCCATGTGCCGCCGCCATCCGGCCCCCGGCTGGCCATGGTCGCGGTCATCGCCTCGACCACCGGCACGCGGGCGGTGAGATCCCGGTCGAAATCGACCCAACCGACGAATCCGCTCATGTCCGTGCCCCCAGGGTGCGGCGCGGCCGGCCGGCGGCAATGGACCCGCGTCCGCCCTGGTACTGATACTATAGCGTGCTTTTTCTCCTTACAATTCGACTTGTGATTGCATTTTGTTTTACGGCCACCGGAGACGAAAAAGGCCGGCGCAAGCGCCGGCCTTTCGATATCGCGGGATCAATGTCCGGCCCTAGAACATCATGCCGGGCAGCCAGAGCGAGATCGCCGGGATCGCCACCAGAATGGCAATGCGGACGACATCAGCGACCAGGAAGGGGCCGATGCCCTTGAAGATCGTCGCCTGGCGCACATCCGGGGCCGCGGCCTGGATGACGAAGAGGTTCATGCCCACCGGCGGCGTGATCAGGCCGATCTCGGCGACGGTGACGACGATGATGCCGAACCAGACGGGATTGAAGTCGAGGGCGGCGACCATCGGGAAGATGAACGGGATGGTGAGCAGCACCATCGACAGCGCGTCCATGACGCAGCCGAGCCCGATGTAGAACAGGATGACGAGAAACAGCACCGTGTAGGGAGCCAGCCCCGCGTCCTGGATCGTCCCGACCAGGAAGGAGGGAAGGTTCGAGGTCTCGATAAAATAGTTGAACAGGCCCGCGCCGATCAGGATCATGAAGATCATGCCGGAGGTCTGGGCGGTCTGGGTGATGCCGTCGATGAAGGTCGCGCGGCTGAGCCGGCCCGACAGCAACGCCATGGCGAAGGCGCCGAGCGCACCGACGGCGGCGGCTTCGGTTGGCGAGAACCAGCCGAGATACATGCCGCCGATGACCACCAGGAACAGCAGCAGCACGTTCCACACCCGCCCGAGCACGCGCAGTCGCTCGCGCCACGACTGACGCTCGCTCGCCGGCCCGAGCTCGGGCTTGCGGCGCACCTGCACCCAGATGGCGCCCATGTAGAGCAGCGTCGCGAGCAGTCCGGGCAGCAGCGCGGCGACGAAAAGCTGGCCGATGGAGGTTTCCGTCAGCAGGCCGTAGAGCACCAGGATCACCGACGGCGGGATGAGCACGCCAAGCGTGCCGCCGGCGGCGATGGAGGCGGTGGCGAGACGGTCGTCATAACCGTGGCGGCGCATCTGCGGCAGGGCGACCTGACACATGGTGGCGCTGGTTGCCAGCGAAGAGCCGCAGACCGCGCCGAAAAGGGCGCAGGCGCCGATGGTGGCCATGGCGAGGCCGCCGCGGAAATGGCCGGTGAAGGCGTTGACCGCGTCGTAGAGCGAGCGCGAGAGGCCGGCCTGTGCGGCGAAGACGCCCATCAGGATGAACAGCGGCACGACCGAAAGGCTGTAGGGAAAGACCGCCTCGAAGGGGGCCGCGCCCAGCGTGAAGGCAACGCCCGACCAGCCGTTCAGATACCAGAAGCCGCCGATGCCGGTCAGCGCCATGGAGACGGCGACCGGCACGCGCAGCAGAATGAGGACGAGCGTCACGGCAAAGCCGAGAAGGCCCACGAGCGGTGCGGACATCAGCGTCTGGCTCCGGAGGAAAAGCGAAAGGCGAGTGCCGCCTCGAGGGCGACGAACAGGCAGGCGAGAACCGAAAGCCCGGCGCCGACGATGAGCGGCATCCAGTACCAGATCAAGGGAATGCCGATGTTCTGCGACTTGTCGCCGAACATCATCTGCAGCTTCGCCGCTTCCCAGCCGTAGTAGAGGATGAGCGCCATGACGACCGCCGAGGCAAGGGCGGTCAGGGCGCGCAGCAATTTCTGCACCGGGTCCGGGAAGGACTGGGTGACAATGTCGACGCTGACATGACCGTCGCTGAAGAAGGCATAGGGGATCGCCGTGAAGGCGGTCGCCATGATCAGCAGCTGGACAATGTCGACGGCACCGTGAATGCCGCTTTCGAACGCCCGCATGACGATGTCGACGACGGTGACGAGACCGGCGCCGAAGAGGCAGGCCATGCCGACAAGGGCGGTGACCCGGAAGACCAGCCCGGCGATGACGCCGAGCGGTCCGAGCGGAGAAACCGGCGCCGCTTTCGCGACGCCGGCCCGGTCATTATTTGGAGAATTGTGCGACATAGTCCTGGGCTGCCTTGTAGAGCGCCTGGGGATCTTCCACGCCCTCGCCCTTGAGCGTTTCCAGATAGGAAGCGATCATCGGGGCCAGAGCCTCGCGCCAGCGGGCGCGCTCCTCGTCGGAAAGAACGGTGATCTCGTTGCCCTTGGCCTTGGCGGCGGCGAGGCCCGGGGCATCCCAGGCATCCCACCAGTCGCCGAACCTGGCGACCAGACCATCGCCCGAGTACTGGTCGATGCAGCCGCGGACGTTCTCCGGCAGCGCGTCATACTTGGCCTGGTTCATCACGAAGAAGAAGGAGACCGTGTAGACGCCGGCGTCGAGGTGGTACTTCAGCACCTCGGAGAGCTTGAACGAGTTGACCGGATCCCACGGGAAGACGGTGCCGTCGATCACGCCTTTCTGCAGGCCCTCGTAGACCTGGCCGGGGGGCATGCCCTGGGGAATCGCGCCGAGCTGCTCGAGCATGGCGGAGACCGCCGGGCTCGGCGTGCGGATGCGCATGCCCTTCATGTCCTCCATGTCGGAGATCTTCTTCTCCGACGTGTGGATCAGGCCGCCATTGTGGGCGTGCAGCGCCAGGACCTTCAGGCCCTTGTACTCCGGTGCAAGATAGTCCGGGAACATCGCCCAAAGGGTCTGCGTGGCGACGCCCGCGTCATCGGTCAGGAACGGAATGTCGATGACCGAGGTGCGCGGGAAGCGGCCGCGCGGCAGGCCGGTCAGCCCGTGGGCGATGTCGACCACGCCGGCAAGCACCTGCTCCTGCTGCTTGGCGACATTGCCGAGCTGGGTTCCGCCCGGGAAGATCTGGATCTTGACCTGACCGTTGGTGCAGGCCTCGACGTCCTTGGCCCAGGGCTCGATGAAGTCGGTGTGGATGCCGTGGACGGGCGGCAGGAAGTGGCTGAGCTTCAGCGTGATTTCCTGTGCGGCGGCCGGCATGGCCGATGCGGCGGTCATCGCGGCGAGCGCGACACCGGCAAGTGCAGTCTTCATGTTCATTGAACGTCCTCTCCCTCATGGTCGCCACCACCGGAAAGCCCCCCGGTGGCGCGTCTCGCCGCCGGCTCACAGCGCCAGGCGGATCCTCCCTGTCGCACGCGAACAGCATGCCATCATACGTTTGCCATCCTCGCGTTCCGCGCGACTGAGCACCTTGTCACGATGATCGACCGGGCCGGAGACAACAGCGACCTCACAGGTTCCGCACAGACCTTCCTCGCAGTCGCTCGGGACGTCAATGCCGGCCTCGCGCAACGACTCAAGAAGGGTACGATCCGCCGGCACCGTGACGGCAAACCCCGAATCGGTCAACTCCACCTCGAACGCCTGCTCCCGGTTGGGGTCGAGCGCCGCCGATCCACCATGGAAATGCTCGACATGCAAGGTTCCATCCGGCCATCCGGCGGACATGATTTCCAGCGCCGCCAGCAGCCTTTCGGGCCCGCAGGCATAGACCTGGACGCCGGAACCGGTTGCTGTGGAAAGTATCTCGCCAAGGTCCATGCGCGCGCCCTCGTCGGCCGCGTGCAGCCGCAGGGCCGCGCCATGATCGCCAAGCACGCGCTCGGCGAAGGCCATCGTCGCCCGCGACCGGCCGGCATAATGCAGCTCATAGTCCTTGCCGAGGCGCTTCAGCCGATCGGCCATGGCGAGGATCGGCGTGATGCCGATGCCGCCGGCGATCAACACGTAGCGCTCGGCCTCCTCGTCGAGGCGGAAGTGGTTCTTGGGCCCGCGCACGCGCACCGTATCGCCTTCGGCGAGATGCGCGTGGATATGGGCGGAGCCGCCGCGACCGGCCTGCTCGCGCAGCACCGCCACCTCGAAACGATCGCGGGCGGCCGGGTCGCCGCACAGCGAATAGGAGCGGTCAAAGCCCTCGAACAGCAGATCGACATGCGCACCGGCGCTCCACTCGGGAAGCGGACGGCCCTGGGGATCGGCAAGCGTCAGGCCGACGACGTCCTCGGCGACCTGCGTGCGGGCGACGACGGTGAGCGTGCGGGCCAGATCCTTGACCTGCGGCGCGCCGATGGGGAAGTCGGCGCGCGGCACCAGCCTGGCGGGGTCCTCGCGCTCCGGGTTGAGCGCCGGATCCCAGGCGACGAGAAGATGCTCGGGACCGCGGAAGGAGGTGTTCGCCAGGAAGGTGAACTCCTGCTCCTTCAGCCGCATGTGCGGCAGCCGGCGGGTGAACTCCTCCAGGAAGATGCGCATCTCCATGCGGGCGAGGTTCTTGCCCATGCACTGGTGGCTGCCGTAGCCGAAGGTGAGGTGGTCGGCCGTGTTGTGGCGGTAGAGGTCGATCTCGTCCGGATTCTCGAAGTGGCGCGGATCGTGGTTGGCCGAGGCGGTGACGACCAGAAGGCGGGCGCCCTCGGGCACCTCGACGCCGCCGATTTCCGCCGGCGCGGTGGTGATGCGCCGCCAGGCGACGACCGAGCCGGAATGGCGCAGGCATTCCTCGACCGCATTGGGAATGAGGCCGGGATCGGCGCAGATCTCGTCCCACAACTCGCGGTTTTCCAGCAGCCTGCGGAACATGTTGGCCGAGGCATGGGCCGTGGTCTCATGGGCGGCGACGATGATCGCCATCATCATGGAGTGCAGATAGCTGTCGGTGACGACGTCCGGCAGATCCTTCTGGCGGCGGATCGCATAGGGCATCCAGCCATCACTGTCCGGATTCTGGCGCATGCGCTCGAGCACCTCGCCGGCGTATTGCCAGAAGCTGCCGACAGCCTCGGCGACGGCAACCTGCTCCTCGCGGGTCGGCCGGCCCCAGGTGTTGACCGTGTGGGCGACGGAGAAGTCGCGCAGGCGGTCCATGTCCTCCTTGGGCACGCCAAGGAAGTGCAGCGCCACGGTCAGCGGCAGCTCCCAGAGCATTTCCTCGACGAGATCCGCCTCGCCGCGGTCGACGAAACGGTCGATGTACTCGCGCGTCAGACTGCGGACCATCGCCTCGTGATGGTGCAGCTCTTCCGGCTCGAAGGCCTTCATCAGCGCCCGGCGGCGCTCGGTGTGCTGGGGCTCGTCCTCGTTCACCAGCGTGCGGTTCATCGCGTAGTCATAGCGCTTGAGCACGTCGAGCGCGTCCTGGGAGACCGGGGTGATCTTCTCCAGGGCGATGGCGGGCGAGAAGGTGATGTTGTCGCGGAAGACCGCCTTGATGTCGTCGTAGCGGCTGACCACCCAGTAGCCGAGCCCGGGGCTGTAGAACACCGGCAGCTCGTCGCGCGACCAGCGCAGCGCCTCGGCCGGATCGAGCTGGTACTCGGGACCGAAGGGATCGAACCCTTCCGCCCGGCTGGAAACGGGACAACCACTGGCCGCAGCGCCCGTGAACGGGCAGCCGCCAGCAGCACCGGACCGCGCCTGCGGTTCCGCCACATTGGACGTCATGAAGCCTCCCTCGTAGTCTGCCATTGCACGATTTACAAATAACGCACAATATGTTCGTTATCTGAAACGATACCGGGCACCGGAATAGGTGTCAACACTGACAGGGGGCAGCGTCGGGCATGAGCCTGCAAACATTGTCGCGCGGACTGAGCGTGCTGGAACGGATCGCGGAAAGAGAAGACGGGCTGACGATTGCCGAGATCGCTCAGGCGCTCGGCGTGCACCGGGCCATCGCCTATCGGCTGGTGGCGACGCTGGAGGAGCATCTTCTGGTGGTGCGCGGCGACGGCGGGCGCATCTCGCTTGGCGGCGGCATCGTGGCGCTTGCCTCGCGCGTCGAGCCGCAACTGCGCGCCAGGGTCCGCCCGCTGTTGCAGGACCTGGCCGAGCGCGCCGGCGCGACGGCGTTCCTGTGTGTCGGTCACGGCAGCGAATGCGTGGCGATCCAGGTGGCCGAGCCCAAGGGCATGCTGCTCGGCGTGTCCTACAGGGTCGGCAGCCGTCATCCGCTGGACCGGGGCGCGGCGGGCATCGCCATCGCCGCGCTGCGGCCGGAAGGGCCCGATGATGCGGAGGCGGTGCGACGGGCGCGCGCCGACGGCTATGCCGTCACCCGGGGCGAGTTGCAGGCGGGCGCGGTCGGCGTCGCCGCCCCCATCGTCTATCCGGACCGCTCGGCCTTTCGCATCGAGGGCTGCGTCGGCGTGGTGGCGCTGCAGGACCTGGACATCGACGCGGCGGCGAAGGCGGCGCTCGATTGCGCCCGCCGCATCGCCGACCGGGAAGCCTGAGCGCGGCCGCGCCAGCAGGCCGGCCGGGGCGCGGCAGCGTCGCGCATGCAAAAAGCCGCGGCACGAAGGTCCGTGCCGCGGCTTTCTTTTTTCAGACAGTGTCGCGGGCCGGCAGGGCGCCGGCGCGACCTCAGACGGTGCGGCCGGGCTGGCGCGCGATGAGGTCGGCGAGCATCGCCTCCTCCTCGGCCGTCGGGTCGGTCAGCGGCGAGCGCACCGAACCGGCGGCGTAGCCCTGACGGCGGACGCCGGCCTTGATGAGCGAAACCGCATAACCCGGAGCGCGGTTGCGCAGGGCCATGAACGGGAAGAAGAAATTCTTCAGATGCGCCTCGCAGGCAGCGGTGTCGCCAGCGCGCAGGGACTTGTAGAAGTCCACCGCCATCGCCGGGATGAAGTTGAACACCGCCGACGAATAGGTGGTGAAGCCGGCCGCCAGATAGGCCTCGGCAAAGAGCTCCGCCGTCGGCATGCCGCCGAGATAGGTCAGCCGGTCGCCCATGGTGGCCGTGACCTGGCGCACAGAGCCCATCTCGCCGCTGCCGTCCTTGAAGCCGATCAGGTTCGGGCAATCCTCGCAGAGGCGGGCGACGGTGTCGGCCTTGTAGATGGCGTTGTCGCGGTTGTAGATCATCACGCCGATGGAAACGGCGTCGCACACGGCCCGGGCATGGGCGTAGAGGCCCTCCTGCGGTGCGTCGATCAGATAGTGCGGCAGCAGCAGCAGGCCGTCGGCGCCGGCGGCTTCCGCCTGCTTCGCGATCTCGACAGCCATCTCCGTGCCATAGCCGCAACCGGCGACGATCGGCAGCTTGCCCGAGGCTTCCTTGGCGGCGCGGACGATCCCGGGGATCTCCGAGGGGGCGAGCGAGAAGAACTCGCCCGTTCCTCCTGCCGCGAAAAGGCCCGCGGCCTCATAACCCGACAGCCACTCGATGTGCCGCCGGTAGCTCTCGCCGTTGAAACGCCCTTCGGCATCGAAGTGCGTGACCGGGAAGGAGAGAAGGCCAGACGCCAGCTTTTCCTTCAGTTCGATCGGGTCCATGGATGCGCTCCTCGTTAGCATTCATATGCTTCTGGAGCTTCTACCGGCTCTCAGATGAAAGTCAACTGTTGTATGATGTCTTATTTTATGATCGTATCCCGGACACAGAACATATCCCCTTTCCGGACCGCCCGACGGCAACGGCCGGCGTGCCCCGGAAGATGGCGGATCGCACCTGCCGCGCTGTCGGGCGCGGCGCCAGACAAAGGGATCGCCTCATGACCTATCAGCCCCATGGACACCATCTGATCGCAGGCGAGCGGGTGGACAGCGGCGCGCGCTTCGACAGTTCGCCCGTCACCGGCCCCGCCCACAGCTTCTGTCGCGGCGGTGCTGGCGAGGTGGACCGGGCCGCACGGGCGGCGGACGCCGCCTTTCCGGCGTTTTCGCGCACCACCCGCGATGAGCGCGCGGTGTTCCTGGAGCGGATCGCCGATGAGATCGAGGCGCGCGCCGAGGACCTGACCCGCCTCGCCGTCGCCGAAACCGGATTGCCGCAAGCCCGCATTCAGGGAGAGCGCGGCCGCACGACGGGCCAGCTCCGCCTCTTCGCCACGCATATCCGCAAGGGCGCGTATCTGGACCTGCGCGTCGACGAGGCCCTGCCCGACCGCCAGCCGCCACGCCCGGAGCTGCGCATGGTGCAGCGGCCGCTCGGTCCGGTCGCCGTCTTCGGCGCCTCCAACTTCCCGCTCGCTTTCTCCACCGCCGGCGGCGACACCGCCTCGGCGCTTGCCGCCGGTTGCCCCGTCGTGGTCAAGGGTCATCAGGCGCATCCGGCGACCGGCGAGATCGTCGCCGAGGCGATCGACGCCGCCCGCCGCGCCTGCGGCCTCGACGCCGGCGTCTTCAGCCTGGTGCAGAGCGACAGCCGCGAGGCCGGCACGGCGCTCGTCACCCATCCGCTGATCAGCGCCGTCGGCTTTACCGGCTCGCTTGCCGGCGGCCGGGCGCTGTTCGACCTTTGCGCCCGCCGCGCCGAGCCGATCCCCTTCTTCGGCGAACTTGGCTCCATCAATCCCGTCTTCGTGCTGGACGGCGCGCTGGCCGCGCGCGGCACCGACATCGCCAGCGGCTGGGCCCAGTCGCTGGCCATGGGCGCCGGCCAGTTCTGCACCAACCCCGGGCTTCTGGTGATCGACGCCGCGGCCGCCGACAACTTCGTCGCCGCCGCGCTCGCCACACTCGCCGAGGTTCCGGCGCAGACCATGCTGACCGACGGGATCGCCACCGCCTTCCGCAACGGCGCGGACGAGCTTTCGGCGCTCGCCGGCGGTTCGCTCTGCGCGACGCGCGAAAGCGGGGCGCGCGAGGCCGTGCCGGTGCTGCTGCGCACCGACGCGGCGCGCTTCCTCGCCGAGCCGAAGCTGGCGGAGGAAGTGTTCGGGCCGCTGGGCCTCGTCGTCACCGTCGCCTCCGACGCGGAGCGGCTCGAACTTGCCCGCGGACTCAAGGGCCAGCTCACGGCAACGCTGCAGATGGAAGCCGCCGACAACGCGACCGCCGCGGCACTGATGCCGGTGCTGGAGCGCAAGGCCGGCCGCGTCCTCGTCAACGGCTTCCCGACCGGCGTGGAAGTGTGCGATGCCATGGTCCACGGTGGCCCCTACCCCGCATCGACCAACTTCGGCGCCACCAGCGTCGGAACGCTGGCCATCCGCCGTTTCCTGCGGCCGGTCTGCTTCCAGAACGTGCCCGCGGAACTGCTTCCCGAAGATGCCGCGAACTGATCCTCACGCCAACTAATCAGACGTCATATCACTTGACTTTCAGCAAAGATATGTTGTCATACAACTGATACACTTTCTGGCGATACGCGGCGCAAGCCCGCGATCGCAGCCAACCGGAGACCCGACAAAGATGACGAAGGACGGCATGCAAATCAGGGTAGGGGCCGACATTGGCGGAACCTTCACCGATGTTGCCATGGAAGTCGGCGACACCATGCACTCGGCCAAGGTGCTGACCAACTACACGGCACCCGAGCAGGGCATCGTCGACGGTGTCAGACTGGTCGCCGAAAAGGCCGGCGTGGCGCTGTCGCAGATCGACACGATCATCCACGGCACGACGCTCGCCACCAACGCGCTGATCGAGCGGCGCGGCGCACGCACCGCGCTGATCACGTCCAAGGGGTTCCGCGACGTGATCGAGATGCGGACCGAGAACCGGTTCGAGCAGTATGACCTCGACATCGTGCTGCCCGCGCCGCTGGTGCCTCGCGACGAGCGCTTCGTCCTCGACGCGCGCATCGACGCCTCCGGCAAGGTGCTGAAGGAGATCGACGCCGGCGAGCTCGACGCGCTGGTCGAGACGGTCCTTGCCGGCGGCTTCGAGAGCATCGCCATCGGGCTCATCCACTCCTATGCCAACGGCGACCACGAGCGGCAGGTGCGCGACGCGCTGCTGGCCCGCAAGCCCGACCTCTCGGTGTCGATCTCCTGCGAGGTCTCGCCGCAGATGCGCGAGTTCCAGCGCTTCAACACCGTCTGCGCCAACGCCTACGTCAAGCCGCTGATGGCCTCCTACCTGACCCGGCTGATCGACAGCCTGCGGGAAGCGGGCACCAACTGCCCGGTCTTCATGATCCATTCGGGCGGCGGCATCATCAGCGTCGAGAGCGCCATCGAGTTTCCGGTGCGCCTGCTTGAATCCGGCCCCGCCGGCGGCGCGATCTTCGCCGCCCACATCGCCAAGCGCCACGGCCTGTCGCGCGTGCTCTCCTACGACATGGGCGGCACCACGGCGAAGATCTGCCTCATCGACGACCAGATGCCGAAGACCGCCAAGACCTTCGAGGTGGCGCGCACCTATCGCTTCAAGAAGGGCAGCGGCATGCCGATCTCGATCCCGGTGATCGAGATGGTGGAGATCGGCGCGGGCGGCGGCTCCATCGCCTCCGTCGATTCCATGCGCCAGATCCGCGTCGGCCCGCACAGCGCCGGCTCCGAGCCCGGCCCGGCCTGCTACGGACGCGGCGGCGACCGGCCGACGGTCACCGACGCCGACCTCCTGCTCGGCAAGCTTTGCGCCGAGGGCTTCGCCGGCGGCACGATGACGCTGGACCAGCCCGCCGCAGAAGGCGCCGTGGCGCGCGACCTGTCCGGCCCGCTCGGCACGGATGTCGCCACCGCCGCCTTCGGCATCTGCGAGGTGGTCGACGAGAACATGAGCAACGCCGCGCGCATGCACGCGGTGGAGAACGGCATGGAACTTGCCGACTACACGATGATCGCCTTCGGCGGCGCCGCGCCGTTGCACGCCGGGCGCCTGTGCGAGAAGCTTGGCATCGACGAACTGCTGGTGCCGCCGGGCGCCGGCGTCGGCTCGGCAATCGGCTTCCTGCGCGCGCCCTTCGGCTTTGAGTCCGTGCGCAGCTCCTACATCCGTCTCGGCGCCTTCGACGCCGGCCGGGTCAATGCCGTGCTCAAGGACCTGACCGAGGAAGCCACCTCCTTCGTGCGCTCCGGCGCGCCGGACGCGGTTCCCACCCTCGAGTGCACCGCCTACATGCGCTACGTCGGCCAGGGCTGGGAGGTGCCGGTCACCGTCGAAGTGCGCGATTACGCCGGCGATGACGTCACCGCGTTCCGCAAGGGCTTCGAAACGGTCTACGAGCAGCTCTTCGGACGCCTGATCGACACGCTCGACATCGAGATCATCAGCTGGTCGCTGCGGGCAAGCTCCGAGGCCTATCCGGCGCCGCGGGTCGAGCGGGTCGACGCGAGCCGCAGGATCGAGACGGACGAACGCCGCCAGATGTTCGAGACCAGGGCCGCGCGCTTCGTCGAGGCCTCCGTCGTCGCCCGCGACGCCATGGCGCTCGGCGACTGCATCGCCGGCCCCGCCATCATCACCGAGAACGAGACGACGACCATCATCACCGACGCCCAGGAGGCCGTCGTCCAGGCGGACGGCTGCCTGCTGGTCCGGTCGAAGGCATGATCGAGGAAGACACAATGACCGCATCCCCTCTCTCCGACGTCCACATGCAGGTCATGTGGAACCGCCTGATCTCCGTCGTCGAGGAACAGGCGATCACCCTCATCCGCACCGCCTTCAGCACCAGCGTGCGTGAATCGGGCGATCTCTCGGCCGGCGTCTTCAACCGCGGCGGCCTGATGATCGCCCAGGCGGTGACCGGAACGCCCGGCCACGTCAACGCCATGGCCGAGGCCGTCGGCCATTTCATCAAGGACATCGGCGAAGACAACATCTTCGAGGGCGACGTCTACATCACCAACGATCCATGGAAGGGCACGGGCCACCTGCTCGACATCACCATGGTGACGCCGTCCTTCCGCAAGGGCCGGCTCGTCGGCTTCTTCGCCTGCACCGCGCATGTGGTCGACGTGGGCGGACGCGGCTTCGGCCCCGACGCCAACGAGGTCTACGAGGAAGGCATCTTCATCCCGATCATGAAGTTCGTCGAGCGTGGCCAGGTGAACCGCGATCTCGTCAACATCCTGCGCAACAACGTGCGCGAGGCGGATCAGGTGGTCGGCGACATCTTCTCGCTCGCGGCCTGCAACGAGACCGGCCACCGCCGGCTCATGGACATGATGGGCGAATTCGACCTCGACGACCTCGAGGCGCTGGCCGACTTCGTCTTCGACCGCAGCTACACGGCGACGCTGGAGCGGATCGCCGCCCTGCCGAAGGGCTCCTACGACAACGTCATGCGCGTCGACGGCTACGGCAGTCCGGTCGATATCGCCGTGCGCATCGATGTCGCCGAGGACCATATCCTCGCCGATTTCGACGGAACCTCCGGCCCGAGCCCGCTCGGTATCAACGTGCCGATGATCTACTCCAAGGCCTATGCCTGCTACGGCCTGAAGTGCGCGCTGGCCCCGGACATCCCGAACAACCACGGCTCGCTGCAGCCGTTCCGCTTCGAGGCGCCGACGACCTGCATCCTCAATGCCCAGCGCCCCGCCCCCGTGGCCGTGCGCCACGTGCTCGGCCACTTCATTCCCGACGCGGTTCTTGGCGCGGTGCACAAGATGCTGCCGGGCAAGATCCCGGCGGAAGGCTCCGGCGCGCTGTGGAACCTGCATGTGAGCGCAAGGCCGCTGCAGGGCGACAAGGCGCCGGCCGACGGCGGCCGCCGTGCCGAGGTGCTGCTGTTCAACAGCGGCGGCGCCGGCGCGCGCGCCACGCTCGACGGGCTGAGCGCAACCGCATTCCCAAGTGGCGTGCACTCCATGTCGATCGAGGCGACCGAGCATGTCGGCCCGGTGATCTTCTGGCGCAAGGAGCTGCGCGAGGGCTCCGGCGGCGCCGGCCAGTACCGCGGCGGCCTCGGCCAGGTGGTCGAGATCGGCGCGGCGGAAGGCCACGAGTTCACCTTCAACGCCATGTTCGACCGTATCGACCATCCGGCGCGCGGACGCGCCGGCGGCGGCGACGGCCAGGCCGGCTCGGTGACGCTCGACGACGGCACCCGCCTTGCCTCCAAGGGGCGCCAGCACGTGCCGCATGACCGCCGGCTGGTGCTCTCGCTGCCCGGCGGCGGCGGCTACGGCCCGACGGAAAAGCGCGACCCGGAGGCTGCCGCGCGCGACGTCGCCTTCGGCTACGTGATCGAGAAATGAGCCGACCGCAAGCACAAGGGACAGATCCCATGACCTTCGAATCAGAACGCGCGCGGCGGATCAAGCTGTCGCCGGCGATGGCGGTGTCGGTGCGGGCCAAGGACATGCGCCGGCAGGGCCGCGACATCATCGACGTGAGCGTCGGCGAGCCGGACTTCGACACGCCCGCCCATGTCGTCGAGGCCGCCGTCGCGGCGATGCGTGCCGGCCAGACCCACTACACCGCCGCCGACGGCACCCCGGAACTGAAGGACGCCATCGCGGCGAAATTCGCCCGCGAGAACGGCCTGCATTTCTCGCGGGAGGAAATCTCCGCCGGCAATGGCGCCAAGCAGATCATCTTCAACGCGCTGATGGCCACGATCGAGCCGGGTGACGAGGTGCTCGTGCCCGCGCCCTACTGGGTCTCCTACACCGACATGGCACTGCTCCTGGGTGCCGCGCCGAAGGTGGTCCGATGCCCGTTCGAGGAGGGCTTCAAGCTGACGCCGGGCCGGCTGGAGGTGGCGCTTTCGCCGCAGACCCGCTGGCTGCTGCTCAACTCGCCAAACAACCCGTCCGGTTCCGCCTACACGCAGACCGAGCTGCAGGCGCTCGGCGAGGTGATCAAGCGTCATCCGCGCCTCATCGTGCTTTCCGACGAGATCTACGAGCACATCCGGCACGACGGCGCTGAGGCGCCCTCGTTCCTGACCGCCTGCCCGGACCTGCGCGCGCGCACGCTGATCGTCAACGGGGTGTCCAAGGCTTATGCGATGACCGGCTGGCGCATCGGCTATGCCGCGGGTCCCGCCGACCTGATCAAGGCCATGGCCAAGATCCAGTCGCAGTCGACCTCCAATCCCTGCTCGATCTCGCAGGCCGCGGCGGTCGCCGCCCTGACCGGCCCGCAGGATTTCATCGCCACCGCGGGCAAGGAATACAGCGCCCGCCGCAATGCCATGCTGGAAGGACTGAAGGCGGTTCCGGGAATTCGCGTGCGGCCCCCGGAAGGCGCGTTCTATGCGTTCATCGACTGCAGCGACCTCATCGGCCGGCGCACCCCGGACGGGACGGTGCTCACCGACGACGCGGCGATCGCGGAACATGTTCTCGAGGCGGCCGGCCTGGCCGTCGTCCCGGGGGCGGCCTTCGGGCTCTCACCCTATATCCGCATGTCCTTCGCCATCTCGCAGGACATGGTGGAAACCGCCTGCGCCCGACTGGCCAAGGCGTTCTCGGACCTTGCCTGAGATGACGAGCCCCTACGAGAAGCTCGCGGCCCTCGGCCTTGAGCTCCCCGCGATCCGCAAGGCGGCCGGTGCCTATGTGCCGGCCCGCCGCGCGGGCGACCTGCTGTTTCTGTCCGGCCGGGGAGGCGCCAGCGCCGACGGTACGGTCGCCAGCGGTCGCGTCGGCGAGACCGTCACGACGCAGGAGGCCCGGGAGCACGCCCAGTCGGCCGGGCTCCAGCTCCTGGCCGCCGCCCACGCCGAGCTTGGCGATCTCGGGCAGATCCGCGCCGTGGTCAAGCTGCTCGGCATGGTCAACGCGGTGCCCGGCTACCGCGAGCATCCCAAGGTCATCGACGGATGCTCGGACCTCTTCATCGCCGTTCTCGGCGATGTCGGGCGGCACGCGCGCAGCGCCATCGGCGTCGGCTCGCTGCCCCACGACATGAGCGTCGAGGTCGAGGCTATCCTGCTGGTCGATCCACGGAATTGACGCGGCGCAATGGCCGCAACCGCTGGTCTGCGGGCGTGGTCTGTTATATGATGGCTCACTTGTGACAACGCGCCAAGAAGGACCGCAAATGCTCGGCAGACGGGAGAGCCTTTCCTCTCAGCTCAAGAAGCAGCTGATGCTGAAGATCGAGGACAAGGTCTATCTCCCGGGCGAAAAGATCCCGACCGAGACGGACCTGTGTCGCGAATACGGCGTCAGCCGCACCGTCGTGCGCGAGGCCATCGCCTCGCTGCGCGCCGACGGGTTGCTGACCTCGCGCCAGGGCATCGGCGTCTTCGTCAATGACGCGCCGCGCCTGCTGCCCTTCGAAATATCGCCGGTTCCTGAATCCGCCGTGCAGGAGATCCTGCACATCCTGGAGCTGCGCCTCGGCGTCGAGCTCGAGGCGGCGGCCCTCGCCGCCGAACGCCGCAGCGCCAAGCAGCTCAAGGACATCCGCCTCGCACTGTCCAGGATCGAGGCGGAGCCCGTCGATGGCGAGGACGCCGGCGGGCGGCTCGATTTCGACTTCCACATCGCCATCGCCCGGGCAACCGGTAACGCCTATTTCGAGCGCTTTCTCGATTTCCTCGGCCCGCAGATCATCCCGCGCCTGCGCATCCGCGCCGGCGCCCTGCGCCCCGAGGCGACCGGGTATCGCGAGAAGCTCCATGAGGAGCACCTCGCCATTCTCGACGCGATCGAGAAACGGGACCCGGAAGCGGCGCGCGACGCGATGCGTGTCCATCTCGGCGACAGCATGAACCGCTACCGTCAGGCCGTGGCCTGACAGCGCTTGCCTGACCCCGCAGACGCTGGCCGTCCAGCGTCTGTTCTCGCCTGAAATCCCGACAAGCCCCCCTCGGGCGGAAGATCCCGACAAGCCGGTCCATCGGTCGCTGGCCTTCCTGCGCCCGCCTCCGCGCGCCCCGCCGAAAGGGCGGTGCGGCGCGATATTTTTTTGACACATATGACAACATATGACAGTCTACACACACAAGTAGAGAGGCAAGTCCAATTGCCCGTTCCGACCTTCCGAAAACAGCTGGGTACCGCCCCGACAGACGGAGAATGAAATGTCTCTCAAGCGCCTTTTCCGCGTGATGGCCCTGGCCTCCGCGACGCTCGCCACAGCCTCGTCCGCCATGGCCGCCACACAATGGACGATGGCTTCCGGCTACCCGGAAAGCAGCTTCTTCACGCAGAACATCCGCAAGTTCATCGAGGCCGTCGAGGAGCGCACCAAGGGTGAGCTGAAGATCGACCTGCGTTCGAACGACAGCCTGATCAAGCTCGACAACATCAAGCGCGCCGTGCAGTCCGGCCAGGTCGAGATCGGCGAGATCCGCATGGGCGTCTACGGCAACGAGCAGGAGATGTTCAACCTCGACAACATCCCCGGCGTGGTGCCGACCTTCGACAAGTCCTGGAAGCTGATGGAGGCGCAAAAGCCGTTCTACGACAAGTGGTTCGGTCGCTACGGCATGCAGGTCCTCACCTATGTGGCCTGGCCGGGACAGGGCTTCTACACCAAGGAGCCGATCAAGTCGCTTGACGACATCAAGGACGTGCGTCTGCGCATCTACTCGCAGCAGACCCAGGTCATGGGCAAGGAACTCGGCGCGATCGCCATCATCCTGCCCTTCGCCGAAGTGCCGCAGGCGTTTGCCACCGGCATGATCGACGCGCTGTGGACCAGTGCCCAGTCGGGCACCGACGTGCAGGTCTGGGACTATCTCAACGTCTTCACCTACACCGGCACGATGCACAACAAGAACGCCATCATCGTCAACCAGCGCGCCCTGCGCTCCCTGCCCGACGACGTGCGCGCCATCGTGGTCGAGGAAGGCGAGAAGGCAACCGCGCGCGGCTGGGAAATGGCCAAGGCTGCCAGCGCCGAGCGCGAGCAGGTGCTCAAGGACCACGGCATGACCATCAACCAGGCGCCGCAGGACGTCCTCGACCGGATCGACGTGATCGGCAAGCAGATGGTCGCCGACTGGATGACCCGGGCCAGCGATGAGGAAAAGGCCGTCTACGAAGCCTATCAGGCGTCGCTGAAGTAAGCCGAAACCACCGAACCCGGAGGAACCGACCATGATCCGACGCACGTTGGACGGTCTTTATTCGGCAGCCGGCTATGCCGCCGCCCTGTTCCTGGTCGGCATCGGCGTCACGATCATCGTTCAGGTCGTCGCCCGGTGGATGTCGGTCACGGTCGATTCCACGGAGGCGGCCGGGCTATGCCTGGCCGCCTCCACCTTTTTCGGCCTGGCCCACACGTTCCGAAAGGGCAGCCACGTCCGCATCACCCTGCTGGTCCGGCTGCTTCCCAGGGGCCCGAAGCGGATCTTCGAGATCCTCAACTGCCTGATCGCCGGTGCGACGATCAGCTTCCTGGCCTGGCACGTCATCGCGCTGACGATGCAGTCCTACGAATACCACGACGTCAGCCCCGGCCTGCTCGCCATGCCCTTCTGGATCCCCCAGCTGGGCGTCTCGATCGGCGTCACGCTCTTCGCCGTCGCCATCCTCGACGACCTCGTCACGATCCTCCTCGGCCGCGTCCCCAGCTACGCCGTCGACGAGCATCCCGAAGACACCCACGCGGACTGAGGACGCACCATGGACATGACATTCATTTCCGCGATCGTCCTGATCGTCCTGATCTTCGGATTTCTCGCCGTCGGCGTCTGGGTCTCCGTCACGCTGCTCGCCGTCGGCATGCTGATGATGGGCATCTTCACCTCGGCGCCAATGGGCTCGCTGATCGCCTCGACGCTCTGGGACAACAGTTGGGGCTGGGCGCTGACATCGCTTCCCCTGTTCGTCTGGATGGGCGAGATCCTGTTCCGCTCGAACCTGTCCTCGGACATGTTCCGAGGGCTGTCGCCGCTGGTCGGACGGCTGCCGGGAGGCCTGCTCCACGTCAACATCCTGGGATGCGGCGTGCTGGCGGCGATCACCGGCTCCTCGGCCGTCACCTGCGCCACCATCGGCCGGATGACGGTGCCGGAACTCGGCAAGCGCGACTATCCGATCAAGATGACGGTCGGTACGCTCGCCGGCTCGGGAACGCTCGGCCTGCTGATCCCGCCGTCGATCATCATGATCGTCTACGGCGTGACGGCGGAGCAATCCATCGGGCGGCTGTTCATCGCCGGCGTCGTGCCGGGCCTGCTGCTGATCACCCTGTTCATGGGCTACACGGCAATCTGGAGCCTGATCAACAAGGACGCCATGCCGACCCGCGAGGGCAGGATTTCCTGGCGGGAACGGATGATGGCGATCCGCAGCCTCGGCCCGACCGTCAGCCTGATCGCGCTGGTCATCGGCTCGATCTACGGCGGCTACGCCACCCCGACCGAGGCCGCCGTCGTCGGCGTGCTCGGTGCGCTCGGCCTGTCGGCGATGAGCCGCTCGCTGACCCGCGAGAGCTTCATGGACGGGGTCATGGCCGCGGTCAGAACCTCCTGCATGATCTCCTTCATCATCGGCTGCGCGGCGTGCCTGTCGATCGCCGTCGCCTTCGTCGACCTGCCGCGCGAACTGGCCCAATGGGTGAACAGCCTGAACCTGTCGCCCTACGCACTGCTTGCCGTTCTGGCGGTGCTGATCCTCGTGCTCGGGTGCTTCCTGGAAGGCATCTCGATCATCGTGCTCACCTCCTCGGTGATGCTGCCGATGGTGCAGGGTGCGGGCATCGATCTCGTCTGGTTCGGCATCTTCATCACGATCCTGATTGAGGCGGCGCAGATCACACCACCGGTCGGCTTCAACCTGTTCGTGATGCAGAGCGTGACGGGGGAGAACATCCTGACGATCGCCAAGGCGACCTTCCCGTTCTTCCTCCTGCTGATGGCCCTGCTCGTGGTGATCGCGGCCTTCCCGGACATCGTGCTCTGGCTGCCGGAGCTGATGCGCTGACAGCCTTTTCCGCCGGCGGCTGCCCCCCGTCGCCGGCGTCGCTGCCCCGCCTCTTCCCGTGATCGGAAGACGGAGCAGGCACCTGGACGCCGCCTCCTTCCATCGGAAGGCAGGCGGCGTCTTTTTTATTGCAAGGGGGGAAACGCCGCGACCGGCAGGGGCTCAGTGACCGCCGCCGCCACCGCCCATGGCCTTCGGCCGCTCGACGAAGAACAGCGCGAAAAGCAGCGCGAAGAACAGCCAGGTGAGCAGGTAGAACACATCCGCGAAGGACATGACGAAGGCCTCGCGGGTGACGATGCCGGACAGCGCCTTGAGCCCCGCCTTGTCAGCGAGATCGCCGAGCGAACTGTAGGCGCCGGTCATCATGTTCAGCGTCTCGTTGACAACCGGCCGCGACCAGTTGAGGCTTTCGGAAAGCCGCGCATAGTGGAAATCCTGGCGGTTGGTCAGCACCGTGCCGATGACCGCAAGCCCCACGGCGCCGCCAAGATTCCGGGTCAGGTTGAACAGGCCGGAGGCGTTCTTGATCATCGACGGCGGCAGCATGCCAAGGGCTATGTTGTTGATCGGCACCATGCAGATCATCAGCGAGCAGCCGCGCAGGATCTGCGGCACGAACAGCTCCCAGAAATCCCAGTCGTGGGTGAGGCCGGTCACCATCCAGGTGCCGATGCCGAAGCCGGCGAAGCCGATGCCCATCATCACCCGCGGATCGAGAAGGCTCATCAGCCGCCCGGCAATCGGCGCGGTCAGGAACATCGCCGCGCCGGAAACGAACATGGTCTCGCCGATCTGCAGCGAATTGTAGCCGCGCACCGAGCTCAGATAGACCGGGTAGAGATAGGTCAGCCCGTAGAGGCCGATGCCCATGGTGAAGCTGAAGATGCAGCCCATGGTGAAATTCTTGTCGGAAAACGCCCTGAGATCGACCACCGGTTCTCGCGCGGTGAAGGCCCGCCAGAAGAAGATCATGGCCGCCGTCGCCGAAACCACGGTGAAGAGCAGGATCTCCTCGCTCTGGAACCAGTCGTCGCCGGCGCCCTCCTCGAGCACGAATTCGAGCGAGCCGAGGAAGATCGCCATGGAGGCGAATCCCACCCAGTCGAAATGGTCGATCAGCGACCAGTCCGGCTCGTCGAAGTCGATCAGCGTCACCGCCGCGATGGTGACAAGGATGCCCGGCACGACGTTGATCAGGAACAGCCAGTGCCAGGAGCCGAATTCGGTCAGATAGCCGCCGAGCGTCGGGCCGATGGTGGGCGCGAGCGTCGCCACGAGGCCGATCATCGGCGAGACGATGGAAAATTTCTCGCGCGGGAAGATGATGTAGGCGGAGGCGAAGACCGTCGGGATCATGCCACCGCCGATGAAGCCCTGGAGCGCACGCCAGACGATCATCTCGTTGATGGTCGTGGCGGTGGCGCACATCATGCTCATCAAGGTGAAGCCGGCGGCGGAGATGGCGAACATCCAGCGCGTCGACAGCATCCGCGACAGGTAGCCCGACAGCGGGATCATGATCACCTCGGCGATCAGATAGGCCGTCTGCACCCAGGCGATGTCATCGCGCGACGCGCCAAGGCCGGCCTGGATCTCGGGCAGCGAGGCGGAGACGATCTGGATGTCCAGGATCGCCATGAACATGCCGAACACCATGCACAGGAAGGTGAACAGCTTGCGCCCGTCGAAGCTCGGCTCCGCCACCGCGCCTCCAGCGACCTTGCTCGACATCGTCCGCCCCCTTAGCGCCTGTCGGCGATGCTGGAGCCGTCGGCCCCGGCCAGGCGCCCGCCGGTGCGGGTGTCGACCTCGACGATGACCGACATGCCCGCGCGCAGCGGATGGTCCGCGGCGTCATGCGCGTCGACCAGAATCTTCACCGGCACGCGCTGGACGACCTTGGTGAAGTTGCCGGTGGCGTTTTCCGGCGGCAGCAGGCTGAAGACGGACCCGGTCGCCGGCGAGATGCTCTCGACCTTGCCGCGCATCACGACGTCCGGATAGGCATCGACGGTGAAGGTCACGTCGCCGCCCTCGGCGATGCCCCCGAGCTGAGTTTCCTTGAAGTTGGCCTCGACATGGGCCGACTTGAGGGGAACGATGGCGGCCAGGCGGCTGCCGGCCTGAAGAAAGCTGCCGACCTGAGCGGCGCGGTTGCCGAAGATACCGTCGACGGGGGCGCGCACGACCGTGAAGCCGAGATCGCGCTCGGCCTTCTCAAGTGCGGTCTCGGCCGATTTCACGGAGGTTTCCGCCTCGTTCTTCTGGCTTTCCAGAACCGCGACATTGGCCTTGGCGAGTTCGACGGCGGCTCGAGCCTTCTCCACATTGGCGTCGGCCGCCTTGCGGTCGGTGCGGGCGGTATCGAGAGTCGCCTGGCTGACGACGTTGTTCTTCGTCAGCTTCTCGCGGCGCTGGAAGATGAGTTCGGCATCCTCGCGTGTCGCCTGGGCGACCAGAACACCTGCCTCGGCCTCGCGCACGGAGGCCTGGCTGGCGATGACCTGCTCGGAGATCCGCGCAACGGCGGCCTTCGCCGAGGCGAGGCTGTCGCGGGCGGCCTCGACCGCGAGCCTATAGTCGCCGTCGTCGATGCGCAGAAGCACGTCGCCCGCCTTCACCGGCGCGTTGTCCACCGCCTTGATGCTGGCGACATAGCCTGACACCTTGGACAGGACCACGGTGATGTCGGTGTCGACATAGGCGTCGTCCGTCGTTTCCATGAACCGGCCGTGGGTCCACCAGGCGTGCCCCTCATAGGTGCCGGCGGCAAGGCCGATAAGCGCAAGCACCAGAAAGATGCGCTTGGCCTTGCCGCCGCTCTTCTTCGGCTTTTGCGGGGAAGCCTCCGAAGACGAGATGGACGAGGACGCCGTTGCCGGAACACCGCCCGAGCCGCCCTGGTCGCCGTTTGCGGCGCTCACGGCGCCGCCCGCCGGCGCGGAGCCGGTCCGAGTATCATCTGCACTCACGATAAAGACACCTTGCTTGCGCATTGATCGGCCTTCGCGCGCCTTGCGGAAAAGCCGGGGCGAAGGCTTCAGCCATTCGCAAATATCTCTCTTGACTGAACGGTTCGGTCAGTCGCTTATATAGAGCGAGCCGGCGCCCTTTTGCAAGAGCGCTTGCGTGTGTGCAGTGCGAAATGATTGCCGCCCTCCGGCAACAGGGTTAAGCAAAGGCGCGGTTTGGCCGCCGCTGCCCTGCGCTGCATCGCAACAATATCGGGCAGATGGCGCGGACGGCGCCTCTTGCCCGGCGACTATCACAAACGCGGAAAACGCGATGGCCGGAATGGGCCGAACGGGATATCTGTCGGAGAGCTTTCGAGGATCCCGCGAGGTGGCAAGGGGGACCGGTCAGGCTGAGGCGACAGGAATGACGAAGACAGCAATCCAGCCCGGAGCCCGGGGAACGGACAGCGACAACGACACGCAGGACCAGCCCGACACGGCAAAGCGTCGGCAGATCCTGGCTGGCGCGCGTTCCGCATTCCGCGCGCATGGCTACGACGGCGCCTCGATGGAAATGGTGGCGCGCACCGCGGGCGTTTCCAAGGGCACGCTCTACGTCTACTTCGAGAACAAGGCGGCGCTGTTTCGCGCGCTTATCCTGGAAGAGCGGCTCGACCAGGCCGAGACCTTCCTGCAGTGCGACGACATGTCGGGCGACATCCGCGACCAGCTCGTCAACGTGGCCCAGCGCTTTCTGGCCAAGATGATGCGCCCGGAACGGCTGTCGACGCTGCGCATGGTGATCGGGGCAACCGAACAGTTCCCCGAGTTCGGCAAACTGCTCTATGAGGCCGGGCCGATGAAGGGGATCGGGCGCCTGGCCAAGGTGCTCGACCGGCGCGTGGCCAGCGGCGACCTCACCTGCCCGGATACCGAGCTTGCCGCCAGCCATTTCATCGACTTGTGCGGCTCGAGCCTGCTGAAGCGGGCAATGTTCGTGCCCGGCACCGAATTCACCCAGGCGGAGATCGACCGGGTCGTCTCCTCCGCCGTCAGCGTGTTTCTCGCCGCCTACGGCAAGAAAGCCTGAGGCAAGGGATTTCGGACACGCCCGCCGCGACGCGGGCGTGTCCCTGCGCCATCCGCCTCAGACGCGGAAGACCTCGGCGTGGCTTGCCACGAAGGTCTCGCCCTGCGGCGTCACCCAGCCACGGAACATGCCGTCGGTGTTGTAGGGAGCGGCGATGGACCCGTCCGCGCCGACCGCGACGAGACCGGCACCGACCTTCACCTCGGCCAGATCGCCCCGGATCACCTTGTCTGCCGCCGCTTCCAGGCTTTCGCCCAGATAGGCGACACGGCTCGCCACTTCGTGGCCGACCGCATGCAGGATGAAATACTCCCCCTTGCCGGTGCCCGAAACGGCGCAGACGCCGTCGCGTGCGTAGGTTCCGGCCCCGGCGATGGGGCTGTCGCCGATGCGCCCCGCCGGCTTGTCGTTGTAGCCGCCGGTCGAGGTCGCGGCGGCGAGATGGCCGCGGCCATCGAGCGCAACCGCGCCGACGGTGCCGTGCTTTTCCGCCTCGCTCGCCTTCGCCGCCGTTCCCGCAGCCCGATGGGCCTTCATAGCGGCCAGAGCCTGAACCCGACGCGGGGTGGTGAAATAGTCGGGCTCGACCATGGCGAGACCGGCGGAACGGGCGAAATCATCCGCCGCCGGGCCACCAAGCAGCACCGCATCGCCAGCTTCCATCACCTTGCGCGCCGCCTTTACCGGATTGCGGATGCGGGCGGCCAGCGTCACACCGCCGGCGGAAAGGCTCGCGCCGTCCATGATCGAGGCGTCGAGTTCATGAGCGCCGGCGGTGTTCAGCGCAGCGCCGTAACCGGCGTTGAAATGGGGGCTGTCCTCCATGACCACGACCGCCGCCTCGACCGCATCAAGCGCCGGGCCACCTGCCCTGAGGACAGCCCAGCCCGCAGCGAGCGCGCGGGCCAGGTCGGCGCGCGCGGCGACCCATTCCTCCTCGCTCAGGTCGAGCTTCGCCATGACACCGCAACCGCCGTGAATTGCCAGCGCGACAGGACCCATATCCGAAATCTCCAATGCTCCCGCCACCCGCGGCGGAATGTCCGAAAAAAGGCCGGGTCCCGACGGACCCGGCCCGATCTGTCAGCCAGCCCGCGCGATCACTTGGCCGGGCGGATGTTCATCGCCAGCGTGTCCTCGTCGGAGCGCGGGGTGATGGTGAGCCCGTTCTTCATGCCCCAGGCGGTGACGATCGAGGCGATCGGCAGGTTCGGCCGGTCGCTCGCCACCAGCGCGTTGGCATCCTGGAGCGCCTTCTCGCGCTTGGCCACGTCCATCTCGGAGGCCGCCGTCTCGATCAGCTTGTCCATCTCGGGATTGGAGTAGCCGCGCACGTTGAACGCGCCGAGCTTCTTTTCCGGCTCATTGGTGTGGACCAGCGAAGAGAGCGTGTAGTTGGCCTCGCCCGTCAGCGTGCCCCAACCCGACATGGTCAGCGAGAAGTCGCCGCGCGTGTTGGCGGGGAAGAAGACGGCGCCCGGGAGAGCGTTCGCCTCCGCCTCGATGCCGATGGCGGCCAGCATCTGCGCGATGGTCGTGCCGACGTCCTTGTCGCCCGGCAGGCGGTCGTTGGTGAAGGAGAACACCACCTTGAAGCCGTCCGGATAGCCGGCATCGGCCAGCAGCGCTTTCGCCTTCGCCACATCCGGCGTCGGAACGGCAATCTCGGGATTGTAGCCGAAGATGTTCGGCGTCACGAGCTGCGACTGGGCGGTGCCCATGCCTTCCATGGCGATCTCGGTGATCGTCTCGCGGTCGATGGCGAGATCGAAGGCCTCACGCACGCGCGGATCGCGGAAGGGATTTGCGGCGAGCGCCGAACCGTCCTTCGCCGTGACCTGCGGTGTGTTCTCGCGGAAGTCGAAGGAGACGTTGAAGAGATAGACGCTGTTCTCGCGCACCAGATTGACGCTCGAATCCCGCTCCAGCGTCGCAATGTCGGAGGCGGGAACGCGGGCGATCAGGTCGACCTGGCCGGCCTTGAGCTGGGCGACGCGGGCGGCATCGTTGGGGATCTCCTTGCGCACCACCTTGTCCCAGGGCTCCTTGCCGCCCCAGTAACCATCGAAGCTCTCGAGCACCAGCTCTTCCTTCGGCGTCCACGACACGAACTTGTAGGGCCCGGTGCCAATCGCGGCCTTGCCGGAGTTGAAGCCCTCGGAAGCCACGTCGGCGCTCGCGGAATAGTCGGCGGCAGCGGTGTGGGAGACAACGAACAGGCGGATGAAATCGTTCGGCAGCGTCGGCGCCGGACCGTCGGTCTTCACCCGGATGGTCAGCGGATCGACGATTTCCACCGACTTGACGCGCCGCACGTAGATCGTCGTCGGGTTCGGGCCGGTGACATTGGGGATGCGCTCGATGGAGAACTTGACGTCCTCGGCGGTGAAGTCGGAGCCGTCGTGGAACTTCACGCCCTCGCGCAGCTTGAACTCCCAGGTGCTGTCGTCGATCGGCGTCCAGCTGGTGGCGAGACCCGGCTCGAGCTCCAGGTTGTTGCCCGACTTCACCAGCGAATCGTAGATATGCTTGATCGCCTCGGCATGGGTTCCGGCAGCGGTGAAATGCGGGTCGACCGAAAGCGGGCCGGCGCGCACGCCGATGGTGAGATCGGTCGCAAGAGCCGCGCCCGAAACGCCGCCCAGCAGCACCGCCGCCACGGCGGCCGTCCGCAATGTCTTGAGAATGCTCATTCCTCGTTCTCCTCTGGGGCTATCATCTGTGGCCAGTTGTGGGAATCCACGACGACCTTCGCCAGAAGCTCGGAAAGCATCAGCGTCTCTGCCGGGGTGAGCCCGCAGAGCATCGCCTTCTCGCGCTCGACCATGAACTGCATGGTTTCGTCGACGATGCGCTTGCCCTCGTCCGTGATGAACAGGACGAAGCTTCTGAGGTCGGCCGGGTCCACCTCACGGCGGACGATCTTCTTGTCGATGAGCTTCTGGATGGCCCGGCTGATCGTGTTCTTGGGAAATCCGGAAGAGCTGCAGATGGCACTCGCCGTCAGCCCGTCGGCCAGGCCGAGGGAATAGAGCACCACGAATTCCGGCCGCGGCAGACCGAATTCCTTCTCGATCCGGCGGTAGACTGGAACGTTGAACTGCAACGCCACGAAGTTGATGCGGAAGGACAGCCAGCACGGGTTTTCCCAGAGCTTCACCGCGACGAGATCGTCGACGCGCTCCGGGCTCGCGGAGGCCTTGCCGCCCTGTCGCAACTGGTTGTCAAAGGATGGGTTTTCCGTTTCCAAGTCACCAACCTCTTCCGCAAGTCATCCGGTTTTTGTTCCGTATGGAACTTGACGCTGGCAAAATTGGCTGTCAATTTCTTTTTTTAGTTCCGTATGGAACTGTGCATTTGGCAAGCGCATCTCTTGCCGATGCCTATTTCTTGTGCTTTTTCAGCTCTTTCGAGCGGACGGAAGCGCAGGCGAAAGAAGGATGCGAACGCATGGAGAGGCAATGAAGATCGCGGACATGAACTGGATGCAGGCGGAAGAGCGGGCGCAAGCGGACGACCGCTGCGTGCTGCCGATCGGCAGCGTCGAGCAGCACGCCTATCTCAGCCTGGCGACCGACATGATTCTGGCGGAAAAGGTCTCGCTCGACGCGGCCGAGCCGCTCGGCGTGCCGGTCTTTCCGGTCGTGCCCTACGGACTCGCCTCGTCCTTCGCCGCCTTTCCCGGGACGGTCAGCCTGTCGCTGGTGACCTACGCCGGCGTGATCCGCGACATTCTCGACAGTCTCCACCGCTCCGGCTTCCGCAAGATCCTGATCGTCAACGGCCATGGCGGCAACACGCCGGTCGCCGCGGCCGTCTCCGAATGGCTCAATGGCCATGCCGACGCCCGGGTGAAGTTCCACGACTGGTGGCGGGCGCCGCAGACCATGGCCAAGGTGCGCGCCACCGACCCGGCCGCCTCGCATGCCTCCTGGATGGAAAACTTCCCCTGGACGCGCACCGGCGACCCGCGCCAGCCGGAGACGGCCAAGCCCGAGATCGACTATGCGCATCTCGCCCGCGTCGGCGCCGCCGCCAAGCGCGAGCTGCTTGGCGACGGCAACTACCACGGCCTGTACCAGCGGCCCGACGCGGACATGCTGGCGATCTGGGAGGTCGCCGTCGCCGAGACGCGGTCGTTGCTGGAAGCCGACTGGACCTGACGCCCCCGCGCCGCGGATGACGCGGCGCGCGCCTCCGCCGACAAGGGAACGAGGATCCGATGCTAGCATTCCTCCTGCAACGCCTGTGGCAGGCGATCATCGTCGTGGTGGCGATGTCGGCGCTGGTGTTCAGCGGCGTCTATGCGGTGGGAAATCCCATCGACGTGCTGATCGCGCCGGACGTCACCCAGGACATCCGCGCCCAGGTGATCGCCCAGTACGGCCTCGACCTGCCGCTCTGGAAACAATATCTCGCCTTCATGGGCCGGCTGCTCGAAGGCGATTTCGGACGCTCCTTCGTCTACAACATGCCGGTCAGCGAGCTGATCATGTCGCGCCTGCCAGCGACCCTGGAACTGACGCTGACGGCCGTGCTCTTCGCCAGCCTCGTCGGCATTCCGCTCGGCATGTACGCCGGCTACCGGCCCAACAGCCTGGTCGCGCGCACGATCATGGCCGCCTCGATCCTCGGCTTCTCGGTTCCCACCTTCTGGTTCGGCCTGATGCTGATCATGGTCTTCGCCGTGCAGCTCGGCTGGATGCCGGCGGGCGGGCGCGGTGAGACGGTCAACCTGCTTGGCATGGAATTCAGCTTCCTGACCCTGAACGGCTGGTCGCATATGGTGCTGCCGGCACTGAACCTGGCGATGTTCAAGTTCGCGCTGATGATCCGGCTTGCCCGCGCCGGCACCCGTGAACTGATGCTGAGCGATACGGTGAAATTCGCCCGCGCCGCCGGCCTGTCCGAATACACGGTGCTGCGCCGGCATGTGCTCCGGCTGATCTCGATCCCGCTCGTCACCGTCTTCGGCCTCGAGCTCGGCTCGACCCTGGCCTTTGCCGTCGTCACGGAAACGATCTTCTCCTGGCCGGGCCTCGGCAAGCTCATCATCGACAGCATCACGTCGCTCGACCGGCCGGTGATGGTCGCCTACCTGATGCTCGTCGCGATGCTCTTCATCTTCATCAACCTCGCCGTCGACGTGACCTACGCGCTGCTCGATCCGCGACTGAGAAAGGGGCGTTCCTGATGCGTGACACGCTTCTCGCCCGCTTCCTGGCGGAGTTCTCCCGCAACAGGATCGCAACCGCGGCGGCGCTCGTCGTCCTCCTGATCGTGCTGACGGCGCTCTTTGCTCCCTTCATCGCGCCGCAGGACCCCTACGACCTCGCCCATCTGGTGCTGCGCGACGCGCGCCGGCCGCCGGGATATGTCGGCGCCGGCGGCTATGTCCACTGGCTGGGCACGGATTCGCAGGGTCGCGACCTGCTGTCGGCGATCATCTACGGATTGCGCATTTCGCTGGAGATGGGCGTCATCGCCGGCGGCGTTGCCTTCACCGTCGGGGCCATCGTCGGCTGCTCTGCCGCCTATATCGGCGGGCGCTTCGAGAGCGTGGTGATGCGCGTCATCGACCTGCAGCTGTCGTTCCCGGCGATCCTGCTCGCCTTCGTCATCGCGGCGATCCTCGGCCAGGGCCGCTATCAGCTGATCATGGCGCTGATCTTCGCCCAATACGCCTATTTCGCCCGCACCGCCCATGGCGCAGCGGCGGCGGAGCGGCAGAAGGACTATGTGGAGGCGGCACTCTCCGTGCCGCTGTCCCACGGCCGGGTGGTGCTGCGCCACATCCTGCCGAACTCGATGCCGCCGCTGATCGTCGTCGCCACCGTGCAGATCGCAGCAGCCATCGCGCTGGAAGCGACACTCTCCTTCCTCGGCGTCGGCCTGCCGCCGACCGAGCCCTCCCTCGGCATGCTGATCTCCAACGGCTTCCAGTATCTCCTCTCGGGGCGCTACTGGATCTCGATCTACCCCGGCATCGCCCTGATCCTCTTCATCGTCTCGCTCAATCTGGTCGGCGACCAGGTGCGCGACCAGCTCAACCCGAGGCTCCGCCGATGACCGCGCCGCTGCTCGAAGTCACGAACCTGCAGACTTGGTTCCCGAGCGGACGAAGCGAGCTGAAGGCCGTCGACGGCGTGTCCTTCTCCATCGCTGCCGGGGAGGTCCTGGGCCTCGTCGGCGAATCCGGCTCCGGCAAGTCGATCACCGGCTTCTCGATCATCGGCCTGATCGACGAACCCGGCCGCATCGTCGGCGGCTCCATCAAGCTCGAGGGGCGCGAGCTGATCGGTCTGACCTCCTCCGAGCTGCGGGCAATCCGCGGCAAGGCCATCTCCATGGTCTTCCAGGACCCGATGATGACGCTGAACCCGGTGCTCACCATCGGCACGCAGATCCAGTTGGCGCTCGAGGCCCATGAAAAGGTCGACGCGGCAACCGCGCGCGCGCGCGCCATCGCCGCGCTCGCGCAGGTGCGCATCACCGAGCCGGAGCGCAAGGTCGACTTCTACCCGCACCAGTTCTCCGGCGGCATGCGCCAGCGCGTCGCCATCGCCATCGCCCTGCTGCATCGGCCGAAACTGATCATCTGCGACGAGCCGACCACCGCGCTCGATGTTTCGATCCAGGCCGAGATCCTGACCGAGATGAAGGAACTCGTCTCCGAACTCGGCACGGCGCTGATCTGGATCAGCCACGACCTGGCGACGGTCTCCTCCATCGCCGACCGGGTGGCGGTGATGCGCGCCGGCCGGCTGGTGGAAATCGGTCCGGCACTCTCGGTGCTGACCCGGCCGCAGCACGACTACACGAAGGCGCTGCTCGACGCCCTGCCCTCGCGGGCGAAGCCCGGCGAACTGCTTGCCCGCGGCGGCGGGCTGGAGGACGCCGCGCCGCCGCCGCGCGAGCGGGTGCACGCCGACCTGCCGCCCCTTGGGACGCCCTATCTCGTCATCGACGCGGTGTCGAAGCGCTTCCAGAAGCCCGCCGGCCTGTTCCAGCGGCTGGCGGAACGTGCCGGCCTCGCCCGGCCGCTGCCGGCGGTGCAGGCGGTCGATGGGGTGAGCCTGACGCTGAAGCGCGGCGAGGTTCTGGGACTTGTCGGGGAATCCGGTTCGGGCAAATCCACGCTCGGGCGCATGGCCGCCGGCATCCTGCAGCCAAGCGCGGGAACGGTGCTGCTCGACGGCAAGCCGGTGATGAGCGCGGGACGCGGCGCACGCAAGATCACCACCCGCATCCAGACCATCTTCCAGGACCCCTTCGCCTCGCTCAACGGGCGCATGCGCATTGGCGACATCGTTGCCGAGGGGCCGCGCGCCCACGGCATCGTCACGCGCGCGCAGGCCCCGGCCTATGTGCGCCAGTGGCTTGCCGCCGTCGGCCTCGACCCGGAGGTGGCCGGACGTTTCCCGCACCAGTTTTCCGGCGGTCAGCGCCAGCGCATCGCCATTGCCCGGGCGCTTGCCATGCAGCCGGACGTGGTCATCTGCGACGAGCCGGTCGCCTCGCTCGATGTCTCGATCCAGGCACAGATCATCAACCTGCTGATCCGCCTGCGTGCCGAACTCGACCTGTCACTGGTCTTCATCAGCCACGACCTCGCGGTGGTGCGTCACCTCTGCGACCGGGTGGCGATCATGTACCTGGGCAAGATCGTCGAGGAAGGCGAAGCCGGCGCGATCTACGACCATCCGGCGCACGACTACACCAGGCGGCTGCTCGCAGCTGTGCCTGTGCTGCCGGAAGCGGCGGAATAACAAGGAGATGCGGGCCATGGAGCCGTGGGAATGGGACGAAGCGACCTGGCGCGGCCGGGTCGAGAAGGTGCGCGCGGGCCGCTCGCTGAAGCCGAAGGCGTGGAAGGATGGCGCGCGCTGCGCCGTGGCTCTGTCCTTCGACAGCGATCATGAGACCAATGAGCTGCGCGACGGCGGCACCTCCATCGGCCGCATGTCGCAAGGCCAGTACGGAAACCGCGTCGGCGTGCCGCGCATCCTGAAGGTGCTGGAGGACGCCGGTGTGCCGGCCACCTTCTTCGTGCCGGCTGTCGTCGCCCTGCTCTATCCCGACGAGCAGAAGCGCGTCGTCGGCGCGGGTCACGAGATCGGCCTGCACGGCTGGATCCACGAGGTCAACACGCAGGTGCCGCCGGAGAACGAGCGCGAGTTGCATCTGCGCGCCGCCGACACGCTGGAGGCCGTCACCGGCATCCGCCCCGTCGGCATGCGCACGCCATCCTGGGACTTCTCGGATGCGACCCTCGGCATCGAACGCGAGCTGGGGCTGCTCTACGATTCCTCGCTGATGGCCGATGACGACCCTTACGAGCTTGTCGAGGACGGAGAGCCGACGGGCATCGTCGAGCTGCCGGTCGAGTGGATCCGCGACGACGCGGTCTATTTCAACATGAACCGCTTCACGGCGCTGCGCCCCTACACGCCGCCGACGGCCGTGCTTGACATCTTCCGCCGCGAGTTCGACCGCGCCCATGAGGAAGGCGGGCTGTTCCTGCTGACCATGCACCCGCATGTCACCGGCTACCGCTCGCGCATCTTCGTGCTTGAGGAGCTTATCCGGCACATCCAGGGCCATGACGACGTGTGGTTCGCGACCCACGCCGACGTCGCCCGCTTCGCCAAAGAGAACGGCGGTGAGTGAGGCGGGGCGCAGGCTCGCGCTTGTCACCGGCGGCGGGCGCGGCATCGGCCGCGCCTGCGCGCTCGACCTGGCCAGGGCCGGCTTCGACATCGCGCTGGTCGATCTGCTGGAGGACGACCTCAAGCGTACCGAGGCCGAAATCCGCGCCCTGTCGCGCTGCGCGCTGACCTTCGTGGCGGACGTGCGCGACCACGCCCGCGCCGCCGACGTGGTGCGCCAGGTGGATGCAGCCTGGGGCCGGATCGACGTGCTCTTCAACAACGCCGGGCGGCCAATGCCGAAAGGCATAACAGAGATCTCGGAGGACGAGTTCGACGACACCATCGCCATCAATCTCAAGGGTGCGTTCAACTACATCCAGCCAGTGGTTCCGGTGATGCGCAGAAACGGCGGCGGCCGCATCATCAACATGTCGTCGATGAACGCCCATACCGGCGGCGTCACCAGCGCGGTGAGCAAGTTCTCCTACACCGCCGCCAAGGCCGGCATCCTCGGCATGACCCGGGCGCTGGCAAAGGAGTTGGGTCCGGAGATCGCGGTCAACGCCATCTGTCCGGGCGTGATCAAGACCGAGCGCTCGAACGCCATGATCGAGGCCCGCGAGACCGAGCTTGCCGCCGGCATCGCGCTGAAGCGCGTCGGCACGCCCGAGGACGTGGCCAGCGTCGTCACCTTCCTGGCGACGGCGGAGCCCAACTTCCTCACCGGGCAGGACATCTCCATCGACGGGATGCAGTGGATACGGTGACCTGTTCCCCCCGGGTCGCCGCATGCGCCGGGTCGTGCCGCTCTCAGCGCAGGACCCGGCGCAGCCCTTCCTGAACCTTGAGCAGCGCCGGAAGGTAGAGGCGGACGAGATCCTCCGGCTCCGCATGCACCGCCGCAACGCCGGTGTTGAGCGCGGCAATCACGCGCCCGCGCATGTCGAAGAGCGGCACGGCGATCGAACGCAGGCCGAGCTCGACCTCCTGGTCGATCAGCGCATGGCCAATGGCGCGCACCTGCGCAACGCGCGCCAGGATCTCCGACGGATCAGTCAGGCTCGCCGGCGTGCGCGGCGTCAGGTCCGAGCGCTCGACAAGCTCCAGCGCCTCGTCCTGGGGACGCGCGGCAAGCAGCACCCGGCCCATCGAGGTGCAATGGGCCGGCAGCCGCGAGCCCGGCATCAGGCCGATCGACATGACCCGCTTCTGCGCCGCCCGCGCCACATAGACGATCTCCGTCTCGTCCAGGATCGACACCGAACAGGACTGGCCGATGCGCTCGCAAAGCTGGTCGAGCCAGGGCTGGACGATCTGCGGCAGGGGCAGCGCCGCAAGCGCGCCCATGCCGAGGCGCAGCGCCCTGGGCGTCAACGCGAAATACTTGCCATCGTAGTCGGCATAGCCTTCCGCATGGAGCGTGAGGAGACAGCGGCGCGCCGTCGCCCGGTCGAGGCCGGTCGCCTCCGCCACATCGGCGATGGCCAGGCGCGGCGTTTCGGCGCCGAAGCAGGCAAGCACCCGAAGCCCCTTGGCGAGCGAGGCGATGGTGTCGGTCTTGTTCAACATGCGAACAGCAAGTTCCACAATCCGAACAAGTGTCAAGATCCGCACGCCAGCCATTGCACCCGCAGCCGGGGTACAGCAGGCTTGCGACGACATGCAGTTGCCCAGCGCGCCTGCGGGGGAGAGATGTCATGGACAAGACCATCGCGACCGCCCATGAGGCGGTTTCCCGGATCGGAACCGGTGCATCGGTGATGATCGGCGGCTTCGGCGGCTCCGGCGCGCCGATCGAGCTGATCCACGCTCTGATCGACCGCTACCTGGACACCGGAGCGCCAGGGGACCTCACCGTCATCAACAACAATGCCGGTAACGGCCGGGTCGGCATCGCCGCGATGATAGATGCCGGCATGGTGCGGCGGATGGTCTGCTCCTTCCCGCGCTCGAGCGAGCCGCGCGCCTTCACCCAGAAATACCTTGCCGGCGAGATCGAGCTGGAACTGGTGCCGCAGGGCACGCTCGCCGAACGCATTCGCGCCGGCGGCGCCGGCATTCCGGCCTTCTACACGCCGGCGTCCTACGGAACGGAGCTTGCCGAGGGTAAGCCGACGGGTGAATT
Source organism: Stappia sp. ICDLI1TA098 (assembly GCF_054880955.1). Classification (NCBI taxonomy): domain Bacteria; kingdom Pseudomonadati; phylum Pseudomonadota; class Alphaproteobacteria; order Hyphomicrobiales; family Stappiaceae; genus Stappia; species Stappia sp. ICDLI1TA098. Next base: position 1,021,008 of record NZ_JBTZBT010000002.1, read on the forward strand.
CGACGGGCGCATGTATGTGCAGGAACGCTGGTTGAAGGCAGATTTCGCGCTGCTGAAGGCCGAACGCGCCGACCCGCTCGGCAATCTCGTCTACCGGCTGGCGGCGCGGAACTTCAACCCGCTGATGGCAATGGCAGCGGCACGCACGATCGTGCAGGCACGCCAGATCGTGCCCGCCGGCGGCATCGACCCGGAAGCGGTTGTCACCCCTGGCATCTTCGTCGACGCGGTTGTCGAGGTGGCCGACCCGGCGCAGGAGGAAGCGCTGATCCGCGCCGGTGTCGCCCACCGGGGCTCGGTCGTGTCCTCCCGGGAGGGCACGGCATGACCAAGCTGACAAACGCGCAGATCGCCTGGCGCGCGGCCCAGGACATTGCCGACGGCGCCTATGTCAACCTCGGCATCGGCTTTCCCGAACTGGTTGCCCGCTTTCAGCCCGAGGGGAGAGAAGCGATCTTCCACACCGAAAACGGCGTTCTCGGCTTCGGCAAGGCGCCTCCGGCAGGCGAGGAGGACTGGGACCTGATCAATGCCGGCAAGAAGGCGATCACACTGAAACCGGGGGCCGCCTTCTTCCACCACGCCGACAGTTTCGCCATGGTGCGCGGCGGTCACCTCGACGTGGCGATCCTCGGCGCCTACCAGGTGGCGGAAACCGGCGATCTCGCCAACTGGCGCGTCGGCACGAAGGGCGTGCCGGCGGTCGGCGGGGCGATGGACCTGGTTCACGGCGCAAGGCGCGTGGCGGTGATCACCGAACACGTCACCAAGGACGGCCAGCCCAAGCTGGTTGAACGCTGCAGCTTTCCGCTGACCGGCGTTGCCTGCGTCACCCGCGTCTACACCAGCCTCGCCGTCATCGACATTGCGGACGGGCGCTTCGTGCTGCGCGAGAAACCAGCCGGCCTGTCGCTGGAGGCGCTTCAGGCGCAGACCGGGGCAAGGCTTCATCTCGACGGGCCGGTCGGCGATCTTGTCGCGCCAGACATGAACGAGGAAGCAGGAGCCTAGGAGAGGGGAACCTTCATCGTCGCCTTCACGGTCTTCATCACCGTGTAGGTCTGGAAGGACCGTACATTTGCATTGGCGAAGAAGGCGCGCTCGGTGAAGGCGCCATAGGCCTCCATGTCCGGGGTCACGACGACGAGGACAAAATCGGCGTCACCGGTGACATAATAGCACTGGGTGACTTCCGGGCGGGCGGAGAGCTCGGCACGAAAGGCCTCGAGCAGGTCGAGACGTTCGCGCTCCAGCGACACATGCACAATGGTGGTGACGCTGGGACCGACGGCCGCCGGATCGAGCAGCGCCACATCGGCGCGAATGACGCCCGCGTCCCGCAGCTTGCGGAGCCGCCGCTGGCACGCGGAAGGCGAGAGGCTCACCCGCGCCGCCATCTGCTCCGCCGTCAGCAGGTTGTTCTCCTGGACGAGGTTCAGGAGTGCAATGTCGTGATCGTCGAGCTTCACCGATTTTCGCGCCGATCCGGCCATGGCCTGCGTCCCCTCTCCTGATTTCGGCGTTTTCTTTCAGAATTTGCAGAAATCCAGCGCTCAATCCAGTCTTCCCTGTGACAAGGCAACGGACCATGGGGAAACGCGATGAACGCAACGCTCTGGCAGGGAGTGGCCGAAGAGGCGACGGACTGGCGGCGGCACCTGCACGCCCATCCGGAATTCGGATTCGAGGAACACGAGACGGCCCGCTTTATCGCCGCGAGGCTGCGCGCGTTCGGCCTCGACGTCCACGAGGGCATCGGCGGCACCGGCGTCGTCGGGCTGCTGCGGCGTGGCGAGGGCACGGGCAGCATCTGCCTACGCGCCGACATGGACGCGCTGAGGATCACTGAAAAGACCAACCTGCCGCACGCCTCGCGCAATCACGGAACCATGCACGCCTGCGGCCATGACGGGCATACCGCGATCCTGCTCGGCGCGGCGCGCGCGCTTTCCCACGAGGGGGGCTTTTCCGGCACCGCCGTCTTCCTGTTCCAGCCGGCGGAGGAACACGGACGCGGCGCGCGGGCGATGCTCGACGACGGGCTGCTCGAGCGCTTTCCCTTCGACGAGATCTACGGCCTGCACAACCTGCCGGGCCTCGAGACCGGGCAGTTCGCGACGCGGCCCGGCGCGCTGATGGCCTCGGAAGACAACTTCGAGATTCGCCTCACCGGACGTGGCGGCCACGCGGCGCGACCGCATGTCTCCAACGACCCGATCGTTATCGCCGCCCATCTGACGCTGGCGCTGCAGGCGATCGTCTCGCGTCGTGCCGATCCACTCGACAACGCGGTCGTCTCGATCACCGAGATCCTCAGCGACGGAACACGCAACGTGCTGCCCGAGACGGTAACGCTGAAAGGCGATACCCGCAGCTTCACGCCAGCGATGCAGGCGCTGATCGAACGCGAGATGCGGCAGATATCGCAGGGCGTGGCCGCGGCCTTCGGAGCCGACATCGAGATAAGCTACACCCATGAGTTCGCCCCGACCGTGAACCATCCGGCCGAGACCGGCCACGCCCTGGCGGCAGCGCACGCCGCGCTCGGGGCCGAGGCCGTCGACCCGGATCCGGTGCCGATGATGGGGGCGGAGGACTTCGGCCTGTTCCTGCAACATCGACCCGGGAATTTCGCCTATCTCGGCAATGGCACCCAGGGTGCCCACGGCATGCCGCTGCACAGCGCCCATTATGATTTCAACGATGCCGCGCTCGCCGCCGGCATCGCCTATTTCACCACGCTGGTGCGCCAGCGGCTCGGAGACTGACCAATGGATACCGCCTCCCTTTCCCCCTCCTCGTCGCCCCGCCCCTGGTGGTGCGCGCCCGGCGCTCCGGAGGAGGTCGCCCGTTTCCTCGGTCCGACGATGGGCCTTGCCGCAACGCCGCTGCGCCACCGGCCGGATCTCGCCTCAGCCCTTGGCCTCGGCGCGCTCTTCCTCAAGGACGAGACCGCGCGCATGGGTCTTGGCAGCTTCAAGGCGCTTGGCGGTGCCTATGCTGTGATCCGTCTCGTCCACCGGGCGGCGGAAAGCACCCTCGGCCGCTGCGTCGAGCCCGCCGAGATCGGCCGCAACACGGAGGTCCGCGAGATAGCAAGCCGGCTTACCGTCACCACGGCATCGGCGGGAAATCACGGTCTCTCGGTCGCCGCCGGGGCACGGCTTGCCGGAGCGAAAGCCCGGATCCTCATCCATTTGGCAGTCGGGACGGAGGTTGAGCGGGCAATCGCCACCCTTGGCGCCGAGGTCGTTCGCATCAACGGCAGCTACGAGACGGCAGTCGCCGAAGCCGCCAAGGCTGGCCGACGCGACGGCGTGCTCGCCGTGCCCGACATCGCCGAGGAAGGCGAGCCGGGATTCGAGGCGAGCCAGTTCGTCATGCAGGGCTACAGCGTGCTGGCCGGGGAAATCATCGACGCGCTCGAGGCCGCTGGCGAAGCGCCGACACATGTGTTCGTACAGGCCGGCGTCGGCGGGCTTGCCGCCGGGGTCATGGGCTACTGGCGAACCCGCCATGGTGCGACGGCGCTGCCGCGCTTCGTCGTGGTCGAGCCGGAGAGCGCCGCCTGTCTCGCGGCGAGCGCGCGGGCAGGACGGCTGAGCGAGATCGCGGCGGACGGGGAAACCATCATGACCCGCCTCGACTGCCTGAAGCCAGCCGCCGGCGCCTGGCCGACGGTCGCAAGCCTCGCGTCCAACTATCTGTCGATCTCCGACGGAGAGGCCCGCGCGGCGATGAGCCAGCTCGCGGCGGGCACGCAGGCAATCAGCGTCGGCCCTTCGGGGGCGGCCGGCCTGGCGGGACTTTGCCGCGCCTGCGGCGATCCGGACCTGAGGACCGCGCTCGACCTCGGCGAGAATGCGAAGGTGGTCGTCCTGCTCACCGAACGAGCGACCTAGGCCGCCCGAGGGCCAGCAGAACGGCATCGGGCCCGGTCGCATGACCGGGCCCGATGCGTTTTATCCCATCCCTTCGGCGCGAGGGCTCAGAATGCCGGTTCGACGCTGTCGACATTCTCGCTGGTGACGACCGTCAGCGGGATCGGCAGGCGCGCCTTGACTTCCTTGCCGTCCAGGATCGCCGCCATGGTCTCGATGGCAAGCCTGCCATCCTCGACCGGTGACTGAACGATGGTCGCGTACATCTCGCCGGACTTGATCGAGGCGAAGGCGTCCTTCTGGCCGTTGATGCCGACAATCGGCGGCGTCGCCTCGCCCGGGTTCGCTTCCTTCCACGCGTCGATGAAGCCGCGCGCCATCGTGTCGTCATTGGCATAGACGCCATGGATGCGGTCGCCGAAGCGGGTGATGAGGTCGCGGCTGACGACGAGCGCCTTCTGCTGATCGAAATCGGCGTTGACCGTGTCGAGAACCTCGATTTTGCTGCCGATCTCGGCAAGCCGGTCGACGAAGCCGCCAACGCGGCCGATGGTCGTGCCGTTGCCGGCCTGCCCCGCGATGACGACGACGGAGCCCTTGCCGCCCAGCGCGCCATTGAGCGCATCGGCCGCCATCTCGCCCTCCTCGTAGACGTCGGGGCCGGTGAACGACTTGATGAAGGCATTGGCCTGCTCGCTCATCGGCGAGTTGATCAGGATCGAGGGGATTTCCGCCTGCTGCGCCCGGGCAAGACCGGGGATATAGGCCTGCGGATCGAGCGGCCACAGGATGATGCCGTCGACGCCGCGTGCGATGCAGGTGCCGATCTGCTCGGTGCCCGTCTGCACGTCGAAATTCTGGCTGAGCGTGATGACCTCGAGGCCGAGTTCCCTGGCCCGGGCAGCCAGCGCCTCGTTTGCCGGCGTGGCATAGGCGTGGGCGTCTGCCGCCGTCACGTAGCAGACGCTCTTCGCCTCGGCCACGCCGACGCTTGCCACCAGCATCAGCGCCCCTGCCAGAAGTCCTGATTTTCTCATGCGCATGTTCTTTCTCCTCCCAAAGACAGGCAATCAGCCAGAGGCGCCCGCCGCGGCATGGCTGCGCGGCCCGGGCCGCACGGTGCGGTCGAGCACGACGAGCACGATCAGAATGACGCCGGCGACGACCTGCTGCACGTAGGCGGGCACCGACTGAAACTCCATCGCCGTCGTCATCGAAGCGATGGTAAGCACGCCTCCCAGCGTGCCCAGCGCCGACCCGCGCCCACCCTCGATGCGGGTGCCGCCGACAACGACCGCAGCGATGACGGTGACGAGCAGCTCCGAGCCGAAGACCGGCGAGCCGGTGTTGGTGATCAGGCTCTGCAAAACGCCGGCAACGCCGGCCAGCATTCCAGCGAAGACGAAGGCAAGAAACACGGTACGACCCGGAGAGATGCCGCTCGCCTCGGCGGCGGCGGCGTTTGAGCCGACGGCAAAGAGATTGCGCCCGGCGACCGTGTGCGTCAGCCAGACCTGAAGCAACAGGATGGCGCTGACGAAAAGGGCGCTGCGCAGGGTGAACACATCGAGGAAGATCTGCGACAGGGAGACCGACAGCATGATGTCCGTGCCCGGCAAGGGCTGACTGTCGGTCAGCCAGTGGGCGGCGGAGCGGAAGATCAGCATGGTCGCAAGCGTCGCCACCAGTGCGTTGATCCGCATGCCAACGACGAGGATGCCGTTGATCGCTCCCGCCAAAGCGCCGGCGAGAACGCCCAGCCCCGCCGCCGGCCAGATGCCGACGACGGGCTGAAGCCCGATGGCGACGATGCCCGCCAGCGCGAAGGTCGAGCCGACCGAGAGGTCGATCTGGCGGGCGATCAGCAGCACGGTCATGCCGATGGCGATGATGCCGATGGTCGAACCCCGGTCGAGACCGAGGCTGAGCGTCGTCACCTTGACGAACCCGGGCACGAACAGGGCGGCGGCGAGAAGCGTCAGGCCGAAAATGAGGGCAACGCGGTAGCGCACGATCCGGGCAAGCGGTTTCATCATGCGCCTCCCCGCCGGCGCAGCGCCATGTCGAGCGCCACGGCGCCGGCGATCAACAAGCCGAGAACCAGCCCCTGCACCGGCGTACGCACCCCCTGAAGCACCATGATGTTGGTCAGGAGCTGAACGAAGACCAGCCCGGCGATGGCCCGTGGCACCGAGCCCGCCCCGCCCATGATCGAGACGCCGCCGACCACCACCGCCGTGATGGCGCTGAACTCGTAGCCGGTGCCGACGAGTGGACGCGCACTTTGAAGCGTCAGGCCAAGCAGCGCGCCGCTCAGCCCGGAGCACAGGCCGGTGATGACGAAGGCGCCCGCCCTCACCGCCCGAACCGGCACGGCGCTGGCCTCGGCGGCGGAGAGGTTGCCCCCGGTTGCGAAGGTCCAGCGGCCCCACCACGAGCGGGCGAGCAGGAAATGGCCCAGAAGGGCGACGGCCAGAAAAACGAGGACAATGAAGGGGATGCCGAGCACGCGGCTTTTCAGCAGGACGGCGGTCTCCGGATTTGCGCCATAGACGATGACGCCGCCGACCGCGGACTGGACGATGCCGAGCACGATGGTGCCGACGCCGAGCGTCGCGATGATCGGGTTGATACCGACGTAGCCAACGAGAATGCCGCTCACCAGTCCGCAGACGCCGGCCAGCGCAATCGCCGCTCCAAACGCCGGCACCGGGCCGATCACGGGCTGGAGCGCCAGCGACAGGATCGCCCCGCAGGCGATGGTGGCGGGGACCGAGAGGTCCGCGAGCCCGCCGACGACCAGCACGAACGTCATGCCGACGACGACGATGCCGATGATCGCCATCGACATCAGCACGTTGAGCAGGTTGTCCGCCGTCAGGAACATCGGGCTCGCGGCCCAGCCGTAGACAAGCACCGCGAGAATGGCCAGCGCCAGCCCGCCGCGCGACAGGAGACCCGCCAGCGCGCCTTCGGCCCTGAAACGTTCGGCGTCTGCGCTGCGTTGCATGGGTGCGGGTATATCCGTCATGCGGCCTCTTCTCCCGTGGCAAGTGCCATGATGCGTTCCTCGGAGAGTTCCGCGCGCTCGAGCGGGGCGCAGGCCCGCCCGTCACGCATCACAACGACGCGGTCACAGACGCCCAGAACCTCGGCAAGCTCGGAGGAAATCATCACCACCGCCAGGCCACCGGCGACGAGTTCACCGACGATGCGGTGGATCTCCGCCTTGGCGCCGACGTCGACGCCGCGCGTCGGTTCGTCGAGGATGAGCACCTTTGGGCCGGTCGAGAGCCATCGGGAGATGACGGCCTTTTGCTGGTTCCCGCCCGAAAGAAGGTCGATGCGCCGTTCGGGATCGGGCGGGGCGATGGAAAGCTCGCGGACGAAGCGAGCGGCAAGCTCGCGGTCGCGGCCAAGGCTGACACGGCCGAAGCGGGACATCCTGCGAAGCACCGGCAGGCTGATGTTCTCGCGCACGCTCATCGAGGGAACGATGCCATCGGCCTTGCGGTCCTCGGGTACAAAGCCGATGCCGGCGCGCACGGCCGCCGCCGGCGAACCGATGCGCACCTCGCGGCCGTCGATCTCGATCCGCCCGGCCGTGACCGGCGCGAGACCGAAGATGGCGCGGGCCAGTTCGGTTCTCCCGGCACCGACAAGCCCGGTGAGGCCCAGGATTTCACCGGCGCGCACCTCGAAGCCGATGTCGCGAAAATTGTAGCCGTCGCCAAGCCCCTCGACCCGAAGCACGGGCACGCCGATCCGCGACGGCGTCTTGGGAAAGACATTCGTGACCTCGCGCCCGACCATGCAGCGGATCATCTCGGAGGCGCTGATGCCCTCCGCCGGCCGGGTCTCGATCAGGTTGCCATCGCGCAGGATTGTCACGTCATCGGCGATCTCCAGCACCTCCTTGAGGCGGTGGCTGATGTAGATGATCGCCAGCCCCTGGTCGCGCATCCTGCGCAGGATGCGAAAGAGCGCGGCGGTCTCGTGCTCGCTGAGGCTCGAGGTCGGCTCGTCGAGCACGATGATGCGCGGCCCCGCCGCATAGGCCTTGGCGATCTCGACAAGCTGTTGCTGGCTGATGGACAAATCGCCGAGGCGGGCGGCGGGATCGATGGAGGCCCCGAGTTCCTTCAGGACCACCTCCACGTCGCGGATCATTCGCGCCCTGTCGGCGAAGCCCCAGCGGCGCGGCATGCGTCCGAGGTAGACATTCTCCGCGACCGTGAGATCGGGAACGAGATTGAGCTCCTGATGCACCATGCGGATGCCGAGGCGTTGCGCGTCGGCCGGCCGACGCATCCTCACTTCGACGCCATTGACTTCGGTGCTGCCGGAAGAAGGAAGATAGGCGCCGCTCAGGATCTTCATCAGCGTCGATTTGCCAGCGCCGTTCTCGCCGACGATCGCATGCACCCGACCGTAGTCGACAGAGAGCGTCACGTCGCAAAGCGCCTTCACGCCAGGAAAGGTCTTGCTGATGCCCCGCATGCGCAAGGCGCAGGTCGATGCGCTCATGTCCCCCTCCGCGCCCGTGGCCGACCCTCCTCCAAGGGCCGGATGCCACCGGACACCCATCTATTACACTAATATAATAATAAGGACAAGCGATGCCCCCCTGATGGCATTCGCCAGTTTCGCGCCCGGGACGATCACAGCTCCAGACCATAGAAACGCACGGCATTGCGGCCGAAAACGTCGGCGAGCGCTGCCGCCGGCAGCTTGCCGCACAGCACGCCGCGCAGGGCATTCATCGCCTCGGCATAGCTGCCCGCGAGCAGGCAAACCGGCCAGTCACTTCCGTAGAGCAGGCGCTCGGGCCCGAAGACGGCAAGGACATGGTCGACAAAAGGCTCGAGGTCGCGCGGCCGCCAGGCTCCCGCGTCGGCCTCCGTGATCATGCCAGAGAGCTTGCAGTGGACATTGGGGAAGTCGGCGATGCGGGCAATGTCCCGCGCCCAGCCGCCGATCCCCCCGCCAGCGATATCCGGCTTGGAGAGATGGTCGACGACGGCCCGCAGACCGGGCACCTGCTCCAGGGCGGTCGCGACATGCGGCAGGTGGCGGGGATAAGTGAGAATATCGAAGGCGATGTTGCTCTGCGCCAGGACGGCGAGGCTGTCGAGAACCGCGGGCCGCAGGATGTAGGCATCATCCTCCAGATCCTGCAGCATGGGCCGGATGCCGACGAACTTCGCATGGGTGCGGAACGCTTCGAGCCTTTCGGCGAAGCGCGGATCCTCCATGTCGAGCCAGCCGACGACACCGGCGACGAAGTCCGTCGCCTCGGCGAGGTCGAGCAGGTAGAGCGTTTCCGCCTCGCTTGCCGCCGCCTGCACCACCACCGTCGCGTCGACGCCCGCCCTGCGCAGCAGCGGTTCGAGGTCGGCGGGTCCGTAGTCCCTGTAAAGCGGCGCGCCCATCTCCGGCGACATCCAGTGGTAGTCACCGCGCGCGACACGCCAGAAATGATGATGTGCGTCAACAACAGGATGGTGCGTCATGGGTCCCCTCCCGTGCCCGCGACGGAGCGGACTGCTCCCCTTGCGAGAAGAGAAGGCATCGCTTGTCGGTCTCTGTTACACTAGTATAATAAATTACCGGGCGTCGAGAGCGAAGGTTGGCGCATTGACGCCAGGCGCGTTTCGCGACACTCCGGGCACGCGGCCGGACTGGCTGCGGACAAAAGCGAGGTCGAATGGCATGGCAGCGAGAATGCCGCGCGCGGGCGAGAAGGACAAGCTCGCGGAATTTCTGGACGGGGTGGTGCTGAACCGCGCCATTCCCCTGCGCGACCAGGTCTATGCGCTGGTGCGCAAGGCCATCGTCACCGGCCGGATCGGGCCGGGCGCGCCGATCAACGAGATCGACATCGCCACGAAGCTCGGCATCTCGCGCACGCCGGTGCGCGAGGCGGTGAAGAAGGTCAGCGACGAGGGGTTGATCGAGGTCTTCGCCCAGCACGGCACCTTCGTCTCGGAAATCAGCCGCAAGCAGGTTGAGGAGGCCTACATCATCCGCATCGCGCTGGAGCTGGAGAGCATCAAGCGCGCCGCGCCGGTCATCACACCGGCGCAGATCCAGGATCTGGAAGACATCATCCTCGCGCAGCAAACGGCGGTGTCTCGCCAGCGCTACGACGAGGCAATCGCCCGCGACGACGATTTCCACCGAATGATCGCCGAGGTCAACGGGCTCACCATGCTCTGGAAGGTGGTCGACGTTTCCAAGGCGCAGATGGACCGTTGCCGGCTGCGCACCTTGCCGACGCCGGGCGCCGCCGGCGAAACCATCGCCCAGCATCGCGCCATCCTGAAGGCGCTCGAAAGCGGCGACCCGGAGGCATCGATGAACGCGTTGCGCGAACACCTGGAGACCTCCTTGCGCAACACGCTCGCCTATCTCGACAAGGAGCCCGCAGGCCGGCCGGCCAGCGAGCCGGCGGCCTGAGCGCGAAGCGGCGGGGCGAAACGACCCGGGGAGGGATGACGTGAAGGTATCTGAACGACGCAGGCTCGAGCGGGCCGGTATCGAGGTGACGGCCCTCGGGCTCGGCTGCGCGGCCTTCGGCGGCCTCTACCGCGAGGCGCCACTTGCCCAGGCGCAAGACACGCTGCGCGCCGCCTGGGAGGCGGGCATCCGCTATTTCGACGCGGCCCCCATGTACGGCCTTGGGCGCGCCGAGCATCTTCTCGGCCATTTCCTGCGCGAGGAGGCCGCCACGGCATCCACAGCCACGGTCAGCACCAAGGTTGGCAGGTTGATGGCGCGCCGGCGACCCGGGCGCGACCTGCCTCCGGCCGCGCCACGCAATCCCTTCGATTCCGGCTGGCGCAACGGGCTGAATTTCGAGGAGATCTTCGACTACAGCTATGATGGGCTGATGCGCAGCTTCGACGACAGCCAGCAGCGGCTCGGCCGGCCGGAGGTCGACATTCTCTTTGTCCACGACATCGGCCGCGTGACCCACGCGGAGCGCCATGAGAAACACTGGGGCGACCTGACGAAGGGCGGCTTCCGGGCACTTGAGGAGCTGCGCGCGGCGGGTCTGATCAAGGGCTTCGGGCTGGGCGTCAACGAAACCCGGGCCATCGAGGAAGCAATGGAGGAGGCGGATCTGGACTGCTGCCTGCTCGCCGGCCGCTACACGCTGCTCGACCGCTCCGGCGAGGCGCTTCTGGCGCAGGCCAGGCAGCGGGGCGTCTCGATCGTCATCGGCGGCGCCTACAATTCCGGCATCCTGGCAGCGCAAAAGGGCGGCGAGACGAAGTTCAACTACGCCGACGCGCCGACGGAGGTGCTGTGCCAGGTGGACAGGCTCCACGAGGTGGCCGAGCGCCACGGCATACCACTTGGCGCTGCGGCGGTGCAGTTCCCGCTCCGCCACCCCGCCGTCGCCTCGGTGCTCGTCGGCACGCGCAGCCCGCAGGACCTGGCGACCAGCGTCGACTGGTTCGAGCGGGACCTGCCCGCGGAAATATGGGATGCACTCGACGCCGCGCTCTGATCCGCGCGGCGTCTGCCCGTCTCACATCGTCGCGCCGACCGACCAGGGCACGAACTCGCTGTCGCCGTAGCCGAGCTGCTCCGACTTGGTACGCTCTCCTGAGGCGACGGCAAGGATCTTCGACAGGATCTCCTCGCCCTTTTCGGCAAGCGACACTCCGTCGAGCACGTCGCCGCAATTGATGTCCATGTCCTCCTCCATTCGCTCGTAGATGAAGGAGTTCGAGGCAAGCTTGATCGAGGGCGTCGGCTTGCAGCCGAAGGCGGAGCCGCGGCCGGTGGTGAAGCAGAGCATGTTGGCCCCGCCGGCGACCTGCCCGGTCGCCGAAACGGGATCGTAACCGGGCGTATCCATGAAGACGAGGCCGCGCACGTCCACCGGTTCGGCATAGTCGTAGACGCCGGTGAGATTGGTCGAACCGCCCTTGGCCGCAGCGCCGAGCGACTTTTCCAGGATCGTCGTCAGACCACCCGCCTTGTTGCCGGGCGAGGGATTGTTGTTCATCTCCATGTAGTGGCGGGCTGTGTAGTCCTCCCACCAGCGGATGCGGCCGGCAAGCTTCTCGCCGATCTCGCGGCTTTCAGCGCGGCGCATGAGCAGATGTTCCGCGCCATAGATCTCCGGCGTCTCCGAGAGGATCGCCGTGCCGCCCTCGGCGACGAGAAGATCCACCGCGATGCCAAGCGCCGGGTTGGCGGTGATGCCGGAATATCCGTCCGATCCGCCGCACTGGAGCGCGAGCATCAGTTCCGAGGCCGGGGTCTCGCGGCGGCTTGCCTCGTTGACGACCGGCAGCATCTCGGCAATAGCCCTGACGCCGGCCTCCACCGTCTTGCGGGTGCCGCCGATTTCCTGGATCGTCAGCGTACGGAAGGTGGTGTCTTCCGTGATGCCATAGGCATCCATCCAGCGCGGAATCTGGAAAGCCTCGCACCCGAGGCCGACCATCAGCACGCCCCCGACGTTGGGATTGGTGGCGAACCCCCATTGGGTGCGCTTCAGCAGCTCATAGGCCTCGCCGTTGATGTCGAGACCGCAACCCGTGCCGTGCACCAGCGGGATGACGCCATCGACGTTCGGATAGTCGGCAAGCAGGCCCGAGCGCGTCACCTCCTCGGCGATAAAGCGGGCGGCGCTGGCAGAGCAGTTCACCGAGGTCAGGACGGCGATGTAGTTGCGCGTGCCGACCTTGCCGTTGGCGCGCGGGAACCCCTGGAACGTCCGCCGCCGCGCCGGCGCGACGAACGCGGTCGGGCGCGCCTCCGCGCCATAGGCGTAGTCCCGGTCGAACGCGTGCAGATAGACATTGTGTTCATGCACCCAGTCGCCGGCGGCGATCGCGTCCCGAGCGAAGCCGATCACCTGGCCGTATTTGACGACCGCATCGTCCTTGCCGAGCGGAGCGACGGCCATCTTGTGGCCGCGCGGAACGCGCGCAGTGGCGATGACACCATCCGCCACGTCCCCAGGGTTCAGGGTCTCGATCGCCACGACGATGTTGTCGGCATCGGTAAGTTTGAGGAAGCGCGCCATGGAGCCTTGATAATCTCGCCGGAGATGGGAGGGGCCGGCTTGCATTCCGGCATCATTGATGAATACTAATATAACAATAAAACTCGGTCAAGGACGGCCACGGTCCGTGGCGATCTCGCCGACGTGAGGGGGACTGGAGCGAAATGAGGAGAATGGGTCTTTGCATCGGGCTGAAGCCGGACGCCGTCTTGCGCTACAAGGAACTGCACGCAGCGGTCTGGCCGCACGTTCTCGACGCGATCACACGCGCCAACATCCGCAATTACACGATCTTCCTGAAGGAGCCGGACAACCTGCTCTTCGCCTATTGGGAATACACCGGCGACGACTTCGAGGCGGACATGGCCAGCATGGCGGAAAACCCGGCGATGCAGGATTGGTGGAAGATCTGCGATCCGCTGCAGACACCGTTCGCCACCCGCGAGAACGGAGAATGGTGGGCCGCGATGGAGCCAGTGTTCCACCATCCGTAGGCAGGGCGGCGCTCTGCGCCTGAGCCCCGGGGGCTCGGTAGCCGCCAGCCAGAAAGAAAGCCTCTCCACTCGCGCAGCTGCCAGCATTCGAGGCGAGGAAGATCACCGCGCCGACCATGTCGTTCGTCCTACCGCCATCCAGCTGAGCGTTCGGCCATTTTCCCTTTTGTTTTCAGTGTTTTGTCTTCTTCCGCTTGGCCTTCCGGGTCTCATTCTGGGCGTGGCGGGTGTTTTGCGTTTGCGATTCGCACAGGGATGCGGGTCGGGCGGAGGTGATGACCGAGCCGGTTTTCCTGGTGGCTTCCCGCGGGCTCGTCGACCGAGGCTTATGGGGGGACTGATTCTGGAGATGCGGTGGAGGTCTATTTCCGGCGACGGTCGGTGTGTTGGCCGGCTGCCGTCCATCGACCTCTCGCTTGCGCCCTGGCGAATCGTTCGCTGCCGCGAGGTTCGGCCGATGGGCAGCGTCATCCTTGCGTCGGCTGGGGCGAAGGAGCGGGCGCAGAAACGCAAAAAGCCGCCTCCAGAGAGGCGGCTTGGATATGAGTGGTTATCGTTTTCATAGACATTCGATTGCGTTTTGCGGGCCTGGCGGCGACCGACTCTCCCACGTCTTAAGACGCAGTACCATTGGCGCTGGGGCGTTTCACTTCCGAGTTCGGGATGGGATCGGGTGTTT